>CALUVE010000016.1 GCA_944324135.1 Candidatus Gastranaerophilales bacterium | reverse complement strand
AAACTGCCCCGCTTTTGCATTTCTTACCACATAGGGAGCGTCTATTTTTATTTCATACTGGTTCGGACAAATTTCCTTTTTGGCTAAAATTTTATATCCCATTTTTCTCTCCTAAAACTCGCTATAACAAAATTATACAATAAAAAACAAAAAGACGGGATTTGTTTACATTTCATAAAACTTGCCGGTGCTTACTCAAGAATTTCGTAAGTATAAGCAGGTCTTTCCTGAAGTTTTTGTTCAATTTGTTTGAAATTCAAAAGCCCCTGCGTTGCTCCAAATTCAGAAACGACCCCTGCAGAATTAACAGAAGCATACATAAGAGAGCGACCGATATCGAGTTTTGTTTTGCCCAGAGCAGCACAGAATGTTGACGCAAAAGCATCACCTGCGCCGAGTGTGGAAACTACAGGCCCGTCGAATACCGGACAATAATAGTAATGTTCACCGTCAAAAGCGTAAGCTCCGTTTTTACCGTCTGTGATAACGATAATCTGAGAGTCGCCGACTTTGAGTTTATTAAATATAGATTTCAAATCAGGGTGAATTTTTTCTTCCGAAAATTTCTCTGTTCTGGTATCAGGTCTGATTAGAATACCTGTTGCCATGGATGCCTCATCTCTGTTCATAACAACGATTTCAGCACTTTCAAGAATTTTTTTAATGTAGTTAAAACCGCGTTTGATACTGGAAGTACCTGCATTAAAACAAACAAACACGTTATTTTCGTCTGCGAATTTTACTATATCATCAAGAACTTTTGTACTGTCTCCGTTCATCGGGGCAATGTAGAGAAATTTTGCATTCTTTATTGCTTCGAAATTTATATCATTTTTCTTGATAAGAGCATTTGCGCCTCTGTGAGCGAGAACCGTTCTGTCCCCTTGAAAACTTGTAAGAATTATAGAAAAACCTGTACTTATATTCGGATCTTGAATTATGTTTGAGGTATCAATATTTTTTTTGTTTTCAAAGGATTTCAATATCCCTTCTGAATAAATATCATCACCAATTTTGCATATAACACTTGTTTTAAAGCCCAGATTTGCGAAATTTACAGCAGTATTTACACCGCCGCCTCCTACCTGAGAGTCAAAATCGGTAATTTCAACTTTAGCTCCGTAAGGGTAGCTCATAAATTCTGATTTTTTATTCTTTGTACAGACTGAAACTATATTGGCATCATCACTTTCAACAAAAACATCCATAGTTGCGCTGCCGATTGTTATTATATTGAACATTCTCAATCCTCCAAATACATATTTAACTTTATGTAAACTTTATCATAAAAAATATTGCTCTGCTAGCAAAAAAATTTTGTTTCTGTTTTAAAATAAACACTACACACTAATAAGGACATTATTTATGAGAATAGAGAAAACAAATATACAAATTACCCGCACACACTTACCCTTAAACGAAAAACAAAAAAAACAGAATACAACCGCAACAAATACAATAAAAGAATACACCCCGCCGTACTATCAAGATTATAATATAACTTTCGGGGCACGCTTATTCAGAACTCCTGCAAACTTCTTTGAACAGGATTTTAACAGAAACGGCATGCCTGATACTATGAAAGAATATCTCTATGATGATTACGAAGACAGACAAAATATCCCGCCGGCGCAGATGATGAAAATTGTGTTTGGCGATGTGAAAGATGCCAAATCACTGGAAGAAGTTAAACGACTTTATCCGGAAGAAAAATTGTTTACCTCACTGACTGATACTCCTGCTGTAAAATCCCGTACCGGCGTTCTGGCTGAAATTGAGCTTATGAAAGGTGAAAATAACTCTTTGTTCAAAAACGGTCAGGATAACCTCGGGTTATATATTCTGAAAAAGATTTACATTGAAGGTAAAACCCTAAAAGAAATCAACAAGGATTTTGAAAAAGATATTTCCGTACGCTATAAAGGTTTAAGCCCTATAGATTACAGAACCCTCTCAGCTTTCGGTATTAAATACCCCAATACCGCATTCTGGAAATCTTTTATCGCAACACGTGCTGATTTCCCGTATGAATATAAACCGAGAAAAGCTATTGAATCACGTATCATGACTGAACCCCAAAAACATCAGGAAAAGAAAACCTCTTCAGCCCCTGTTAAAAAGAAGTTTGATAACGTTAAAGACTGGGAGATTGATAAACTCTCAGACGCAGTAATCAATGGTAAAGGTAATGCAGAGGAAACAAAAAGACAATTCAAAAAACGCAACATCAGAGATGACGTTAAAGAATCCTTTGTTATGAAATACCTCGGTGAAATAAATACTGTTGTGCTGGAGAAAGTTCACGCCTCTGAAGAAATGATAGATTTCTGGGAAAATTATGAAAATCTGAGCGCATCTCAAAAAACAAAACTTGAAGATTACTGGAAAAGTGACCCGCAAATAAGAGATATCCGCTCTCAAGCAATGAAAGATACAATAAAATTATTTATGGAATCTTATGGCGTTGACGGCAATAACGAAGAATTCAGAGATTTGCTTGATTACGCGCATTCCATAAAACCTGCCCGCATTGCAAAACAGAAAGAACACGACAGAATTCAGGCAGAGTATGATGAGCTTTTTGCATCACTCACCGGTGCTGAAGAAAAAGCTGATATAAAAACTCCTGAAGTACCGGAAAAATCACCGGATGAAATACTCAGAGAGCTTGCTGTTAAAAACGGAGCTAAAGTATATGAATTTGAAAGTGATGACGGTGAAATTTATACTTATGTAATGAAAGTTGATGAGGAGTTTTCAAATATACTCAGAGAAGAAGTCAGATTGCTGCCTCGGAATTTTCAGAACAGATATCTCAATTTTATGCTGAAATCCCCTCTTGCAGTTGAGGACTACAAAGAATCTGTTATATTTGCAGCAAAAGCCCCGGAATTTGTACAAAAAAGATTTATGCAGCCTGAAACTTACAGAAAAATTTCAATGGAAATAAATAAACAGTTTGATGAAGCATATCCGCAAGTCATGCGTGCTACAGATCAGGCAATGACAGAACGGCTGTTATCCTCACTGCCTGATAAATACTCCGGTCTACTGCTTCTGAACACAAATCAGCTGATGACTTTTGCGACAGAAACCCTCCACATAGACGAATGGTCAACCGAGGACAGAGCAATATTAGAAAAAGATTATGCTGATTATCTAAAACCTATCCAAAGCCAAAAAGAAACGCAGGCTATCTATCGCGAGCTTGTATCGTTCCTTGAAAGAATCGACAGCATTGAAGAACTTCCGTTTGATGATTCTTATCTTGCTGACATTGTAAAGCTTCTGGCTGCAAATTTAAAATCGCACCCGAATATAAAATCACGTCTGCTTAAAGATTTGCGAGAGACAAGATTTGTCGAATCTTACGGAGGGTCTGCAAGACTTCTGCTTAAACAGGATGCTCCGCAATCATTGAAAGATATAAAAAGTGCACTTATGATGGAAGAACTTCTTGCATCCCGTGCAAATATTATGTCCTGCGCTCTCGCATGTGATCTTCAGAATATCAAAAAATACATAAAGGAACCTGAACTTAAAAAAGTCCTTATAGAAAAATATTTCAGACTTGAGCTGGCTTAAATTTGTAAATAAGACTTTAATATTTCTTTATATTTTCTCTTAAATTGTAAATTTTCAAAATTAAAAATCTTTATAAATAATATAAAAGGAAAATTTAGGGGAAATTAGGGGAAAATAAAATATGTCTGATTTACAAGTTCAAGGCAATACAAAAATTGTCATTGTTAAAGATTACGGTATTACTCATGCATTGAAAAAGCTTGTAGAAGATAATCCAAATGCAGTTATGACAAACGGGAAAATCTCTACAGAGCAGTGGATTCATACAATGAAAGCGCTTGATGCAATTCAGCAGAAACGTCTTGAAAACAATCAATCACCTATATTTTCAGGCGGCACTGATAAATCCAGTGACGGATGGCACACCAGCTATGTTGTTCATCCAAATCAAGAAATTGAATTTACACCGGAGGAGATGACCTCATTATATAACTCAATGGGAGTTCAGATTAATCAACCTGAAGAAATTGTCGTTGCAACTCCTGAACAGATGCAGGCAGTCCAGGACTCGCTGCAGGCGAAACAAGATTCAATACAAGCTGCACAGCAGCAACCTGCGGCTGTAGCCGAACAGCCTGATGATAAGCAAAGATATTCCCTCTCCTGGGGACAAATCGGAAATATTGCGGCAAACAGCGGCAAAAATTTTGTAAAAAATATGTTCTGTGACGAAAACGGGTTTAGCTGGAAACGAACAGGTACAACTCTCGGCACCGTTCTTGGATTAACTTTTGCCGCACCTATAGCTGCAAAATGCGGTGGAGGTAAAAAGTTAGTAAATAATATAGCACGACTTTCTAAAGGTGCAGGTTTCGCATTAGGCGGTTATATGACCTATCATGGCGGCAAAAACCTTATTCAAGGTACAACCGGCTACTATAATTCAACAACTGAAGAAGAAGCAAAAGCTAATATGGCGCAAGCCTGGGATGGCGGTATAGAAGCCGGAACTGCAATACCTGCATTCTTTGTAATTAAAGGCGGTGCTAATAAAGGTAAACGTATGGCAGAAAAACGTACAGCCGCAGCAGAAGAACCACCAAAGCCGGCAGAAGTTAAACCGGCTGACGGAGCTGAAAGCAGAGCTATATCAGATGATGTTCCGATTGTGGAAGAAGCAAGACCGGCTGATGATTTTGTCTTGAATGATGACGTGCGTATTGAAGATGATTTTCGTCCGGCAGAGGAAGTGCGTCCGGCGGAGGAATTCAAATTAAATGATGATGTTAAACCAACAGACGATTTTCGCCCGGCTGAGGAAGTGCGTCCTGCTGAGGAAGCTCGCGCAGCAGATGATGTGCGTCCTGCTGATGATGTAAGTTCTGAAATTACACCTGAGAATACTGGAAAACCGGCTGATGATTTAGATATATCAATACCGGAAGAAAAAATTGAAGTTAAACCGGCTGAAACAAGATTTTCCGAAGCCAAAGATATAAGTGACATTCAAAATATGAAAGGGCTTATTAAAGAGTTGCTCGAAAAAAATCCTAAGAATGAAAATTTAATCAAAAGATTTCTCACTGATGTAAAAGATTACAATACACCGGAGTTTTCTAAGAGCAGTATTGAAACCGTATTAACTCAGTCTGCAGATTTGTTGAATTGCGGTCTCAATGTATTTATTCAAAATGGTAAAATCTATATGTATTTAAATGACGGTGGAGTTTACGCAACAAAATTAAATTGTGCCGCGAATTAAGTAATATAAAAAAACAGCTCCTGATATAAGTTCGGGAGCTGTTTTAATTTTCTAAATAGTCTCACAAAAGAAGTTATTCTAGTTAAATTGGGCTTTTTCTTCTTCTGTGACACCTTTCATTGTAAGGTTAACTCTACCTTTGTCGTCAATTTTGATAACCTTAACGATTACTTCATCGCCGATTTTAACGTGAGGTTCAATTGTCTCAATTCTTTCGTTGCAGATTTGTGAGATATGAACCATACCGTCTTTACCGCCGCCGAGTTCGACAAATGCGCCAATCGGGATAATTCTTACGACTTTACCTTTGATAATCATACCGACTTCGGGTTTGAAAGTAAGGTCACGAATCATTCTTTTTGCGATTTCTGCACCCTCTTGATCGTTAGAGGTAATCGTTACAATACCGTTATCCTGAATATCAATTTCTGCACCAGATGCATCAATGATAGCACGGATTTGTTTACCGCCAGGTCCGATTACTGTTCCGATATCTTCAACAGGAATTGTCATTGTTGAAATGCTCGGTGCAAACGGTGACAGGTGATCAGCCGGAGCAGTAATAACTTTTCTCATTTCGCCTAAGATATGGAGTCTGCCCTCTTTTGCCTGTTGAAGTGCACGTCTGAGAGTATCATTTGCAATACCTTTTGCTTTCATATCCATTTGCAAAGCAGTAATTCCGGTATCGTTACCTGTAACTTTAAAGTCCATATCGCCCAGGAAGTCCTCAATGCCTTGGATATCAGTCAACACAACAGGTTCTCTGCCAGGTTCTGTAATCATACCCATTGCAACACCGCCAATCATACATTTAACCGGCACACCGGCATTCATCAAAGCCATTGATGAACCGCAGGTTGATGCCATTGATGTTGAACCGTTTGATTCAAGTACATCTGATGTTACACGGATTGTATAGCCAAATTCTTCCTGTGACGGGAGTGCCGGAGTATTTGCACGTTCTGCAAGTGCACCGTGGCCGACTTCACGTCTGCCCGGACCTCTCAAGGCTTTTACTTCACCTACTGAGAATCCAGGGAAGATGTATTTGTGCATATATGTTTTTTCAGTTTCCGGATCAACACCGTCAAGTTCCTGTTTCATGCCGGGACCAGCAAGAGTTGCTACGGATAATACCTGAGTTTGTCCTCTTGTGAATACTGCAGAACCGTGTGCTCTCGGAATAACTCCTACTTCGCACCAGATAGGACGTACATCGTGCGGTTTTCTTCCGTCAGCTCTAACGCCCTCATCAAGAATCATTGCACGCATAATTTTCTTTTCTGCTGCTTTGAATTCTTCAGCTACAAAATCAATGCCGGTTTCTTCAATGATTTTTTTGATGTAGTCATCTTCCGGCAGTGCATCAACTTTTTCTTTAACGAGTTTTTTAGCTTCTTCAAGTTTGTTTTGTCTGTATTCTCTGTCAAAGTTATGGTATGCGTCGAAAATCATATCGTGAGCAGTCTCATCAATAATCTTTTTGATTTCGGAAGTATCGTAAGGATTTACAAATTCTTCTTTTACAACTCCGCAAGCTTTTGCAAACTCAACCTGCGCATCACACTGTTTTCTGATTTCAGCCTGAGCAAATTCCACAGCGTTCATAATATCATCTTCAGTTACGAATTTGCAGCCGGCTTCAACCATAATAACACTGTCGTGAGTACCTGCTACAACAATATCAAGATCTGATTTATCAGCCTGCTGGTGTGTCGGGTTTGCAATCATATTGCCGTTTTCATCTCTGGAAACTCTTACTGCACCGATAGGCCCCTCAAACGGAGCTCCTGAAAGCATCAGGGCTGTTGATGCACCTAACATAGCAAGAGTATCAGGCTGATTTTGCTGGTCGTAGCTAAACAATTGAGCTACGATTTGTATATCATTTCTGTATCCTTTTGGGAACAACGGTCTGATAGGTCTGTCTATAAGTCTTGAAATAAGAATAGCCTTGTCGCTTGCTTTTCCCTCTGAACGGTTGTAACCGCCAGGGATACGTCCTATAGAGGACATTCTTTCTTCATAATCAATAAGCAACGGGAAGAAATCAATACCGACACGCGGCTCTTTTGATACAACGCAGTGTACAAATAACATAGTATCACCGCATCTTACTGTAACTGAGCCATTAGTGGATTGAGCATATTTCCCGGTTTCAACGGTTACTGTTTTACCGCCGATTTCAATTTCGAATTTTTTTGTTTCCGGTACCATAATTGTCCTTTCTTTACGCGCTTTGCATACTTCCTGCGCGTTAGTTTTCTATACACTTCTAATGTTCGTTTTTATTATACCAGAAACAAAAAATATTATCATACAGTAATTAGTTTCCAATCATTTAATTTATTCTGACGAAAGCCGGACAGGGTGTCCTCTGCTGATATATAAGTTTGTAAAATAAATTAATCAGTTTCATAAAGTTTCTCCAAGTCTTGTAAATCTTTGCCTGTTATCATCTGTGCATAATTCGTTGTCGGATTCATTATGCTGTTCAATCTGTTTGTGTGGTCAAGCCCGAGGGCGTGACCTATTTCGTGAAGCATTGTTCTGTAGTAATCGTTATTGTATTGAGCTGCACCTCGTATGTTTTTTGAAAGCTGTATCGTTGCACCGGTTATAAGATTGCCTGTTGTCTGCCTGCTGCAGAGCCCTGCCGTACTTCCGCCAATTTGTTCTACCATCACAACTTTTATGTCCGCATCTGATTTAGAATCGACGAATTTAAAGCTTATTAGTCCGTTGGCGCGTGTTTCCCATTTACTAAACGCTTTTTTCATTGAATATTCTTTAGAATTAGGTTCAATGTAAACGTTGATGGTCTTATTTTCAGCCCAGTGCGCAGCCTGAACCTGTATGCCGGCGGTAAACAGTATGATTACCGCAAGTATTAGTTTTTTCATCCAAAATACCAACTTATAAAGTTACACGAAAAAATTAGAAGTGCATGTCAAAGCTCGGCGGCATACCGTTTGTTTTTTCGTCTTCCATACGCATTGCCGTACCTATTGTGAAGCTTTCCGCAAATGCCTTGTTTATCTGGAATGTAATATCGCCGTTGAATACTTGTTCATTTTCTTCTAAAAAGTTAAATAACGGTTCAATAGGAGCTTTCACAAGGTTTTCAACAGTTCCGCCCGCAAGTTTAAGTGTGCGGTCTCCGATTTCCGGAACTTTGACGTTCATACCGAACGGTTTGTATGGTCTGTTAAATGAAGCACCTGTATCTGTCATTTTTGTTACCTTAGATTATCCCATTTGTTTAACTACATTTTTTATATCGGATTTTTTTCATTGAAAGTTTAATGATTAAGGGAAAAAAGTAACAAATTTTTACAATTATTTACAACTAAATTTATCTGCGTTTGGTTTCGGCACGTTTTTTGCTGCCGTATTTAGCCTGATGAAGTTTTTTGATTTGTTCACGCTTTAACTCTTTATTGGTTTTCTTTTTAGTCTCTTCAAGAGTAGTTGTTGTTTGTTTGTTGCGTGAAAATCTTTTCTTAGGTGTTGTTTGTTTAGATTCTTCTTTTGCAGTTTGTTCCGGCTGGTGTTCCTGTTTATATATGGCTCTCAGCTCTGCCATTTCATCATCCACCGTATATTTAGGCTCTACCGGATCTTCCTGTAGTTTCGCATATTCACGGCGCATTCTCATACTCATATTCAATTTGTCTATATTGAGATTTAAAAGCCCTTCAGACTCCTGTTTTACTCTGTCTTGAATTTTTACGATATACCATTTGCTGAGTTTGTCTCTGTTTGCAAAATCAACAAGCCTGTTCATCAAAAGCTGCGCGTTAAAAAACATTTCAGGGTGCTCTTCCAGCTGTTGTATCATAGGTCTGTCCTGGCGGAAACTGTTGCAGCGCATGCATTCCGGTATGTAGTTGAACAGGTGGTTTTCCCCTTTTGAAGTTTTCGGATTTTTCGGGCGGACGTGTTCTATTGTACACATCGAATAGCTTAAAAGTCTTATACCTATTGCTTCGGCAGTTTTGGTGCTGTATTTTACGATAAATGCGTTTTTATCTTCGTAAGCAGTCGGAAGTTTATTAGCAAGCCTTATCAGGTGTTCTTTTGTTGCTGAATTTTTACCGCCTGACAAAATTTGTTCAAATTTATTTACGAAACGTTTTCTGCGGAACTGGTTGTTACCCTCCAGGATTAGTGTCTTTTCTTCTTCAATTAATTGTTTTATTTCTTTTCGGATTTCCGGATTGATGTGCTCGCTGGCTTTTTCAATCATTTTGAAAATGCCGAATTGTGTTGCTATCAATGGCTTTTCGTGATCTTCTTTTATGAGTGTTAAAATTTGTTGGAAATTAAGATCAGGGTATTTTTTTGAATATTCTTTCAGTATCCCGAACACTTCTTTTTCAACAGAGTGCATATTCCCCTCGTATTTTTGGAGAATTTCGACAGCTTGCGGAGCGTTGCATCTTAAACAGCCTGAATTTGCAAGCTTTTTAATTTCATTCGGCTCAATCATTTCCCGTCCGCAGCATAAGCAAGTCAGGTGGTATTTGTACAATTTTTCTAACGGAGCACGGGAGGGAGAAACATCTTCAGGACGTTCAGAAGTAAAAGTTATACTCTTTTCAAACACATCATTAAGCGGAGTATTCAGCAAAGACGGTATTTGCTGTGAATAATCGTGCTGACGATTATTCACTGACTGCTGAGTCCTATTAGATGACATATTCCAGAGTAAGGGTAAAATTTTCATATTTATATAAATCCTTAATATATATTTTTTTGTTAGTTGATTAAGAAACGTAACTATTTTTTATTTTCAATCAATTTCAATTTACTGGTATTCAGGACAAGTTCATTATCCGTTAGCTTTGCAATTGTTTCGGAAAACCAGATTATGTATTTTCTCGGAAGTTTTATTTTTTCAAAAATGCCGTTATTTGCAAGTTCAATCATTTTATCAACAGAAAGCTGGCATGTCTCACTGATAGCAGGGTGCTCATGGAAATAGTCCAGAAAATCCACATTTCCCCTTAAAGAGTTGAAATAAGCAGATGCAGGGCCGTAATTTGAAAGTTCATCTCTTCCGCCTTTTGATTGCGGGAGAAGATGTTCTATACTTCCGAAAGCATCAGAAACAAGCCTGTAGCAGAGTCTGTTTGATGGAGCATTCTGGAATTTCAGAATGAATGCGGAAATATTATTCCGGGATGTGGGAAGCTCTTCTGCTGTTTTGATAACTTTTTCAGCAAGCTCTTTATTTTCCAGCTCATCTGTGATTTTCCGCAAATCATACAGAAATGATTTTCTGTTAAATGGGGTATTAACAGGCATGTTATACAATCTTTTTTGTGATGTTTCAAGGAGTTCCTGCAATTCCGGCAGCTTTCTGAGTGTAGATTGGTCCATCTTATACTTAATCATTCTCAACACATGACCCTGCTGGTTTCTGGTTCTGTTGTTTGTATTAGCGTTCAATTGTGTTGCGTAGTGCAGGAGTCGTCTCATTGTTTTGATTTCATCGCGGTTGCCGTGTTCCGAAACAGTATCATAGAGTTTTTGCAGTTTATATTGAAATTCAAAAGAACTGAATGGGACGATAACCGGCGCATTTGAAAGTTTTTTATCTGTATTTTGCATCAATAGATTGAATTCTTCCTGCTGCTGGGGCGGGAATTGTTTGGAGAAATCTTTCAATTTAAAAAACGTTACTGCCTGTTCAGAACGCAATTTTTTAAAATGCTCCGGCTCAAGTTCTTTCATCAATTCAGGGAATGTTTTTGATGGTGTTTTTTCAGCTTCTTTTTTAATTTTACTGAAAAGCGATTTTTCTATAGGGAGCATACTTTCTTCATAAGTCGAAAGTACAGCACATATCTTGGATATTCCGCCGTTGAAATAACCGTTTTGTTCTAGTTTACGAATTTTTGTAGCATCAATCATTTTTATTCCGCTGTACATACAGGGAATTCCGTAGCCGAAAAGCCGCTTCAGGCCTGAAGAATTTGCATAAGCACCAAAAGTTATATATTTTGCCATCAAGGCTTGAATATACAGGTCATTAGATAGCTCAGAGAAATCAGATGGCTCGGATGGCGGAAAAAATTTCATTGTATAATCTTTGTTAACTCCTGTCTTATACTCACTGCGATGTATTATATATCCTGTTACCGGTAATATTCTCACAAGAATATATTAGTACAAAAGTACATTCCTATGGGTTTTATTAAGTATTCTTAATAATGAATACACACTAACCCATTGGAGGCGGCTGGATATAAAGCGGTAAAAGTTTGTGCCAGTCGCCGTCTGAGTGTTTTATTTTTTCTTCTGCCAGTTCTGTCAAAATTTCACCTAGCTTATAATTTTTCTGCTGGTAAGAAATACCGCCGAGAATCGGCTGGAGACGGTCATCTGTAATCACCGTGTACTCTCCGCTTTCAGCTAACTTTTTGACTTCATCAAGTTCTATTGCACCTTTGATTTCGTTATTATAATAAAGATAAGCTTTATTTTTTCTAGCATCTAACGCCACCAGAGGATTTGGAGCTTCAGTAATTTTAGATAAAATTTCAAGTGATGAAATACCGACAGTTTTGCAGCCTGAAGATTGCGCAAATACGCGTGCTACTGTTGTGCAGGCTCTAATCCCTGTAAAACTTCCGGGACCTATATTTATACCTATCAGAGTAATCTCTTCCGGTTTTATATTATTTTCATTCAGGATATCTGCAATTGTTGAGATTAAATATGCAGAATGATAATGTGTCTGAGTATTTTCAATAACTTTTGAGGTCAGAATAGTATCATTCTTTTTCAGGACAACATACATTTTGTCCAGACAGGTATCAAAGGCTAATGTTATTTTATTTTCCACTTTTTAATTCCTCTATGATTTTTATATTATCACAACCAAAAGCTTCAAATGAATATTTTCTTTCATCATCATCCGTGTATGTAACATTAATTTTAATATGGTTAAACGGAATTTCGTCCTGAGAGAATTCTGCCCATTCTACAAATGTAACCTGTTTTCCCTCGGAATATTCCCGAAGTTCGTCAAGAATCGTATGAACCCCCTCATTCTCAAGTCTGTAGAGGTCAAAATGATACATCGGAACTTTTCCGCTGTGATATTCATTCAGAATTACAAAACTCGGACTTGTTACTTTTTCCTTTACTTCAAGAGCTTCCCCGACAAATTTTACAAAGGCTGTTTTTCCTGCGCCGATTTCTCCGTAAAGACTCACAAAGACGCCGTTTAAAATTAACTTTGCAAAACGGCAGGCTAAAGCTTTTGTATCATCTAAATTTTTGCATATAACTTCGTATGTTTCATTCATCTTTTTCTATCTCACTTATAACTACTCTGTTGCGTCCTGTTTCTTTTGCGGTATACAGCGCCTTGTCTGCTTTTTTCAACAAATCGCCGTCTTTATCACGCGGATTAAACTCATACACCCCGAGGCTGATTGTAACATTTATACTTTTTGTTTCCGCATCCGCATTAATCCTTGAAATGTCAACTATGCGTTTTTCTACAGAAGAACGCAGACGTTCTGCAACCATTTTTGCTTCTTCTAATCGTGTAAACGGAAGAAGTATTGCAAATTCTTCGCCGCCGTAGCGCCCGGCAATATCGTATTCTCTTAACTGGGCACGAATAGTTTTTGCCACTGTCCGCAGAACTTCATCGCCTACTGCGTGACCATAGGTATCGTTCACCTGCTTAAAGTGGTCTATATCAGTCATTATTGCACACAGCGAAGTTTTTTGTCTTACTGCACTTGCGACTTCCTGCTTTATACGTTCTTCAAGCTGTCGTCTGTTATAAAAACCTGTAAGAGCATCAAGTGTTGCATGTTTTAGGATTTCGCCGTAGATATTTGCTCTGTTTATTGTTGTTGCAGTCTGATTTACGAGCTGCTGGATATATTCAAGTTCTTTTGAGGTAAGTTTTCCGTCAGTACTTTTTGTAACAATGCAGCCGAGGACTTTGTTTTCTTCTATCAGAGGGAATATTCCTGTTTTGCCCTCGTTTGTCAACATCGTGACGGATTTTGGCGTAATTGTTTTTATCATCTCAAAAATTCTTTCATCTCTGCACATATTCGGCCAGGCAAGATGAAATTCACCGGTGAGCTGGTCTTTCAGAAATATATAAATGAGATGGTTTGATATAAATTTATCAATCATTTCGCCTATAAGCGGAATGATGTAATTTAATTCGTACTGTGATTCAATAATTTTTGCAATATTTTTCATTGAATCGTGAAAATCTATACTCTTTTGCATTTTTTCAGCGAGGATAATATTTTGAATTTTGAGTGAAATTTCGTAAATCCCGATTTTCATAAATTCAAGAAATTCTTCTGAAATATCTCCCTCAAGCCTTAGCATTCCTATTTTTTTATTATGTCTGTAAAACGGATAATAAATATAATTATTTTTGACAATAATGTTTTCTGAGGACAAATCTTCAAATAAATATTTTAATTCGTCAGCTTTATCATTTATAACCCAACTCTGAGAAAAATCACGTATTGCATCGGAATTTGCAACACGTGTGTATATTTCAAGAGATTTCATCTTGAAATTTTCGGCAAAAAAATCACCCAGTGTACTCACAACTGATTTAGCGCTGTAGGTTTCATTAAGTGATTTTGAAAGATTTTCAAGTAGTTTTATAAGATTTTGCATCTACCCTCGAGTTATTATTGTTCGATTTTTTGAAGAATATCATCAGATATATCAAAATTTGCATAGACATTTTGAACATCATCGTGCTCTTCAATTCTATCCAGAAGTTTGAGAATTTGAGATGCTGTATTTTCATCAGTTACTGGAACAGTGTTTTGCGGGATTCTGGTGAATTCTGCGGAGACACTTTTGAATCCTTCTGCCTCTAACCCCTCAACAACTTTTTGGAAATTTTCTACTGATGTAAGAACTTTATATTCATCATCTTCTTCTGTTACATCTTCTGCATCAAGATTAATCGCGGCATCTACGAGTTTTTCAAAATCTACATCATCTTTATTGAATGTAATACATCCCTTTTGGTCAAACATCCAGCCTACACAGCCCGTTGCACCTAAACTGCCGTTATATTTTGTGAAGTAGCTTCTGATATCACCGGCTGTTCTGTTACGATTATCGGTCATGGCTTCTATTACAACAGCGACCCCGCCGGGTGCGTATCCTTCATAGGTTAACTCTTCATAGTTTTCAGCACCTGCTGCCCCTGCGCCTTTTTCTATTGCACGTTTTATGTTGTCATTAGGCAGACCAGCCGCTTTTGCTTTTTCTATTGCAGTACGCAGACGGAAGTTCCCGGCTGGGTCTGCACCGCCAAGTCTCGCTGCTACTATGAGTTCTCTTGAATATTTTTGAAATACTACCGCTCTTTGAGAGTCGACTTTTGCTTTTTTGTGTTTAATTGTTGACCACTTTGAGTGTCCTGACATATTTTTACCTCGTAATTAACTGTTTTCCTGATAAAAATTGTAGCAGAAAAATGAACTTTGTTCATATCCGCGATAAATTTATTAATATATTGTTTACATGAAATTTTCATTTGTTATATAATTTTTGATGATATACATAAGAGACAAGGGCGTAAAATGAGTAAATATTTATTGGAAATAGGAACGGAAGAATTACCTTATAAATTTATCCCATCTGCTATCCAGCAGCTGCGGGCAGGTTTTGAAAACTTTTTGAATAATAATAAAATAAACTTTGAAAAAGTTAATGTTTATGCAACCCCGAGACGTCTGGCTGTTATTGTTGATGATATTGCAAAATCCAGTCCTGACGAAATTAAAGTATTAAAAGGACCTATCAAAAAAGTCGCTTATGATGAAAACGGAAACCTCACAAAAGCCGGCGAAGGATTTCTTAATAAAAACGGTTTGTCTAAAGAAAATGCCTATATTGAAAACGATTACCTGCATGCAAAGGTAGTCATAAAAGGTAAACCTGTTGAAGAATTACTCAAAGAAAATGTTCCGAATATCGTGCTCAAACTTCAAGGCTCACACTTTATGAGATGGGCTGATAATGACGAAAAATTTTCTCGTCCTATCCGCTGGATTGTTTCACTGCTTGATAGAGAAGAAGTTAAAATAAAAATTATAGATGTTGAATCAGGTTCATTTTCACGCGGACACAGATTTGCTCAAAAATCCGTTGCTATCGGTCAGCCTGACGATTACGTCGAGATTATGCGCAACGCCTGCGTAATTGTTGACCAGAATGAGCGCAGACAAATCATTATCGACAAAGCAAAAGCAGAAGCCGATAAACTCGGTGCGGTTCCGTATTATACGGATGATCTGCTTGAAGAAGTAACTTTTATTACGGAATATCCTGTTCCTGCTGTTTGCGACTTTGACCCTAAATATCTGGAAATTCCGGAAGAAGTAACTGTTACGGTTATGGCTGTTCACCAGAGATATTTTGCACTCTACAAAGACGGCAAACTTATCAACAAATTCATCACTATGACAAACTATATAGGAGATGAGTTCGCTAATATTAAAGCCGGCAATGTCAGAGTTATCAAAGCTAGACTCGATGATGCTGTATTCTTCTTCAAAGAAGATACTCAAAAACCTCTTGTTGATTATGTTGAAGATTTGAAAGGGGTTACTTTCCAAAAAGGTATGGGGTCTGTCTATGATAAAACGCAGCGAATCATCAAACTTTCAAAACTCATTGCGGATGAACTCGTCGAAACTTCTCCATCAATAGAAAGAACAGCTCTTTTATGCAAAGCTGATTTGACAACAAAACTTGTGTTTGAATTCACAGAACTTCAGGGCTTTATCGGTGCCGATTATGCAAGAGTATCAGGTGAAGACGCAAAAGTCGCAGAGGGAATTAAAGAACACTACTTCCCGCTCAATGCAGAAAGCGAAACAGCTAAAGGCATTGAAGGGCAGATTGTTGGTATTGCTGATAAAATTGATACAATTTGTGCAGTATTTGTTGACGGCAAGAAACCTACAGGTTCTTCAGACCCTCTCGGTGTCAGAAGAGCTTGTCTCGGTATTATCAGAACAATACTTACTAACAATCTTAAATTGAATTTGAGCAAATTAATAAAAGAAACGCTTGCTCTTCTTCCGGTACAAAAAGATTGTGCTGATGAGATTAATGAATTTTTAGTACAAAGATTGATTATATTCCTATCAGACAATTACAAGAAAAACGCTCTTGAGGCATGTGCATCTAATAAGAATCCTCTTGAGGATTTGCCGGATTATCTGGAACGTGTAAAAGTTGTCCAAAATCTCGACAACCCTCCGCTTCTTGAGAGTGCAAACCGCGTTATCCGGATTTTAAAAGAGGCATGCAGCTCAACTGTAAATCCCTCTCTGTTTAAAGAAGATGCAGAAAGCATGCTTTATGCAAAAGTCAGAGAAATACCGGCGGCTGTTGATTACAAGGCATACCTTGAGCAGCTGCTCGCTGTAAATCCTTACGTAGAGAAATTTTTTGTGGATGTTCTTGTTAACGATAAGGATGAAAAAATTAAAGAAAATCGTCAGGCTCTCTTGTCGCTCTTAAAAAGTAAATATGAGGCTTTGACCGATTTTAGCAAGCTATAAGCTGATTTTGGGAATTATTTATAAAGTTTTGTAAATAATGTATCAAAAAGAGTAAATTATTTTTTTCAGGATACTTTAAAATATTACCAGAACATAATATAATAAATAAAAATGTGTAGAGGTAGTTATGCTCAACCGATTTAAAAATTTAAAAATCGTAAAACAATTAAAGAAAGAACTTAGCCCGCGTTTGCGCTGGTTAATGTTTTCTAAATCTTTTGAAACAGATAAATCCTCTCCTGAGTATATAAAAATGATTAGCGGAGTAGAGGAGCTAAAAAGTACTTCTGACGAACGCAGGCTGGAAGCAATGGTCAGAGAACAGCTCAAAGAAGAGTTCCCGAATATAGAGAGCATGAAATCTTATGAGCTTCTTGTTGATGCAGTTATGCATAATATTAAAACAAAACAGCTTCAAGCCACTGATGACATTGATTTTTCATAAGTCATCACAATAGGGAAAACCTTATTGGTTATATCAAAAAAATAATACCCCTTTATATTAAAAGGCGGTGTTATTTTTTTTGTGTTGTTTTAATGAATATGGTTTAACCGAAAATTTGGAAGTGCCGGGCAGGTAATGTTGTGATGTCAGTTTTCGGAGTAGTTTTTGTGTGGTTGAAGTACAATGAGCCTGCAATTCCTCCGGCAAGAGCAAGTGCTGCAAGGATTATGCTGACGGTTCGCGCAGTTAAATACTTTGTGTTTTTGACCCAATTTTTATCTAAAAATAGTTCTTTTGCGTTGTAAAAACAGATTTTATCCGTGAGTTTATCTGCATTTTCTTTAAAATTTCTGCAAATCATTGTTTTAAAATCACTAAGATTTTGAGCGTAGAACCCTTCAATTTTTTTGCCCGGAGCACCGAATTCTCCGAGAGGAGCATCACTTCCAAAGAGGAGTCTTTGAGTCTGATCGCCTTTTGAGGTATTTTGAAGCCGCTTTATGAGTGCTTTTAGTGTCGGCATTTCCTGATTTTTACAGTCAACCCAGGAGGTATCACCATAGAGGTTTGCACGTCCGGTTTCAATTGAATCCAAAAGTACGTTTATGGCATCTTGATGGTTTGTACCGGCACCGAGGTGGGCAAGTATCACCGGAACTTTCGGGAATTTTTTTGCCAGTTCATAGATTTTTTTCGGACAAGCGAATGAACCTGTCTTATCTGAATGAAATAGGCATGGCAGATTATATTTTTCTGCAATTTTCATATAGGGCTCATACGCTCCGGAATTTACATCTTTTTGAAATACCATCGGATGAAATTTTAGCCCGACAAATTTGTCTGGATTCTCTCTAAGCAGTTTTTCAATATTTTTAGGGTCGCCATAGCCGGCCTGACACACAGCATAGGCTTTTTTCTGCGGATGCTTTTTGCACTCATCAAGCATCTCGAGATTTCCTGTTAATTCATTCTTTATCAGGTTGTGATTTTGGTCGAAAGTCATGCAATCAAGATTAGAAACAAAAATATACTTTATTTCTTCTTCTGATAAATTTCCGTTAATATTAAGCGTTACAGGTTTGCCGACAAGGGAAAAACTATCTTTATGAGTATAGTGTGCATTTTCTGTCGTCCAGATACCCTCATGCCAGTGCATATCAATGTTCTGACGTAAAGGCTTAAATACAGGACGCTCGCCGGTTACTGTAATTTTCATTTATACACCCCTTTGACCATTAGCATATTTCAGTATACACCAGGGGATAGATTTGTGCAATGCGGTCTGAAAATTAATATAATTCTTCGACTTCATCCTGAAGTTTTTCTTCATAAATATCAGCAAGGCAGTTATACCACAAAAGCTGTATTATAAAGCTGAAATATCCGCCGACGCAAATCGCAAGTCCAAGCCCGAAAGTTTTGCTAATCACTCCAAGCAGCATAAAAATTACGACAAGAGGTATTGTCAAAACAATACACAAGACCGTAAATTTGAGAGTTAAAATAATAGTATCAACAAAACCCTCTTTCATAAATTTGAAAGGCAGCGCAATATTCATAAGCCCAGCAGCCTGAAAGTTTTTGGAATAAGCAATAAACACATACGACGTAAACATAATAAACAATGCATATAAAAGTACAATAATAAAAGCTAAAGCTTTTATTGCCGCGACCAGAAATGCAAAAGCTAATACAACACCTCCGAAAATTAACGTATACCCAGCCCAAACAAGCATAATAACAGCCATCCCTATTATCCTTTTGAAAGGCTGAGTTGTAATCTCAGGCAACACGGTTATCCCTGCCTGAAGCCTGTAGTGTACTGTTTCTATCGTATATCCGAACAAATACAAACACCCTGCAAGTGCAACAACAAGTACCGCAAGCATAAGCAGAAAATTATGCTGGGCAACAAGAGATTGAATAAACTCCTGATCTGTAAGAAGCGCCGTAATTCCGCTTATACACCCGATGCATAGATGCTTATTCAAAACATCTTCACCTTTATATAATTCTTTTAAGTTCTCTAGTACTTTAACCACTTTCCAACCCTCTTTTAAATCTCCAACGACACTATGTATGTTAGCATTTTTTCCGGATTCTTGCAACAGTTTAAATTTTATTGTATTTTATAATTATGGAAACAGAAGTAAAAACATTGATACATAATTTGACACCCAGAATTGAGCAGTTAAAGGAGTGTCTTTGACTTTGCAGGTCTTGAATTGGAACTTCAAAAACTAGAGAACGAAATGCAGCAGCCTGACGTATGGTCTGATAAAGAAAAAGTTTCACGCATAGGGCAGCGCATTCGTGAAATTAAAGAAATTAAAACCGCGTTTTCAGATTGGAATACAGCAATAGAAGATGCGGGAGCTGCTCTGGAAATAGGTGACAGTGAATTAATTACAGAAACTCTTAATAAGTTACAAGATACAGAAAAATCTATTGAAAAATTTGAACTAAGAAAAATGCTGAGCGGAGAGTATGACTCTGCCGATGCAATTTTGACAATAAATGCAGGTGCCGGCGGCACCGATGCACAGGACTGGGCAAGTATGCTGTTAAGGATGTATATGCGCTGGGCTGAAAAAAAAGGATGGAAAGTTGAACTTCTTGATAAACTTGACGGAGAAGAAGCCGGAATAAAATCAGCGACCTTTAAAATCACCGGCAAATACGCATTCGGATATGCAAAAGCTGAACGCGGAGTGCACAGATTAGTGAGGATTTCACCGTTCAATGCAAACGGAAAACGTCAAACCAGTTTTGCTTCACTTGAAGTTGCCCCTATTATAGAAGATTTTGAAAAAACTATTACAATCCCGCCGGAAGATTTGGAAATTGATACAATGCGCTCTGGCGGCGCCGGCGGACAGAACGTTAACAAAGTCGAAACCGCTGTCCGAATTCTCCATAAACCAACCGGTATTGTTGTAAAATGCCAGCAGGAACGCTCTCAACTTCAAAATAAAGAAAATGCAATGCAGATTTTGGCGTCTAAACTTCTTGCAATGCGGCAGGCTGAACATGAAAAAAAATTAGCAGAGCTTAAAGGTGAAAGCGTTGATATAAATTTTGGTTCACAAATCCGCTCATACGTATTCCACCCTTATAAAATGGTGAAAGACCACCGCACTGGCTGCGAAGTTACAAATGTTGATGCGGTTATGGATGGTGATATTGATATTTTTGTTGAAACTTTTTTAAAGCAAAGTTAACATTATGACTATCTAAAAGGCAATTTTCTTCTGACAAAATACTTTATTAAAACGTAAGGTTATTTGTCAGGTAGCACTATGTCTGTAGAAAATCTGAAATCACAAAATCAAAATACCGGTTTTTCTGCAAATCCTGTGACGGTAGTTCAGGAAGTGGTAAAACAGAAACAGGCAGTCAATCGTGCTGTTAATAACTTGCTGGATGATACTTTTGAAAAAGTAACAGAAGCTGCAGCTGCACCTGTCGAAAAAACTTTATTAAATAGTGTTGCCCCGGTAAGAAGAGTAATCAGTCTCCCTGATATGGTAAATCAAGGTGATATAGCAGCTGCGGCAGGTTTAGGAGCTTTGACAGTAGTCAGCCTGCCGGAAGATTGCAGAGATTTAAGAGACGCCTACAGACATTCAAAATCTGTTATTACCCGTTCAAGATACTCAAATGCTTACAATTACAGAAAATATCAGCACGATTTTTCTTTTTTCAGAGGGACATTACTCCACGAATTAATGAAAAAAGCAAAATCGCCTAAAATGAAAAAATTTGTGTATAATATCTATTCTCTTGACAAAACCTTATATAACACTTGGTTCGGGACTCTGACAAAGAAAATTCTTGGGATTAAAGACGGTAAAAAAGTTCTGTCAAAAATTAAAAACCTTGACGGAACCCAGCAATACGTCCGCCAGATTGTAGTAAAAAGAGATTTCTTGGGCATTAAAGATTTAACAGCCCGCGCATTAAAACGAACCAGCATTCTTGGACTTGGGTTCATGGCATCACTGGAAGTCCCAAGAATTATAAGACAATTCAAAAAAGGTGAAAATAAAGAAGAAAAATTAAAATCAGGCTTCTCGCAAATCGGACGCGGCATATTGAATGTACTTGGGGTCAGCATCGGTATGGGCTATGGCGGTGCCTGGGGCGCTAAAAAATTCGGAGCTTTCGGATCACTTATCGGTATGGGTGCAGGATTGTTTGCAGGCTGCGGGGCTAGCAACCTTATAAAACGGCTTGTTCTGCCGAAAGAAAACTTAGTTGAAACAACTGCAGTGTAAATCAGTTCCGCCTGTTTTAATCAGCCCGTATTTGTCTGCTATACCGCTTACCGAGTGTCTTGAATGAAATTTTATTATTCCTCTGTGTCTGTCGTATGGATAATATACTTCAACTCCGTCAAGCCCGTAGCCTTTAAGTTTTTTTATAAAACCGTCGAGATTCAGCGCCCAGCAGCAGCAAGGATGCGCAAGAACCGCAATTCCTCCGGCATTATGGATTGCCTTTATCAAATCTTTAGGATGACGTTTTGCAAAAATTCTTACCCAGTCAGCTTCAGTTTCACGTTTTGTTTTGGCACAATATGACAAAAGTTCCTCATTATTGGTATCTATACCGTATCCAAGAAGATGCAAAAAAACATATCCGCACCAGCAGTCAAATTCCACTCCTGGAATTACCATACTTTCTTGCAGAATATCCGTTTTTCTGTAAGCGTCAAGAGTGTTGTGATCACAAAATGCAATATATTTGTATCCTTTTTCTTTTGCCTGATTAGTTAGTAAATTTATATCACCTTTGCCATCTGAAAAAGTTGTATGGATGTGTAAATTTACAAGATTATTTTCAAAATCTTCTTGAGTGAATGTTTTTATAATTTCTACATAATTCTTCATTTTGCGGTAAATTTGTTTGTAATAAAATGTAATTATTGATATTATAATTATAACCCGAGGGAGAAAATATGGCTAGACTAAAATTACCGGAAAGTGTCTGGGGCATTTTCGGAGAAACATTAAAAATATATATCTGTGACTTTCTAAAATTTACCGGATATATGGCTTTTCCGGTTCTGGGTCAGATTGCCGGTATAATATGGGTATTTGCATCGACTTTTCTCCTAACGGATAATTTTGAATATCTTGTTTTAAAATTTCCCGCCCTGAATGAATTTGGGCCATATATGCTATCGGTTATACTGCTCGCATTACCCGGGCTATTGCTTTTTGTCGGAGCTTTCTGGCAGTATTTGATTGCATACGGTGCATTGAACTCAATGACCGAGGGAGTTTTGACAACGGGAAGAGTTTATGATTTTGCATCACATAAAGAAGTCATTACAAGAAGAACCCCTGCGTATATTTCACTCTGGCTTGTATACAGCATTTTTCTTATACTTGCATCATTCCCGCTTTTGTGGGTATTGGGCGGAATATTTTTCATATACTTCATATTAATTTTTCAAGTCTTTACTTTTGAAGAAGATTTGACTGTCACTGGTTATTTCAGAAAAAGTTTTAACTTAATCCGCGGAAACTTTGCTCAAACAATAGCTCTTGCACTTTTACTGGTCGTGCTGACTTTCTACCTTGTTCCAATGGGATTGAATGTTATTTTTGATGTACTGAATTTGAGCGGTATGTTTACTGATTTGCTGATACCTGTAGTATCAAATCTTCCGCTGGATTCTATAAACCAAACGCTGACGGCACTCGGCACTGATGCTATCACACCGGAAACACTTGCAAAAAGCACTTTAGAACAAGTTGTATTCTTCATAGCTGTCGGGTTCACACTGCCGCTGAGAAGTATTTGCTGGACACTTCTATATAAGGTACGCGAGGGAAAAAGCGAAAAGAAAAATACAAGAAAATCAGGCAAATAATATATGTTTATATGCAAAAACTGTAAAACAGCTGACCGATTTGAATTGATGTTTGCACCGGATTATCAGGGTGAAAAAAGATTTCAAATGGAGTATAATGAAAAAGGCGAACTTGAAATAACCGTAGACGGCTACAAATTTATACCGGATTTACAGTTTATGAATGCACATGCGGTGTGCGGTTATTGCGGACAAATTTATATGTGGGATTATAATATGAAAGGCGGGCAGAATGAGAAAATACAGAAAAAATAATGAAACCCGTGAAATTAAATTTACACCGGATTATACAAAATATGCGGCGGGTTCTGTTCTTGTTGAATTTGGAGATACAAAAGTAATTACAACAGCTTCTGTTGAAACAGCAAAACCGAAATGGATGGATAAGGACGCAAAATCCGGCTGGATTACGGCAGAATATTCACTTTTGCCTACATCAACAACCGTACGCTGCCAGCGTGAACGCACAAAACTTTCAGGCAGAACACAGGAAATCCAGCGCCTTATAGGAAGAAGCCTAAGAGCCTGTGTAGATTTAGAAAAAATGCCCGATTTAACAATAACAATAGACGCAGATGTTATTCAGGCAGACGGCGGCACGAGAACTGCCAGTATCTGCGGCGGTTATCTTGCTATGAAAATGGCATTTGAAAAATTGGTAGAGGATGGTATTCTGCAGGAAAATCCTATCATTGAACCGATTGCTGCGATTTCTGCCGGCATAATTAACGGAGAAGTCAGACTGGATTTGGATTACGATGAAGATTCTCACGCGCAGGTAGATTCTAATATTGTTTTAACCAAAAGCGGTAAAATTATTGAATTTCAAACCACAGCCGAGGGCGCACCTTATGAATTCAATAAGATGATTGAAATTTTTGAAACTGCTAAAAAAGGTATCAATAAAATTATTGAAATTTATAATGATATCTAGTATAATCGAATTGTTACTATAAAGGAGGTTAGCAATGAAAAAAATCTTATTGGCAACTATAGTGGTATCTCTGTTATCAACATCTGCACTTTATGCAGCTGAAACTTACACTGAAAAATTTATCCAAAAACACACCCAGAAAATTGTTGATAAAGAAAAAGAACTCCAGGCTCAACAAAAAGCAAGAGAAGAAGCCAGAGCTAAACAACAAGAAGAATACAAAGCAAGACAAGAAGCACGTCAAAAAGAAATAGAAAAACAAAAGGCAGAATTTAAAGCAAGACAAGAAGCACGTCAAAAAGAAATAGAAAAACAACAAAAAGAACGCGAAGCTGCACGTGCTGCTACAAAACAAAAAATTGAAAAGAAAAAACAACTCTGGAATCAATTAATTAATGAATAAAATTTTATTAATACTTACATTTTTCGCAATAACAGGTTCTGTCGTATATTCGGCGGAACCTGTTCCTGCACAAAGCATCCCGGATGATCCGGAGGCTGCAGGACAGATGCTTTTACAGCAGTCTTTTCAAAAAACTGAAATGACAGAAGCGGAGGCAAAGCTTAAGAAAAAAGAGTTTGAAGCTAAAGAAAAAGCAAAACGTAAAGAACTCCGAGCCATTGAAAAAGTTCAAAATAAAAAAGACAAACTGCAGGCAAAAGCTGACAAAAAACGTCAAAAAGCTGAAGAATACGAAAAGAAAATTCAATACCGCCTGAAAAAAATGGAAGAAAAGAAAAAAGAATTAGAAACACTTGTTGACCCTGACACGCAGGAATCACAGGAAAGCCCCGAAACGCAAGAGCCGGAAAATTCAACCCCGCAAGAGCAGCAGCCTGCTGCCGGAGAAGAAACTTCGCCATCACCGGAAACATCAACACCGGAGGCTTCCGGCAATTCCAATTCAGACAATTCCTCAAACACTGAAAAATAATGACAAACCCATATTAACCCCTCAAGAAATTTCTGAGGTTGTATAACAAATTTCTCTAATTGAACTGAATAATTTTCTGTGCTAAAGTTCATTTATGCAAATCCCAGCAAAAAACAATACAGAATTAAAAACTCTAAGCGCACCGAAAATCATACTTGAATATCTAAAAAAACAGGGAACAGAGGTTATTTTCGGATACCCGGGAAGTGTTGTACTCGGAGTTTATGATGAACTCTACAGACAAAATGAAATAAAACACATCTTAGTAAGACACGAGCAGGCTGCCGTACACGCGGCGGAGGGGTATGCCAGAACCTCAGACAAGTGCGGAGTGGTACTTGTAACATCCGGGCCAGGCGTAACAAACACAATCACAGGGATACTGGATGCTTACCTTGACGGAGTACCTATGATTGTTATCTCCGGTCAGGTTCATTCAGAACTTCTCGGGCGCGAAGCGTTTCAGGAAGCAGATATTTGCTCTATGGTTAAAACCTGTACAAAGGCTGCTTTTCAGGTTAAATCACCTGAAGAAATTGAACTGGTGCTGAAAAAAGCTTTTCAAATTGCAACAAACGGTAAAAAAGGCCCAGTACTTGTTGATATTACAAAAGACGCACTGGACGGACAAGCACAATACCGGAATCTTGAGCCTGTTTGTACTGTGCATCCACCTTTGAGCGGTGATTGCAAATCCGTGTTATCGGAAATAATTTCTGCTAAACGTCCTGTAATTGCAGCAGGAGGCGGAGTAATACAATCCGGTGCGGAAAATATTTTATACAGGTTTGCAAAATTACTCGACATCCCTGTTGTAACAACTATGATGGGACTTGGAAGCTTTCCTAAAGATGATAATCTTTATTTTGGAATGGTTGGAATTTACGGGGATTACTCGGCAAATAACTTGCTAAAAGAAAGTGATTTAATTTTCTCTATCGGAGCCCGCTTTAATGACAGAATTACCTGCTGTTTTGAAAAAACACCACTAAAAGCAAAATTTATCCAGCTGGATATCAACGGTGCGGAATTTTCACGAAACATAAAAGCATATAAGACTCTGCTTGGAGATGCAAAAGACTTTCTGCAGCTTATGATGAAAGATGCTATTCCTCAATCACACGATGAGTGGATTGCTAGTGCTAAAAGCTTTAAGTCTGAAAATCATCTTGAGACAAAAATCTCTAATAACTTACACACTTTTGAGATTATTAAGGCACTTGATGATTATACACGCGGAGAGAATATTATATTCACAACAGAGGTCGGACAGCATCAAATTTTTGCTGCAAAAAATTTAACACTAAACACGAACAGAAAACTTATTTCTTCCTGCGGAGCTGGTACAATGGGATTTGGACTGCCGGCAGCCATTGGTGCCGCAGCGGCAGCAAAAGGCAATCTACCTGTTGTTTGTATAGCAGGAGACGGTTCTTTACAGATGAACATTCAGGAACTTGCCACCTGCAAGTATTTAGGTCTGCCTGTCAAAATTTTTGTGATGAATAACGGGTATTTAGGAATGGTAAGACAACTGCAGGACACAAGATTTGACGGAAGATATTCTGAAACTGCAATTTCTAATCCTGATTTTCTGAAACTGTCTGAAAGTTACGGAATAAAAGCACTGCGCGTATCTAAAAAAGAAGAGTTAACCAATGCGTTTGATTTCGTTTTCAAAACTGACGGGACAGTGCTTGTGGATTTTAAAATAGAGCCGATGGAGAATATTTAAACAAGTTAATTCATCTGGTCGTAAACTTTTTTAATTTCCTGAATATCCTGCCACATAAGCCACTTCGGACTTCCTTTTTCTCTGGAATCATTTCTTAAAAGATAGGACGGATGAAAAATCGGCATCATTTTAGAAAAATAAGGGCCTTCATACCATTTTCCTCTGAGGCGTGTAATTCCTGTTTTAGTATTCATCATAGATTCAACAGCAACCCGTCCGCACAGGAGGATTATGCGTGGTTTAAGAATTTCTATTTGAGCATCAAGGTATTCTCTGCAGGCAGCCTTTTCTTCCGGCAGCGGGTCTCTGTTATCAGGCGGACGGCATTTTAGAGTATTACAAATATAGACATCTTTTTGTCTGGAGAGCCCGACAGACGCAAAAATCTTATCCAAAAGCTGTCCTGCTTTCCCGACAAAAGGTTCACCCTGCATATCTTCATAATATCCCGGGGCTTCACCTATCAGCATCAGTTTGTTATTAGGAATTCCGCCGGAAAAAACTATGTTGTGTCTGGTTTTACAAAGCTCACATTTTTGACATGAAAGGCATTTTTCTTTTATTAAATCAAGTTGTGACTGCAGAGTTTGGCTCATTGTATTATACTTCTAATTTATAGTATTAAAAATCGGTACTAAAAAACAGCTACGACTGTTCCGGCAGCAAAACGGAGATAACTGCGTTGTTAAGGTCAAGATATTTTCTGATAGTATCTTCCAAATCCGCAATGGTGATTTCCTCCAAATCTTTCAGATAATCTTCTACCAGTTTCAAATCCTCACAAACTGTCATATAATATCCGATAGTTTCTCCGATTTCTGATACGGTTTCTGCAGCAAAAGCAAATTTAGATTTTGTTTTCTTTTTCGCTTTTGCAAGTTCGTCTTCTGTTATTTTATTTTTCAGAAGATTTTCAACTTCATCTTTGACAAGCTGGAGGCATTTGTCTTTTGCGTCGGGTTTAAAGTTTGCCTGAATAAAGAAGTTGTTGCCGTCTTTAAATTGATAGTGCTCGGAATCAATCATATTGAATATAGGTTCAGGTTGTTTTTCAATCAAGTTTCTATAAAGTCTTGAGCTTGTACCGTCACCGAGAATTATACTGATTAAGTCAAGTTTGATAGTAGATTTAAGGTCGCTTGCTTTTGGACCAAGCCAGCCGAACATCATATAACCTGTGTTAATATGTGCTTTATCTTCAATATATTTTGTTTCACTAACCGGAGTATCCAATTCTCTTGTCGTATGCGGCGCATTCGGACGTCCGTTAAAATCAAAACCGACTTCAATGCGTTTTAGAACTTCTTCTTTGTCATAATCTCCGACAACAATTGTTGTCATATTTTCCGGTGAATAGAAAGTTTTGTAATAATCCATAATTTCAGCCTGTGTTACCTTCGAAATTATTTCCGGAGTACCGATTACATCGCGTTTGTAAGGATGTTTTGTGTACATATTGTAGTTACAGGTGTTATAGACTTTTGTCCACGGCTGGTCTTTTCGCATGCGAATTTCTTCTATGACAACATGGCGTTCACGTTTATCTGTAACAGTTTTGTCGTTCATATCAAACGGAGCACCTATTTCTTCTTCCGGAAGCACAGGATCAATCATCATATCAGCGTGCAAATCTATTGCATCATAGAGATTTTGAGAATTTTCACCCTTTGGCAATGTTACGTAGTAAAATGTATAATCTTTCCATGTTGCAGCATTTACGATAGCGCCTTTA
The DNA here is from genome assembly GCA_944324135.1 of Candidatus Gastranaerophilales bacterium. Lineage (GTDB taxonomy): Bacteria > Cyanobacteriota > Vampirovibrionia > Gastranaerophilales > Gastranaerophilaceae > CALUVN01. The sequence continues at coordinate 15,808 of CALUVE010000016.1, read as the reverse complement.
GCTTCCAATATTCTGTCAAATTCGCCGGCCTTATGTTTGTGTGTGCCTTTGAACATAAGGTGTTCCAGAAAATGTGAAATTCCGTTAATTTTATCATTTTCATTTATTGAACCTGTTTTTACCCAGGTGCTGACATTTACCAGATCGCCCTCTTTGTGAGCCAGTACTATTTTATGCCCGTTATCGCGTTCGTATACCTCTACATCTTCTGTCAAAAACGGATATTTTACCAAACTTTTTTTCATGTAACAAAACCTCTTCTTTTTTTATTTGTATTATATCATGATTTCTTTATTTAAGTTATAATTAAGTTATGAGTATAATAAACAGATTGAAAAATAAGGTTGTGGTATCTGTCCAGGCTATGCCGTCAGAGCCTTTGTATTTAGAAAAATGTATGGTTGCAATGATGAAATCAGTTGCAAAAGGAGGAGCGGGCGGTTTGCGTGTTGCAGGTGTCAGAGATGTTAAAAACGCTAAACATTTATTTGATATACCTGTTATAGGGTTGACCAAGCCGGATGTTATTCCTGCCAATTGGAAAGAAATTGTCTACATCACACCGGGAATAAAAGAAGTTGTTGATTTAGTAAACGCAGGCGCGGATGTGATTGCTTTTGACGGAACTATGCGTCCCAGACCGGATGGAAGCAAGCTGGAAGAACTTATCAAATATGTCAAAATCAACAACAGAATTTCTATGGCTGATATTTCTACGGTCGAAGAGGGAATAAATGCAGCAAAACTCGGTGCAGATATTTTATCTACAACTTTATCCGGGTATACACAATTTTCACCTATGACGTCAGACGGGCCTGATTTTGACCTACTGGCAAACCTTGTAAAAGAAACTGATAAACCTGTTGTGCTTGAGGGGCGCATCTGGGAGCCCGAACAGGTGGATAAAGCTTTTGAACTCGGCGCACACTGCGTTGTTATAGGTTCGGCTATCACAAGACCTCAACTGATTACAAAAAGATTTGTCCAAAGAAATAAATAGGGAGAAAGTATGAAAATCCGCTTTTTGTCAAATTATGATATAGCTAAAAATCTGATTAATATAATTCTTGATTCTGCAAAATTTTCACAGCAAAAAGCAGGGAAACAGATTTCACATATCAATAATGCAGCGAATAAAACCCCAGTCGCAGATACTTTTGTTAAAACTGCAGAAAAGGCTGGGAAATAATGAAAAAAGCATTAGCGTTAGATGTCGGCGGCACTAAAATTTATAATACAATCATTAATGAAGAGGGAGAAATTCTCGCTGAAGTAGAAAAACATCCAACTCCGAAAACTTTTGATGAAATTAAATCTTTATTTGAAAATATAATAAAAAAATATGAAAAAGATGTTGATGTCATAGCATTTTCAACCTGCGGTTCGGTGAATAACGAACATACAGGCATTGTAGGCTCAACAGGCAATATTGCGAAAGGCTATCCGTCAATGAACTTTGGAGCTTTGAGCAGCAAAAAAGTTTTTGTTGAAAATGATGCAAATTGTGCAGCGTGGGCTGAACACATACTCGGAGCATCAAAAGGTTTTGCTGATTCTGTTATGATAACGCTCGGGACAGGAGTCGGCGGAGGTATAATTGTTGATAACAAACTGATGAAAGGCAAAAACGGTGCAGCCGGCGAAATGCATTTTAAAATGCGTATGGATAAACACAGAAAATGCACCTGCGGAGCGTATGACTGTTTTGAAATTTATGCGTCAGGAAAAGGACTAAAGATTACTGCGGAAGAAATTTCCGGAAATCCTGATATTACAACCTATGATGTTATAGGCGGAATGCAAAACGGTGATAAACTAATGACAAAAATATTTAACCGCTGGCAGGAGGATATTATGCTCGGGCTTGTCGGTCTGGCAAATATTTTTGACCCGTCGGTCATCGTATTATCCGGCTCGCTTGCAGAATTTGTTGATACGGATTATTTAACCCGTGAAGTTAACTCACAGATTGTAACAACTCCGACTGTTGTAAAAAAAGCCGAAGCCGGGAATTATTCGGGAATGATAGGAGCTGCACTGCTTGCTCTGGAGGCTGTATAGTTATGGGTAAGGCTAAAAAAAGAAGCTTACATCTCGGGATAAATGATCAATTTTCAAGCTTAACCCGCGAGGATGCCGTACAGACAGTTGTTAAAATGCTCAAAAAAGGCGAAAATGACGTAATCGGACTTGTGACACTGTTTGGATTGACGGCAGAAGAAATCCTTGAAGCAGGCGCAAGTTACGAGTCTGTGCTCGGACTCGGAGGAATTTTAAAGTGATAAACAGAATATTATTCTGGTTAAATAATTCCAGATTGTTTTCTCTACCTATGACGATTATGTCCTGGCTTGTTGTGTTTTTATTTGCCTCAAAAAACGATGGCAATTGCATTAATGGTTTAGTCGCTCTTGTCGGAATTTCTTTTGCACATCTGGCAACGAATTTGTTTGATGATTATCTGGATTACAAGCGTCTTTCTGCATCATGCGGGTTTGATGGAGCACCTCTGTCAAAATGTTCATACATAAGAAACGGGGATGCAAAACTTTCAGAACTTTTATTTGTTATTTGTATTTATCTATTCATCGCTGTTATATGCGGAGGATATTTAACTTTTGCCTGCGGTGCTGTTGTGCCTTTGCTTGCAATTATCGGAGGGGTGATAGTCATTTCTTATCCGTTATTTTCCTCCTGCGGTTTGAGTGAAGCTGCTGTTGGAATAGCATTCGGCCCTTTGCTTTTTGAGGGGGTGTATTATGTTATGTGCAGAGAATTTTCACTATTTGTACTAATATTGTCACTCGCTGTTGTGGTATTTACTATTGTTCTTTTGTATGTACATACTCTTCTTGATTATGACGGCGATATGGCTGCTGAGAAAAAAACTCTCTGCTGCCGGATAGGGAATAAATCTTTATCACTAAAATTTCTCGGTTGCTTACTTTCTGCCGGATATGTTCTTGTTCTGTCACTTGTGTATTTAAGTAAAAATTATTATTTTCTATTGAATTTTCTAACTGTTCCTTATGCTATTCAACTTTACGGCGCGATATATTCATATAATTACGATAAATTTTCTCTGCCTGAAACAACATTTATGAATTTTCCAATGGAAAAAACAGATACCCCGGCTTTTCACCAGAGATTATTTTTAGCTCGAAATTTAATGATTTATTTTTCGTTTTTTACCGCGCAAGCCATTGTACTATCAGACTAATTATGTTACAATGAATCTGTAAGAGACAGAGCATTCAGGGGCATTCAATGTATAAAAATTCAACAAATCAATTTTTGAAACCGGTAACTACAAAAATCAATGACGCAGGAAATCTTGAAATCGGCGGCTGTGATACGGTTGAATTAGTTGAAAAGTACGGTTCGCCTCTCTATGTTATGGATGAAACTACCCTGAGGAATATTTGCTGTGATTATAAATCTGCGTTTTCTTCATACCCAAAAGTTAATATGATGTTTGCGTCAAAAGCACTATGTACAATGGGAACTTCAGCACTTATTGCATCTGAGGGGTTTGGATTTGATGTTGTTTCAGCCGGTGAAATTTATACAGTCTATAAAGCCGGTGCTGATATGTCCAAGGTGCTATTTAACGGAAATAATAAATCATTTGATGAACTGACACTCGCTATTGAACTCGGAGTCGGCAGAATCTCTGTTGACAACTTTTTTGAGCTTTCTCTTCTCAATGAAATTGCAAAGTCTCATAACAAAATTATTGATATCCTGCTAAGAATTACACCAGGAATTGAGTGCCATACACACGAATATATTCAGACAGGGCATCTTGATTCCAAATTCGGTTTTGATTTGACTCAAATTGATGAGGCTGTTGAACTTATTCTTTCGGAATACAATAACCTTAAGCTCCGCGGGCTGCACGCACATATTGGTTCACAGATTTTTGAGACAAAAGTTTATCACGATGAGATTGAAATACTTGTCAGAGAAATAAAACGTCTTAATGATAAATTCGGGCTTAGTTTGGACGAAATCAATATCGGAGGCGGTCTTGGCGTAAAATATACAGAAAAAGATGTTCCGCCATCTGCCTATGAAATTGCTGATGTTATTTTGAAAAGCTTGAATACGGCTGTTGAAAAATATCAAATTAACCCGCCCGCACTCTTCATTGAACCGGGCAGAAGCATTGTCTCGACTGCCGGAGTAACTCTTTATACTATAGGCAGTTCAAAACAGGTTCCAAAAGGCAAAAAATACATAGCTGTCGACGGAGGGATGGCTGATAATCCGCGTCCGAGTATGTATCAGGCTGAATACAGCGCAATTATTGCAAATAAACCGCTAGCCGAAAATAATACCAAAGTCACGATTGCCGGCAGATTCTGCGAATCAGGTGATATTTTGATTAAAGATATAGAGCTTCCAAATCCTGAAGAGGGAGATATCCTTTGTGTCTTTAATACAGGAGCTTATAATTATTCGATGGCATCCAACTATAACAGAGTACAAAAATCTGCTATGGTACTTGTAAATAATTCTCAATCTGATATTATTATTAATAGAGAGACACTGGACGATATTGTTTCCGGCGATGTTGTTCCCGATAGGTTGAAAATCAAATGATAGATACAATTTTAGCATACATACAAAGTCAATTTGCTGCGATGGATTTGTCCTTTAGCTGGACAAATTTAATTGAAATCGCCATTATTGTCGCTATTCTGTATGCTATTTACAGAAAATTCATCAAAGATACTCAATCGGAAAAATTTGTTAAAGGCGCTTTTTTCCTCGTATTTTTATGGATTTTCAGTGAAATCCTAATAAGGCTTGATTTAAAGATTATAGGCGTCTTTCTTAAATCAATAGTGACTTTGATAGCTTTGAGTTTAATTGTTATATTTCAGCCTGAATTAAGAAAGTTTTTAGGATTTTTAGGTCAGGTAGATTTTATAAGCAGGGCTTTTGGCAGCCATAATAACAATAAAAAAGATGACTCTATTGATGTTGTTAAAGAACTTATTGAATCGGTTAAGTATCTTTCTAAAACTCATACCGGCGCTTTAATTGTTTTTGATAAAGATAATGCAGCTACTTCATACTCTGACGTTGGTACTAAACTCAATGCAGATGTCTCTACTGAATTAATTTTGACTATTTTTCACCCGAACACACCGCTGCACGACGGAGCTGTAGTTATTAACGGAGATAAAATTGTCGCTGCAGGTGTTCTTCTTCCGCTTACAGAAGACCCAAAACTAAGCTGGAAATACGGAACAAGACACAGAGCAGCTATTGGGATGTCAGAATGCAGTGAGGCAGCCTGCCTTGTTGTATCAGAAGAAACCGGCGATGTTTCTATGACGCTGGACGGTACGCTGAAAAAATATGACGATTTGATAACTCTTAAGAATGATTTAGAAAATCTTCTGGGTTATGAAAACGAAGAAGTCGAAGATAAAAAAACTATATTCAAAATCAATAATCTGATTACAATTCGTAAAAGTACAAATTCTCCAAAAGGTAAGGTGTAAATATGCCGGAAAAAAATTCTTCATTAAAAAGTTTGTTTGTTAGAATTTTACAGAGAATATTTTTTCTGACTCTTGGAGCTTTTATCGCAGGGTTTGCACTTGAGGGGCTCTTGGTTCCGAATAATATAATTGACGGCGGCGTTATCGGTTTATCAATGATGGCTAGCTACCTTACCAAATATAACCTCGGGCTTTTGATTTTCCTGTTTAACCTGCCTTTTATTTGTCTTGCATTTACCAAAATGGGTAAAAAATTTGTTTTACAAACTTTTTACGCTAACGTTGTGCTTTCTTTTGCCGTTAACGTGTTTCACGCACATCAGATAACATCGGATTTACTCCTTGCCACAGTATTTGGCGGATTGATTCTCGGAACTGGAGTCGGTATCGTTCTCAAAAGCGAGGGGTCTCTTGACGGAACTGAAATTATGTCACTTTTTCTGTCTAAAAAATTCGGATTTTCTGTCGGCGAAATTATAATGTCCATTAACCTTTTTGTATATTTTTTATGCGGATTTGTGTTCACTTGGGAACGCGCAATGTATTCAATTTTGACATACATTATTGCGTCAAAGGTAATAGATATTGTGCTGGACGGTCTTAACAGTTCAAAATCCGTACAGGTTATCAGTGATAAAGCTTTTGAAATCGGACGTGAACTTGTTGAAAATCTTGATATAAGTGTTACTTATATGAGAGGTAAAGGTGGATATTCAGGAATGGAAAAAAATATTATCTACTGTGTTGTCTCCCGTCTTGAACTTTCTAAGATGAAAGATGTAATAAAAGAAATTGACCCGAACGCATTTATGGCAATTGTAGATGTCCACGAGGCTTACGGGGCAAGATTGAAAAAAAAGCTCGTTAAATTTTAAGTTGTGGACATTTGCTCAAAAATGTATTATTATAGTATATTATAGAAGTATAAAAGGATATAAATATGGCTAAAAATATTGATACAGTTCCTATAGAAGTCAGCATTCTGACAGTTGACCATGATATAAAAGGCATTGTGCACGTATCAAAATATACAAACACAAACCGCGAGTTAACGGATTTGCTCAATGACAAAGAACGTCGTTTTCTGGCTGTAACTAATGCTGAGATTTATCCAAAAAATTCTAACCAGCCGCCAAGACGTTATAATTTTTTGGAAATCCATATGGATTATGTTCTCATGGTTCATCCGTCAGCACAGGCTGTATTTAGAGATTCCGGCAAAACACAGGAAGATGTGGCAAGATTCAGAGATTTAAGGCTGAAATTGAACCAGACAAAACCTTTCTAGATAGAAAAAAGAACCTTTAATTAAAAATTAAAGGTTCTTTTTTAGTGATGTTATTTACACTTATGCTGCAGTATTTCTTTTTATCCCGAATTTATTGAGCAATTTTGTTGAAGAATGGGTTGCTTGTTCTGAAAGGTTTGCAGCTGCTATGTATGTATTATAAGTATTTTTTGTATCTTTATGGATAGTTTCCGGCTTATCATTTCTGCTCATCCAGGCTTTTGCCTTGTCAGCCAGCGGAGTTGCTATGAACGGAACTATTATACGTTTTGCAACGATTGTTGAGGCGGCAAGCCCGACCAAATGCCCGAATACGCCGTTCATATCTTTTTCTATCTGATTGTAAGCTGTATGGTATTTTTTGCCCGGAATTTTTCCGTTGATTTTATCCATATGGGAGAGAATTTCCATATTACTTTTCTTCGCGGCACGGCTAAAGGTTTTGCCAAACAGCGCATTGAACATCTTTTTCTGGATAGCAGGTCTTGATATTGTAAAGAACATACCGAGCTGGGTAAGTATCATCAAACCGCCGTTTGTTAAGTCCAAAGCTGCAACGAATTTTCTCTTGTCTTCCGGAATTTTATCGTTGTGCAGACTCTGTTTTACGTAAAGATAGCAGCCGTAACCGTCTTTCAATACGATAGAACCTACGCCGATACCTGTGATTACATTCATTTTTTCTTTCTGGTAAGAATCACAGATTGTGTTCATAAATTTTGCATTAGAAAGTGCTTTCAATGGCTTTTTAACACCGTAGGTTAATACAGTGTTACCGGCTTTTCTGACGCCTGAAATTATTGTGTTCATTCCGACAGGAGTAATCATGCGTTACCTCCTTCGGCTTTTTTGGTTGCCCTTTCTATGAGATTGCTGGATTCTGTATCATGTTTTTTGTTGGAAAGGTTCGGGAATACAAGATCCATAAATCTCGGGTAAGTCCAGTTCAACAATGCGCAGGTTACAGGCAGCATTGCGAATGATACAACCAGTCCGGACATTTGTTTCAAGGCTGAGACATTGGATTTAACCAATTTTTCAAGACGTTTGACCATTGCTTCAGGAAGTTTGAAATCTTCCAGTCGTGCTTTTACACCTTTTTCCTGAATGCTTCTTTTGATTGTCTCATATACTTCATTTATTGTTATATTCGGGTTTGTTTCCAGCGATTTTTTAGCAGCTTTCAAGACTTCAAGAGCGCCGTCTATTTCATTTACACGTTTTACGCCTTCTTCATTTATCTGACGCTGCAGTGAGGCGAAAGTTTTGAATCTTGAATAGGTTTTATGGTCAGCAATCATGCCGAGAACTTTTTGTTTTGTTATTTCTTTTAGCGGAATGTGACGTTTAGTTTTCTTATCTTTGTAAGAGTGTCTGTCATATATTTCCTGCATCATTCTGATAATTTCTGGTTCTGTATTTGCTTCTGCTTTCTTCAGAGCTTTTAGTTTATGGCGGAGTTTTGATTTCAAATCTTTATCTGTTGTAGAACTGTCAATTAATGAATTAACTTCTTTTAAAAAGTCCAGAGATTCTTCCGGATGGGTTCTGAAAAAGTCCGTACGCTGAATTCTTGACGGAGTTTTTACTCTGTAGCTTTTTTCAAGTTCACTCTGTTCAATCTTCAATTCTTCCTGAATAGTATCTATAGCCAACTGTTTGAGTTCTTCCGGAGGAAGAGAAACAAGATTAGGGTCATTGTATTTGCTGAAGTTAATTTTGTTTTCCGTAAGCAATGTATTGACAACTTCTTTAAACTGCTTTTGTTTTCTTTCTTTTACCAGAGCAGCGAGTTCTGATTTTGACAGACGTTTATTCTGTGCTTTATATTCTTTTTTGATTTCCTGAGAGAGAAGTTTTTCATCAGGCGCAAAAGTCAAATTGTATTTGATTCCGAATTCGCCGTTATTTACCATCTTATTAATTACGTAATCAAACGGCAACGTAATCAAAGCCTGTGTCAAAACGGCAAGAACTGCTGAAACCGGTTGTCTCCAGGCTGTGTATGTTCTTGTATCCTCATCGGTTTTTGATAAAAAGTTGTATTTTATGAGTACTGGGGCAACCAAACCTGTACCTATTGAGTTAATTACAATATTTTGAAATTCACCTATGCTGTTTTTCATCTTTTGCATGCCTCTGAATATAGGCGGCATTAATTTCATTAAAAGCTCTTTTATCTCCGGTACTGATACCGTTGCAACCTGAGTGGCTCTCCCCGTAAAATTAAAATTATTTTTTATATTGCTCTCCCCTGCCCTGCCTGAATTTCTGCTTACATACTGCCATTTAGGCAACGCATTTGACGGATTTATGTTGTTGTAATTAACCTTATCTACACTCATTTTTTTATCCCTACACACTGAGGTCTTCTATATATATAGACACTCAAACAAAAATAAAATTGCTAGTTTTCTATGGATTATTAAGTTTTGTTAATTTGATTAACCTCCAATTTCCTTTCACCTCAAAATGCACTATTTGCAACTGTTTTGCCAGTATATTAAACCCCTCGCTTTTGATGTAAGAAAACACCAAAAACAATAGCGGGGTATTTTCATAAAGTTTGTTATTATTAACAATTGATGCGACCTGCTCAGGAGTCATGGCAGATACACTGTCTAATGAAATAAAATACAGGCTTTGTCCTTTTTTTAGTTTTTTTAGAACGTCATCGTTTATTTTAGATTCAAAATATTTGTTATTATAGTCGGTAAAAACATCTTTATAAAGCTGCTTGCCGTTTTTATACGCATCGTAATAAGCTGTATCCGGAGTCAAATAATAGTTAAAGTTTCCTTTGTTGATGGATACAACATTATAATCAGAAAAATCAAAATATTTTTCAAATCTGCTTTTGTCATAATAAGTCAAAAGTATGGTATCGCCTTTTTGAATATTTGCACGATAAAGCATATCTGCTACTATTTTGTTTCCCTCTGCGCGTCTGATTTTCGGGGCAGAAGTCGGATTGAATATAATATAGCCCGTATTTATCAGACAAAATACAATTATCAGTAAATTTTTCAATATTTTATTATTAATAGAAAGTGCGCCTGAGGCAGCTAAAAACAACAAAATCGGATAAATTTCTATGGAATACTTTGTTGTAAACACCAATCTTCCGGCAAGCGCAGCTGCTGTCATAACAAGAACAATGCCCGCACAAATACTTAAAAGTCCGGCTTCAAATTTGCTTTTTACGGATTTTACAATCCAAATAAGAGCAATAAGCGCCGGCAAAAGCGCGCAAATAATAAATTTCAAGCTCTTGTCATAGAAAAATATGTCAGGGGAACTGATTAAATTTGTCAGCACCGGAGAGAAATAATCTGTCAACAAGAAACCAAACTTTGATATTGTAAAATTGTCCCACCATTGAGAAAAAGATTGGGTCATAAATATTTTTAAAATCAAAGGGCATGCCAGAAGAATTCCAATACCGGTAATCGACCATAATTTGATGATATTTTTCCTGTGATTATCAAACAACATAATGCTGACAAACAATAGGTTGAGCCCTGCATAAACAAACCCTATAGTGTGAGTAAATACAACAAGCAGGTTTGTTATTATATAAAAAGTAATATTTTTTCTGTTTTGTTCCTGAAGCAGTTTTATTGTTGTTAAAAGTGAAAGCGCTGAGAACAAGAACAAAATTGAGTACAGCCGCACTTCCTGAGAATAATAGATTAAAAAAGAACTTATTGCAGTGAATAATGCTGTAATAAGTCCTGTTTTTATGTCTCTGGTTTTTCCTGTATAGTACATCACGATTATAGAGAGCATTCCTGCAAAAACCGAAGAACTTCTTAATACTATATCATTATCTCCAAACAGCCACATCGTTAGTTTTAAATACAGGTAATAAAGCGGCATGTGACACTGAGAAATTACGCCAGTCCAAAACTCTTTAAAAAATGGCTTTGCAGCAATCATGTAGCTCACATACTCGTCATTCCACAAGCCTTCAGTTTTATTTAAGAATGCAGTCCTCAGAATCACACCGAATATTACTATTAAGTATATAAAATATCCCTGTTTTTTCATGATTTGTAATATTTACTATTTAATTATATAATAAAAATGAATTTTAGAAGAGAGTAAATTATTTATGAAACTTGTCATACAGATACCGTGCTTTAATGAAGAGGAAATTTTGCCCGTTACATTGGCGGCATTACCAAAACACATTGACGGCATAGATGAAATTGAAGTTCTTATAATAGATGACGGCTCAACTGACAAAACGGCAGAGGTAGCAAAAGCTCACGGCGTCAAAGAAATTGTAAGTTTTACCAAAAACTTGGGGCTTGCTAAAGCTTTTATAACCGGAATTAATGTCGCTCTTGAAATGGGTGCCGATATTATTGTGAATACCGATGCCGATAACCAGTATGACGCAAATTGCATACCTGATTTGATAAAACCGATTCTGGCAAATCAGGCAGATATCGTCATCGGCACAAGACCTGTTGACAAAATCTCTCATTTTTCACCTTTGAAAAAGTTCTTGCAAAAACTCGGTTCTGCGGTTATGCGGCTTGTCAGCTCAACTGATATACAGGATGCTCCGAGCGGTTTCAGGGCTTTTTCAAGAAATGCTGCGCTGAAATTGAATGTTTTTGATAATTATACATACACTCTTGAAACTATTATTCAATCAAAAGCAAAAGCTCTTCCGCTTGTCTGCGTGCCAATTAAAGTTAATCCGGAACTGAGAAAATCAAAACTTGTAAGAAATATGTTTGACTATGTCCGCAGGTCGGTTTTCACAATGCTTAGAATGTTTATTATCTATAGACCGTTCAGATTTTTTATAATTTTCTCAATACTTTTTATACTCTGCGGAATATTGTTCGGGGGACGGTTTATTTATTATTTTTTAATAGGGGATGGTGCTGGTCACGTTCAATCGTTGATACTTACGGCTGTACTCCTCATTGTTGGTTTTCAGATTGCTATTATAGCGGTACTCGCTGATTTGCTCTCTATCAACAGAAAACTGCTGGAGGACATCCAGCAGAGGCTGAAAACGCAAAACTTGAAAAATTTTAAAGAAGATATAAAATAGGTATAAGAAACAAAATTCAGGTAACGATTTTATGATAAAAACAGAATATTTTTCTAAAATACGAGATTTTGTTACGTCATCAACTTTTTTGAAGACCGTTTCATTTCTCGCTTTTACTTTATTAATGACAACAATCATTGCTTCTCCAAATTTTCTTTTCAAAAATGTTATAGAAAACGGGATTAGCAAACGCGATATTATAGCGCCTAAAACTCTTACTGTTGTTGATGTTAAACGAACAGAACAGCATAGAAAAGAAGTCGCTCAAAATGTTGAACCGGTGCTGACTCCTGCTGAAGATGATTTTATCAAAACAAACCTGCAGATGTTACAAACTTCCATTCTGCAAATCAGAAAAAAAACTGCAGAGAACAATGTAAAAGTTGATGAACTCGGTATTCTGTTTGATATATCAGACCAGTACAAAAAAGATTTTGTTATCAGCTTTCTTTTAAAAAGTGATGAACCGACCTTGAGAGAGGTTTTTGACAAATCAAACGCAACACTTGGCAATATACTGCGTGTCGGAATTACCGAAAAAGATTATGAACGCGAAAATATAGAGCGCATAATTTCCGACAATATGATTAAAAATGTTTCAAAACGTCAGGTTTCAGTTATAACTGCCCTACTTGAACAGGTTATTGTTCCAAACCTTGTTGTTGATGACTTTGCAACGGATTTAGCGCGCAAAACCGCTCAAGATCAGGTAAAACCTTATGAAACAACGTTCCAGAAAGGTGATAAAATTGTATTTGAAGGCGAACCTGTTACAAGACTGAAACGAGATGCTCTAAGACAGGCAGGATACAGTGTTTATGAACTCAGCCTGCAGGGATTCTTTGCAATGTATGTGATTATATTTATAACAACATTGCTCTTCCTTTGCTATATGAAATTTTTTGAAAAATCTTATCTGGAAGCCCGATATATGAAAATCCTCGGGGTTCTCTCAATAGTTATGGCATTAATCGCATATCTGCTGCCGCTCGGAGTTTATCCGTATGTGCTGCCGTTCCCGGCATTTGTCTGCCTGCTGGCTATCTTCACAAACCCGAGAATTGCATTTATCTCATCAGTACTTCTGCTCTCTGCTTTAACTCTGGGATTCCAGTATGATGTCCAATTCTTTGTAACTTTTGTTCTGTTGAATGTTGTTTCAATGGTAACAATCCACAAAATTTCAAAGGTACAATATTCAACACGATTTGATTTAATAAAAACAGGGTTTGATATTTCAATCGCAGGTCTGGTACTTGTGCTGGCAGTATATTTGCTTGAAAAATGTCTGATAGATGTCAGCAATATGCTTATTTTGAAAAACTGCTTATTCGTTGCACTTAACGGTATAATCAGTTCAATCATAGTACTTGGAACATTGCCTTTATTTGAAAGTTTGTTCGGGATTATAACTTCTTACGGACTAAAAGAACTTGCAGACCACAATCAGCCTTTATTAAAGAGATTACAGATGGAGGCTCCGGGAACATACCACCACAGTCTGCTTGTTGCAAACCTTTGTGAGGCTGCGGCTACAGCGGTTGGGGCAAACCCTATTCTTGCAAGTGTCGGAGCGTTTTATCACGATGTTGGCAAATTAAAACGTCCGCTTTTCTTTGTAGAAAACCAATCCTACTATTGTATAGAAAATCCGCATAAAAAACTTAACCCGAGATTAAGTAAAATGGTCATTACCTCACACCCTAAAGATGGTGTTGAACTGGCAAAAGAATACGGTATTCCGCCTGTTATTCAAAACTTTATTTTACAGCACCACGGAGAGGGATTAGCGTCATATTTTTACAACCAAGCCGTTCAGGAAGAGGGTGCGGAAAATGTTAAAGAAGAACAATTCCGCTACGCAGGGCCAAAACCAAATACAAAAGAAACGGCTATTTGCATGCTCGCTGATGCTGTAGAATCTGCTGTGCGTTCATTGAAGAATCCGACTTCCGAAGAAATTGAAGCGATGATAGACAAGATTATTGTTGAACGGTTGAATGATTCACAGCTGTCTGACAGCCCTCTGACACTGCATGATTTGAAAGTAATAGCGGCAACATTCAGCCGCATCCTCAGAGGAATGCAGCACAACCGTATCAAGTATCAGGAAAATCTTGCTGAAGAATTTGCAAAAAACAAAATTAATATGCCTGCAAAGATTCTTGATGATGAACTGGACAATAAAATTAAACAGCTTGAGCAAGGAAATACCGCAAATGACGAAAACAACAAAAATTAATATTTTCAGTGAAAATATTTATACAGGTTGGGATATTAACGAAAAAAAATATCTTGACAGGGCAAAAAAAATATTGCGGTTTTACCTCGATAAAATAAAAGATAAATCCTGTCTTGCAGGCGTTGAATACGATACAATATCTTTTGATTTTTTGTACTGTGACAGTGAAAAAACGCACGAAATAAACAAAGAGTACAGGAACAAAGACTATCCGGCAGACATAATTACATTTGCGATATTTGCAGACACTCCTGAGGAAGAACGATTTGTATTTGACGGAGAGGTTAATTTAGGGGAAGTTATGATTGCTCTGGACAAGGTTCAGGAAGAGGCTGTGAAAAAGAATGTGACGCCGGATTATGAATTGAGTTTTTTGATAAGTCATGGTATTCTGCATTTACTGGGATTTGACCACCAGACAGAAGATGAATATAATTTTATTATAGATATGCAACAAAAAGCGCTGGAAAGTATTGGAATAAAAGGGAATGACAAAGTTTAAGGCACAAGGATTTTCAAAAACCTTTAAAAATGCAAGAAAAGGAATGCAGTTAGCTATAAAAAGCGAGCAAAACATCCGGATACATTTGTTTGCCGGAGCTTTTGTAATGATGCTCGGGGTGCTGTGTAATTTCAGCATACTGCGGTTGTGTATGCTTTTATTTGCTATAGCGCTTGTAGTTGTGGCGGAGATGTTTAATTCTGCTATTGAATTTTCACTTGACGCAGTATTCCATAACAGATATTCAAAACTTGTCGGAATGGCAAAAGATATTTCTGCCGGAGCCGTAATGTTTGCGACGATGATAGCTGTCATAATAGGCATATTGCTATTTGGCTCAGCGCTATTCTGGTAAGAGAAGTTTAGGACGAAGCGCGAAAGCGGCAGATACAAAACAAAAAAGCCTCCGACTAATAGTCAGAGGCTTTTAATTATATATTTCAACCTAAACACATGCAAAAATGTTTTCTGCATTCTGGTCGATTACGATTTCATTATCACTCAAATAAGCAGCTTTGATTTCTGCCAAATCTCTAGCAGTGAGAGTTCTCGGAGAGGTTTCTTTCAGAGAATGATCTCTCAAAAGATATGACGGGTGGAAAATAGCCATAGCTTTATAATCCTTACCGTCAACATTGATGTCTAACCATTGACCGCGGAGTTTTGAAATTGTTGTCTTTTTGTCTGTAGGATAGAATTCTTTCAGGGCAGTAGCACCGCAAAGAATAATTGCTTTTGGATTAATAATATCAATTTGAGCATTTAAGAATTTTCTGCATGCTGCTTTTTCTTCATCGGTCGGAACTCTATTTTCCGGCGGTCTGCATTTTACTGTATTAATCATATACAAATCGTCTTCACGAGAAATTCCAGCGTTTTCCAAAAACTCATTTAACAATTGACCAGCTCTTCCAACAAACGGAACACCTGTCAAATCTTCGGTTTCTCCCGGAGCTTCACCGATTAAAACTATTTTTGCGGTTGACGGATTACCGTCTGAAAAAACTACGTTTGTACGTGTTTTTGCTAATGCGCATGCTTTGCAGCTTTCACATTTTGATCTTACTATCTCCAGGCAATTTTTCTTCATTGTCTCTCTCCTCTTTTACTTGATTATCTTTAAAAAATCCTACATTATACTTTCTACAATACCTCGTTAATTCTTTCATTACAACATTTGAAAGCA
>CALUVE010000015.1 GCA_944324135.1 Candidatus Gastranaerophilales bacterium | reverse complement strand
GAAAAACCGCCTTTTTAAAGATGTTCTAGAAACTTTAAATGTCTTTTAAAAGGCGGCTTTTACATCGTCCGTAAGAGCTTTCCAACATTCTCCCCTCTACCAAGGTTTTTAATTTCTCCCACTCAGCGGGGGAGGAAGATGTTGCCTGAATAAAGATGCAGAAATGTTATTTGAGGACGATAGCGGGAGCAGGGCGGGAGCGTGCTCCGAAAATAATTTTTCTGCCTCTTTATTTAAACCATGAGATTCTTCGCTTTGCTCAGAATGACGTAAATCTGAGACCCTGCGGAAAACCGGACATTTTTCACAAAATCAAAGATTTTGTGAAAAGTAGTCACTCAAGTTCAGGGTGACAAAATAGCAGGCGGTTTTTACATCGCCAGTAAGAGGTTTATGGTATCCTATTACTTATCTCTGTGACCTATTTTTAATTGGTGATCAACGTTTGCTGTTCTCTGATTTTTCTTAAGGCATGCTTTGATAATATGGAATGCGGCAATTCCACCGCCCACAAGTGTTGCTGCCATGCCGCCTTTTACTGTATGTTTCAAGTTGATGGCTCTGTCTCCAAGCACGATGACACCAGCTGCAGCGCCGCCATATAAAAGGGCTTTACCTATGCCGACAGCCATTTCTTTAAGGCTTACAAAGAATTTGGCGACCCCGCCGAGTCCCTCTCTGAATGTTTTTTTGTTTTCCGGTTTTTCAAACGAATCATTCGGAATTGGTGCAGTTTTAGTATTA
The DNA here is from genome assembly GCA_944324135.1 of Candidatus Gastranaerophilales bacterium. Lineage (GTDB taxonomy): Bacteria > Cyanobacteriota > Vampirovibrionia > Gastranaerophilales > Gastranaerophilaceae > CALUVN01. The sequence goes on along the minus strand of CALUVE010000015.1, from coordinate 43,785 downwards.
ACAGGTGCGTTTGCATCTGTTCTTGTTTCTGCTTGTTTCGCCTGAAAAGCTACTTGCGGATTAAGACCTACTAACTGCATATTTTCTCCTTTTTATTCTTTTACATTAAAACTCATAAATAAAAATTTTTGCTCCCTTTTTTGAAAAAGTTTTACAAAAGTTAATTATTAATTTCCAAAAAGATTCAGCTGCGGAATCTCAGGCAGATTCTCTTCTGATTTTCTTCTGGTTGCAAGATTATTCGAAAAATCTTTTTGCATTTTGACCATTAAGTCTTCGGATTTTCTTATGACTGCATTTGGAAGTCCTGCCATTTTGGCAACCTGTATACCATAGCTTTTGCTGGCACCGCCCTGAACGATTTTTCTCAAAAATTCAATATGACCGTTTTCTTCACTGATTGTGATTCTATAATTTTTAATTTGCGGGTAAGTTTTAGTCATTACGTTTAATTCGTGGTAGTGTGTTGCAAATATACATCTTGCTTTGATTTTTGTCGCTATATATTCAGCAACAGCCCAGGCTATTGCAACCCCGTCATAGGTGCTTGTCCCTCTGCCGATTTCATCAAGCAGTATAAAGCTTCTATCCGTTGCAGCATTCAAAATATAGGCTGTTTCAATCATTTCTACCATAAATGTTGATTGTCCCAGGGTTAAATCATCAGACGCTCCGACACGTGTAAATATCTTGTCAAAAACTCCTACTTTTGCAAAATCCGCAGGCACCCACGAACCTATTTGTGCGAGCAGCGCAATCAAGGCGTTTTGGCGCATATAAGTTGATTTACCTGCCATATTTGGTCCTGTTAAAATCATAAACTGGGTTGTGTCGTAGGATTTACTTTTTAACTCCAGATCATTTGAGACGTATTCCCCGAGCGGGAGAATTTTTTCCAGTACCGGATGTCTGCCGTTTTTGACTATAAAATCGTCAGAGTCATCAATTTCCGGTTTGCAGTAGCCGTTTTCTACTGCAGTTTGCGCAAGCGATGAATAGACATCGGTTTTTGCAATTGCATCAGCAATTTCTCTGATTTTTGTTACAAATTCTTTTGAATACTCTCTAAAATCACAGAATAATTTGTATTCAAGTTCTACTGCTTTAAATTTTGCAGATAGAACATCATCTTCATGTTTCTTTAAATCTTCTGTAATAAATCTTTCAGCACCGGTCAGGGTCTGTTTTCTGATATATGTCGGCGGAACAAGGTTTCTGTAGGAATTTGTTACTTCTATAAAGTATCCGAAAACTTTGTTATACCCTACTTTTAGATTTTTAATCCCTGTTGTCTCTTTTTCCTGTTCTTCAAAGTTTTTGAGCCAGTTTTCTCCGCCCGTGAGTAGTTCTCTAAAGTAATCAAGTTCTCCATTTACGCCCTCTTTAAGGATACCGCCGTCTTTTATAAGTACCGGTGCATCTTCTGCTATGGTTCTATCTATTAGTTGTACATATTCAACAATTTCGTCTCGGTAATTTTCAATACATTTGAGCGGATTATTTTCAAGCGGCTGTGCGGCGTCAAGGAGTTCAGGCAGCATATTAAGAGAGGCTTTCAGGCTCAGAAAATCTTTCGGATTAGCTGAACTGTTGCTCATTCTTGTTGCAAGTCTCTGGATGTCGTAGATTTTTTCTAAAACATTATTCACGTTAATTCTGACGTCGCTGTTTTCGACAAATTCACTAACAACACTCTGGCGGGATAGGATATCTTCAACCTTTTTCAACGGCTGGCAAATCCAGTTTTTTAAAAGGCGGGCGCCCATATTGGTTTTAGTTCTGTCTATTGCCCAGAAGAGTGACCCGTATTTATTCTTTTCTCTCAGTGTTTCGGTGAGTTCCAAATTTTTTCTTGTGCTGCTGTCTAAAATCATGTATTCAGACAATTCGTAAGGTTCTATTCTGTCAAATTTCGGTAGATTGCTTTTCATATTTTCCCAGACATAGGCAAGCAGAGCACCTGCCGCGCGGAAACCTGTTTTATATTTTGTATAACCGAAAGATTCAAGACTTTGAGCTTCAAATACAGCTTTCAAATTGTTTTGTGCAAAGTTTTCATCAAATACAGATGCCGGAATTTTGGAACAATTGTAAAGTTTAACTATTTCATCCGGAAGATTTATTTTAGATTCCGGAACTATCTGGAACGGCTGTAATTTTTGTTCAACTGACGGAGCAATTACCTCCGCAGGTTTTATTCGGGCAAGCTCAGACATAATGAGTTCCAGTGAGCCTTGCGTTGTTTTAAATTCGCCTGTTGAAATGTCAGCGTATGCAAATCCGTAGATGCCGTTTTTTTCATCATTGAAAAGTGAACAAATATAGTTATTTGAATTTTGGTTTAAGAAATCACTTTCAGTAAGAGTGCCAGAAGTGATAATTCTTGTGACTCCCCGTTTAACAAGTCCTTTTGCAAATTTGGGATCTTCAAGCTGGTCGCAGATTGCAACTTTAATGTTTTTTTGTACCAGTTTTTCAAGATATCCGGCAACGGCTTTAGCCGGAATTCCGGCCAGCGGAATTCTGCCGTATTTAGCACCGGCATCACGGCCGGTCAAGGTAAGTTCCAATTCCTTGGACATTAATACTGCGTCTTCAAAAAAAGTTTCATAAAAATCGCCCAGTCTATAGAATAAAACAGCATCAGGATTCTGGCGTTTGCATTCCATATACTGCTGCATTACCGGCGTCAACTCTTCAATATCCACATCCCAAGTATTAATATTATTGATTTCTGATTTTGTCATATTTATAATAATTGTAGCAGGATAATGTGAGGAATTCAACATGGGATGTTTAAAAAACTTTATAAATGCAATAATTTTAACACTTGCTATTATAGGATTTATTTCTATCGGCGGAAAAGATTTGGTGGTTAAATACATAGGACCGTACTTCAAGCATTCACAGGAAAGCATTCTTGAAAAAGCTAAAAAAGTCGGTGATTTCAGCGGGATTAACGAAGAATTTGAGATAGAAAGAGCTGCAGGAATTATGGGGTATAACGCAGTTGTGGCAGAGCATAAAGCCTCTGGTCAAAAACTGGTTGTTGTTGATTCCGGTGATAAGCAGCTTCTCACAGCAGAGGATTTGACGTCCGATGCTGCAGAACAAAAAATTAAAACTGCCATAAGTAAATTCAAAAATCAATCAGCCTCTGTTGAGGATTTTAAAGTCACCAAAAGAGGCACAATGCAGGCTTTTGGAAAAACTGCCCCTTACGTAAAATTTGAAGCTAAAGTCAGCAAACTTCCGTTCGGGGATATCGGCGGAATCATTTCAGTTGTTGAAAATAGCAACGGAGAGCAGAGGGTGCTGCTTGCCGCAAACGAAAATTCTAAATACTCGCAGCTTATTTCTGATGAATTTTTTAAACAGATTAAGTAATTTTTCCGTGATATAATCTTTTTATGGACAGAAAAGTTATCACCACAAACAGAAAAGCATTCCACGATTTTACGATTTTTGAAAAATACGTAGCAGGCATTGTGCTTACCGGAACTGAAATTAAATCTATCCGCAAAAACGCAATTAACCTCAAAGACAGTTTTTGTAAAATCGAGGATAATGAAATTTTCTTATACAACTGCCACATATCCCCGTACGAACAGGGCAACCGTTATAATCATAAGGCTGATCGTACGCGGAAATTGCTGTTGAATAAAAAAGAAATCCTCAAAATATCAAATAAAATTAAAAAAGATGGATATACAGTTGTCCCGCTTGAGGTTTTTCTGTCGCACGGGTTTGCAAAAGTGGAGATAGGACTCGCAAAAGGTAAGAAAATTCATGACAAGCGTGATGATATCGCTAAAAAAGACCAGAAACGAGAAATGGACAGGGCTTCAAAGATTAAATATTAAAAAAAACGGGGCAGTGTTTAACTATCTCCCGTTTTTTTTATGAGAATTTGTTGGTGTTGTTTAATTACCAGGGTCATCTGCGTGTTTTTTCATTTCTTCTTTAATTTGTATCAGCGCTTTAGGGTCAATTTCTAATTTTCTGATAGAGTTAATTGGTTGAGTTTCGCTGGTTAAATTATTATAATTTTCTTTTTGCTGTTTAGCAAGCGCATCTGCTTGCGCCCGCGTTTCCGGATCCAGTTTCATTTTCTTTAAAGATTTTTTAGTTGCTTTTTCAGCTTCTTCAAATTTTTCTCTAAACATTGCGGTGTATTCGTCAATATTCAGTGCACCGTCTCCGTTTGCATCAAATGCTTTCGCACGTTCCTGGTAATAGTTCAGAAGGTCTGTGATTGTTTCTCCCTGATTATGCGTGTCTGTGCGTTTGTATCCGTTATCAACGTATTCTTTGATAATAGCGTTTGAAAGTTCTTCAAAAGATACACGCATTGAGGCATCCGTATCTTTCTTTTTAAAGTCAATCAAAATCTTTTTTGCAATTTCTTCAGTAATCTGTTCTTGCCCGTAACCGCTTGTGTTGTTGCTATTTACACTTTTTCTTCCAGATACGTTTCCGTCAAATTCAACCATGTTTTCTCCTTTAATTAAAATAACACATTTTATATATCGGCACATGTCACTGCATTCTTGAATTGTAAAATTTACAATTTTACAAAAATTTACTTGTGTGAGACAATACATTTTATGAAAGTTGTTATTTTAGGAAAAGGCGCAATGCTTATTAATCTTCTAAAAGGTGCACAGGATGCAGGCTGTGAGATTGTCGGCGTTTTGCGCTACGAGAGAGTCGTCAAGAATCCTTTCAGACTTTTTCTGCATGATTTTTTTAAGACAAATCCTGATGTCACCTTTATTAAGAAGTTCAAAATTCCTGAGATAAAGGTAAGGTCGGCAAACAGTAAAAAGTTTCGTGATTTTTTGATAAAAAATAATACAGATGTACTACTTGTCGGCACTTGGAGAGAAAAAATTTCTAAAGAAACTTTTGATATCCCAAAACTCGCCTCAATTAATCTTCACCCGTCGCTTTTGCCTAAATATAGAGGGGCTAATCCTTATTACAATGCTATAAAAAATTTGGAGTCAAAATCCGGTCTTACTCTGCATTTGATAGACGAAAAGTTCGACCACGGGGCTGTTTTGAAACAGAAAGAGGTTGAAATTCTGCCGGATGATACCGGTCGAGAGTTAAAAAATAAAATAACTTTCGAGGCAAGATTTGAGGTTGCAGAACTTTTGCAGAATATTTCGTACGGTACAATAATCCCTGTCCCTCAGAGCGAGGATAACGCTGTTTATTGCGAAAATATTAATAATACTGATTTGATGCTGGATTTTGAAAATTCTACGGCAGAAGAAATCCATGCAAAAATTCGCGCGCTCCATCCATGGGCGCCTGCATATATTACGGTCGGGAATCATTTTTTTATTGCAAATCCTTATAAATTAAAAATAGTGGAGCTGAATAATTTTTATCCTGCCGGTAAAATTATTGCAAAAAATGCAAAAAATTCTTCTCTAACTATTGTATGTAAAAACAAAAAGGCATTAAAAATGGACGGTCTTAAACTGTATGGAGTTTTTAACCGTCCGTTTTCAAGTTTATTTATTCATTTTATTAAAATGTAAAGTCGCGTTCTCCGTTATGAATTTTTACTAAATCTTCTTTAACGGTAATTTTGATATTTTCATTCTGGAGTTTTTCAACTTCTTTAGCAATTAATTCTTCCCCTACTTTTTTTGTTTCTTCGGAGGCGTAGTCCTCAAGGTATTCTTTCAGTGTCATAATTGCATTTGGCTGGCAGAAATTATGGATTTGCTGGCTTTTGCAAATATCCATAAATCTCTCTCCTGTTCTGCCGTTTCTGTAGCAGGCTGTACAAAAACTAGGAATATATCCGAGCTGCATCAGCCATCTAAGAACTTCATCAAGCGGACGTCTGTCAGAAACATCGAATTGTGCTGAGTTTTCATCCTCAGGCATCGGGTTAAAGTAGCCGCCGACACTTGTTTTTGAACCGCCGCTGATTTGTGAAATCCCGAGATGTAAAAGACGTTTGCGGCATTCTTCGCTTTCTCTTGTAGAAATTATCATTCCTGTATATGGAACAGCTATTCTTATGCAGGCTGCGATTTTGGCAAAGGTGTCATCATCTATCCCGTTGTCAAATGCGTCAGGGTCAATATCGTCAGCTTTTTTTATTCTCGGAACACTGATTGTGTGAGGCCCAACACCAAAACAAGCTTCAAGGTGCTCTGCGTGCATTAACAGTGCTGAAAATTCATATCTGTAGGATTCCAATCCGAATAGAACACCGAGACCGACATCATCTATGCCGCCTTGCATTGCTCTGTCCATTGCTTCCGTATGGTAGGCATAATTGTGTTTCGGTCCTGTCGGGTGAAGTTTTTCGTATGATTCTTTGTGATAAGTTTCTTGAAACAGGATGTATGTACCGATTCCTGCTTCGTGTAATTTTTTGTAATTTTCAACTGTGGTTGCGGCAATGTTTACATTCACACGTCTGATGGAACCGTTTTTGTGTTTTACTCCGTAAATAGTTTTGATTGATTCAAGTATGTATTCAATCGGATTATTTACGGGATCTTCGCCTGATTCTATTGCGAGTCTTTTGTGTCCCATATCCTGCAGAGCTTCAACTTCTTTTCTGATTTCTTCCTGTGTGAGTTTGCGTCTTGGTATATGTTTATTTTTTGCGTGGTAAGGACAGTAGACGCATCCGTTTACACAGTAATTTGAAAGATAAAGCGGTGCAAATAAAACTATACGATTGCCGTAATAATCTTTTTTTATTTTTTCGGCAAGTGCAAAAATTTCATCATTTTTTTCTTTAATATCGCAGTCCAGAAGTACTGCTGCTTCTCTATGTGAAAGTCCTTTTTGCATTCTTGCTTTTTCAAGAATTTTGTCTATCAATTCTACATTATTTTTGTTTTCTTTTGCATACTCCAGAGATGCCAGAACTTCTTCATGACAAATAAACTCTTCGGCTTTATGTGATTTAGGATTATACATAATTCTTCTCCTCTTGATTACATGATAATCCTGTAAAAGTTAAAAGTAAAGTTAATCAACCCATCCGCCGCCGATTAAATGCCCGTCTGTTATATCGTAAAAAACTCCTGCCTGTCCTTTTGTGATAGAGTTTACAGGTTCATAAAATTCTATTTGTGCGGTGTTATTTTCGTTTAGTTTTACGTTGGCTTTCTTTGGCTGCATGTTATATCTGATTTTGACCATTGCATCAAATTTTTGCAGTTTTGACGGGTATGAAAGTGTCACATTATTTACCGTAAGTGTTGTTTTATAATTATCTTCCTCACGTCCGAGGTAAACGATATTTTTTTCTGCATCAATGTCAATTACGTATAAAGGGTAAGGTGCTGCTATTCCGATGCCTTTTCTCTGTCCAATTGTATACTGGTATGTTCCTGTATGTTCTCCCCATTTTCTGCCGTCTTTAATATCAATAAAAGCTCCTTTTTGCCGCCCGAATTTTTCGGTAAGGTATTTTTTTGTTGTGTTTGGCTTTTCTATAAAGCAGATGTCCTGGCTGTCTTTAGAAGATTTAGGCGGCAGGTCAAAGTTTTCTGCGAGCTTGCGCACCTCTGATTTTTCAAAATCAGCAAGCGGAAAAATCAGGTGTGAAAGCTGGTTTTGATTAAGTCTGTATAGAAAATAAAGCTGGTCTTTATGAGAATCTTTTGCCGGATATAGTTTGTAGAGGCCGTTTTCGTTAACGACTTTTGCGTAATGTCCTGTTGAATAATAATCAGCTCCGAGAGTATTAACTGCGTATTCTAGGAGTTCTCCGAATTTTATAAAGCAATTGCACATAATGCAGGGGTTCGGGGTGTGTCCTGTTCTATATGAATTTTCAAAATATTTTATAATTCTCTCTTCAAAATTTTCACTGACATCATAAATATAATGTTCAATCCCGAGTTTGTCAGCAACCTGTTTCGCATTCAGGCAAACCTTATCCGCTGCAGGTGTTTTAACCATTCTGCCGGTAAGTCCTATTACATCATATCCCTGCTGTTTTAGCAGTAATGCGGCAACCGAGCTGTCAACCCCGCCGCTCAGTGCAACTGCTACTTTTTTATTTTTATTTTCCATAAATAAATTTTAACATAAACACCTGCCGCCTAACTTACAAAATTTTACAAACCAGCAATTTTTTTACTAATCCTGTTTTAATATATATATATGGTAGTGATGATAGAAAATTCTGCAAATTTGCCGATGAAAAATCCTGACTTAAATGTCGGGGTATTAACTCCGCCAAATTCTTTTTATAAACCTGTTCTGTATTCTGATAAAGAGGCGACTGATTCTTTCAATAAAATGGATACGGACGTCAGAAAAAATGCAAAAACTTTTGAAAAACAGAAAAAAACTCCGGTCACCATCAAAATCATATATTGGACTCTCGGTATTGCCGGCGCCCTGTTCGGAGGTAAAAAACTGTACTCCTTGATTAAAAAATAACAATCCCGCCCCTTGCTACTTTTTTTATTGAAAAATTTATAGTATTATATTTTTGAGAGTTAAACAGGGGGATATGATGAAAAAATTTCTTATAATTTTTGCATTATTTTTATTCGGCAGCGCAGTTTTTGCAGCTGATTTCAATGTTTTCAAACTGGACAACGGGCAGACGGTTGTTATACAGGAAGTTAAAAATAATCCGATTGTGATTGTTGATACCTGGATTAAAACAGGTTCTATTGACGAAAATGATTCCAATAACGGAGTCGCTCATTTTTTGGAACATCTGTTTTTTAAAGGTACTAAAACCCATGGCCCGGGTGAGTTTGATAAAGCAATTGAAAATAAAGGCGGTATTACTAATGCTGCTACAAGCAAAGATTTTACTCACTATTACATTACTATCCCGTCAAAATACTACAATCTCGCCATGGAAATGCATGCCGATATGCTGCAAAATCCTCTAATACCGGGGAATGAAATGGAAAAAGAACGCAAGGTTGTATTAGAAGAAATTTCTAAAGATGCAAACTCTCCGGACAGACTTGTGTTTGATAATCTGGTTGACTTAATGTACAAAAACCACCCATACAAAAGAAAAGTAATAGGACGTTCCGATGTTATTGAAACTATCACAAGAGAATCAGTTCTGGACTTTTTCTACAACAACTATTATCCGGGCAATATGGTGACGGTTGTTATCGGGGATGTTGATACACAGCAGGCTCTTGATAAAATTAAAAAAGAATTTAACGGTGAAATAAAAAAAGTTAAACGTAATACATATAAAAAAGAGCAGCCTCTCAAACAGCAGGTAAGAAAAGTTGATTATACAAATACCAAAAGCGGATATATGCTGATAGGTTTTCGCAGTGTTGATATTAATAATAAGGATTCTTATGCGCTTGATGTGCTTGCAACAATCCTCGGGGACGGACGTTCTTCAATTTTTTATCAGAACATAAAAGATAAAAAGCAGCTTGCTTATACAATCGCCGCTACAAATTCCGTAATGAGGGATGACGGTATTTTCTATATTTCAGCAAATTTTGTGCCGGAACAGATGGAAAAACTTGAAAAAACTATTTTTGATGAAATTTCACAAGTTCAAAAAAAAGGAGTGACTCAGGAACAGGTTACTCTTGCACAGAATATAATTGAACGAGATACTTATTACTCAAGAGAATCCGTCTCAAATATCGCAACAGAAATCGGTTATACTGTTGCCCTCACAGGAGATGTAAAATTCTATGATACTTATCTTGAAAATATCAAGAAAGTTACTCCGCAGGATGTCAAACGAGTCGCAAATAAATATCTGGGAATTAATAAAAGCGCTGTGTCAATTGTGCTTCCTGAAACTGCAAAAGAAGTGCAAATTTCCAACAAAACAACCACTCCGCTTACAGCTACTCTGCTCGGAGAAAATAACGGAACACAAAAATACACCCTTTCAAACGGTACTACTCTATTACTAAATCAAAATAAAAATAACGATATAGTTGCAATATCTATTTACGCCAAAGGCGGAGAGTTCTTAGAAACAATTCCGGGAACTGCAAACCTTACGGCGACTTTACTTTTGAAAGGTACTGAAAAATATACTGCACTGGAACTTGCCCAAATGCTGGATGATAATGGTATCAAAATATCACCGGCAACAAAGGCTGATGCATTTATGATTTCTGTTTTGACAACAAAACCTCAGCTTGACAAGACTCTGGAAATTCTTGACGATATTATAAACAATTCAAAATTTGATGATTATGAGCTTGAAAAAGCCCGCTCTGAAAAATTAAATGTTATAAAAAGAAACCGTGATATACCGATACAGCTTGCGCTTGAAGAATATAAAACATTGATTTTCGAGGGTTCTCCTTATTCAAATTCAACAAAAATATTGGAAAAATATCTCCCGTCAATTCAACGCTCGGATGTTGTTAAATATGCGTCAACCATATTCAATCCGAAAAATCTTGTAATCTCGGTAAACGGTGATGTAGACACTGATAAAATGACTCAGGCTGTTTCAAAGATTTTCGGTAATAAGTCCGGAGATAAATTTGATTATTCAAAATATTCTATCCCGCGTACAACCGCTCCTAAAACAGTTACACGTTCAATTCCGGATTTACAGACGGACTGGATAGTTTACGGCTGGCAGACTGCAGGCGTTGTGCCGGAAAAAGATTATGCGACACTTTCTGTGATTGACGCAATTCTCGGTTCAGGAATGAGTTCAAGATTGTTTAAAAATCTTCGAGATGCGCACGGGCTTGCTTATCAGCTCGGGTCTGCATACGGCGCTAATATTCTGAAAGGTGCGTTTGTTGTTTACATTGGTACAAATCCTGAGAATCTGGATTTGGCTCAGGAAAAACTGCTCGCTGAAATCAACAGATTGAAATCAGAATATGTAAGCAGCAAAGAGCTTAATGATGCCAAAGAAAAACTCGCAGGCAACTATATTCTGGCACTTGAAACAAATCTTGAAAAAGCCTCAAATGCTGCATGGTTTGAAGCCTCAGGACGAGGATATGATTTTGGTGAAAAATATCTTGAACTTATAAACAGCGTGACTGAAGCTGATATTATTGAGGTTGCCAATAAGTATCTGACAAACACCTATGTCCGCTCTATAGTGAAAAGACCTTAATGATAATATATGAAAAAAGAGGATAGATGTAATGTCATATCCTCTTTTTGTTAGTTTACAAAAGTTACCAGTTTGTTCGAGTTAGCACTTGTTTTGCATCAATATTGAACATTTTATCTTTGTACCAGACACCCTGAAATTTCCCGTCAGGCTCGTACATATATTGAATGTCTTTTGAGGCAAAATATATTGCGCTAATCATTTTGCCGTTAGAGGTGTATTGTTTTGACCAGTAAGGGTATTCCGGATAGTTGCCCTCCATTACGTCTACAAATCTTAAATGCCCGTATGCGTCATAATAGAATGCATTTTTCATCCTGTCTTTATATTGCAGTGCATAAATCACAAGGATGTCTTTTTTGTAGAAAAAAGCGCAAAGTTTTGCATATCCTGTGTCAAGCACACCGTTTGCAGCTAGTCTGTAGTGTTCTTTGTGATTTTTGTCTTTTAGAAAATCCGTGTATTGTTTGCGGAATTCTTTGCGTTTATATTTGTACACTTCATCATCAGAAAAAATTATTTTTTTGTAATTTTCAATGAGCTCTTCTCGTTCATACATTGAAATATCAAACCAGTCAAAAGTTATTTCGGCCTTTAGAGCCGTCCCCTCTTCATCAGCAGCATTGGCGGCATTTTCCTGCGGTGCCGTAAAAGAATTTTGTGCCTGTATACTCATATCTTCTGCAAACACAGTGTTCACACAAAAGAGTAATCCGATTAAAATAAATAATAATTTTTTCATAAATTTTTCCTCGTTTTTTATAAATTATATAATAAAAATTAACATATTTGAAAATGTATACACACTATGTTAAAATCAATAATGATTATCGACTAAAAAATAAGGGGAGCTATGAAAAATACAACTAAAAGCCGCATAGGATACACACTATCCGAAGTTCTTGTAACTATAGGTATAATTGGTGTTATAGCAGCTCTGACTCTCCCTATATTGACTAATAAACATCAAAACGCTGTAGCCTTGGCAGGAATAAAACTTGCTTACGCAAAAATTAATGACGGGTTTTTAATGATGCGTTCATCAGAAAATCTGGATGACTTAAGTAACCTTTCTGTATTTCAAACCATGACGCCGGAAACTTTTCTTGATGAAAGGGTTCAGACTAATCTCGATAATCAAATGAGAAAATATTTTAATATAGTAAAATCATACAAGGCAGGAGAGGCCTGTCCGGAATGTCCGGTCTATGTCAAAATGAACGGGGAACTTGCTGACGGCGGTCAATATGACTATGCGTGGCGCGGTTTTTTGAATGACGGAATGATTTATTATATGCATCTGAACGGTCCTCAGAATGCTTCTAACAAAACTAAAATTAAATCAATCGTTGCATACTTTTTTGTTGATATTAACGGTGTTAAACCTCCTAATAAATGGGGTAAAGATATGTTCCAGTATGCACTGGCGCAAAACGGTTTGCTGTATTCAGCCTGGGGTAAAGATTTATCCGAGGCTATGCCTCAATCTCAAACTTACTGGGGAGAAGATTCTTCAGGCTGTGGCGCCCCTGCAAATAAAGATGTAAGCCGTTCTACCGGTTACGGCTGTACTGCAAGAATTATCGAAAATAGTTGGAAAATAGATTATAATTAAAACAAGGGCTTGACAGTCTATCCCGCTCATATCAAAACTTTCCGCCTGCGTCTTAAAATATATTACAAAATTGTAACATTGAGAAGATATAATTTTTATATTTTCTTGACTCTGAATTTTGATGTAATATGATAAAGTAACATGCAATAGTAGTGTCCTGTACTTTGCGTAATCAAGCGGAAAGTTTGACTGCTAAAGCATTTAAGACAAATACAAAAGCTTTTTTTATATATTTGTTTGCACGATTAGTGCAAAAGGTTAACAGCCTCAAGTTAGATTTACAAATTTTTTTTGATAGTACGTACACCATTTATAGACGAGGTGAATTGATGTCTAAGACAAAATATGCTGAAAGAGTAACACCAATGGGTATCCCGCATACTCGTTTGGATGATTTACCGGACCTTATTGAAGTGCAGAAAAAATCTTTCGAATGGTTTTTGAAAGAAGGATTGAAAGAAGAATTGCTTTCATTCTCTCCGATTAAAGACTATACAGGCAGATTGGAATTGCACTTTTTACCAAATTATACTTTTGATAATGCAAAGTATACAATTGAAGAAGCAAGAATTCATGACGCAACTTATGCAAAACAATTGCGCGTTATGATTAGATTAGTAAACCGTGACAGCGGTGAAATTAAAGAACAGGAAGTATACATCGGTGATATTCCTACAATGACTGACAAAGGTACATTCATTGTAAACGGTGCAGAACGTGTAATCGTTTCACAAATCGTTCGTTCTCCTGGTGTTTACTTCAAACGTGAAGTTTCACCTGCCGGCAAACGTTTGTATAACGCAACCATGATTCCGAACCGCGGTGCCTGGTTGAAAATTGAAACTGATGCAAACGATTTAATTTACGTTAAAATAGATAAAAATAGAAAAATCCTGGCAACTACATTGTTGAAAGCTATGGGTATTACAGTTTCTGAAATGGAATCTCTGTTCACCCACTTTGAATTCTTGAAGAAAACATTAGACAAAGATACAGCTGAAACGACAGATGATGCTTTGATTGAAGTTTATAAAAAATTAAGACCTGGTGATCCTGCATCACCTCAGGGCGGCCGTTCAATATTGGAAGCTCGTTTCTTTGATGAAAAGAAATATGATATAGGTCGTGTAGGTCGTTATAAATTGAACAAAAAATTGAACCTGAACATTCCGAAAAACCAGAGAACTCTGACAGTTCAGGATATCGTAGCATCAATAGAATACCTTATCAATTTGACATACGATGAAGGTACAGTTGATGATATCGACCACTTGGGTAACAGAAGAATCCGTTCAGTTGGTGAACTTCTTCAAAACCAATTCAGAGTAGGTCTTTCAAGAATCGAAAGAATTGTTAAAGAAAGAATGACACTTCAGGATTCAGAAACTTTAACTCCGTTGAATTTGCTGAACACAAAACCGCTGGTTGCTTCATTGAAAGAATTCTTCGGAAGTTCTCAGTTATCACAATTTATGGACCAAACCAACCCGCTTGCTGAATTGACTCACAAAAGACGTATTTCAGCATTAGGACCAGGCGGTTTGATGAGAGAAAGAGCAGGCTTTGCAGTTCGTGATATCCACCCGTCACACTACGGACGTATTTGTCCGGTAGAAACTCCGGAAGGTCCGAACGCAGGTTTGATTGGTTCACTTGCAACACACGCAAAAGTTAACGACTACGGTTTTGTAGAATCTCCATTCTTCGTTGTAAAAGACGGCGTTGTAACTAACGAGGTTCACTATCTGACAGCTGATGAAGATGAAAACTTCCGCTGCGCTCCGGCAGACGTTAAATTGAATAAAGACGGCACTTTCAAAGATGCACAAGTACCGGTCAGATACCGTTCAGAATTCACAATGTGCGAATCATCAAAAGTTGACTACGTCGGTGTTTGCCCGATACAGATTATCTCTGTTGCGACTTCTATGATTCCGTTTATCGAACACGATGATGCTAACCGTGCATTGATGGGTTCTAACATGCAGCGTCAGGCAGTTCCTCTGTTTATTACAGAAAGACCGGTAGTTGGTACAGGTTTGGAAGCCAGAGCTGCTAAAGACTCAGGTATGGTTATCGTATCAGATGTTGACGGTACCGTAGAAAGAGTTGTTGGTGAAGAAATTATCATCCGTGATATTAATAACCAGCCTCACGTATATCAGTTAATGAAATACGTAAGATCCAACCAGGATACTTGTATAAACCAGAGACCTCTGGTTCACGAGGGTGATAAGGTTAAGGCCGGCGACGTAATCGCAGATGGTGCATCAACCTGCGGCGGAGAACTTTCATTAGGTAAGAACGTTATCGTAGCTTATATGCCTTGGGAAGGGTATAACTTCGAAGATGCTATTCTGCTTTCTGAAAGATGTGTACACGATGATATCTTTACATCAATCCACATTGAAAAATTGGAAATTGATGCAAGACAAACAAAACTCGGACCGGAAGAAATTACACGTGAAATTCCTAACGTTTCAGAAGATGCTTTGAGACACCTGGATGAACGCGGTATTGTTCGTATCGGTGCAAGAGTTTACGCTGATGATATCCTCGTTGGTAAAGTTACACCGAAAGGCGAATCAGAACATCCGCCGGAAGAAAAATTGTTAAGAGCAATCTTTGCTGAAAAGGCAAGAGATGTAAAAGATAACTCACTGAGAGTTCCTCACGGAGAAGGCGGCAGAGTACTCGACGTAAAAGTATTTGACCGTGAAAAAGGTGATGAACTTCCTCCGGGAGCAAATACAGTTATCAGAGTTTACATCGCACAAAAACGTAAGGTTTCTGTAGGTGATAAACTTTCAGGACGCCACGGTAACAAAGGTATTGTATCAAGAATTCTTGCAAAAGAAGATATGCCGTTTATGCCGGATGGTACCCCTGTTGATATCGTACTGAACCCGCTCGGTGTTCCGTCACGTATGAACGTTGGTCAAACTTATGAATTACTTCTCGGTTTGGCAGCATACCTCACAGGCAACTACTATGAGGCACCGTCATTTGACGAAATGTTCGGGGATGCTCAATCAGAAATCGCAACAAAGGCTGAACTTTTGAAAGGTATTAAAGAGTCTGGTTGTGATTGGGTAACAGAAGACGGTAAAGTAAGATTGATAGACGGCAGAACCGGTGAACCGTTTGATGAACCTGTTGCAGTCGGTCTTTCTTACATACTGAAACTTGTTCACCTTGTTGATGATAAAATCCACGCACGTTCAACAGGTCCTTACTCATTAGTAACACAACAACCGTTAGGCGGTAAAGCTCAATTCGGCGGACAAAGATTCGGCGAAATGGAAGTTTGGGCTTTGGAAGCTTACGGTGCAGCTTATACATTACAAGAAATGTTGACTATCAAATCAGATGATGTTAACGGTAGAAACAGAGCATATGAATCAATCGTCAAGGGTGATAACATCCCGAGACCTGGTATTCCTGAATCATTCAAGGTACTTGTAAGAGAATTGCAAAGTATCGGTCTGGATATTACCTGTGTTAAAAAAGACGGTTCAGAAGTTGATCTTGTTTCCGATATGGACGATTTGAGAAAATCAGCTCCGAAAAGAACATTATCAGATATTGATTCAGAGTTGTTGAATATCAACTTCTTTGAAACACCAACAACATTTGGAGATTTATAATCAAGTGAATAGTGAAGTGTGAAAGGTGACTATAAACCCCTTTCACACTCCGCACATCACTCAATAAAAAAGGAGAAACATATAAAATGTCTACAAGTATAGATTATTTTGATTATATACGAATCAGTATAGCTTCACCGGAAAGAATTCTGAAGTGGTCTTACGGGGAAGTAACAAAACCTGAAACAATCAACTACCGTACATTAAAACCGGAAAGAGACGGTTTGTTCTGCGAAAGAATATTTGGGCCGTCAAAAGACTGGGAATGTTATTGCGGTAAATATAAAAGAGTTCGCCACAAAGGTATCATCTGCGAACGCTGCGGTGTAGAAGTTACCGATTCAAAAGTGCGTCGTCACAGAATGGGTCACATCAAACTGGCAGCACCTGTATCACACATCTGGTTCCTGAAAGGGATTCCGTCATACCTCGGTTTGCTTCTTGATATGACTTTGAAAGATTTGGAACAGGTAATCTACTTCAACAACTATGTAGTTCTTGACCCGGCAGACAGTCCGTTCAAGAAACTTCAACTGTTAAGTGAAGAAGAATACGAAGACTTTATGGCTGAAAACGAAGATTCCGAATTGAAAGTAGGTATCGGTGCAGAAGCTATTAAAGAACTTCTTATGGAATTAAATATTAAAGAACTTGCAGAAGAAATCAGAACAGAACTCGCAGGCTCTGTAAATTCTGTTCAGAGAAAAAGCAAACTTATCAAACGTTTAAGATTGCTTGATTCTTTAATTTCATCTGAAACAGAACCATCCTGGATGATAATGGATGTACTTCCGGTAACACCTCCGGATTTGAGACCTATGGTTCAATTGGATGGCGGACGTTTTGCAACATCTGACCTGAACGACTTATACAGACGTGTAATTAACAGAAACAACCGTCTCCAGAGACTTTTGGAAATGGGCGCTCCTGAAATTATCGTCAGAAACGAAAAACGTATGCTTCAGGAAGCTGTAGATGCTCTTATTGATAACGGCAGACGCGGCAGAACAGTTGTAGGTCCAAACAACAGAGCATTAAAATCATTATCAAATATTATCGAAGGTAAACAAGGTCGTTTCCGTCAAAACTTACTCGGTAAACGTGTTGACTACTCAGGTCGTTCAGTTATCGTAGTAGGTCCGCAGTTGAGCCTTAACCAGTGCGGTTTGCCGAAAGAAATGGCTATTGAATTGTTTAAACCATTCGTCGTTAATAAACTGATTGAAAGAGGATACGTCCAAAACATTAAATCAGCTAAAAAGAAAATTGAACGTTCCGAAGCAATCGTCTGGGATATACTTGAAGAGGTAATCGACGGACACCCTGTACTGTTGAACCGTGCTCCAACCCTCCACAGATTAGGTATTCAGGCATTTGAACCTAAACTGGTTGAAGGACGTGCAATTCAACTTCACCCGTTGGTATGTACAGCATTCAACGCTGACTTCGACGGTGACCAAATGGCTGTCCACGTACCGCTTTCTATCGAAGCTCAAACCGAAGCAAGAATGCTTATGTTAGCAACTAATAACATCCTTGCTCCTGCTAACGGTAAACCTATCATTACACCGTCTCAGGATATGGTATTGGGTATGTATTACCTGACAATTCTGAAAGATCCGACACAAGAACCGAAAGGTTACTTCTATAACTTCCAGGATGCAATCGCTGCATTGGAAGTCGGAATTATCAGTTTACACGACAAAATTATTGTAAGAAACGAAAACGGCGAAAGATTTGAAACTACCGTAGGTAGAATTATCTTCAACGAAACCGTAAGAAACGCTCTTGCATAATCAGTAAATTTTTTGAAAATTAAAATTGAGGAAAAATAGAATGGATACAACATACGCACATGTTAAAAAAGAACCGGAATTCATCAACAAACAGATGGACAAGAAAGCATTGAATAATCTTCTTGCTCAAATGTATCTGGAATACGGCGGTGCTAAAACAGCCGAATTAGCCAATGCATTGAAGAACCTCGGTTATAAATATGCTACAAAATCCGGTACTACTATATCAATTGCAGACTTACAAGTTCCTGCAGTGAAAAAAGACCTGCTGAATGAAGCAGAAAAAGAAATTGAACAATCAACAAACAGATACTTAAAAGGTGAAATTACAGAGGTAGAAAGATATACAAAAGTTATTGACACCTGGTCAGAAACAACTGCTAAATTGACGGCACAGGTTGTTGAAAACTTTGATAAATTAAACCCTGTATATATGATGGCGTTCTCCGGAGCGAGAGGTAACGTATCACAGGTATCACAATTGGTAGGTATGCGTGGTTTGATGGCAGACGCACAGGGCCAAATTATCGACTTGCCGATTAAATCAAACTTTAAAGAAGGTTTGTCAGTTACCGAATACATTATTTCTTCATACGGTGCACGTAAAGGTCTTGTAGATACAGCGTTGAAAACAGCTGACTCAGGTTACTTGACAAGACGTCTTGTTGACGTAGCTCAAGACGTTATTATCCGTGCTGATGACTGCCATACTACAAAATCTATTAATATGAAAGCTATCACTGACGGTGATGCGGTTATTGTTCCGTTAATCGACAGATTGCTCGGCAGAACAGTTGCTCAGGATATTGTTGATACTGACGGTACACTGCTTGTAAAATCAGGAACAACAATGAACCGTGATGATATTAAAAAGATTGCACACCTCAACCTGCATGAACTTAAAGTTCGTTCAGGCTTGACCTGCGGTCTTGAATACGGTATCTGCCAAAAATGCTATGGCTGGGCAATGACTACTCAAAAACTTGTTGATGTCGGTGAAGCTATCGGTATTATTGCAGCACAATCAATCGGTGAACCTGGTACACAGCTTACCATGAGAACATTCCACACAGGTGGTGTATTCAAAGGTTCTGGTGCTATGAAAACTGTTGATGCCAAAATCGCCGGTGAAGTTGTTTCTAACGTTAAGACCCGTGAACTCAGAACACGTCACGGTGATATCGTTAACGTTGCAAACTACGAAGCAGATATTGAAGTTAAAGGCGAAAAGAGAACTGAAAAATATCATATTCCGGCTGGTTCAACCGTATTCTTCACAAACGGTATGAAAGTTGAAAAAGGGTTCAAACTTGCAGAATATGAACCGGTATCACAAGGTGACGGTTCCCGTTTGACAGAAAAAGCTACAAAAGATATTACATCAGACCTGAGCGGTGAAGTTCTTTTTGAGGACTTTATTGCAGATGAAAAGAAAGACAGACAGGGCAACATCTCAAGAACAACCAACAAACAAGGTATTATCTGGGTTCTTGGCGGTGATGTTTACAACCTCCCTGGCGGTTCAAAAGTTCTTGTTAAAGACGGTCAAAAAATCAAAGAAGGCGAAAAACTTGCTGAAACACTTACTATCAGTGAACACGGCGGGGAAGTTCGTTTCGGCGAAGATTTGATTATCGAAGATGTAAACTTTGAAGGCAAGAAAATTAAGAAAATCGTTCAGGGTAAAGAAATTACAATCGTTATCGCTTCCCTGATGCCGGAAAATGCTACATTTGAACAGACTAAGAAAGAACAAATCTGGACAGTTAAAAAATCCGGAGAAAAATATATTGTTAAAGCTCCTGTTGATACAACAGTTGAAAACGGTATGATTATTGCAGAACTTATTGACGATGAGTGTGCAGTTACTTCCTCCGGTGAAATCAGATACGTGGATGTTGAGGTTGATGAAAACCAAATCATCACAAAACCAGGTACAGTAGTATTTATTCCGGAAGAAATTCACCAGATTTCAAAAGACAGTTCCTTGAAAATGGTAGAAAACGGAACATTTGTTACTGCCGGCACTGAAATCGTAAAAGATGTATATTGCCACATTGACGGTATTGTTGAATTCAAAGAATACAACGATATTATTCACGAAATTACAGTCCGTCCTGGTGAAGTTCATACATTACCAAGCGTTTCAGAATTGAAAGTTGATGAGGGCGAAGTTGTTAAAAAAGGTACAGCTATCGCAGACGGCATCACAGCGAAAGAAACATCTATTGTTACAATTATGGATTCAACAATGGATGATTTGGATATTGACGATTTGGATGAAGAAATTGATACAAGTCTTTCACTTGACGAGGATAATATTTCAAATCAGCCTATCCAAATTCTTATCAGACCTGTTCAGGTATTGGAAGTTCAACAGAAAGATGTTTCAATTAAATTCAATACAACTGATGATTTGATTGATATTGTACCTGTTACACAACTCCAGTACAAGGATGGTGCAAGAGTTAGAAATCTTGACGGTTCAACAATTACAAGAACAAGTCTTGTTCTTCAAATGCAAGGATACCTCTCACACCTGAAAGGTATGGTAGAAATTGATGAAAAAGGCAACTTGAGAATAGTCGTTCTGGAGAACCTTATTGTTCGTCGTGAATTTGAGGGTAATTCAAAATTGCTTTCATCATTGCAGACAGAATTGCTTGTAAAAGACGGTCAGACAATTTCTCCGAAAACGCCGGTTGCAAAAACTCAGGTACTTGCAATTAATGACGGCGTTGCATCAATCAAGGATGAAAATGCTGAATTGAGAAGATTGCTTTTAACAAGTGCAACTTATGAAGAAAATGTTTCTGTAAAAGGTAAAGCAACTGTTAAAAAAGGCGACTTTGTAAAATTAGAATCAGTAATTGCGGACAGCGGAGAAAAATCAACTGTATCAGGTATGGTAACATCAGTTAATAAGGGTGTTGTTACAATCCGTGCAGGCCGTCCGTACCTTATCAGCCCAGGTACAATGCTTCAGGTAGATGCCGGTGCACTGGTACTGAGAGGTGATATTATTGCAACACTTGTATTTGAAAGACAAAAAACAGGTGATATCGTTCAAGGTCTTCCGAGAGTAGAAGAGCTGCTTGAGGGCAGAAAGCCGAAAGATTGTGCTATATTGGCAGAAGAAGACGGCGTTGCTGAAATTGAAACAGATGAAGATCTTCCGAGACTCTATCTTGTAAATGAAAACGGAAGAACAGAAATCAAATATGCAATTGATGCAAACATTGTTGTCCACAACAAACAGGAAATCAAAAAAGGTCAGCCGTTAACCAGCGGTCCTTTGAACCCGCACGATGTAATCAGACTTTGCGGACCGGAAGCTGCTCAACAATATCTGGTAGATGAAGTTCAACGCGTATACCGTTCACAAGGTGTAGAAATTGCTGATAAACACGTTGAAATTATCGTTCGTCAGATGACTAAGAAAGTCAAAATTGTTGACGCGGGTGACACAAAACTTCTTCCGGGTGAACTTGTTGAAATGCAGATTTTCGAAAGAGAAAATAAAGAAGCTGAAGAAAACGGCGGACAACCTGCAACTTGTGAATATATGCTGTTAGGTATCACAAAAGCATCTCTTAACACAGACAGCTTTATCTCAGCAGCATCATTCCAGGAAACAACAAGAATCCTTACAGAAGCAGCAGTTGATGGCAAACGTGACCTGCTCCGCGGATTAAAAGAAAACGTAATTATCGGTCGTTTAATCCCGGCTGGTACCGGTTTCCACCACCTTTCCAACGCTAACGAAGAAAAAGAACGCGAAGAAAGAAAACGCGCTGTTGCACAAAGAAATCAGGCAAGAAAACCATCTGCGATTTTGGAAGAAATCGAGGGTATGTTCGGAGCTCCTGATTTCAACCTTGATGAATAATTGAGGATATTAAGAAAATCATAAGAGTCTGGGCTTATAGCTCAGACTCTTTTCATATTTTAATATGTATTTCTAAAGCGGATGTTTGATATTCCTAAAGTTTTTTTTACAGGTGCCGATAACATGGATAACACAGAGAGGTTATTTTATATGGCAAAAATTTTAGAGGGCAAACGCAGGCTGATAAAAATGTCAGTAGACGATGTATTAAATATAGTGCGTATGTATCAGCAAGTGACGCGAGTCAGCTGCTGTTATGAACACACCCGTGAACTTCTTGCTAAGCAGGCATTTTATCTGCCTGAGGATTTGTAACATTTTGTGTTATTCCCTTAATAAAATAGCAAAATTTTTCATGCTCTGCTTTAATATAATCATAGACCAGGTGTATTTAATGGAGGTTTTATATGAAAGTAGGCGCAGTAAATAGTTATTCAGCAAGTTTTGGTAATAAAAAAGGCAAGGTTGCCGATAATACACAGGCAAAACCTGGCACATCTCAGGTGGAAATTCCGGGGCTTACTATTCCGGCTTCTGATGATGTAAAAAAAGCTCTTAAAACTCAGAAAAATATCGGGCTGGCAGGATTAGGCGCCACACTTTTGGCAGTTGGCGGTTCTTTTATTAAAAATAGAGCCCTCAGATTTGTAACGGTACTTCCGGCTATTGCAACTACAGCTGCCGCAGGTTTGATTTTCTTTGCATCTGCAAAGAGAACAGAACAGATGGTTGATGTTCTCTCAAATGTTGATGCAGGGGCACCGGAAAATAAAGAACCAGTTCCGGCTGCAAAAGAAGAAAAACCTGAGCCTGATAAAAAATCAGATTCTCCTGCTTCAACCCCGGCACAGGAATCTGTAGAAGTAAAAAAAGAAGAACCTGCCCAAAAGGCTTAAACTACTGTGCTATCAAAATAATAGACATATAGAGTTATAAAAAATTCCTTTTTATTGTATTATGACGATATAATCAAAAAGGAGTTTTTTTATGAGAAAAAATATCATTACTATTTTACTAATTTTAATTATTCCTATGTTTGCATACTGGATTTTGAGTACAAATGATGCATCTAAATCATCTACGGTTGCAGAAGCAAGCACAAAACCTCAGGTTATCAAATTCACGTCCGAAATGTGTATGGATTGCCAGACAATGAATCAGATTATGAAAGAAATTTTTCCTGCCTATCAGGATAAAATTACTCTGATAGAAATTCCTGTACAGGACAAAACGTCATTCAATCAAGAACAAATTAAAAAATATAAAGTAACACTTGTTCCTACAATAATTCTCATTGACTCAAACGGAAAACAGGTCAAAAGAATTGAGGGTGCAATAGAAAAAGACGTTATGGAATCATATTTGCAAGGGTTAAATTAATGCAAAATTACGTTGAATTATTTACAACGCAGGGAAATATTGTTTTACTATTCTGGTTATCATTTTTAGGGGGGCTTATCGCGTCTATTTCACCGTGTTCGCTTGCGATGCTTCCTATGATAATCGGATATATCGGCGGGTATTCCGATGAAAAACCGTCAAAAACGCTTGTCCAGATGATATTTTTTGTACTCGGGACCGCTGTGGTTTTTACATTAATCGGCATAATCTGCGCAATTACGGGTAAAGTTTTTGTCTCTTTTGCGGGCGGATATTTCGGGTTGTTTATAGCGGCAATTGTATTGATTATGGGGTTAAAGCTTGTCGGTGTTCTGGACTTTGAGCTTCCTGTTATGATAAAAGAAATCCCGCAGAATAAAGCGCAGAGCACATATTTGTATCCTGTACTATTGGGGGCGGTGTTTGCGCTTGCAGGAACCCCGTGTTCCACACCGATTTTAGCTGCGATAATGGCATTTGCATCTTTATCTGCAAGCCTTGCACAGGCTGTTGTGATGCTATTTCTGTTTGCAATAGGTCAGGGATTAATTTTGATTGTCGCAGGATTTTTGACTTCGCGGCTCAAAAACTGGAAAGGGTTTTACAAATTTTCTGACGTATTGCTAAAAATAAGCGGTATGCTGTTGATATTAGCGGCTCTCTATATATACTACAAAATTTTCGCCCCGTTTGTGATGAAATTATTGTAGTGTGTTGTAATAACTAGCTAATGTTTTTTCGGAACACGCGTCTTGCTTACGCTCGCGTCTTGCTCACTCGCGATTAACGGGTCTGCGGACTGCTCCGCCGGCTCATCGCCGCCGTGTGCGTCCTCGCCCTCAGCTCGTTCGCGCTATTGTCCTTAAATAACATTAGCTAGTCACTTTTGTGTATTTCCCATTTAATTATTCTACGCAGGTAATTGTAAATCTTTTATTATTTGCAGTATTGATATAAGTTTTAGAAAGTGTACCGTTTATATTTGAAAATACTTCGGCTTTAGTTTCGCTGCTGCTCGGTTTGAATGTGACATCACGGTGGTTTGTTACCTGTCCGTATCTGTTGTAATCATCATGTATAGTTCTTACTTTATAAGCACCCTGATTACGCGATGCTTGTCCATACCCTACAGGTTCACGCACAATCTTACCTGTGCTTGTTACATTTCCTTTACTGTCAAATGTTGTACTGGTACGGTAATTATTTCCGTTTGTAAATATGTTCTTTTTACGTACAAGTTTTCCTGTTTCTCCGTTTACAGTCGTATATTGTTTGCCGCCTTTAATTTTTTTACCGAAACAAATAAGTCCGCTTTCGGATGCTTTTCCGATTGGCTTACCGTAACCTTTGATTACGCCAAGTGCAACTTTCCTCAGTGCCCCTAATAAATTCCCCATAATTTTCTCCTATAACTTTTACAAATAAAATATCCCTATATTAGTTCAAACAATTTTTTTAGGACTAAATTGCTCTATTTTTATATTTTGATTAAGTTTTGTTATAAATAAATGAATATTTATTTTTGCTAACGACTTGTAAAAATGCCTTGTATATCGTATAATTTATATACGGTAAAGGAGTATAAATATGAAAATTTACGAAGGACAACTGACCACGCAGCAAAATGAAAAATTTTGTATAATTATTTCAAGATTCAATGATTTTATCGGTGAAAAACTGTTGTCCGGAGCAATAGATACTCTAAAACGCCACGGGGTCGCAGATGAAAATATTGAAGTTGCAAAAGTCCCGGGCGCTTTTGAAATTCCTCTTGCAGCTTTAAAATTTGCCAAAACTAATAAATACAGTGCAATAATCACTCTCGGTGCGGTAATCAAAGGTTCAACTCCTCATTTCGATTACGTGAGTGCCGAAGTCTCAAAAGGCGTTGCCAATGTTAGTCTCCAAACAGGAATCCCTGTTATTTTCGGAGTTCTTACAACGGATAATATTGAACAGGCAATCGAAAGAGCCGGCACAAAATCCGGAAATAAAGGCGCGGATGCTGCTAAAACAGCTATCGAAATGGTCAATTTATTCAAGACTATATAGTGTTTAATATTTTATAATTTAGGGGGTCTGCATATGAGTGAAGTAATGACGGAATACCGTAACGAAAACACAAAAGACATTGATATTCTGCCAACCATCGAAATGGTCAAAAAGATGAATGAAGAGGACAAGATAGTTGCGCTTGCTGTCGAGGATGAACTGGAGCATATTGCTCAAGCTGTTGACATTATTGCAAAACAGTTTTTAAAGGGTGGCAAATTGTATTATTTTGGCGCCGGCACTTCCGGACGTCTTGGCATTCTCGATGCGTCAGAATGCCCGCCGACATTCAGTGTAAGTCCTGATATGGTACAGGGAATTATGGCAGGCGGCGACAAAGCTTTTAGAATTGCCGTTGAGGGCGCAGAAGATGACTTTGAAGCCGGGAAAAAAGATGCGGAAGTCCTGACAGACAAAGATGTTGCCGTAGCTATTTCTGCAAGCGGCAATCCTAAATATCTTCTTGGTGTTTTGCAGCAGGCTGATAATGTTAATGCAAAGACTATTGCGCTCACTTGCAACTCCAAAGCTTTGATTGCTGAAGATGCGGGATTAACTATTTGTGTAGAAGTCGGCCCTGAGGTTATTGCAGGTTCAAGTCGTCTAAAGGCCGGTACCGCGCAGAAAATGGTTCTTAATATGCTCACAACAGGCGCGATGATTAAAATTGGGAAAACCTACCAGAATTTTATGATAGATTTAAAGGCTTCCAATGAAAAATTGAAAGACCGCGCGATTAGAATTGTGGCACAGATAGCCGGCGTCACGCACAGCGATGCGCTTGCTGCCTTGCTGGACTGTAACTGGGAAATTAAAACAGCTATTGTTATGACTCTGCGAAAAGTTTCACCGGATGAGGCAAGGGCTGAATTAAAAAAACACTGCGGAGTTTTGAGAAAACTTCTCACAAAAGAACTCGTGTAGACAAACCGCGTGCGTTATTGTAAAATACAGATATAAGGGAAAGAGTGAAGATGAAATTAACAGTAATTGGTGCAGGATGCTGGGGGCTTACGCTAGCCTGGCTGTTGACAGATAATTTTGAAAAAGTAACGGTCTGGGGGCGTGCACAGGATTTGTCAGAAGATTTATTGAAGAATAAACACACTTCAAAACCGCTGGAAGTTCAGCTGGCTGATAAAGTTGAAGTTACCTCTGACCTTGCGTCTGCTATTGACGGTGCAGATATTATTTTGAATGTTGTTGCAACATCAGGAACACGTGATGTATGTGAAAATTTGAAAAAAGCCGGCATAAAACCGGAACAAATTTTTGTGAATGCGTCAAAAGGTATAGAGCTCCCGTCATTAATGAGAATGTCTGAAGTTATAAAGGAAGTTTTGCCTGAGCAAAAACTTGCTATACTTTCAGGCCCGACCCTTGCTAAAGAGGTTCTTGCAGGTAAACCGACTGCAGCCTCTGTTGCTTCCGACGATATGAAAATTGCCGAATTTGTCCAGCAGCATTGTAATGTTCCGGGGCGGTTCAGACTTTATACAAATTCTGATGTAATAGGTGTAGAGCTCGGCGGCAGTTTGAAAAATGTTATCGCAATAGCCTCAGGTTTTGCCCATGCTATGAATCTCGGTGACAATTGTGCAGGCACTCTTCTTACCCGCGGGATGGCAGAAATAGTCAGGGTTAGTATTACTCTCGGAGCTAATCCGTCTACTCTTTACGGTCTTTCCGGCATGGGGGATTTGATTGCAACATGTTCAAGTCCGCTTTCTAGAAATTACACTGTTGGTTCTATGCTAGGACAGGGGAAAAAAATTGACGATATCTTAAGAGAATTGGGCTCTGTCGCCGAGGGGGTTAAGACTTCTAAAGCTATCTGTGAACTTGCTAAAAAACTTGATATTGAAGTCCCGGTTTCCAATGCTATTTATGAGGCTGTTTACACTGATATTACGCCAAGAGAACTGCTTGATAAATTGATGAACAGAAAATTGAAAGAGGAAGAAAGATACGTATAATGACCGAAAAAAAATATGCAGTCAGATATTTAAAAAACACCTATTACCCTGTGATTATCCCTGATAATATTACTGTTGAGGACGGGCAGATGATACTTGTCCGCACAGAAAAAGGTGAAGAGGCGCTGAAAGTTTTTACGGTTAATTCTCAAATTGCAGAAATCTGGAATCATAGCAGTCTTAAACCTGATCCGTTGCCTTTTGTTCGTGTTATGTCCCAGCGTGATTTGCAGCTTCTAGATGATATCAAAAAGGAAGAAGTTGAATCATTTTTCAAATGTCAGGCGCTTGTAAAACAGCATAAGCTCACTATGAATCTTGTTCAATGCCGCATAACTTTTGACAAAAGAAAAATAACATTTTATTATACAGCACCGGAACGAGTTGACTTCCGTGCACTGCTGAAAGATTTGACGCAGGTGTTTACCCGTGTGAGAATTGATTTGCGCCACATCGGCGTTAGAGATGAAACCTCTATTCTTGAGGGAACGGGCGTTTGCGGCAGACCGTTCTGCTGTTCAAGTTTTTTGCGAAAATTTGCTACAATCAACGTTAAGCTTGCAAAAGACCAGGGGATGCCTATTGCTCCCGGAAAAATTTCCGGTACCTGCGGCAGACTGTTATGCTGTTTAACTTACGAATATTCTAACTATATTGATGCGGCTAAAGGTATGCCGCCTGTCGGTTCATCAGTTATGACGCCTGACGGTCTCGGAAAAGTTTATTATCTGCAATTCTTGAGCGGAAAAGTTGCAGTCAAAATGGAAGACGGTAAAGTGAAAGAATTCCCGAAAGGCGATATAGAAATGGTTGACGCTGATGTTAATGTTGAAATTGATATCCCGAATATTAATACAGCTTACGCTGAAGAGGAAGAGCATATAGATATCAAACAGCTTGAGGATGACAAAAACAGCTCAACCGGGAATATTTAATTTAAGACGTGCGTCAAGTGCAGCTGTCACCAGTAGTTAAATTAACTGTCAGGCAATGCCTGACCTATAGTATCAGCTGCGCGTTTGCGCTAATGAAATTTCTTGCATGTTGCTAAAATTAAACTGGGCACGGTAGGCTTGCTTATGGCTAATTAAGCCGGCAGCGCATATAAAAATTCTACAAAAATATCTGCAGAATTTTTGCAAGTTGGGAATTTATTCTTTTGGCAGATTCAGAATCTTTTTTGATATCAACCCATTCATCATCATATAAAATTTCAGATACATTATTTTGCGGGGAAATAATCACTTTGTGGTATTCGTCATTATCTAATTTTTCACGGATTACTAAATTATTCCCCAAACTGCTTTTGCCTATGCTGTATTTGTTATCTTTCGTTTTTAAAGTCGCTGAGGAATCAGGCGGAAGTTTGCAAACACAATTATTATTAATTGGAACTCCATTTATTTCTATATCGTTTAACTTTTCTCTTAACTTTTGAATGTTTTGCTTGTTTTGTTCATTCAGAATTTTTCCGTTAAATATTGTTCCTCTGTTAACATAAAAATTTACTTGCATTAAAAACTCCGGTTACTGATTTTTGTTGTATAAGTGGCATTTGACATAATGGGTATCTGTAATATTGATGCTCATAGGCGCTGTCGTTTTGCAGATATCCATGCAATATTGACATCTGGTATGAAATTTACAGCCCTGCGGCAGATTTGCTGGTGATGGTAAATCACCTTGTAGGATTATTTCTTCTTTTTTACCTGTTAATTGAGGTACAGAACTTAGGAGCGCTTTTGTGTAAGGATGTTGCGGGTCAGAGAAAATTTCATCAGTCTTTCCGATTTCGACAATTTCTCCAAGGTACATAATAGCAACCCTATCTGCCAGATATTTAATCACACTCATGTCGTGCGTAATTAGCATAAAAGTCAGATTATAGGTTTCTTTCAATTCTTTCAAAAGGTTGATAATCTGAGCTTGTATGCTTACATCCAGAGCGCTCACCGGTTCATCAGCAAGGATAAATTCCGGGTTCAAAACAAGCGCGCGTGCTATTGCTATCCTCTGGCGCTGCCCGCCTGAAAATTCATGCGGGTATCTATCAAGTGCTTCTTTTGTTAACCCTGTTTTTTCAGCTTTTTCAAGAATAATTTTGTCTATTTCATCTTTTGTGTAAGTTGTGTTTATTTTTAAAGGCTCCCTGAGTGTGTCTATTATTTTCATTTTAGGGTTGAGGCTGGAATAAGGGTTTTGAAAAATCATCTGCGCTTTTGTCCGGAAATTTTTCAACTCTTTTTTAGCCATTGAGAGAATATTTTTCCCCTCAAAATCAATTTCCCCTGATTTTGCCTCTTCTAGTTTTATAATTGCACGGGCAAGAGTTGATTTGCCGCATCCGGATTCACCTGCAACAGCAAGAATTTCTCCTTTTTTTATATCCAGTGAAACTCCGTTTACCGCATGAATTGTCTCTTTTTTACCAAGAATGCCTTTATTTGTGTTGTATTCTACAACAAGATTTTTAATTTCAACCAGATTTTCAACCATAGAATGATATTAACTTAATTTTTATATTAATGCAATCGGTAAACTTGTTAAATAGAAAATGTCCTCTATGCGTAGTATGTAACAAATTTTTCATATATTAGCAAAATTATTATTTTATGATATTTAAAAATAAAAAATTACAAGGAAGATATTATGATGAATACCCGTTCAATTAACAAATCTGTTGAGCAAATTTATACTTTTTTATATCACAGAAATGAGTTCCACAGGGCAAAAACAATATCAAAATCAGAAACAAATGAACAAGTAAAATTATATTTGAAGAATTTTTATACAGAAGCTATGGAAGCCCCAGCACTGGCTGAGCATTTACACCGGATACACCGTATGCGAAGCTTATTAGGCTGCGTTATGAAACCTTTCAAAGAGCAGAGTACTTTTATGCTAAAAGTAAAACTCGCAGGGGCTGAATTTATTACAAATTACAGAAAGAAAAATTTGATTAAAAGAGATGCGGAACTTACAGCCTTAAAAAATCAGTATGATGCAAAACTTAACGAGTTATATCCTGACAGCGGCAGTTTGCGAAAGAAAATTTTAAACCGAATTAAATTTAACGGATTTTGTAACCCCTAAATTTCGCGTCGTCCCTCAAGTGCTTTTGCAATAGTAATTTCATCAGCGTATTCCAAATCCGCACCGACCGGCAGCCCGAATGCTATTCTGGAAATTTTTATGCCGAACGGTTTAATTAATTTTGTTAGATAAAGGCTTGTAGCCTCTCCCTCAACTGACGGACTGAGCGCTAGGATTACTTCTTGTACTTCTTCTGAGGTAAGCCGTGTCAAAAGTTCTTTAATTCTTATATCGTCAGCGCCGATTCCGTCCATAGGTGATATCAAACCTTGCAGAACGTGATACAAACCTTTATATTCATTTGTTTTTTCAATAGCAATGAGGTCTTTAGTTTCAGCGACAACGCATATAGTTGAGCGGTCTCTTTTTGTTGATTGGCAAATTTCGCACGGGCTTGTGGAGGACAGATTAAAACAAACTTCACATGTTCGGGTGTTTGCTTTTGCATCAATTATAGCCTGTGCAAATTTTTGGACTTCATTCTCCGGCATTCTCAAAAGATAAAATGCCATTCTTTGAGCAGATTTAGGCCCGACTGACGGAAACTTTTGAAAATGCTCAATAAGTGTTGCTATTGATTTAGGATAAATCATTATTAAAATAATCCCGGAATATTGATACCGCCTGTTGCAGCTTTCATTTTTTCTTCCATTTGTGCAGCAGCTTTGTCGCTGGCCTGCTGGATAGCTGCTGATATAATATCTTCCATCATTTCAACAGTTTCAGAGTCAACTGATGCAGGATTATCAGGATTGATAGCTTCCGGTGAAAGTTTGATAGATTTGAATTTGCCGAGGCCGTCACAAATAACTTTTACTGAACCGCCAGCTGATTCTCCGGAAATTTCAAGGTTAGCAAGTTCTTCCTGTGTTTTTTTCAATTTCTTTTGTATATTTTGTGCTTGCTGCATCATTTGCATAATGTTCATGATTAAATGTCCTCCTTAGTCTTTTTGCGTTTTTTATTATACAATAAAAATATGAATAAGAAAACATATGTACAAGAATCTTTAAGAAACGGGCGGATTATGCGTTGGACAATGATGCCGTTAAAGGTTTATGTTGCGCCTATGAAATTTTATTCAAAACAGGGAGAGGATTATAAATACCGCGGATTTGTGAAGCGGGCGCTTGATGAATGGCAGTCAGCGACAAAAGGAAAAGTCTCCTTTACGCTTGTCGGTACCCTTTTGGAATCGAATATTAACGTTGATTGGAAAAGGGTTGAGCGTAAAGCTCTCGGACATTGTTATTTTCAATTTGACGGTGCACAGAGACTTTACAGTGCTGAAGTTTCAATCGGTTTGACTGATGGAATTATCCATAGCGATTATATGGACGAAGATGAAGTCTATCATACAATTTTACACGAAATCGGGCATGCAATAGGTCTGGGGCACAGCCCTTATAAGACTGATATTATGTATACCCCTCACCAGAAAGGTGTGAATAGAGTCTCTGAGGGGGATATTTTGACAGTAAACTGGCTCTACAAGCTGCCGCAGGGAGCAAAAGTTTCGGAAGTCGCTTCCCAATTAGGCGTCGGCGGGTATGATATTGACGATATTATCACAAAATATATGAATAAAGCCTCCGGCAAATCTCAAGATAATCAGACTGAACATAAAAAAGTAGTAAAACGCAGAGATTTGCTTGAAGAACAGGAAAAAATAGCACTTTTGCGCAAATATCATTTAACCCTGCAGAGTGTTAGTATGTCAGAGGAGCTTAAAAAATTTTTTCAAAAACCGCAGGATAAGTAATTTTACAGAAGGGTGTCATTTGACGCCTTTTTTATTATATTTTATTATTTTTGTAAGCGTGGAATGCAAGTGTAAAACAGGTTATCCCGAACAGAATCCCCACCATCATCGTGTTATGATAAGCATTTAAGAAAGCGTGCGTATATTCTAATCCTGATTTTATATAGTCAGCACGTAAGCTGTCAAAGATACTGATAGTTAATGCAACACCTAAGATATTCCCCATATTTCTGGATAGTGCCAGAATTCCGCTTGCTATACCGAGTTCGGATTTTTTAACACTTGTAATTATTGCAGTATTGGACGGAGACTGGAATAACCCGTTACCTATCCCCATAATACCCGATGCGGCTACAATTTCCCACGCGGGTGTAGTCTCGTTAAATGTTGTGAAGATTACAAGCGCAATTATATAAACTAAAGGCCCGGCCATTGTGAGAATCCGGCTCCCGTGTTTGCCTGCCCAGTTTCCGCTAAACGGTGCTGTCACTGAAAGTGTTACTGAATACGGCAAAACAAGCAAACCTGTCACAAGCGGATTGTATTTCAAAATTTCCTGCAGGAAAAACGGCAGTAAAATTGAGTTTGTGAACATTGCCATATATGAGGTCATCACTGCGAGGTTTCCGAATGTAAATGTTTTTATTTTGAAAATCTCAAAATTAATCATCGGGTATTTAATCTTGTGGTCTCTTATGTAAAATAAAGCTCCAAAAATTGCGGTCAATATCCCGAGTACGGCTATTTTAAGTGATGTCCAGCCCCATTGATGCCCCTCTGAGATTGCAAGCAGCAATGCAAATATGCTAATCGTAAAATATAAAAATCCCGGATAGTCGAATTTGAAATTCTTGTGGCTTTCGCAATGTGATGGCAGCATCCTGTAGGCATAGATTGCTCCGATTACGGCTATTGGAATACACGGCACAAATATAGCCCGCCAGTCAAATGAATTGATTAAAAATCCTCCGAGCGCAGGGCCGCTCATCCCGCCGATTGCTATGATACATCCGT
Source organism: Candidatus Gastranaerophilales bacterium (assembly GCA_944324135.1). Taxonomy (GTDB): domain Bacteria; phylum Cyanobacteriota; class Vampirovibrionia; order Gastranaerophilales; family Gastranaerophilaceae; genus CALUVN01. The sequence continues at coordinate 10,469 of CALUVE010000015.1, read as the reverse complement.
TAAGCCCGAGAGCTTTTCCTCTCCTGGCATTCCTGAAAATTGATGCAATAACTGCTGAGGCGTTTGATATCATAATAGAAGCCCCAAGAGCTTCTATACATCTAAATAGTATAAGCTGCCAGAATTCTCCGGCTATTGTGTTCAAAGCGGCTCCTGCCGCAAATATTAAAAAGCCGCCGGCGTACATCTTATTTTTAGGAAAAATGTCTCCCAGTTTTCCAAAAAACGGCAGAAAAACTGTTAATATAAGCATATATGCAATGACAACCCACTGTACCTGCGAGATAGAAACATCAAATGCCCTCGACATTTCGTAAAGCCCGAGGTTAACAGTTGATGAATCAAGCATTCCTAAAAAGTTGCCGATTGCGACTATTATGAACATTGTCCATTTTAACGATTTTGTTTTCATTTTATTTTATAGGTTAGTTATTCAAATTTTTTACCCAGTCTTTAATCACTCTGAGCGGGGAGCGTGTAAGGGCAAGTGAATTTTTTTCTACATTTTTTGTGATGACGCTTCCTGCACCGACATTTACCCATTCCTGCAATTCTACCGGTGCTACAAGTACTGCATTTGAACCTACTTTGACATTATCGTGCAGGATTGTTTTGCTTTTTACTTTTGTTATCGGGTTGTAGTTTGCGGTTATTGTTCCTGCTCCGATATTTACGTGTTCGCCTATTTCACTGTCTCCTATGTAGCTCAGGTGACCTGCGTTTGTGTTAGAGTTTATTTTGGATTTTTTAACTTCTACAAAGTTGCCGATTTTAACATTATCAGCAACTTCCACACCTCCGCGGAAGTGTGCAAACGGGCCTATTTTACAATTTTCTCCGATTTTATTTTTACCCTCAAGGTATGTCGACGGATAAATTATTGTGTCTTTTCCGATTTCTGTATCTTCGCTAATCCAGGTAGAATCCGGATCTACTATTGTAACTCCGTTTTCCATAAGGTTTACGAGTTTTCTTTTGTTCATTATTTTTGTTGCTTCCGCAAGATGCATGCGTGAATTTATTCCGAAAATTTCTTCGTTATTTTTTAAGGTGTAAGCGTTTACAGAAAGTTTATTTTTCTTACCCCATTCAATTATATCAGTGAGGTAATATTCTCCCTGCGCGTTGTTGCTTGTGAGCTGGCTGAACACAGGTGAAATTTTGCCCCAGTCAAGACAATATATTCCTGCATTGATTTCTTTGACGGCTTTTTGTTCCGGAGTTGCATCCTTTTCTTCTACGATACATTTTAAAGTTCCGTCATTTTCTCTTATGATTCTTCCGTAATTTGCAGGATTATCAAAAATTGCACTCATTACTGTGAGGTCTGATTTTTGTGAATTGTGGTATTCAATAAATTCTTTAAGAGTTTCTTCTTTAATAAGAGGGGTGTCCCCGCAAAGGATTAAAACAAGTCCTTTATAATCTTTCAAGAACGGGCAGGCTTTTGAAACTGCATCACCTGTACCGAGCTGTGGCGTTTGAAGAACTGTTCTTGCGTTTTCGTAATTTTCGCTCACAAATTTTTCAACTTCTTCTGCGTGATGTCCTACTATAACAAAAGATTCCTCCGAAATGTTTTTAACATTATCAAGCACATAACCTAATAAAGTTTTGTCCATAATTTTGTGCAAAACTTTAGGAGTGTTTGATTTCATCCGTGTTCCCTTGCCTGCTGCCAGAATTATTGTTTTTATATCCATTACTATTCTCTCTTTCTGTTTTTTATTATGAATTTTTCAGTTGATTTATTCCCTTTTTATATTGTAATACAAAAAAATTAAAGTGTTAAAAAGACGGAGACTATTCATTTGCGCTGTTCTGCAGTATATTACCGCCTTGCAGATATTCTGTTTTTTTGTAAATATTTATACATAAAGAATTGATTTTTTTCCATGTCGGGAATAGCATAAAAAAACGAGTGTAGATATTACAGTATTGGAAGATGTTATGGCATTAAATTTTCAAGAATTAGTTTTTAATTTATCAAAATTCTGGTCAGATTACGGATGTATAATACAGCAGCCTTATGATATAGAAAAAGGTGCTTCCACAATGAACCCCGCAACTTTTTTAAGAGCGCTCGGACCTGAACCTTGGAATACAGCAATGATTGAACCTTGCAGACGCCCGACCGATGCAAGATATGGCGAAAACCCGAACAGACTGGGACATTATTTTCAGTTTCAGGTTATCTTGAAACCGTCTCCTGATAATGCACAGGAACTTTACCTGAAAAGTTTGGAAGCAATGGGAATTGACCTCAAAGAACATGATGTCAGATTTGTTGAAGATAACTGGGAATCCCCAACTCTCGGCGCTGCAGGTGTAGGCTGGGAAGTTTGGCTTGATGGTATGGAAATTACACAATTTACATATTTTCAGCAGGTCGGCGGACTTGAAGTTAAACCGGTTGCGCTGGAATTAACCTACGGATTAGAGAGAATTGCTATGTATCTTCAAAATAAAGAATCCGTTTACGATATCATGTGGAATGATACTTTGAAATACGGTGATATTTATTTACAGAATGAAATTGAGCAATCCAAATATAATTTTGAAGTCAGTGATGCAAAATCACTTTTCACAATGTTTGACCTCTATCAAAAAGAAGTTGATAATTGTGTTGAGGCAAAACTTGTTTTGCCGGCGTATGATTATGTTTTGAAATGTTCTCATACGTTCAATCTTCTTGATGCTCGAGGAGTTATCAGTAAAGATGAAAGAATTAATTTCATCAACAGAGTCAGAACAATGGCTTCAGCCGTTGCAAAATTGTATGTAGCCCAGAGAGAAGAATTAGGTTTCCCTCTTTGTAAATAAGTATAAGGAATATAGATGGCAGTAAAATTTAACAGAGCTACGCTCAGCAGAAACTTTTTGAGAAAAATTACTAAAATAAAAGCCCCTGATGACATGCTTGCAGAAGCAAAATCAGGCGGTTTGGAAAAAACATTAGGTGCCTGGGACTTAATTATCCTCGGGGTCGGTGCAATCATTGGTTCAGGTATTTTTGCAATTGTAGGTATTGCAGCTGCCGGTGCTTCAGGTCAGCCCGGAGCAGGGCCTGCCCTTATTATATCTATGATTATCGCAGCATTGGCGTGCGTTTTTTCAGCGCTTTGCTATACTGAATTTGCAACAATGATTCCGGTTGCTGGCGGTGCTTATATTTATACCTTTGCAACCCTTGGCGAATTTGCGGCGTGGATGGTCGGCTGGGTTCTTATGCTTGAGTATGCTGTTGGTTTTATTGCGTGCGCCTGTGCGTGGTCAAACCACTTTGTGCAGTTTATGAACGGTTTTTCTGATATTTTACCGGCTTGGATGTCTAATCCTCCGATTTGGCTTGTAAATGATATCACTTCAGCTACCAAAATTGCCCGTGACAGCGGACTTAACCCGTATGATGTTATCCCGTCAATTTTCGGGCTGCCTATTTGTGTTAATATTCCGGCAATTGTCATGGTTATATTGAGTACGATGATTCTTGTCAGAGGTACAAAAGATTCAACTAAAATGGCCGGTGTTATGGTATTTATCAAACTTGCCGTAATCGCATTATTTGTTCTGGTCGGGGCGTTTTATGTTAAACCTGAAAACTGGACTCCTTTTGCACCGAACGGATTTGAGGGCGTTTTTGCCGGCGCATTTTTGATATTCTTTGCATACATCGGATTTGATGCGATTGCAACAGCTGCGGAGGAATGTAAAAATCCGCAGAAAGACTTGCCGATTGGTATTATAGGTTCACTGGTTGTAACAACTATTGTGTATGTCCTTGTTGCCTTGATTTTAACTGGTATGCAGGATACAAGCGCCAGTGTCCCTGCTGCATTTCTTGCAGCACCTATGGCTTATTGTATGAAGCTTGTTCATCACAATTGGGCTGCCGGTTTAATTTCTTTAGGTTCACTTGCTGGTTTAACTTCTGTTCTTATCGTTATGGAAATGGCAGCAACCAGAATTCTTTTTGCAATGAGCAGAGACCATTTTATTTCAAAAAAATTCCAACAATTGCACCCGAAATTCCACACCCCGCATGTTTTGACTTGGACGGTTGGTTTGCTTTCTGTACTTGGAATTTTGACTCTTGATTTGAATGTAGCTGCAGAACTTTGCAACTTTGGAACATTTACTTCATTTATCGTTGTATGTGTGGCTGTTTTGATTTTACGTCATACTGAACCATACAGACCAAGACCTTTTAAAGTTCCGTTCTCACCGTGGCTTCCGGCTATGGGTATAATCTGCTGCGGAGGACTGATGATTTATAAACTCCAGTCAGTATCAAGTTCAGCTTTGTTGTTCCCGGTATGGCTCGGTGTTGGTGCTTTAATTTACCTCTATTACGGTTTTAGAAGAAACAGAATGAACGAAAATGAAATTCACCAAAAAATTGTACGCGAAAAACAGGAACTAGTTAAATAAAATGAACATTAAAACAGTCTTGGCTAATGCCCTTAGCAAAAGAAGCCCCGATGAATTAATTGCGACCAGCAAAAAATCAGAGTTGAAAAAAACTTTGAATGTTTTTGACCTGATTGTTATAGGAATCGGTGCTGTTGTCGGAACGGGAATTTTTACAATTATCGGTACTGCTATTCAAGGCGGGCCGGAGGGAGTAGGTGCAGGTTCCGCAATCATAATATCAATGGTGCTTGCGGCTATTGCGTGTGTTTTTTCGGCTCTCTGTTACAGTGAAATCGCAGCAATGATTCCTGTTGCCGGAAGTGCTTATACTTATACTTATGCCACTATGGGCGAATTTATGGCGTGGATGGTCGGCTGGATTTTGATGCTAGAGTATGCGATTGGAAATATTACTGTTGCTAGTGCCTGGACAGGATATTTTGTTCAATTTTTGAAAGGTTTCAAAGCTGTCTTGCCTGATTTTGTTGTGAATTTCCCTATGTGGCTCAGGAATGATTACCGCTTTATGCTTTCATATTGTGATAAATTCGGGATAGACCCTCATACACAGATGCCTTATCTGTTTGATAAAATTCCCGTAGCAATCAATCTTCCTGCTATTGCTATTGTGCTTGTTTTAACAGTTCTTTTAATCAGAGGGATTAAAGAATCTACGCGAGTTGCAAGTATTATGGTCGGCGTGAACATGTTTATGATAATTTCTTTCATCGTTGTCGGGGCATTTTATGTCAAACCGGAAAATTGGACTCCGTTTGCACCAGGCGGATTTGAGGGAATTTTTATGGGTGCGTTTTTGATATTCTTTGCATACATTGGATTTGATGCTATATCTACTACCGCTGAAGAAACTGAAAACCCTCAGCGAGATTTGCCGATTGCAATTTTAGGCACACTTATTATTTGTACAATTTTATATGTTTGTGTAGCTCTTGTTTTGACCGGTAATGTTCCATTGGGACACATAGATATTCAAGCTCCGATTGCGCATGCTATGCGGGCTATCGGGATTAACTGGTTTGCAGGATTGATTTCTGTGGGTGCACTTTGTGCTCTTACGTCGGTTCTGTTAATTTATCAACTCGGAACTACTAGAATATTGTATGCGATGAGCCGTGATAAATTCTTGCCTAAATCATTGAGATTGATTCATAAAAAATACAGAACTCCTCATGTTTTGACATGGCTTTCCGGTGTTGTTGTAATTGTTTGTGCGTTATTTATGGATTTAAATATCTCTGCAGAACTTTGCAACTTTGGTACGTTTACGTCATTTATTATTATATGTATTGCTGTTTTAATTTTGAGAAAAACAGAGCCGGACAGACAAAGACCTTTTAAAGTTCCGTTTTGTCCGTTATTACCTGTGCTTGGAATTTTGACCTGCGGCGGGCTGATGGTTTATTCAATGAAATTTTTGAAAACTTCTTCTTTATATTTTCCGTTATGGTTAATTATGGGCGTTGCGATTTACGTTGTGTACGGGTATAAACAAAAACGGCTGGAAGAGTATACAAGAAGTAAACGTGTAGTCAAGAAAAACAAGGTTCAGGTATAAGGTAAATAATTATTAAAATCTTTTAATTATACTTGAAATAACCCGTTCAGCGGATAAAATAAGAATATAAATTACGTTTACTTTTAAATAAATTGAGAGAAATTTTTAAAGGGGTAGAGATGATTAAACTCGATTACAGAAATGTAGATGCGATGCTTATCGGAGAAGAAAACGGGTTGGATATAGATAGCGCATTTAATGAGTACAAGGATAAAATTGCTCACATTATTGCTGACTTAAACAAACGTAAAGATAAACCGGGGCAGTGGCTTCAATGGATGAATTTAGGTTATAGCGAAGAAACTGTATGGTATGTAAAAGAATACGCATCTATGGTTGAGGGTCGGTTTGATAATATTTTAGTTCTGGGGATAGGCGGTTCAGCATTGGGCGGACTCGCGGTGACGGAAGCTCTATTGAAACCTTACTGGAATCTGTTAACTCCGGAACAGCGCGACAGTCTCCCTAGAATTTTCTTTCTTGATAACATTGACCCTGATACTATTACCGGTTTGTTAGAGATTTTAGATTTAAGAAAAACTCTTGTTAACGTTATTACCAAATCGGGTTCCACTGCAGAAACTATGTCTCAGTTTCTGATTGTTAAAGATATTCTTGAGCGTGAACTTGGTGATGATTATAGAAAAAATATTGTTGCAACTACTGACAAAAAAACAGGAATTTTACGACAGATAGCTGAGCAGGAAGGGTATAAAACTTTTGTTGTGCCTGATGATGTAGGCGGAAGATTTTCGGTCTTTTCAGCTGTCGGCTTGCTGCCGTTTGCGCTTGTCGGAATTAACATTGACGATATTACAAACGGGATTAAAGATATGGATCTCGCGTTGAAGAATTTGGATATCAGAGAAAATATAGCAGCGCAGAATGCTCTTATTCATTATCTTCTCGATACCCGTAAAGGTAAAAACATGTCTGTAATGATGCCTTATTCCAGCAGATTGAAATATGTCGCAGACTGGTATGCACAGTTATGGGCAGAATCTCTCGGTAAAAATAAAGATAAGGACGGTAATGATGTGCAGATAGGCTCTACTCCGATTAAGGCTTTAGGAGTTACGGATCAGCACTCCCAAATTCAGCTTTATAATGAGGGGCCTAATAATAAAATTATCAACTTCATTCGTGTAGAAGAATTTGATAATACCGTAGAAATTCCGAGAATTTTTGAATATACAGGAATAGGCTATCTCGGCGGTAAAACTATTAATGATTTGTTGAACGCAGAGGCTGATTCTACAAGAGTTGCACTTTCTGATTATAACAGACCGACAGTTACAATTACTTTGCCGAAAGTTGACGGTTATAATGTGGGACAGCTTTTGTATATGCTGGAGGTTCAGACCGCTATTGCCGGCGAATTGTATAATATTGATACATTTAATCAGCCGGGAGTTGAGCAGGCTAAAAATTATACATACGCCCTGATGGGCAGAGCCGGTTATGAGGAATCAGCTCAGGTTCTTCAGTCTAAAATGTCTGTTGTGTAAATTATTTTGACAAAAAATTGATTCCTATTATATTATTTAATGATGAAGTTTTTTAAGTTTTTATTATTAATTTTATGTTTGTTTTTAATGATGCCGGCGCTGGCTTCTGAGCAGAATGGCGGATATACTTTGAAAGCAGGAGTATCTGTTATAGACAGTGTGCCGAATACTTTTTACGGCAACTGGCGGGTTGTATCAAAACTTCAGCGCACCAACGCCCCTGCAAAATTTAATTCCTCCTCGGTTGATTTGTGGAACTTATCCAGAGAGGGAGACGTCTTAAATTTAAGCAATCCGTTTACCGGAGCATCTGCAAGTTTGACGCTAAGTCAGGCTAGCGACAGCAACATAAAATTTACAAGAGTTTCTGAGGTCCAAAATAATCAAAGAGTGACGGAAGTTGTAGAGTTAAATTTACATAAAGATTATTTTACTGGAACGAATACCTGGTACTGGCAGGTTATGTCCGATGTTAACGGTCAGATTGTAAGCACTTATACAGCGAGGTATTCAGTCAGAGGCGAAAAATTATCAGGCATGAGTATATTTTGAGGAAAGAGGTATAAATGCAAATTTTAGAATTTGATACGGTAATATTAGGGGGCGGACCTGCAGGATTGTCCGCCGGGATATATGCAAGCAGAGGTGCAATTTCAACAGCAATAGTTGATATAAATATGTTTGGCGGGCAGCCGTCAAATTATCTGGAGTTAGAAAATTATCCTGGATTTTCCGTAGTCGGAGGCTATGATTTGATGGAGAAATTTGAGGAGCATGCCGATAAATTCGGTGTGCAGAAGTTCCCGATGATGGAAATTGAGAAGATTGATTTGAAATCTAATCCGAAAGTTATTTTGACAAAGGACACAGAATTCAGAGCAAAGAGTGTAATAATAGCAACCGGCGCACAGCCTATGAAGCTTGGTGTTCCAGGAGAAAAAGAATTTGTCGGGCGTGGTGTTAGCTACTGTGCAGTTTGCGACGGTGCGTTTTACAGAGAAAAAACAGTGGCTGTAGTTGGCGGAGGAAATGCCGCGGTTGAAGAAGCTATGTATCTCACAAAATTTGCGGATAAAGTTTACGTAATCCACCGCCGCGATGAGCTGCGTGCTGACAAAATAGTGCAGGAACGTGCGTTCAAGAATGAAAAAATCGAATTCATCTGGGATAGTGTTGTGAAAGAAATTCTAGGGGATGACCTTGTCCACACAGCGGTTTTGGAAAACGTCAAGACAAAGGAAATAAAAAAGTTGCCTGTGGATGGGGTTTTTCCGTACATTGGAATTACACCGAATGTGGAGAAAATTTCCGGACAGCTTGAGCAGGATGCCGGCGGGTTTATAATGACGGACGAGACAATGAAAACATCTCTCGATGGGGTTTATGCGGTAGGAGATGTAAGACACACCCCGCTCAGACAGGTAATCACTGCTGCCTCAGACGGAGCAATCGGAGCGGTTTACGCAGTGAAATACATAGAAACCCTAAAAGACATTCCGCAAACTGTGTAGTGGAAATATGTAAAATAGAGTTACAGTATGGCAAACGTACACATGTGTGCCGGGGGCTGTCATTCTGAACCCGATGGCAATTCAGGGGTGGGGGGAAGAATCTTTTTTAACATAGATTCTTCGCGTTGCTCAGAATGACGTATTACTGTCAGGTGTACCAAAGTTTAGAATGACAAAATTTTTGTGTGTCGATATTTATTCTTAATTGTCGATATCCCCAATATTATGCTATAATATTCTAAAAGGTGGAAAATGTTTCAGAATTGTTTTAAGCAAAATGATGAGTTGAAAAAACAGATTGACGAATTTCGTCCGCTGTCTGCTGATGCGCTTAAACAAATCAAAGAATATTATAAAATCGGGTTAACATATTCCTCCAATGCGCTTGAAGGAAACACGCTGGATTTAGCGGAAACCAAAGTCGTTATTGAAGATGGGCTCACTATCGGCGGGAAACCTGTGAAAGATCACCTTGAAGCTCTAGGTCATGCAGTTGCCTTTGATGAACTTATGAATTTGGCTAAAAAAGATTTCTTCTCCGAACAAGATGTTAAAAATTTACATCACCTTTTTTATTCAAAAATAAATGAACAAAATGCCGGTAAATATAGAACTACTCAAGTTATAATCACGGGTTCAGATGTTGAATTTCCCACACCCGACACTCTGGATAGCAAAATGGCAGAATTTATTGCTCAACTTCCGGAGCTAAAGAAATCTTTACACCCTGTTGAATACGCAGCAATGGTACACATAATTTTTGTGAATATTCACCCTTTTATCGACGGCAACGGCAGAGTCGCAAGACTTTTGATGAACCTTGCTCTACTGCAAAACGGCTACAATATCGTCACTATTCCGCCTGTTGTCAGGGCTGATTACATAAGAGCACTTCAAGATTCTAATCGGGGTAATTATCAACCATTTGTAAATTTTATATCTGAAATGACTCTTGAAGCGCAAAAAGAGTATTTGAGAATTATAAAAAGATTTGCCTGAATGCTTGCAATAATTTTTCATAATAGACCTGTAAACCCACTGCTCATACAAAATTTTGTCATTCTGAACTTGTTTCAGGATCTTAGAAATTTTGTGTGTGCTATATGTACTTTACATTCCTTGTCGCTATTGTAAAATAAATATTTAGTGCTAACATGAAATTACTTAGCGGCATCGTCTAGGGGTCAGGATAGCAGATTCTCATTCTGTTGACACGGGTTCAAATCCCGTTGCCGCCGATAATTTTCTTTTTAGCATTCAAAAGGTCAACGCTTTGACGGCACGTGATTTTCACCAAAGAATTTTTTGTTGAAAAATTCTTTGGGTTAGCTCTGCATCCTAATCCGTACGGCTCGAATAACCCATTCTCGCCAACGGCTTAGAAAAATCCCGTTGCCGCCGATAATTTTCTTTTTAGCATTCAAAAGGTCAACGCTTTGACGGCACGTGATTTTCACCAAA
>CALUVE010000014.1 GCA_944324135.1 Candidatus Gastranaerophilales bacterium | reverse complement strand
GCTTTATAAGTCATTGCAACACGTAAAACTTTGCCGCCCGAAGCAATATATTCTCCCAATTGTTCAGCGGTTAAAGGCACGTTTTCACTATTCAATGCAGTGTAAGCAGTTAAAGATTCACCTGTCTCGCTATTGATTAATGTTTGAGAAGCATATTGGACAGCTGTATTAAGCTGGCTTGCAGCATTATCCGGAATTTGGGAACTTTCCTTACCAATGCTACCGGTGTTATATATAGCAGCACCCTGAGGTGTATCATAATAGGAATCAGAATCGTTAAAAATGTAGTTGTTTATAAAGCTGCCGGATATACCATCTATTTCAGCACTAGATCGCAGCTCCTTCGTATTGTTTATAGCACCACCCTTGTTGCCAATAAAATTGCCTGTAACAGTTCCCATAATCATCTGATTATGTATCGCACCCATATTATTTTTTGAAGTGTTGCCGATGAAATTACCTGTTATATCACCAAAGGCGCCGTTCCCTGTACCCCAATATCCATTATAAATGGCGCTGCCACGCTCCGCTGTATTTCCTATAAAATTACCGCGGATGTTACCAACTTTGCCATCAACAATATATATACCACCAGCTTGATTGCCTATAAAATCACCTGTTATATCACCCAAATAAGTTTCTTGCCGTAAAGAGGAAATACCAGCACCTTTGTTATTAATAAAGTTTGCATTGATATTGCCTGTTTTACCATTTGTTGAAGTCAATATAGCAGTACCATCCAGCCCTATAAAGTTGCCGGAGATGTCGGTGTCAGACATATCGGTAGTGATAGTCATAGCGGTGTTTGTAGGGGTTTGGGAGTCATATTTGTAAATAATTTCCGGCGCGATGGGTGCTGTCGGGTTCTGCGTAAAAGTAGGATTGCCGTCAGCATCCTCTTCCCAGCCAAAGTTCAGCGCAGTGTCGCCGGTGCCGTATTCAGTCTTGACATCCACACGATAAAATACAGGTTCAAACCCGCCTGTAGTCTGATTGTATTGGAATTGGGTTATTGTGTTCTCGTCTTTTTCTGTGACCGGCGTAAAACTAACCGCCCCGTCTCCCATCGGGTCTGGAAAAGTCAGTGTTGTATCCTCAAGCGCCAAAAGGTCACCCTCCGCTGGCTGGGAGGAATTTGTACCAGCTGAACCGACCTCACGTCCTAAGTTCGTAGGATTAAGTGCGATGGTTTCACCATCTGTTGCTGCCGCCGGCAATGCGCCCAGCAAAAGCGCCGCCAATAAGGCTTTAGAGGTTACCCCCCCCCCCCGAAAATGTTACTATTCAAGGGTTTTGAGATTTTATTATTACCGTTTAAAATATTTTTCATGCGATATCCCTCATGTATCTCTTGTATATTAATATGATATACCTTTTTAAATAAAAATTAAAGTGTTTTGGAGGAAATTTTTACAATTGGTTTTCGGGTTTACGTAGAACAAGGGTGTAAAAATACCCACAAGACGTGTATATCCAATGGATATTTAGGCGGAAAATGTGTTAAGAAATGTTGAGAAATATTAAGCAGAAACCCCTCACCCGAATTTCTAGAACTCGCATTCGCTCGTTATGAAATTCTACCTCAGCCGACTGGCGTCGGCATACAGTCTCACACGGTTCGTAACCTCGCCGGTTCGAACTAGCATCCCGCAAGGGGCTAGGGTAGTTTTAGTTCCTCCCCCTTGCGGGGGGCAAACATGATGTTTGCATCAGTACTAATGATAGAAATGAACATGATAAAAAATCTCTGCATTGTTTTTTACAAGCTCAGACCCTGCGGGAAACCGGACATTTTTCACAAAATCAAAGATTTTGGAAAAAGTAGTCAAATAAATTCAGGGTGACAATTAAATAAACATAATGTCATTCCGAACTTGTTTCGGAATCTTTCCACCGATAAGACCCTGAAACAAGTTCAGGGTGACAAAATGTTCACTCCTCTGCCTCTTTATTAAAACCAGGAGATTCTTCGCTGCGCTCAGAATGACGGACTGAAAACGTGATATTTGTCAAAAACCCCTCACCCCCACCCCCTCAGCCGACGGAGTCGGCATACAGTCTCACACGGCTCGTAACCTCGCCGGTTCGAGCTAGCATCCCCGAGGTAGAGGGGCAAACGTAACGTTTGCATCAGTAGAAATGAGCGGGAAAAGTGTGAGAAGTGTAGGGCATTTTTTAAATTCCTCCCCCCTTGCGGGGGAGGTTAGGTGGGGGGTGCAAACATGATGTTTACATCAGAACTAATGATAGAAATGAACATGACAAAGAACTTTTATACAAATTTTAACAAGCTAAGCCCCTGAAATAAATTCAGGGTGACAATTAAATAAACATAATGTCATTCCGAACTTGTTTCGGAATCTTTCCACCGATAAGCCCCTGAAACAAGTTCAGGGTGACAAAATATCATCCCTCTGCATCTTTATTAAAACCAGTAGATTCTTCGCTACGCTCAGAATGACGTAAAGCTCAGACCCTGCGGGAAACCGGACATTTTTCAAATCTTTACCACTAACTATATTCCTGCATCTCAGGCTTTTGTGTCTATTTTTGCGGCAGGTGCGGTTTTCTGTTCTTCCGTTCCCTTTTTATTCTTCTCTTCCAACCCGAGGAGTCTAAGCGCCGGGTGTATAAACATGTGGCTTACCTGCGGCGCTAATACCGCTAATCCCAGTACTGAACCCATTAGGTTAAATACCCCTATCGTGCTTACTATTAACGGATATGTCTCAGGGTTTTCATTTGTCTCCAAATCCTTTCTGACATCCGGATGATATTTGTCTTTAACTTTTTCTTTCTGAAGGGTCAGCCTTCTGTCCTCTATGGATTTTTTAGTTAATTTCATGTAGTGTTCAAATTCTTTTACGTTTTCAAATTTTTGGAATTCCGGTTTGTCTTTGAACAATACTTTTTTCGCAAGCTGAAATCCGCCTTTTCTGAATAACGGTACGATTATTCCTAAAAAGGTTAATAAGCAAGTTGCCTGATATAAAAATTCCTTTGATGCTGCGTATTGTTTTGTGTCCGGCGAAATATCTTTGTCAACAAGAATTGCCGCAGGTCTGCCGATTGCTTTTAATGTAGTTTCTATGCTTACTTGCGCTATAGGGTTCAAAGCTATATTTGCGAGGTGTTGATTCGCTATTGTGTTAGTTATGGCACTAAGCATCTACACACCTCCTATTCTGCTGTTTAGTCTGTAGGCATCAGGCATTCTGCTGGAAAATGTATTCAGACTGTTAAAGTTGTTGTGATACTTCACAGGAAATTTGCTCTGTTTAACGGTTCCGCTTAATACTATCGGCTGCGGTTCCGGAGCTTTCTTTTTGTGGATTGCGTCCATTATCGGTTTTATTGCAACAGAACATAATGCAGGTATTGCAAATAGTGCAGCTCCGCATACCCCTATGAACATAAGGTTTGTAGCCGCGTTGCCCTGCAATTTGGGCGGAAATAGTCTGGATAATGAGGCGGATGCTTTTCCGCAAAAATAGTATGTCGGAATTGCGATAAGTTCTGTTAACCCCTCTCTTATTGCAGTATAACGCTTTGTCTCTGGCTCTTCTTTCTTGTCCATCATTGTGAACATAGGACGAAATATCCCCTTGCCTGCCGCTATCATCATGACAGGATATATGGGTTTTCTGAGATTCCCAAGCCTTAAAAAAGCCCGTTCTAGAAATTTTGATGCTGCTTCGTTCATAATCGCTATTTATTAAAATCCCTGAATTAAGTTTTTTGCTAGTGTTAAATTTTATTTTATCATAAAAATTTTTTCGAACATAAAAATGAACTTTTTTTTTTATAATTCGTTATAATGGTATAGAGGTTAACAAAAATGACTAAAAAATGTGACAAATACGAAGCATACTTTACTTTCGCAGATGAAGAAACTTTTCAAAAGCATCTTGCCGAATGTGAAGACTGCAGAAAAGAACATGAAAAAATGCAAAAAGTTTCCTCATTGATTTCAGAAGTCAGACCGTTATATAGAAAAAACAGACTTCAAAAACTCAAGGTGGCCTGTATTGCATTTGCAATGGTTATAAGCAGTGCCTCACTCGGGTTCATGACTCACGGCCAGGATTTTGTTGATACTGTAAAATACGGTTCTGTTCTGAGCGCGGAAGATTACGGTTTTCCGGTCGATGAGTACGGCTTTTTAATGGTGGAATAATGGATTTTAACAAAATTATATCTGCAAATAAGCAGAATGTAAGAAATATAATACGTCTTATCACTAATGAGACAAACGAAGATTTAGAACAGGAAGTGTACTTGAAAGTGTGGAAGAATTCCGAAAAGTACACAGAACAAGGCACATTCAAAAGCTGGATTAATACTATTGCAAAAAATGTATCTAAAGATTATCTGAAATCTTCGCATTTTAAAAATTCCCAGAGTACTGTTTCTGATGATGAGGCTGTAATTCAGTTAAAAGACAAAAAACATTCTCCGGAAGAAAGGTTAATCCGAAACGAAAGACAAAAAACTATTATGAATGCTATAAGCGCATTAAAACCAAAATTTAGAGAAGTAGTAATGCTGTGTGAAATAGACGGTTATACCTACGAAGAGGCCGCAGAAAAAATAAAATGCCCGCTCGGTACTGTAAAATCCCGTTTATTCAAAGCAAAAAAAGAGTTAGCAGAAAGTTTACAAGATTTATTGTAAAAGAAAGGACATGTGAAGCTTATGAAAAAAACACTTATTCTTGCAGGTATACTTGCAATGACAATGACATCAGTTTATGCTGCTGAACAGGCTGTTGAACAAAATGCCCTGCAGCCTGCACAAAAAATTGAAACTGCTCAACCTGCTGAGTGCAAATTGCCGCCTAAACGCGAGTTTAAAAAATGCGATTGCCCGAAATGCAAAAAAGCAAAATGCGATTGCGTTAAAAAAGATCCGAGAGTAAATTTTGAAAAACGTTTGAACCTTACAGATGAACAAAAAGCTCAGGCTGAAGAACTCCGTAAAAAAGGTCATGAAGAAATGAAACCTATTATGGAACAGATTAAATTGAAGCGTCAAGAAATTGAAACTGTTAAATTGTCAAGAATTTCAACACAAATGCAGGAAGAAAAAATTGCTCAGTTGAAAAAAGAAATCCAAGAATTGAAAGGACAGGCAAGAGAACTTCATCAAAAAAATATGAAAGATTTTGAATCTATCCTGACTAAAAAACAACAAAAAGAATTGAAAAAAATGAAAGATGAAGGCAGAAAACGCTTTGAACAAGCTCGCAAAAAAGGTCACAAACCTTGCCAGTGCGACTGCTGCGGTAAAAAACCACATCATCCGGAATTCGGTCCAAGACCATTCCCGGGTCCTATGCCTGCACCTCAACCACCTGTAGAACCGGCAGTTTAACCTGCTCCGGTTGTTGAATAATCCCGAAAATATAACCAACATTGTGTAAAGGCTGATAGCAATATCAGCCTTTTTTGTATTATAATTCTGGTATGAATGATTTGATAAACAAGGCGAAAACAGAGCATTCTTTAGATAAGGAAGAGTTGGTATCTCTGTTGTCTTGTGAATCCGGAGAACAGATTTTCAAAGCTGCGGATGTTATCAGACGGGATTATGTCGGCGATGAGGTGCATCTTCGAGCTTTAATTGAGTTTTCTAATATTTGTCGTTGTGATTGTGTTTATTGCGGGCTGCGCTTTGAAAATCGCGATGTTGAAAGATACAGGATGAGTGCTGACAGGATTATTGAAGCAGCATTCAAGGCAGTTGATTTCGGGTACAAAACTATTGTTTTACAGTCCGGCGAGGATTCGTTTTTTACTGCCGGTTATCTTGCTGATATTATCAAAGAAATCAAACAGAATGATGTCGCTGTTACTTTGAGTATCGGCGAGAGAACTTTTGAGGAATATAAAATTCTAAAAGCCGCCGGCGCTGACAGATTCTTGCTCAGAATTGAAACAACAGACCGCAGGTTATACCAAAAATGTCATCCAGGTGCTAGTTTTGAAAATCGCATAAGATGTTTGAAAGATTTGAAAAAATTAGGCTTTGAAACCGGTACCGGATGCCTTGTAGGATTGCCAGGGCAAACTATAGAATCTTTAGCCGAGGATATTTTATTTTTTAAAGAATTGAATGCTGATATGATTGGGATAGGGCCTTTGATTGTTCATCCGCATACTCCGTTGAAAGATATGCAAAACGGCAGTTTGGATCTGGCATTGAGAGTAATGGCTCTGACGCGTCTGCTGCTGCCTGATATAAATATCCCTGCGACTACTGCTATGGAAACTTTAAATCCGGCGGGAAGAATACTCGCTCTCCAAAGCGGTGCAAACGTTGTGATGCCGAATTTAACCGATAAAGATGTTTGTGCCAAATATGAAATTTATCCAAACAAATCGGGTGTGAATTATACTGAATTATCAGAAAAACTCCGCTCAATCGGCAGGACAATTTCTCACAAAAAGGGGTACAGGGGAAATACAGACTGCCCCCTCACCCTTAATCCCTCTCCCGCAGGGCGAGGGAAACATACTAATACTGCAAGATATTTAAGAAAAAATATGACACCGCAGGAACTCAAATTCTGGAATCTTGTACGTAATAGTCAATTTGAAAATACAAAATTTAAAAGGCAATACCCCATCGGGAAATACATAGTTGATTTTGTAGTTATACAAAAAATGCTTGTAATCGAATTAGATGGAGGAGGGCATAATACTCCTGAGCAGCAAAAATATGATGAAGAAAGAACTAAATATTTAAAATCCAGAGGATTTAAAATTCTTCGTTTCTGGAATAATGATATTGACAACAATATTGACGGAGTATTTGAGACAATTTCCCTCGCCCTGCGGGAGAGGGATTAAGGGTGAGGGGGCAACAAGAAAGGATAAATAAACCATGAAAATTGCTGAGAATATACTTGAAACTATTGGTAAGACACCACTTGTAAAAATTAATAAAATAAATTCCGGTCTGGCAAATATATATGCAAAAGTCGAAAGCTTTAACCCTGCCGGTTCTATTAAAGATCGTCCTGCTTTGAATATGATAGATGATGCTGAAAGCCGCGGGCTGGTGAATAAAGATACTGTTATAATCGAGCCGACAAGCGGAAATACAGGTATCGGGCTTGCTATGGTTTGTGCTGTTCGCGGGTACAGATTGATTCTGACGATGCCTGAGAGTATGAGTGTTGAAAGAAGAAAACTCCTTTCCGCATACGGGGCAGAACTTGTCCTGACAGAAGCTGAAAAAGGAATGCAAGGTTCTGTTGACAAGGCTTTAGAATTACATAAGGAGATAAAAAATTCTTTCATCCCGCAGCAATTTTCAAATCCCGCTAATCCGGAAAGCCATGTGAAAACAACCGCAGAAGAAATCTGGAATGATACTGACGGGCAAATTGATGTAATAGTCGCAGGCGTTGGAACAGGCGGAACAATTACGGGGCTTACAAAATCATTGAAAGCTAAAAATAATAAGATTTATTCCGCAGCGGTAGAACCGCTTACAAGCCGGGTTCTGGCGGGTTATCCGTCCGGCGCTCATAAAATTCAGGGGATTGGCGCTAATTTTGTGCCTGAAAATTTTGACAGCTCATT
This sequence comes from Candidatus Gastranaerophilales bacterium, assembly GCA_944324135.1. Lineage (GTDB taxonomy): Bacteria > Cyanobacteriota > Vampirovibrionia > Gastranaerophilales > Gastranaerophilaceae > CALUVN01. The sequence continues at coordinate 37,182 of CALUVE010000014.1, read as the reverse complement.
GATTGATGAAATTCTTCCCGTATCAAATGAAGCCGCAATAGAAACAGCCTGTCTTTTAGCTAAAAAAGAGGGAATTCTTGCCGGTATATCCTCAGGAGCTGCTTTGTGGGCGGCAATTGAGCTTTCTAACCGCGAAGAGTTTGAAAATAAAAATATTGTAGTTATCCTCCCCGATACCGGAGAACGGTACCTTTCAAGTGAAATGTTTCAGTAATTAAATTGTTAAAAAATGTAAATAAAAACCGCAACCATAAAATTTTGTCTCCTCAAATGTTTTTAAAAGATTATGTACTAATTTAAAAATAAAAAGAGAGGAGCTCTATTATGGTAAGAATTGGTGAAGGTGACAATCATTATTATGATGATTACAAGCGGGATAATCCACCCACAGGTTCCGCAAAATCAACCGGCGATACCGTTAATATTCAGGATGAGTATCGGAAATACCGGGATGATATCCGTGCTAAATATACAAAAATGCAAGAAGATGCCATAGCTAAATACAACAAGATGAAAGAAGAAACTAATGCAAATTACGAAAGCTTCCGTCAGCAGGCAAATGCTGATTATGAAAGTTTCCGGCAGCAAGCCAATGCGGATTACGAAAACTTTGTAAATCAGGCACATGAGGAATATGAAAATTTTGCAAATCCGGATAATGAAAAAAATCCTGTTCAGGATGAGCGCGCAGCCGCAAACGCTCGCTACGTGGAAGAAATGCGAAAACCGTGGAAAGAATATAAGATGGCAGAGCCGATTCCAATACCTGAACTTGAAGACAATCACCCGATAATAATAAATCCGGATGCAGAGGGGTACGAAGATAAATCAGGCGGCAGCCAGCTTGTAGAGGCTGAAGAGCCTGTTATTCCAAAAGCTATAACCGGACCGCCGCGCGGTACTAATCCTGAATACGACAAAATGGTACTCGGTGAAAATACTGTAGACGACAGCACTCCGGCTGAATCTACACCCAAAAAGGTTGACAATCCCCAACAGAAAATCCAAAAGCAGATAATTCAGCGTGATGATGGAATTGTCGGGGTTTATGCAATTACACCTGATGAAAGCGGCAGTGGATTCCGTGTAATTCAGCAAATGAGCGTCAGCGTAATTAAAAATAAAGACTATAACAAATATTTTAAAGTCAGTCTGATGGGTGAAAACAAAATCGAACCCGATGAACAAGGTTATTATAACTATAGAGGAATAAAATCCGATAATTATAATGTCTTTTCCCGCATGTTGTTATTACAGGGACAGAAAACCCTGATTAATAATGCTATTTATGATGACCTTGTTTCAAAACAAAAATCAGGCACAGAACTTACTGATGCAGAGAAAAATTTTATGCAATTCCATTTGCAAAATCTTGAATCTATGGGTTTAGGGCGTGATGCGAACGGCAAAATGTATGATCTCACAGAGTAAAATAATTAAATAAAATCTAAAAGCCCTGTACCAAATTTGGTACAGGGCTTTTTATTGAAAATATTAACCGGTTTGCGGTAGATTACATCATGCCGCCCATACCGCCCATACCTGCCATTGCAGACATATCAGGTGCTGATTTTTCTTCCGGAATATCAACAACTGCAGCTTCTGTTGTCAATAACATAGAAGCAACTGATGCAGCATTAACAAGTGCTGAACGTGTTACTTTTGCAGGGTCTACAATACCAGCTTTGAACATGTCAACATATTTGTCGTTCAATGCATCGTAGCCGTATGCGCCCTCTTGTGCAAGGATATTATCAACAACAACATCAGCTTTAGCGCCTGCGTTTCTTGAGATTGCTCTCAAAGGAACATCAAGAGCAGATGTCAGGATTTTGTATCCTACTTTGTCATCATCAGAAACAAAATCAATTGTATCGAGTTGTTTCAAAAGGTCTTGTTGAACTCTCAAAAGTGCAACTCCGCCGCCCGGTACAATACCTTCTTCATTTGCAGCTCTTGTTGCGTTCAGAGCATCTTCAATTCTCAATTTTCTTTCTTTAAGTTCAACTTCACTTGCAGCACCAACTTCAATCAAAGCTACGCCGCCTGAAAGTTTTGCGATACGTTCTTGAAGTTTTTCTTTGTCGTATTCGCTGTCAGACGCTTCAATTTGTTTTCTGATAAGTCTGATTCTTTCTTGTACAGCTGCTTTAGTTTCGTCACCAACAACGATTGTTGTTTCGTCTTTTGTAACGGTAACTCTTTTTGCTTTACCCATCATTTGAGTTGTTACGTTTTCAAGTTTAATACCGAGTTCTTCAGTGAACATTTCGCCGCCTGTGAGGATTGCGATATCTTCTAACATAGCTTTTCTTCTGTCACCGAAGCCAGGAGCTTTAACTGCAACTGCTCTCAAAACTTTTCTCATTGTGTTAACAACGAGTGTAGCAAGAGCTTCACCCTCAACATCTTCTGCAATCAACAACAGTGAACGACCGTCTCTTGCAACCTGTTCAAGTACAGGAACAAGGTCTGCGATGAGGTTGATTTTCTTGTTGCAGCAGAATACATAAGCATCTTCAAGAACTGCTTCCATTCTTTCTGCGTCTGTTACAAAGTACGGAGAGATGTAACCTTTATCAAATTGCATACCCTCAACAACTTTGAGGTTAGTACCGAAAGATTTGCTTTCTTCAACAGAAATAACGCCGTCGTGTCCGACTTTTTCCATTGCTTCTGCAATCAGGTTGCCTATTTCTTGATTGTTGCCTGCTGAAATCGCAGCTACTTGTGCAATTTCTTCTTTAGTGTTTACAGGTCTGGACATTTCTTTAATCTTTTTAACTGAAAGGTCAACAGCTTTATCAATACCACGTTTCATAGAAATAGGGTTAGCGCCTGCAGTGAGGTTTTTGAGGCCTTCGCGGACGATAGCCTGTGCCAGAACTGAAGCTGTTGTTGTACCGTCACCTGCGACATCGTTTGTTTTAGAAGAAACTTCTTTCAACAGTTGTGCGCCTGCGTTTTCCAAACCGTCTTTTAGTTCAATTTCTTTTGCTATGGTTACACCATCGTTAACGATTTGAGGTGCACCGTATTTTTTTTCTAATATAACATTTCTGCCTTTAGGTCCGAGGGTTACTTTAACCGCATCAGCCACAGCATCAATACCTTTAAGAAGTGATTTTCTTGCTTCTTCATCAAATACTATACGTTTTGCCATTTTATATCTCCTTATAAAAATATTTTTTGTCGTTATTCAACAATTGCTAATGCATCTTTGATAGAAAGAATTTTGTATTCAACGCCGTCAATTTTAATATCAGTACCGGCATATTTTGCATAAAGAACAATATCCCCTACTTTTACATCCATAGGTTCTCTTTCGCCTTTGTCATTTAATTTTCCGAGACCGACAGCAATAACTTCACCTTTTTGCGGTTTTTCTTTTGCGCTGTCAGGGATAAAAATTCCGCCTGAAGTTTGTTCGGTATCTTCAATAACTTTAATAACGATTCTGTCTCCTAATGGTTTAATCATAATTCTCTCCTTTTACACAATAATTAATTTAGATTACATTATATTTATATAATAGATTTCTTAAAAAAATTAAATTCTTAATGAAAAATTAATTATTATGTGTTTTAAATAAATTAAGATATAAAACTATGAAAACAAAAAGGAAACGAAATGTTTTTTGGTGGACGATAGCGCATGTGAAGAGATACGCGTGTTTTGAAAAAAGTTTTCGTTTCCTTTTGTATGTATTTTATTAACAGAATAAAAATATTCGATTTATGATTCTGTTTGTTCTTCAGTGTCGTCGGAATCTTCTTTTTTGATAGTAGTTACAACCATTTTTGCCATTTCTTTGGCGATGAGTTTTTGGGTTGCTTCCGGACAATTGTGTAACATGTTCATTGCTGTTCTGATTGTTGAATCAATATCATACCAGCGGCCTTTTCTGTTATCTTCCAGACCTGAACCTACTGCATTAATGATATCCTCTACAGCTTCATATTTTTCGTCTTCAATATTGTGTTCGATGATAATTTTTATCAAGTTTAACGCAATTCTAATCTGGGTTTCGTCATCAGATTCTTCCAGAGTTTTTACAGCCTGTGATAATACAGGGTCTTTGTCATACCAGCGTCTTTGTTTGTTGCTGTACTCTTCTTTCATAAATGCCTCCTTATTCTTCTTATCCGAGTTTAAATTTTACACCTTTTGTACCTTTAGGATATTCCCAATCAAGGGTTTGTCTCTCGCAAGCTATCCTGCATGCTCCGCATTCAAGACAGTTTTCAAAATTAACCAGAAGTTTTTGCTGCTCTTCATCCCATTCGTAAACATTTGCAGGACAAACATATGTACAGGCTTTTGATTCACAGCGGACGCATTGCTCTGTATCAGGGTGCAGATGTGAAACTTTGTCTGGTTCAGATTTTACTGTAAATAGTTTTTCATCTATGCTCATTTTAAAATCCCCCATAAAAGTTTCAGCAGATTACCGCCGTCTTTGATTAATTCAAGCGGGTTCCTGTCATTGAATATGCTTTTTATAAAGTTTCTGTACTTATCCTTTTTAGGTATGCTGTCGACCGTTGTGAACATTTTGAAAAATGCGTTAATTTTCTTAGGGAAATATCCTAAAAATGATGCGCATCTGCTATGCATAACATCCATCAAATCTTTATAAGTTCTTAAATCTTTCATTACAAAAGATTGTTCCAGTCTCTGCTGGTAATGCGAGAGCACTTCTGCAGTGTAATCTTCTTCAAGGAGCGCACGCAGAGCCGTTTCACCTGCAAATTTGCCGCTCATCATTGCAAGGTTGGTTCCCTCCCAGTGCATATTGTTAACCAGCATAGCAGCGTCGCCTGCTATCATTACGCCGTCAGCAAATAAATCCGGTATGCATTTGTAACCGCCTTCCGGGATTAAGTGAGCAGAATATTCAAGAAGTTCTCCGTCTTTGAGTAATGGCGCGATTGCAGGGTGCTGCTTCAGTTGGTCTAAAAGTTCGTACGGTCTGACTTTATTTTCAACAAGTTCGTTCAGAGTTACACCGAGTCCTATACTTACTGAGTCTTTGTTAGTATAAATAAATCCCAGTCCAAGCATACCGAGCATTGAACCGCCAAAAAGCTGATATACGCAGCCCTCGTCATCTTTCAGATGAAAACGGTCATTGATTTTTTCACTGTCAAGCTTAATAACTTCCTTGACGCTTATTGCAACATCGTATGGCGTAATTTTATTACGCATACCAACTTTCTTTGCAAGAAGTGAATTTACTCCGTCAGCCAGAACGACTATATTGGCATAGTAATCTTCAAGTTCTGTTTTTACCCCGACAACCTGTCCGTCGTCAAGAATCAAATCTTTTACAACGGTTTCCGTAATAATAATGACTCCCTCTTTTTCGGCTTGTTTTGCCATCCAGCGGTCGAATTTCGGACGGAACACACTATAACTTACGTTTTCATTATCTTTTTCATCGTTTCTGTAGGTTATTTCTGTTGAATCTTCGTTTCCCAAAAGTGCGTATTTGTGGAGTATAATTTTTCTTTCCAGTGGAGCTGTTTTTTCAAAATCCGGAAAAATTTCGCGTGTCGGTTTTGCGTAAATAGCTCCTCCGAATACATTTTTTGCTCCTGTAAAACTGCCGCGTTCTATCAGGATGACTTCTCGTCCTGCGCGTGCAATTGTAACAGCACAGGCTATTCCGGCAGGTCCGCCCCCGACTACTATTACTTCTGTCTTGTTTTCTGTGCGCATATAACTCCTGATTAAACGGATAACAAGCACATTATACACTAAATTTTATTCATTGTAAAATAGTAATATGAATATTACAGCGGGTAAATTTAAAGGACAAAAGATTGCGGCGCCTGATGAAAGGATTACGCGTCCTACGCTTTCCAAAGTCAGGATGAGTGTTTTTAATACATTGCAGGCAATGATTGAGTTTGAGGGAAAATCTTTTCTGGACATGTTTTCCGGTTCCGGAATTATGGCACTTGAGGCATTATCCAGAGGGTTTTCACGTGTTACAGCCATTGAAAAACACCCGAAAGCAGCCTCTGTTATCAAGTCTAATTTTGCTAAATTCCCTTATTCTCCTGAGTTTTTGCATGGTGATTCTTTAAAATTGCTGCCCAAATTGAATAGAAAATTTGATGTGGTTTATATAGACCCGCCATATTATTCAGGGGTGTATGAAGAGGCGCTCTGTGCTGTAAAAAACTGCGCAGGTATTGTTATTCTTGAACACGTTACCCCTGTTGAATTTGAAGATTTTGACCTTATAAAACAAAAAAAATACGGCGATAAATTTATTTCATTTTTGCATACAAAAAGAGAGGCTCATTTTTAAAATAAACCTCTCTTTTTAAATCCGTTTAAATTCTAAGAAACTATTTTACGAGTTCTTTGAATTTTTTACCAGCAGAGAATGCCGGAACTGTTTTTGCAGCAATTTTCAAAGGTGCGCCAGTTTGTGGGTTTCTGCCTGTTCTAGCTGCTCTTTTGCGAGCTTCAAAAGTCCCGAAACCAACAAGAGTTACTTTTTTACCTTTAGATACTGTTTTAGAAATTGTTTCTAAAGTAGCTGCAATAATATCAGCAGTAGCTTTTTGAGAAACTTTTGCTTTTTTTGATACTTCTTTTACCAATTCTTCTTTGTTCATTACGAACCTCCTTCTACTTGTGCCTACGAAAATGAAACCATTCTCTCTTCCGCATGCAATATTATCGACAGAATTTATTATAGCATTTTTTTTGTTTTTGACAAGGGGTTTTAGGAAATTAATTCATCTTTTATTGCACAAAAAGGGGTTTTTAAGGATATATTACCTGTAAAAGCCTGTAAAACCAGCTTTTAAGAACAAAAAATAATTAATTGTAAGAGGTGTTATTTAATCTGGCAAATTTTATATTTTTGTAAAAGTATTGCAAAATCTGGTATGCGTTGTACCCTTCTTTAGCGAGGTTATTAGCGCCGTGCTGTGACATACCGACTCCGTGTCCGTTTTTCTTGACGTTGTCGTCATAGGACGGTACTGAGCGGATGTATGGCAAATCCTGTCCCCAGACAGAGCTTGCTGTAGTTGTCTGCCCGCCGGCTGATGCGTAATAGTATGCAGGGATAATTTTTAGATTATAAATTAAAACAATGCCTTTTGTATCTTCTACAGCCTGATTTGTCCGCGGAGTTTCAGCAGAAGCTCCGGCGTAAGCCTGATCCTCCGGAGTGTCGTTCAAGTCATAGCCTAAAGCAGCTCGTTTACCGAGGTTTGCCAGTGCATAACTTCTTGCCGCGATAGCTTGTGCTTTGTGTGCTTCTATCTCCCAAGAAGGCGGCATTTCTGCCGGAACTACCCCTTTTACGTAATTATCTATATCAATGTCGTTTATCAGGGTTAGTTTATGATTTTTGTTTTGTATGATGAAAATTCCTCTATACCATTTGTTTTTAGTGCTGAGAAAACTGTTTTCATCTGCTTTTATTACAATATTATCAGAATCTATTTTGTAGTATTTACCGTCAATTTTGATGGCAATTTTGTTTTTGTAAGCACGGATTTCATAGCTTATCATTTTTTCCAAATCGCAGACTTTGCGGTTTGTGTTTGCGTCAATAATGACGGCAGGGGTGGCAGAACCTACGCCTACTCTTTCGACATTTGTCTGAAGTCCTATTTTAATTGCATGGGACGGAAGAGCCAGACACAGGTTCAACATCAAGGTTAAAATTGTTAATAGCGCTATTTTTTTCATTGTAAATTTAGTATAGCATATAATTCGCCATCATGCTTAGCTCTTTAGATTGATATTTTCAGGAGTTTTCCCAAATACCGCCTGTCCGTGGCGGTAAATATCTTCTCCTATTTTTTGTCCGGCAGCGTATGAGCCGATAGAGGCGCCGACAAACATTACGCCGCGTGCTATTGCAGAAAGCTTGCCGCCGGCATTATGTTTTGTTATGACTTCCATCCACGGTTTTGTTAATTTTGCTTTTTTGAGTCCTGCGATTGCGGCATTAACCGGCTTTGAATCCATTATTACATCCAATAGAGCTGTTTTCATGAGTTTTTCACCCGCAAACATTGTTGCAAGTGATGCGGATTCCACAACTGCGGCTTTTGGTTTGTCATCTGCCATAAGAACTTTCAAGCCGCCTGATGCACAAATCAGAGGGTTGACGTTCTGGGCTGCCCATTTTATTGTTTTTCCTGTGTAATTGAGAAATTTATTATGTTCTGCCATTGCGTTGAACGCCTGAATTGCTCCATCTGTACCTTTTGCCAGACGTGCATTATAATGCAGAATTTTATCAAATATGTTTATTGTTTGTGCGCCTGCGACAGGGAGTCTGCCGATATCGCCGTTTTCAAACTTATCGACATTTCGCACCGCAAATATTGCTGATGAAACTACATTCGACACAATTATATCTACCTTTTCACTACCTTACATTTATATAAAGTATTTTTTCATCAGGAATTTGCCAAATTTTATTATTTTGTTACATTTTGTCATCCGGAATTTTATGGATGCATATATTTATGAAAGATATTCACAGACATTAAAGCTGTGTGGTTCTGAATATCGTATAATACCGGTAATTGCCCCAGTATATTACAAGTGATATAAAATTGTTGTCCAAATCTGTTAATTCAAGATAGGTTTGCGGGGTTGGTTCACGTTTTGCGCTCGGAACAAATCTTCCGATTAAATCAAGAGTTTTCAGGTGAACTTTTTGCGAAAATTTCAGCTCAGGTTTGGGCAGGTTTTCATCATAAAACATTACAGGTGTCAAATCTCTGTTATACACAGGGATTATGTATTTTATTCTGCCGGCTTCTTTGAACAATATATACCAGTCGCCTTTGTGTTCTCTCGGGGTGAGCAGGTAGTAACCGGGTTCAATGGTAATTGTTTTGAAATATAAGGGTGCTACCAGTCTGAACAGGGGATACGGCGACCAGGTGGAATGCTCGGTGTCGTAGTATTCCCCGGGGTCTATGTTGTGAATATATTTTACATCAGGTACGGGCAGCTCTCTGTATATCTGCTGATAGTCAAAGTCTTCTGCCAATACTGTTGCGCCGGTTATTAATATAAAAAATATCAGAAGTACTCTTTTCATATTTGTATTTTAATGTTAATTATCTGAAAATCAATCATTTATAAACGGTATTTTTATGGTAAAATTGTGTTAAAATTATTTTTGTAAAGGAGTATAAAATATGCTTTCAGGACCTTTTTTAGACAGAAGCTGGATGGGACAAAATCCGGATTATGATTCAAGTGATATAGTGATGCTCGGACTTCCTTTTGACGGGACTGTTTCTTATCGTTCCGGTTCAAGATTTGCGCCGGAGCAGATACGTCTTGCCAGCTGGGGGCTGGAAGAATATTCTCCGAGGTTTGATAAACACCTTGAGTATGTAAATTTCCACGATGCAGGTGATTTGGAGTTCCCGCTCGGAAATACATATAAAACATTAGATGTCATTAGAAAAAATGTAGAAGATATTTATTCTGACGGCAAAAGAGTTTTCGGTATCGGTGGTGAACATCTGGTTTCTCTCCCTGAAATCGAGGCTGTTTCTAAATACCACAACAATCTTGCGGTTATACATTTTGATGCACATACTGATTTGAGAGAAGAATACCTTGGAGAGGCTATGTCTCATTCTGCTGTTATCCGGCATGTGTCAAAAATTATAGGACCCGAAAATATTAAACAAATCGGTATCCGTTCAGGCATGAAAGAGGAGTTTGAGTTTATGGCAAAATACAATACTCTGGCTCATAAATACAGCGACCTTGATGTATTAAAAGATAAGAAAGTTTTTGTAACTGTCGATTTGGATGTATTAGACCCGTCTGTTATGTGCGGTACCGGTACTCCGGAAGCCGGCGGGATGCAGTTTAATGAACTTATGGGATGGTTTGAATATCTTAAAAACTTTGATATTGTCGGAGCTGATGTTGTAGAACTTGCTCCTGATTATGATGCTTCCGGCGTTTCTACGGCGGTCGCGACAAAAGTTATCAGAGAATTGTTGATGGTAATGTAGAATATGGTTATTGAAAGAATAAAATTTTTACGTGATGAAATAAACAGGCATAACTATAACTATTATGTGCTTGATAATCCGACTGTGAGCGATTTTGACTATGATAAAATGTTTGCGGAGCTCAAAAAACTTGAGTCTGAAAATCCGCTTTTTATCACTCCTGACAGCCCGACACAGAGAGTGGGTTCTGTGAGTGAAAAGTTTTTCCCTTACACACACAAACACCGCCTTTACAGTCTGGATAATACCTACAGCTACGAGGAGCTTGTTAAATGGTATGAACGTATTACAAAAGAGTATGGCGATAATGTAGAAATTGTCTGTGAATTAAAGATTGACGGACTTGCTATTTCTCTGACTTATGAAAACGGATTGTTTACGACAGGAGTTACACGCGGAGACGGCGTGACAGGCGAAAATATTACAACAAATCTTAAAACTATTAAGGCTATTCCTCTTAAACTTTTTGAAGATGTAAATATCGAAGTCAGAGGCGAAATTTATATGCCTAAAACTTCTTTTGAAAAACTTAATGAAGAAAGTCTTGCAAATGGCGAAAAATTATTCGCAAATCCTCGTAATGCTGCTGCCGGCTCGTTGAGACAACTAGACAGTACTATCACTGCAAAACGCGATCTTTCTATGTTTACATATACTGCGATTTTGGAAAATGCAAGTGATGCTCCAAAAACTCACTATGACAGTATTATGTATCTGAAAAAACTCGGTTTTAAGGTGAATCCTAATATCCGTCTTTGTAAAAATATTCAAGAGGCCATAGATTATTGTAAAGAGTGGGATACAAAACGGTTTGACTTAAATTATGCAACAGACGGCGTTGTCATTAAGGTAAACAATCTTGCTATCCAGGAGGATTTAGGTTTTACTTCAAGAGCACCAAAATGGGCTACGGCATTTAAATTCCCGCCGGAGGAAGTTACAACAAAACTTCTTGATATAGAATTAAATGTCGGGAAAACCGGTGCTGTTACTCCCGTTGCCGTGCTTCAGCCTGTTCATCTGGGCGGCAGTGTTGTACAGCGAGCCAGCCTGCATAATTTTGATGAAATTAGACGGCTTGATATAAGAATCGGGGATACGGTTTTGATTAAAAAAGCCGCCGAAATTATTCCGAAAGTTATCAAAGTTATGGAAACCCCTGAACATAATTCTCTGCCGGTTGTCGAGCCGCCTGAATATTGCCCGTCCTGTCATTCAAAATTGGTTTCAATAGACGGCGGGGTTAATTTGTACTGCGGCAGCAAAAATTGTTCTCAGCAGGCAACTGCGCTGATTGAATACTGGGCATCTAAAGAGGCTATGGATATTGATAAAGTCGGCCCGGCTGTTATTCAGCAGCTGTATGACAAAAAGTTTATATCAAATCCTGTCGACCTTTACCGCTTGAGTGTTGAAGATTTTATGCAGCTGGATTTGGTGCAGGAAAAGTCAGCTACAAATATGTATAATTCTATTCAGGCAAGTAAAACCCGTTCGCTCACCAGACTTATTACGGCTTTATCCATAAAAAATGTCGGTAAAGAAACCGCTGATATCCTTGCAAATGAGTTTAAGTCTATAGATAATCTCAAAAATGCAAGTATGGACAGTCTGATTGCTATTCCGGGAATCGGCGACAAAATTGCGGCATTTATTTATGAATTTTTTCACAATGCTGAAAATCTCAAAATGCTTGATACTCTAAAATCTCTCGGGGTAGAGCCTCCGGAAGTTCAAGGGGCAGCATCGGATGTTTTGAGCGGCAAAACTTTTGTACTAACAGGTACGTTAAAAAATATGACAAGAGATGAGGCAGGTGCTTTAATCAAAAAAATGGGCGGAAAAACATCCTCATCGGTTTCAAAAAACACCTCTTTTGTTCTTGCTGGCGAAAATCCGGGGTCAAAATTGGACAAGGCGGAGAAATTAGGTGTTATAATATTAACAGAAGATGAATTTTTTGATATGATTAAAAATAGTTAGAAGGTAATATATGAAAAGAAAAACAAGAGTTATACAAATTGATGGTTTTAGAGGCTTGATACTGGCTCTGTTTGCAGTAGTATGTCTTGCTGCGGGATTTATTGCGTTCCCTGGCTATGTCGCTATGTGCATATGGAATCATTTTGCTTCACTCCCTCCGATTAATTTGTTTCAGGGTGTTTTGCTCTGGGCTATAGTTGCTATGAGTTTTTATCTTGCAAACGGTCGCAAAGTAGCTATTTCTTTTGCATCTCCTCAAGAGTTGACTGATGCTGAGATGAATAAGCTTATGGAACGCGTCAGACTCCACTCACAGGTCAAAATGCTTAACGCTATGATGCTTAAATCAGTTGAGGAAAGCCAGAAACAAGCCAAGGACGATTCCGCGCAAAATAGTTTGCAAGAAGTTGAAACAAAAAACATTGAAAATTCGTCTCATGAAGAGATTAAAAAGTAAAGGAGAATGTATGAAAAAGATTTTTGTGTCTGCAATAATTTTAGGTTTAATAGCAGGTATCTCAACAGCTGCTGCTAATGCCGCTGCTGATAATACTGAAGAACGCGGTTACATCACAGTCAATACTCAGGCTAACAAAGAGTTAAGCCCGGATATGGTCGAAATTTCAATTGCTGTTGAAACTTACGACAAATCAATGCAGAACGCTGTTGCCCAAAATAAAGAAATCTCAGACAAAGTTCAGGCTGTGTTGAAAACTTTGATTAATTCTCAAAATATGGATTATATCAAAACCTCAGATTTCAGCGCAACTCCTCTCTATAATTATGTAAATAAAAAGAGAGTTTTCGACAAATATGAAGTCTCAAATACCATTATCGTTCATACCAAAAATATAGATAAAGCAGGCGAAATGATTGATAAAGCAATTGCCGCAGGTGCTACAAATGTTAATAATCTGAATTTCTCTGTTTCTGATTATGAAGCACAGTGCGACGAACTGCTTACTCTTGCTGTTACAAAAGCAAAAAATCAGGCTAATGCGGTGGCAAAAGGTGCAGGTGCTGTGCTTGACGGGGTTAAGTATATGAATGCAAGCTGCAATTCCGGCGCAACTTCAAGAGTTTATTACAATTTGATGGCAAAGAATGCTGTTTCTGATTCAGCAGAGGCTGGTATGAGCTCATCAACTCCTATATCAGCCGGCAGAATCAAGGTTCAGGCAACATTGAACTCTGCTTTCTTTGTAAAATAGTTTGATAACAAAAAATTCTACTACCGTTCAGAAAAACAACAAAAGTTGTTATTCAGGGCGGTAGTTTTATATTTTGATAGCAAAAAAAAAATTTTACAGGTTTTATCTCCGGTATGGATAACATTTCATTTACCGGCATACATAATCTAAGAGTATTCAAAAGTAAAGATATCAATAATGCTGACAGGTGTACCCTGCGTGTATCTGCTAATTTGTCAAATGACGGAAACGGATATGACCTTTCTGATTTTGTAAATTATTTGAAAAAAGCGCGTAAAGAGTATAGAGACTTCTGTCAGTATAGTGATAACCCCACTTCAATAGACATTGATTGTCTTACTATTGAAGATAACGTCCATGGCAGAAGAAACGCATTCAGACTCAATAAAATTCCTTTTTTGTTTGATAGAGATGAAGTTATACCTATATTTGAATTTATGGCACAGTTTACAAGGAGAGCTGCTCAAGCCGCAAAAACTCCTGCGCAAAGAAATATAATAAGCAGGATAAATAACGCTATTGTTGAAGCTGCCGTCAAATATTTTGATGCTACATAAAAGTTTTATTTTGAAATAATCATAAATGATTTTAGATTTCTTCCGCCGCCGTCGCTATTAGAGGTGACTTCAATTTTATCAAGGTAATTCAAAGAAGTTGAGCTTCCGCCGTCAAAAGCCATGGCTCTGTCAAATCCCATTTTTTTGCAAAGCGCTTGAACTTCGTACATATTCATCGGATTTTCGTCAGTGATTATAAGTATATGCGCAATTCCGTCTTTCAAACCGATAACGGTTCTTGCCGTTTTGTGAAGAACCGAGGCGGATTCCCGTACTACTTCACCGTCTTTTTTGACTATAAAGAATTCCTCTTCAAGCCGCAGATTTGGAACAATTAGGGGGCCTCCTTGTCCGGAGGTTAAAAGTTCACATCCGAATTCTATGTCTGCAGTGTGCGGGGTAATTTCGTAGTGAAGCTTATTGCCGCATCTGACGACTCTGAACTCTGAACGGTTCATTATCATATCAAGGCTTTTTCTGGAATATTTCCCGCCCATCCAGAGATTTTCGTTGAATAACGGGTCTGCTGAAATTTGTCCGTCCGTAACAATGTAGGATATTGTTTTTTCATTTTCAGGGTCAAAAAATCCGGCGTTAATCGTTAGTTGGGCATTACCTTTTTGATGCGCCTCTTTATTTGTTATAAGATTTTCGCTTGTAACAAATTTTATTTTCTTTTTAATCTTTTCTCCGTTTAATGTGATATGATATATCCCGTCGTTGTATTCAATTTCAACCGGTTTAGCCGCAACAGCGGTATTTATAGCCAGTAGTGCGCAAAATAAAAGAATAAATTTTTTCATTATAAATCCTTAGTCTTGTAAAATCCGATTATTGCGGCTAAAAATGCCAGAGGCGGGAAAATAGCCGTTATCAACGGATGAAGTACCCCTTTTTCTGCCAGTAAATCAAAAAATGGCAGTGTGATGTAATACAGAAAAATACATCCGATTGCTATTGTAAAACCGATTAATCTTTGTTCTCTTGGTTTTGAAAAACCAAGCAGCGCCCCCATTACTGCAAGTAATATACATACGAACGGATGGAAAAATCTTTGCAGGTATTTGTTCAGCATATATCTGTATTCTTCGGTTAATCCCTCTTTTTTCAGCAGTTTAATATAATTATGTAAATCGTGGTTGGTTATTTCTCTCTCTTTTTTTACTGAATATGTCATCAGGGTGTAGGCATTTTTTGCAGATTCGCCATTGAGTACGGACATCGCCGGAATCTGTTGTATAGCCTCAAATATCCCGTCATTATTTATTTTGTATTTAGTTACATCATACAAAGCCCAGTGATCCTGATATGTTCTTCCTTTTTTGGCGTAAAAAATGTTTGACAGCTGATGTACATCAGAGTATCGCTGTTTTGAAAAATCAAGAACTATTATATTAATCATTTTATTCTGGCTGAAGCGTGAAACGATAACAGCCTGAACAGGGACATTGTTAACGTCTTTTTGGGTGTAAATATATTGAGTTGTTGTATATTCACCCTTTATATCTTTAAGTTTTTGAGCTGCAAGCGGGATAAGTTTGTCATAAGTTACAAAACACATCCACGTAACAATAAGGCTCAGTACAATTACCGGAGCTATAATTCTTTTAAATGACAGCCCGACTGCTCGAAAGATAGTCAGTTCCGAATCCTTGCTTAATTTATCAAACGTAAACAGTGAACCCAGCAGCAGCCCTACCGGAAAAGCTTTACCGAGAATTTTCGGAAGTTCATAGAAAAGTACAAGTATTGCTGTCTTAATCCCGTAATCCCCTGCAAGTGTTTTCTTAATGGTATTCAAAAGCATTTCCGGTGCTATCCAAACAACCGTAAACAGTAATATTGCCACAAATGTGGTTATCATTACCTGATTAAAAATGTATTTATCGTATATTGTAATTTTAGGCAGAAATTTCATTAGAGTTGGAAATCCTTTCCTAAGTAAAATTCTTTAGCAACAGGGTCAACTGCAACATCACGGCTTTTTCCCTGGATTTTAATTTTCCCGTCAAATATAACGTAAGCTCTGTCTGTGATTGATAACGTAGCTTTCGGGTTGTGGTCTGTTATCAAGACACCGAGCCCCTTATCCTCGGAGATTTTTCTGATGTTATCTTTGATGTCTCCGATGGCAATCGGGTCAATACCGGCAAACGGTTCATCAAGAAGCATAAAATCAGGGCTTGCGGCAAGCGCTCTTGCAATTTCAACACGTCGTCTTTCTCCTCCGGAAAGTGATACTGCTGCGTAATGACGCAAGCGTTTGATACCGAATTCTTCCAAAAGCTCTTCAAGCTTATATTTCTTCTCTCTATATGTCAGTTTATCATTCATCTGGAGAACAAGTTTAATGTTATCTTCAACACTTAACTTTCTAAAGATAGATGCTTCCTGCGGCAGATAGCCAAGTCCTGCTTTTGCACGGATATTCATAGGCCATGTTGTTATGTCTTGTCCGTCCAGAAGTATTTGTCCTCTATTTGGCTTTATAAGCCCTACAACCATATAAAATGTTGTGGTTTTGCCGGCTCCGTTAGGTCCGAGCAAGCAGACAACTTCTCCTTTGTTCATTTCAAAGGAAATATCGTTTACTACACTTCTGTCCCCGTAGATTTTTACTAAATTTTTTGCTTCTATCTTCATATTTACCCCTTTTAGTATAAATATTATTCTAATTTAAACAGGGTGAAAATGCAATCATAGTCTATATTTCAAAAATATATTGTTAAGATATGTAAAATATATTCAAAATATATACAAAAATTTCGAAAAATGAGTTATTATATATATATAACCATTTTTCTTTTTCTTTATTTTCTCCTACACACACTAACCTTTTACCAAGAGCCGTAAAAAACGGCTTTTCATTAAAACAATTGACAATTTCATAAAAGACTTTCTCATCCGCAAGGGTGATAAAGAACAAGCAGGATCCTCTGTATATCTTATGTATTTATTTTTATATCCATATAATACCTGCTTGTTTTTTATTTTTGATACATCCCGATTAATTCTCTGACATCAAGGAGAGTTTTTCGGGCTTGTATGCGTGCTTTTTCAGAACCTTCCAGAATAATACGGCGGACTTCTTCCGGATGTGCTTCGTAGTATTTGCGTTTTTCACGGATTGGTCTTAACTTTTCGTTAATTAGCGCGCCCAATTGTCGTTTACAATCTGCGCAGCCTCGTTGACCTTTTTCGCATTCACTGCGTACTTGAGCAATTTGTTCTTCAGAGCCGAAGATTTTCCAGTATTTGAAAACGACTTCGCATTCATCGGGATG
The DNA here is from genome assembly GCA_944324135.1 of Candidatus Gastranaerophilales bacterium. Classification (GTDB taxonomy): domain Bacteria; phylum Cyanobacteriota; class Vampirovibrionia; order Gastranaerophilales; family Gastranaerophilaceae; genus CALUVN01. The sequence goes on along the minus strand of CALUVE010000014.1, from coordinate 20,116 downwards.
ACCGGGGTCATCTTTTCTGAGGCGGCTTCTATCTGTAATTGCAGTCATTATTTTTTTTGAGGTGACTTCTTCTGTATCAGAAATTTTTATGTCATTCTGGAAAGATTTGCCCATTTTATTGCCGTCAAGTCCGCATATAAGAGCGCAGTCATTCAATAGAGCAGCCGGTTCTTTGAAATAATCGGTTTTATAGATGTTATTGAATCTTCTTGCAATATCGCGGGTAATTTCTATATGTGCAATCTGGTCGCTGCCAACCGGAACAGCATCCGCGTTGAACATAAGGATGTCAGCAGTCATCAAAACAGGATATCCCATAAGTCCGAATCCTATTTGAGAATTCAGTCCTTCTTTCGTTCTCAGGATTTTTGCCATATCTTTTAAGGTCGGATCGCGTTCAACCCAGTTTTGCGGGGTAATCATTCCAAGGTAAATATTGAGTTCAGCAATTTCAGGAACGAGTGATTGGACATATATAGTGGCTTTGTCAGGGTCAATACCGGAAGCAAGCCAGTCTATTACAACATCATTTATATCCTGTCTCAGCGTTTCTGTTTTGTCATATTTTGTAGTGAGGGCGTGCCAGTCTGCCACAAAGAAGAAACTTTCATATTTATTTTGAAGTTCCACCAGATTTTGTATAACTCCGAGGTAATGTCCAAGGTGAAGTTTACCTGTTGATCTCATACCTGTTACAATTCTTTGTACCATAATTTTTCTCCCTCATTTTGCGTTTCAATCATACCAGAAAAATGAAAAAAATAAAAATTATAAACGAAGAATAAATCCCCTCTGCGGGCTATAAATTTTTGTAATTTTTATGTTAAGCTATCCTTATGAAGAGAATAATATTCGGGTTTATAATTTTATTCTTAATTATTTGGGGCTTAAAATCTTGTTTGCATGCGGATGTTCCGGATATTGATATTGCAGCGGAGGCAATAACAGACACAGATACGCAATTCACACCGCCTCCTCCTCAAAAAAATGTTACAATAGACGGGGTGGATTATCTTCAATCGCAGGCTCCGGTCGGGCAGTTTGGCGGTACTCTTGTTGCGTCGACTATAGGAGAAGGCCCTAAAACATTTAATCCGTTTAATTCCAGAGATAATATCTCATCTCTTATGGCAGATGTTATGTATGACGGGCTTTTGACTACAAACCCATATACCGGCGAAGTTATCCCGAAACTTGCAAAATCTTTTGAGGTAAACGGCACCGAGTATCTTATCAAACTCCGCCGCGGGCTCAAATGGTCAGACGGTAAGCCTATCACAGCTGATGATGTTGTATTTTCCTGGCAGGACATAGTTTTTGCAGGGGTAGGAAACACCTCGGTCAGAGATTCTATAGTTATTGACGGGAAACTGCCGACTGTTGAAAAAATTGACGATTATACCGTGAAATTTACTACTCCGAAACCTTTTGCACCATTTTTGAGAATGCTTTCCAACCCGATAGCTCCAAAACATATTTTTGAACCTGCGGTTAAAAAAGGAAATGCTTATTTTGATACATTTTTATCGACAAATGCAGACCCTAAAACATTTGTAACAAGCGGCGCGTTCCGTATTCAGGAATATATTCCGGCACAGAGAGTAACTTTTGTAAGAAACCCTAATTATTATGTTATAAATACTAATGATGAAAAACTGCCATACCTAGACCGCCTTGTTTATTTGATTGTCGGTGATTTAAATAACGAGGTGCTGAAGTTTGAGGCTAAAGAACTTGATATTATCGGTTTGCAGGGAGCAAACGTGGCACGATTTAAAACCCTTGAACCGCATTCGGATTTTACCGTGTATAATCTGGGGCCAAATACCGGAACTATGTATTTGACAATGAATTTAAACAACCGTAAAAATGAGAACGGCAAATTTTATGTTGAACCTAAAAAACAGGTATGGTTCAGAAATAAAAATTTCCGCACGGCTGTGGATTACGCTATTGACCGTGAAAATATGGTGTTCAATATTGCGAATGGGCTTGGCGAACCTTTATTTACAGCAGAGAGTTTAAATTCAATATTTTTGAATAAAAATCTTAAGCCTTATCCGAAAGATTTGAATAAAGCACGCGAACTGCTGCAAAAAGAGGGATTTTACTGGGATAAAAGAGGCAGATTGTTTGATAAATACAACAACCGCGTTGAATTTGACCTCTACACCAATGCCGGCAATACAGAACGTGAAGCAATAGGAGTTATGGTAAAGCAGGATTTGGAAGATTTGGGTATGAAAGTTAATTTCAAACCTGTTGAGTTTAATTCGCTTGTGAATAAACTCGCCAATACTCTTGATTGGGATATGGTAATAATGGGGCTTACCGGTTCACCGCTGGAGCCGAACAGCGGCAAGAACGTATGGCATTCCCGCGGTACTTTGCATATGTTTAATCAGCGTCTTGAAAAAGATAAAAATGACGATTTATTTGTCTGGGAAAAAAGACTTGATGAAATTTATGATAAAGGTGCACTCGCGATTGATTTTGATGAAAGAAAAAAATACTACGATGAATATCAGCAGATTGCTTATGAAGAAAAACCTTTCATTTATATTTATTCTCCAATAGTAATAACTGCAATAAGAAATAAATACAAGAATGTATTCCCGACAACACTCGGGGGGGCTACACATAATATAGAAGAAATTTATATAGATAAGGAGGGCGGCAAATAATGCAGATTCTCCTTTATATATTAAAAAGAATTTTACAGACAATACCGTTATTGATAATAGTTTCAATAGTCAGTTTCTTTATAATAAGATTGTCTCCGGTTGATCCGCTTGCAGAACTCCGGTTGAATCCGTCAGTTTCAAAAGAAACTTTGCAGCGGGAAACAGAGCGGCTGGGGCTGGATAAGCCTATCATCGTTCAATACGGCAAATGGGCAAAATCTTTTATAAAAGGTGATTTGGGTGTAACTTCAAACGGCGAGCTTGTTAGTGCAAAATTGAAAGAGCGTATCCCGAATACTCTCTTATTGACAGCTATAGTAATATTTTTAACCTGGGTTGTGGGTGTTCCGCTGGGTGTGGCTGCCGCTTTGAACTGGAAAACACCGTTTGACAGAATGATGACTGTCCTGACAAGTATCGGGATGGCAATACCGTCATTCTTCTTTGCTGTTTTGCTTTTGATATTTGCTGTGAAAACCGGCTGGTTCCCTGTCGGCGGACTTACCTGTACAAACTTTAGCGAGTTGAGTTTGGGCGGTAAGATTCTTGATCTTACGCATCACCTGTTTTTACCGGTAGTTGTTCTGTTTACCATTTCTCTTGCAGGTTTGCAGCGCCAGATGAGAGCAAATTTGCTGGATGTGCTTGATAGTGATTATGTAAAATTTGCCCGCGCAAAGGGACTGAGTGAATTCAAAGTTGTATATAAACATGCTCTGCGTAATGCTATTAATCCTATGATAACATTGCTGGGGTTTGAATTTGCAGGGCTGTTGAGCGGGGCGGCTTTGACTGAGTATGTATTTCAATATCCGGGGTTAGGCAGATTAATTCTGGAGGCTGTTTTGAAATCAGATATTAATCTTGTAATGGCGTCTTTAATGATGGGTGCTATTATGCTTGTTTTAGGTAATTTGATTGCTGATATTCTTTTGATTATCACCGATCCGAGAATCAGGGACAAATAACTATGTGGAAAGATGTTTTGAAACAAGTGGTAAAAGATAAATTTGCACTCGCGGCGCTCATTTTGCTCGGGGTAATTTATTTTATGCTGCTGTTTGCGGATTTTATTGCCCCGTATACAAAAGATTTTTCTGACAGATCCATGGCGTATGTTCCCCCGTCCAAAATATTTGTAATTGATGAAAACGGACATTTGTCGCGTCCGTATACTTATAACTATAAACGGGAATTTGACCCTGTAAATCTGCGTATTAAATACAAGTTTGACAGGTCTCAAAAACATTATATAAAGTTCTTTGCTAAAGGTGAATCGTATAAATTCTTAGGGCTTATACCGATGAAACGTCACCTTGTTACGACAGACAGAGACGGCCGTTTGTTTCTGCTCGGGACTGATATTAACGGGCGCGATGTGTTTTCACGTCTGCTTTTCGGAGGCAGAATTTCTATGACAATAGGTTTTCTGGCTTTGTTTGTTCTGTTTCCTATCGGACTTTTATACGGCGGAATCGCCGGATACTTCGGCGGGAAAACTGATATGCTTATGATGAGGTTTGCAGAAGCCATAATGTGTATTCCAAGCTTTTATCTTTTGATTATTCTGGCATCTATTTTGCCGTCCGGCATGACAAGTATTCAGAGGTTTATGCTGATTGTTATTATACTTGCTCTAATCGGCTGGGCAGGTTTTGCACGTGTTGTCAGAGGCATGGTGCTCTCTGTAAAAAATCAGGAATATGTTCAGGCAGCACGCTCTATCGGTGCATCAAGGCTTGGTATTATAATAAAACATATTCTTCCTCAGACAACAAGTTATGTGATTGTCGCGATGACTTTATCCGTGCCGGGGTATATTCTCTCAGAATCTGGTTTGAGCTTTTTAGGGCTTGGGATACAGCAGCCGGATGCAAGCTGGGGGAATATGCTTAAAGAAGCTCAGGAATATACAAATATTTTATACAGACCGTGGCTTTTGACACCGGGATTTTTAATTTTTGTTGCGGTGCTGTCTTTTAACCTGATTGGTGATACAATTAGAGACGTGTTAGACCCGAAAAGTAAGGTAAGGTAATGGAAGTTTTAACTGATTTTTTTAATTGGAGTGTAATTTTAAGAATAGTATCTGCGGTAATCTTAGGTTTTGCTGTAGGTCTTGAAAGAGAGATGACAAACAAATATGCCGGCCTAAGAACAAATATTCTTGTCTGTCTCGGTGCTTGCATATTCACATTGATTTCGATTTACGGTTTTCCTATGGTATCGGTTACCGGTGATGAATTCGGAACCCGTGACACAGCCCGTGTCGCCGCACAGGTTGTTACCGGCATCGGTTTTATCGGCGGCGGCACCGTTTTAAGACATGGTGCAACCGTTTTCGGACTGACAACGGCCGCTACTCTATGGATGTCTGCAAGTATTGGTATGGCATGCGGGGCAGGCTTGTACGGTATCGCTGTTATGTCTACCGTTATTGCCATTCTGGTTCTCGTCTCTGTCAGATTTTTCGAAAAAAATATACTTGTTTCCAGCACTAAAAACCAGCGCCGTCTGAAAGTTAATATAGCCTGTGTGAATGAAAAATCAAACGAAATATACGATTATATGGTTGAACACTACCCGCAGCTCAGAGAAATTTCTAAAAAATTGAGCAAAAACGATGAAAATATCTCTAAAATTTCTGCAATAATTGACGTCAACGCCCGAAAACCAATTCAGGAGATGTATAAAAAACTCCAAAAACTTGAGGGTATTGATTCAATCTCTATTCAAGAATCTGTTGAATAATTATTTTTTCGCCACTTTGGCTGTTGGATTAAGTGTACGAGGCTCTATGTGATAGGAGCCTCGTTACGCATCAAGTGCTGTTCTAAAAACTTTTATCAGACGTTTTTGAGCATAAAAAAAACCACTCATTTCTGAGTGGGTCGTTTTCTGCATCCTAATGGTCTCTTTTAGTGTTTATTATTTAGGAGTTTATATGTTTTTGGGGTTAATGAATCTATTTATATTTAGTGTTTCGACTACACTTAAATCTTATGTAATTATTATGACACGAATGTTTTTTAAAGTCAATATTATGGTTTTATATATTTTTCGATATCCCTAAAATCCAGCAATAGTGTAGATTTTACACTTTACAAAACTTAATATTATGTTATTTTTTAGGGAAACAGGGCTTAATTATTCATGACACGGGATAGTTTTTTATTGTTAACAATTGTAAAGAGTATATTAACAAAAAAGGCAATTATTTAAAGATTATATACTTTATATATATAGTTGGAAAACAATAAGGAATTTAAAGGAATATATTATGTCAGGATATGGCGAACAGAATGAACGAATTGGCGGCGTTTCGCGGGTAAACTTTTCAGTAGACCCGTATGACAGAATAAAGGCTTATGCAAATAACGCAGGTTCTTCATATAAACCAAGTGCGGATGAAATTGCAATGACAAGACAGGTCGCAATGAATGACGGATATATGGCAAGACGTAATATATTTGCATTTGGTACCGACGGCTTGAATACATTAGGGTTTAACGGTACTAATATCTGCCAAAACCAGTATAATGAATTTGGCGAACTTCATCAGAGAACTTTTTCAATCGTAGCATAAGGAGTAAACATTACAGATGGGCGTTGTGCAGGCAATAGAGAATAAATTAGGATTGAGCGTCGGAGACGCTTACAGTATTCCGCCTGAAATTCTTGACAGGTACAACAGCACTATGGCCGGAACAAACAATCCGTTCTTTGATATGACAAAGCCTCAGCAGACTGGTTATACTACAGGTCCTACAATTTTTACACAGAATTTAAGAGGTTCTGCTCCTGCTATTTTGCCGGAAGGTGCAGGCGGCAAGTTGAATATTACAGGTTAAAAAAAGCGGAAAAGAAATAATCTTTCCCGCTTTTTAGTTTATATTGATTTATGATTTATACTGCAGTTTTAGATTTTGATTTTTCAATGCAGTCAATCAGGGTTTCAGCAACGGTAACTTGTTCTTCTTCTGTCAGTTCAGGGAACATTGGCAGTGAAATTACCATTTCTGTATCTTTTTCGGTGTGAGGAAGTGAGCCTTTACCTACTCCAAGGTATTCGTGAACTTTTTGGAGGTGGAGTGGTATCGGGTAGTAAAGCATTGCGCCGATTCCTCTTTCCTGAAGCATTTTGTGAACTTCATCTCTGTTAGGAATTTTTACTGTGTACTGGTGGTAAACGCAGTATGTGTTAGGGAGTTCAACCGGTGTTTGTACATCAGCACAGTCTTCAAACAATTCGTTGTATTTTTCAGCTCTTGCTCTTCTTGCAGCGTTCCACTCGTCAATGTGTTGGAGTTTTACTCTCAAAATAGCAGCCTGAACTTCGTCAAGGCGGCTGTTAATACCGATTTCATCGTGGTGGTAACGGATAGCTCCGCCGTGGTTGCGGAGTGCTACAACTCTGTCTCTGAGAGCTTCTGAGTTTGTCATAATAAGTCCGCCGTCACCCATTCCGCCTAAATTTTTAGTTGGATAGAAACTTAAACATCCAAAATCACCGAATGTACCAACCATTTTACCTTTGTATTTAGCACCGATAGCCTGGCAGCAATCTTCTATAACGTGTAAGTTGTGGCGTTTTGCAACATCCATAATTACATCCATATCGCAAGGTTGTCCGTATAAGTGAACCGGTATGATTGCCTTTGTTCTCGGTGTGATTGCAGCTTCAATTTTAGATGCATCAATATTGAAAGTATCAGGATCAATATCAACAAAAACAGGTTTTGCGCCTACAATACCTATTGCTTCTGTTGTAGCGACAAAAGTGAATGCTACTGTGATTACTTCATCACCTGCACCGATATCTAAAGCTCTGAGTGCCAGATGGAGTGCATCTGTACCTGAGTTTAAACCTACTGTGTATTTGCAGCCGATAAAATCAGCCATTTCCTGTTCAAAAGCTTTTGTATTCGGCCCTAAAATGTATGAACCTGAGCGAAGAACTTCGCATACTGCTTTTTCTACTTCCGCACCTATTGTTGCGTATTGACGTTTTGAATCTAAAATTGGAATCATGTGTATCTCTCCTTTTCTTTCCATAATACCAGTTTACCACAGCTTTTTAGTGCCTTTACATAAACTTTATATGCTTAGCCTATTTGTCTGTATGAAAATAATTTGGTGAGCAGTTGTTCTCTTTTCTCCGGATTTTTGACAAAAAATCTTATAATATGGGCTGCAAGATAGCGGAGTTTTCTGAAAACTGTATACAGGAGCATTACTGTATCATAGTTTATGTATGCTCGTTTTAGCATATGTGAAAATTTCTTCCTGTTTTTTCTTATGTATTCAGGGAAATGATAGTCTAATATCAATGGAATTAAAGGCTGCTGAACATTCCATAAAAATTTTAAATTTTTATAGTAGTCGTGATTTTTTATCAAATCCATGCGGATTTCAATGGTTTCGTTTTCGTGAAAGCTATTGCTGAGTAATTTTTCTTTAACGATTTCTATATTGCCGCAGGAGGTGAAGTGCCAGCCTCCATCAGGTATAATTGTTTGTTTTGTACCGTGGTTGAATTTTATTGTGTTTATAATCCCATTTTCAGCGCCAAGAATGTTATTTCTTATATCTTTCATAAAAAGGATTTTGCTGGTTTGTTCTTCAGTACAGGTTCTGCCAACTGCAAGGTTGTTAAGATAATACTGATAGTTAAATTGTCTCAGGGATTTAATTTCCGGTTGATTCATGCACTTTAACACCGTGTTGGGATTTGGAATTTCATCACAGTCGGAAATTATTATGATGTCATCATCATTTGCGTCTTTTAGTCCGTCAAGGATGTATTCTCGTTGGATTTTTTCGCAATCCCAATCAATTGGGCACGGAGTGCCAAAATCTTTCACAACAATGTGTATGACTTTGTCTAAAAATTGGCTGTATCTTTCCTTATTTTCTTCAAAATAGAGCGGTTTATCCTTACCTTGAAAATTTTTTTGTGATTCTACCAGTACAAACCTATCCGTAATCCGATTCATTACATTAAATCTGATATCAAGTAAGTCGAGTTCGTTATTAAATATAAAACAGTCATATACCATTAATTTGTGCTTTCTGCATGAATTTCAACAGCTGTAATAACAGCAATCATTGCCCAGAAAATAAATTGGATTTGCGGTCTGAAAAATACTGTATCAACAATTCCGTGTATCATCAGACCAATTATTGAGACAGCAGCAATAGATATCAGGATAATTTTTTGAGCATCTTGAGAGTTTATAATGATTTTAAACGCTTTGTGCAGAGCTCCGAATAAAAAGCCCAGGAATGTTATTAATGCAAAAATACCGCTTTCTACTGCAATTTCCAGATAAATATTATAAGTACTTAATGCGTCAAAGCCGGTTTTCATATATAACCCGTAAATTTCGCGGAAGTTTTGGTTGCCAACACCGATTCCCAGCAGAAAGTTATCTTTCAGCATTTGCAGAGATGACTGGTAGACATTGAATCTGAAAGAGTTTGAGGAGTCGCTTCTCATTGCAAAAATGGAGAAAACTCTCGCTCTTAAAGAACTGCTGCTCATAACAGCCAGAGTTCCAAGAGCTACAACTGCTCCTGCAATAGAAAAATATATTTTTTTGTAGGTTTTCCACAAAAATTTGGCAGAAATCAAAAACATCATACCCAGCATTCCGATTAATGCAAGATAAGACCCTCTGCAGCCGGTTGATACTAGTGCTATTGTTGTAATGAATGCCATTACAAGCCATAAAATGGCTGTATTGTACGATTTTTTAATAAAGTTATATGCACTCATTCCAAATACTGCCGGCAAACCTGCAACAAAATATCCGCCAAGAAGATTCGGGTTGTACGGTTTCAGTGAGCCGTAAATTCTTGTCATTACCTGTTCCGGATTGAGTGAACTTGTGTCCTGCCAGGTTGATATAGCCTCAGGGTGTGCAAAGTTCTGCAGAAATCCGACTATCCCTTCAAAACCTGTACAAAAAGCTATAACTCCGATTAAAAACGGAATCTTTTCGCGATTGTATTTGAGGTACTGTGCCACTGAAAAATAAAATCCGAGATAAGTCAGCGTTTTGAAAAATCCCTTAAGGCTGTACATAAACAATGTTGAACCGGCAAGGCTTATTATAACTATCATAAAATATGCAACAAGCCATGTTTCAAATCTGTTTGCTGTCAGACGCTGTTCAGGAGTTGTCAAAATTTTTACGACAGTCAGAAACAACGTGATTAACGCCAAAAATCCGATTGAGTCCGAGTTCATAAATGTTGAGGTTAGAAGAACCGCACATATAAACAGTAATATTATTTTATCTATGTGCTGTAAAAACAAGCTGTTTTTGTATAGAAAATTCAGTTTTTCCTGAGTAAATTTTATTATACTATTGAACATCGTCCGTTGTGTTTAATTCATTATTAATAACCTGAGTTTCGTCAATACCCGGAATTGTTTTTAAATCAGAAACAGTTCCGTTAAATCTGTAGTCTTTGCCCTCAAGAGTGATAGGCAGACCGATTTTAATTTTGTTTCCGCCGACGACAGCGCCGTCTTTTGTAATTTTTGCTGTATCAACAAGGGTTACAATCACATCATAAGTGTTGCTCATTGTTACATCATCAACAACTATAATTTTTTTTGTATTCATTGTAGGAAGTATAGTTTTTTTCTTTTCAACTTTAACATTAACTATATCCAAGTCTGAATACGGAACATTTCTTATACTTATGAAAGTCTTTTCTCCGCTTTTTATCGGCAGTTCCTGACCTGTATAGGATATCCCTCTCAAAAATACCTGAAAAGAAATTTTTGAAGTTGCCTCAATTTGTTTCGAAGCTGTTTGTCTGTAATTTTTGAATGTTACAAACCCGACTCCAAGAGCCAGAATTATCCCGGCAAGTACAATAATTTCAATAGGTTTAATTTTTTTTAGTAATTCCATAAGTTTCTCCTGTTTTGAAATTTTATCTAAATTTTATCCAGTGCAGACAAAATTTCTTCAATTGTAGTAGTTGCGCAGCCGTATTGTCTGACTACAATACTTGCTGCTATATTGCCTATGATAGCTGCGTATTCAGGTTCAGCGCCCGCTGCAAGAGCAAGAGTGTATACTGCTGTTACTGTGTCCCCTGCACCGGTAACATCAAAAACTTCTGATTTGTTAAATACCGGAATTTTTGTATATTGTTTGTCGGGTTTTGCTACAAACATTCCGTCTGCGCCGCAGGTAATAAGTATACTTTTGGCATTTGTTTTGGAGAGTAGAAAATCTCCTGCTTTTTTTAAATCTTCTGTGTTTTCAATATCAAATCCTGCGCATTTTTGTGTGTCAGGAAGATTCGGAGTCATTGACGTTACGTTTTTGTATTTTTCAAGATTTTTTTGTGCGTCAACAACAATAATTTTGTTGTATTTATTCGCAAGGTCTATAGTTGTTTTTATTACATTATCAGTGAGAGTTCCGATGTGGTAATCAGAGAGAACAACAGCATCAAAATTCGGAATCATTTTTTCAATTCTTCCTATTAATTTTTCTTCTGTTTCACAGGAAATCGGAGCATTAGTTTGTCTGTCAACTCTCACAATCTGCTGTGTTATTGAGGTTGTAATAGAACCTGAAATTCTGGTTTTGGTTGTGGTTTTTCTTGTTTTGTCTTTGACCAGTCTGCTGCAATCAATGCCTGCACGTTCAAATGCTTCAAAAAGCTGTCCTGCCTGATAATCATCCCCGCAAACCCCGCAGACGCTTACTTTGCCGTTATTCAGAGCTGCAATATTATGTGCCGCATTTGATGCTCCGCCTAAGATTAATTTGGTATGTGTATGCTGGAGAATAAGAACAGGTGCTTCTCTGGAAATCCTTTCGGCATCCCCGTAAATCATCTCATCCAGTGCCATATCTCCAACCACAAGTACTTTCGGAGTGTTTAGTTTTTTGATGTAAGAAACAAGTTTCTCTTTATTAATATTCATAAGAAATCTTTCTGAACTAAATCCTCAAAACAATATTAACATAAACAAAAAATAAGACAAATTTTATACGTGTCTTTCTGTCGGATTGATAAGAAGTCCTGCTATTTTGTCAGCTCCGTCATATCCGCGGGCTTTGACAATTTCTGCAGCCATTTTTCTGTCATAGTCGACAAATTTGTGATTAATCGAAAATCCGCCGTTGTTGAAATCTGCAATTACATAGCAGGCATCAGGAACTTCTGTCATCGGTCTGCCTACACTGCCTGCGTTCACTACCGTCTGTTTTGTGGAAGTCTGGTAACCGCAGGGCTGGTGTGTGTGTCCGCAGAATATCAAATCTGCATCAATGCCTTTTATCATTTCTTCAATTTCATTAACAGGCATATTCGGGAAAATATTTTCATTATTTTTTCTTGGCGAGCCGTGAACCAGAAGAATTTTTACTCCGTCAATTTCTGTTTCATACTGCGGCGGCAGGCTGCCCAGATATTGTTTTTTATCTTCTTCAAGAATTTTTACGTCATCTGCGAGTGCATTTGCCATCATCGGGTACATTTTTTTGACATCTTCATAAGTTTGTTCTGTATATTCTGCAATAAGTTTGTCTGTGTTGCCTTGGATAACAATCCAGTCAGGCTGCTTTCTTACAAAATCTATAACCATATGCGGCTGAGGTCCTGCCATTGCAAGGTCTCCGAGACAGAATATTTTGTCACAGTTTTCTTTTTTAATATCTTTCATAACGGCTTCCAGAGCCTGATAATTTGCGTGGATGTCAGATATTACAGCTATTTTCATAATTACTCCCTCTATGTTTTTTTCTTGTGCTAAAATAATTTTATGATAAACAGAAGAAAAACAAAAGAAATTTCTATAGGCAATGTAAAAATAGGTAACGGGGCTCCAATCAGTGTTCAATCTATGTGTAATACTGATACACGTGATATTGAAGCAACAATGTCGCAGATATCAGAATTGGCAGAGCACGGATGCGAGCTTGTCAGACTTGCTGTTTTGAATAAAGATGCTGCCGATGCTATAAAAGAGCTTGTAAAACGTTCACCGGTTCCTCTTATTGCCGATATTCATTTTGATTACAGGCTTGCTATACAGTGCATAAATAATGGAATAAGTGCACTCCGTCTAAACCCGGGCAATATCGGCAAACGTGAAAATGTTGAAAAAGTCGTTTCTCTTGCCAAGCAGCAAAAGACTCCTATTCGTATAGGGGTTAATGCAGGTTCTTTGGAAAAGGAACTTCTGGAGGAAAATATTCCGCTCTCTGAAAAAATGGTCAAGAGTGCGATGAAGCATATTCAAATTCTTGAAGATTTGGATTTTGATTTGATAAAAGTTTCTTTGAAGTCCTCTGATGTATTGACAACGATAGAGGCTTACCGTTCTATTTCTCAAAAAATTAACTATCCGCTCCATCTCGGTGTTACTGAAGCCGGTACTTTGAAAGGCGGATTAATAAAATCTTCTGTCGGGCTAGGCACTCTGCTGGCTGAGGGAATCGGAGATACAATAAGAGTTTCTCTCACTGAAAATCCTGTTGAAGAAGTTGATGCAGGATTCCAGATTTTGAAATCTCTCGGTCTCAGAGAACACGGGGTTAATTTTGTATCATGTCCGACCTGCGGCAGAACTCAGATTGATTTGATTTCTCTTGCCAAAAAAGTAGAAGAAAAATTCAAAAATCTTGATTTGCCAATAACTATCGCAACTATGGGATGCGCTGTCAATGGCCCGGGTGAAGCACGGCATGCTGATTTTGGAATTGCCGGCGGAATTAAAGAGGGGTATATTTTTAAAAAAGGCGAAATTATAGCAAAAGTTCCGGAAGAACAACTACTTGAAAAATTGGAAGAAATCATAATAAAATCCTACAAATAATCCATGTATAATCTTTGTAAAGAATTTATAATGTTTTTGTAGATGTCCTTAAATAGTATTATAATAAGGTGAAACAGAGGTGTACATGAAAAGTAAATTTTTAGTAATTGGAATGCTGGCTATCCTTGCGGCACCTGCGTATGCTGTAATTTCGATTGAGCAGGCGTCGTCTATGGATGAATTAAAAACTCAAGGGTATTCAACCCTGACTGCGGATTCCGTGCAATCCAGCAAAGCGAGAGCTACCGGTGTTGAGTATAAAAGTTCTGTCAGAGAACGTTATGACAGCTCGCCGGCTATTGTAAGATGGATTAGAAACGCATTTATTTACCTTGATCCTGCTTATGATGACGGTAAATCAATGCATCACGACATTAAATATGGTCCGTCTTTTGAAGATTTATAAGAAAATCTTAATATCTCTGTTTGTGTTGTCGGTTGTATTCACCTTGAGCTCTCCGGTAGTTGCATTCCAAACCGGCAGGTTAGAGTTAAATGATATATTCGTGGATTATTCCAAACTAAACAGAAACTCTATTGAGGCTGAGGCTGAATATCTTTTCTACAACGGTGAAACAGCGGAAAATCAAGAGGATAGATTAAAGTTTTTCGATTTAGCACTGGGCAAATATCAACTGCTTACTAAAATCGACCCGTCACAGATTTATCCTTGTGTACAGCTCGGAAGAATTTATGATGAAAAGAAAATTGACAGGCTGGCAAAAGAATATTTTTATAGAGCAACAAATTTGAATTCACGTGATCCTTATGCAAATTTCTACTTCGGAGAATTCTTCTACAAAAGAAATAACTATAAAAGGGCATTAAATTATTACCTGATATCTTATAATAATGGATATAACAACAGTTACGATCTGAATTTGAAATTAGGTAAAACATACGAAAAGTTGGCTGACCTGATTAAAGCCCGGGGATTCTACGAGGCATCCCTGAAAATGTATCCGGAAAATACTGAACTTCAGGAAAAAATTAATCAAATAAACTCATTGAACTATGAAAATTCTGAATATTATTATTTTATTCGGGAGTAATTAATGAAAAAAATCATACTTGGTATATTTTTAATAATATTAACAACAGCAAATGTCTTTGCTGCTGAAAGTGTTAATGCATTTGCCCCTTATATATTAGCAAAAAATGAAATACTGTTTGCTCAATCAAATCGTACTATATCAAAAATTGACCCGAGTATTCAAAATAATTCTACAGGCACGTATTTCCCCGGAGTGAGAGGCACTAACCAGCTGGTTATTTACACTCCTGCATTCGGTGAGAGAACAAATACCAACGAGTATGGAACAGAGGCTATTGTTGAGGGTAATACTGTTAAGTCAATCAGCGGTGCAGATTCTTATATCCCGAAAGACGGATTTGTAATCAGCGGTCACGGTACAGCTCAAAATTGGATTAATAAAAATATTACTGTAGGTACAAAAGTTTATATTGATTTGCCTAATATGACACTCAATACTTATCTCACTTCTGAAAGTTACCTTTTTGAAGCCGAAGAAAAAATAAAAGAAGCGACTGAAATGGTGGAATTTTACAAACGCTACAGAAGCGATTATAAAAGTAAAGTTCCGTCTGAATACATCTCTGAATCTACTGAATATTTAAAACTTGCAAAACATTTCCCTGCAAAAATTGACGATTTTTCTAAAAAAGCAATTGAATCAGCAAATATGGCTATCAGAACTGCGCTTCCATACAGCCAGTACGAAACAAAAGCAGTATGGCTGCGTCCTGTCGAAAAAAATCGTGATCAAATTGAGGCTACCCTTGATAAACTTAAACTCGCCGGAATAAATACTATTTTTCTTGAAACATATTTTCATGGCAGAACAATTTACCCGAGCGAGGTAATGGCATCTTACGGATTTGTAAAACAAAGAGAAAATTTAACAGGCTTTGACCCGCTGCAAATATGGATTAGAGAGTCTCACAAGCGCGGTATGAAGCTGCATGTGTGGTTTGAAACTTTCTATGTAGGCAATGCCTACCCTTATTCAAATGCTAAAAATATTTTAGCAGTGCACCCTGAGTGGGCAAATAAAAACAAAAAATATGCTGACTATAACGCTCCTACACAATCTGTTGCAGAACACAACGGTTACTTTTTAGATCCGGCTAATCCTGCGGTTCAGGAATTTTTGATGAGTCTTATTACGGAGATAATTCAAGAGTATAAGCCGGATGGCATTAATCTGGATTATATCAGATATCCTCAGGCTGTTGCTAAAAATGACACCTACAGCTGGGGTTATACCTCTTTTGCAAGAAAAGACTTTGCTGCCTTGCATGGCGTTGATCCTATTAATATAAAAATGGGCGATTCTCTCTGGAATGTATGGTGTGAATACCGCAGAGAAAAAATTACCAATATGGTCAGAAAAGTAGGAACCCTTGGAAGTAAGAAAAAAGTTTATGTAAGTACGGTTATTTTCCCGGACAGAGTTTCTGCTCTTGAAAATAAACAGCAAGACTGGAGAGTCTGGTCATTGCGCGGATATGTCAACGGCTTTACACCTCTTTTATTGACCTGTGATTCCACTGTGGCAAATTCTATGATAAGAGAAGTTGTTAACTCAAAATCAGCCGGTACTGACCTGATTGCAGGACTGTTTGTAAGCTTTATGCACGGTACCGAAGAAGATATGATTAGACAAATCTACGAGATACGTAAATTAGGTTTGAAAGGTATTTCGTTCTTTGATTATGCACACTTTACCCAGAAGTATATTGATGTCCTTGCAATGAGTGCATTTAACCATCGTCCGCCGGTCAAGAAAACTCCGACTCCGGACTTTAAAGCAATGTGGACAGCTCACGAAAAACCTGCCCAAACTATATCACAGCAAAATAAAACGGAAACTTCCGCTGCAAAATCTGAAGATAAAGCTCAAGATAAAGAAACTAAAAAACAGGGCAGAAGTTTCTGGAAGTTCTGGGAAAGAAAATAGCATCAAAATAAGAAAGATTCTTCGGTCAAAAGCCCTCAGAATGACAGACTTTTAAGAGTATTTGTGGAATTTGCTACATAAGTCCCAAACAATCTGTGTTGTAATATAATGTTTTTTTCTGTATGATTTTGGGGTATGGTCAGGAAGTATGTCTTAGAATATTTGCAGAATAAAAATTCTGTGATGTTTATTACTGCAATAATTTTTATAACAGGTATAATGTCTTATTTTAATGACTGTGCTATTTTATCTGCAGGCATTCTTTCTGTTGTTTTAGTTTTACTATTAGTAAGAAATATTCTTCCCGTAAGATATGTAATTCTGTGGATTATTGTATTTTATGCAGGATTTTTCAACGCAGATTTCCGTACAGTGAGTTTTGATGAGGTATCAAAACTTGCGCCCTCCAAAGCGGATATAACAGGTCAAATTGTCTCAATACCGACCGGCAATCAGGCTGATAAAATGAAATTCTTTTTCAAAGTTAATACAGTCGGTGATAAAACTGTCAGCGGCAAAGCTCTTGTGACGCTAACTTCTGAAAATCATGATTTTCAGAAGTTTGATATCGGAAACAGTTATAAAATTACTGATGCAAAGCTCAGGCTGCCGGCGGAGGCTACAAATCCGTCCCAATTTGATTATGCAAAGTATCTGAGGAATTTTAATACGCATACAGTTATTTATTCCGATGTAGAAAATATTTCCCAATTAGATGAAAAGCTATCTTTCAGGTGGAAATTTCTGCAATCTTTGAATAACATAAGGAACAATATTATTCAAACCCATTCGGAATTTTTAAAGAGTCCTAATCTTGAAATATTGGGTGGTATAGTATTTGGTGATGATGCAATTGCACCTCCTGATTATGTAAAAGATTCATTTACAAATTCAGGTCTGCTGCATATACTTGCGGCATCCGGTATGAATGTTGCGTTCATATATTCATTCTGGTACTTTTTTATGCGCAGACTGCGTGCACCTTTCAAATTTAGCGTAATTACAGGTATGGGGGTTGTAATACTTTATACTTTGATGACCGGTTTGGGTGCATCGGTTGTGAGGGCGGCTTTGATGCTGCTTTTTGTCCTGGCAGGAAAACTTATTGACCGTGATGCACACAGTATTTCTCTTTTATCTTTTGTCGGGATGCTCATGCTTATTTATAATCCTGCTTATATTAATGATGTCGGATTTCAACTTTCTTTTATTGTCACATTCGGGCTTTTAACAACTGCTGTTATTTTACAGGAAAGATTCAGGACTATAAAATTTCCTTATGCTCCTGCAGTACTGTCATCTATCCTTATTCCTGTAGTGGCTCAGGTATGGGTTATACCTGTACAGATGTTCTACTTTAATACAATTTCAACTTATTCTGTTTTGGCAAATATTGCTATAATGCCATTTTTAAGTGTTGTGAGTTTTGGCGGTTTTGTCAGTTCTATACTTGCAATGATTCCATTGTTTGCAAAATATATCTGTCCTTTATTTGATTTTATTCTGAACATTATGCTGAATGTTATTGTGTTGATTTCAAACTTTTTCTCAAACATTCCGCATTCTGTTATTCAGACGACTCACCCGTCTATATTCCAGTTAATTCTTTATTATGTTGTAGTCTTGCTGGTTACATTGCTGTTTAAAATCGGGTTTAGCAGGAAAATTTTCTGGATAATTTGTTCACTGCTGTTTGTAATTTTTGTTTCGACAATAAATATCCCTGACAAAAATTTTGAAGTTATAGCGTTTGACGTAAAGAATGCGGACGCATTTTTGCTAAAGACTCCCCGGAATAAATATTTTATGGTTGATACAGGAAAATCAGGTTACAACGGAGGAAAATCTCAGGCTGAATTCCTTATCTTAAAATATATGAAAGATAAGGGTATTAAAAATCTTGAGGGAATTATTATTACACATTTTGATAACGATCACTCCGGCGGCGCGTATGATTTGATTAATAATCTTAATGTCAAAAAAGTTTATATAAATTCTCTTGAAGATGATTCTTATACATCTTCTAAAATTTATTCTATTTTAAAGACAAAAAATATTGAAACCGTGGTGGTTAATACACCGTCAAGAATTTATGCAGAGGACGGATTTTCGATAGATGTAATGCGTGCGAATTTCAGCGGCAAAAAGTTTGATAATGAAAATTCTATATTTGCACTGGTTAATCATAATGGTTTTAAAATGTTATTTACCGGCGATGCCGGGGTAAAAGCATTCAATAAAGTGAAGAGTGTTCTTCCCTCGGATATAGATGTGTTCAAAGTTGGTCATCACGGCGGCAATAATGTTGTTGATTCAGAAATGCTGGAATATTTGAAACCTGAAGTCTCAATAATTTCTACCGGCACAAATACATTCGGGCATCCGACACGGGCTGTGCTGGACACTTTGCGCAATACAAGTATTTACAGAACTGATATCAATCATTCAATCAAAATTATTTCAAGAGAAAATTCTTATGAAATATTAACCTTTGATAGGAGCAAGCACAGATACCTTAAACAGGAAGAGCTTTTTCTTCCAATGCCGCAGCAATTTCATCAATAACGAGTTGAGCGGCAGCAGTTCTGTTTTCTGCTTCAATAATTGGACGTCCGATTACGATATAGTCTACACCTGCGAGTATAGCTTCTTTTGGAGTAACAACGCGAACCTGATCGTTAACAACAGACCATGTAGGACGAGTTGCAGGACAGATTATTGTTAAATCATCGCCGAATAATTTGCGGATGCGTTTTGCTTCATCAGCGCTTGCGAGGACGCCGTCAAGTTCACATTCTTTAGCTAGCTGTACAAGCTGGATTACGTAATCTTCAATATTTTTTTGTACGCAGAGTTCTTCAGTCAAAGTGCGTTGTCCGAAACTGGAGAGGAGTGTAACGCCATAGATATGAGGATTTTCTTTTCCTAATTCTTTTGCCATAGCGCGTGAAGCTTTTACTGCTGAAGAAACCATTTTAGAGCCGCCTTGCAGATGTATATTGAAAAACTTGACATCATTTTTTACAAGATGCTGGCAGGCTTTTTCCACAGTATGAGGAATGTCATGAAATTTGCCGTCATAATAGCATTTTGCGCCCAAAGATTCTATTAATCTAACGGCTTCATACCCGTAGTTGACAATAATAGGCAAACCAATTTTAAACGAGCCGACATAATCTTTAAGTTCACAAACAAGTTCTCTAACTTCATCTAAAGTATCAACATCAAGAGCAAGAATAATTCTGTCTTTGGCTTCAATATTATTAATCATTTCAACACTCCATAAAAAATTTCTATGATAGTTTAACATTCAATCAAAAGAAAATCAAGTACGTACAAAAAACGTACCATTTATCTTGTGTTGCCGTCATTCTGAGCGCAGCGAAGAATCTCCTGGTTTTAATAAAGAGGCAGAAAGGTGAAACATTTTGTCACCCTGAAATAAATTCAGGGTGACAATTAAATAAACATAATGTCATTCCGAACTTGTTTCGGAATCTTACCACCGATAAGACCCTGAAATAAATTCAGGGTGACAAAATATTTCCACCCCTCTACATCTGGTGCGAGGTAAAGAGGCAGAAATGTTATTTGAG
>CALUVE010000013.1 GCA_944324135.1 Candidatus Gastranaerophilales bacterium | reverse complement strand
ATAGCATGTTTCCTTTCGATTTCGTTCCCTTATACTTCCTTTATCGGCTCTTTTAATGTTTTTCTTTAATTTTTCAATCCTTTTTCTTAATATTTCGTTACAATCACCAGGCAAGTTAGCCTCATTTTCCCCGCCCCACAAGCAAAAAGACCGCTTTTGATAAAGCGGTCTTTTTTGTATTTTTGTTAAGGTTACTTATAAATTATATAAGTTTATTATAATGCTCAGCATAAAAATCTCCGAAAGAATCATTCAATATAGCATCACGGCAGCGTTGAGAAAATTCTACAAGAAACTGGATATTGTGTATAGATAACAAAGTAGCAGCTGTGGATTCCTGACATCTCCACAGGTGTCTTATATATGCCCGTGAATGATTTTTGCAGGCATAGCAGTCACAACCTTCGACAAGCGGCAGAGCATCATCTTCGTACTGCTTATTTTTGATATTCTTTTTGCCATCCCAGGTAAAGAAAGAACCGTGGCGGGCATTACGGGTCGGCAGCACGCAGTCAAACATATCAACCCCGAACTTTATACCGTCCAGCAAATCCTCAGGAGTACCGACACCCATCAGATAGCGGGGTTTGTTTGCCGGTAAAAGCGGTGCCGTCAGTTCAACAAAATGATTTTTAACATCAGCCGGTTCCCCTACACTCACACCGCCTATTGCGTAGCCTGCCGCCTCAAATGTAGAAATAACAGATGCGCTTTCTCGTCTTAAATCATCAAAAAATGCGCCTTGAACTATCGGGAAAATAGCCTGATTAGGGTTTGTTTTTGCTTTAAAACAACGTTCAAGCCATCTGTGAGTACGCTCCATTGCTTTTTTAGCTGTATCGTAATCACAAGGATACGGAGCGCATTCATCAAATGCCATAATAATATCAGCGCCTATATCCTGTTGAATTTCCATAGAGACTTCCGGCGATATAAAATGTTTTTTCCCATCTTTCGGGTCACGAAACTCAACACCGTCCTCGGTGATTTTTCTAAGATGCGCCAGAGAAAAAACCTGAAACCCGCCGGAATCTGTCAAAACCGGTTTATCCCAATTCATCCAGCCATGGATACCGCCAAAATTTCTGATACGTTTTGTACCTGCTCGCAAATACAGGTGGTATGAATTTGCAAGTATAATTTGAGCTCCGGTATTTCTAACCTGTTCTCCGGTCAGAGTTTTTACGGCTGAATTTGTGCCGACAGGCATAAATATAGGTGTCTTAATCTCTCCGTGCGGAGTTTTAAGAAGCCCCGCGCGTGCACCAGTTTGTTTACAGGTATGTATCAGCTGATAATCAAAGTTATCAAAGCAGTTGTCTTTCATTACTCGTCAATGCTTTCTGTAACTATTTCCATCATATTTTTATAATTGAGACAAAGTTCTTCCGGCTTGAAATAAAGATTAATCTCGCGTTCAGCGCTTTCAAGACTGTCAGAGCCGTGGACAGCGTTATATTCTTTTAACTGGCTGTAATCAGCACGGATAGAACCTACATCAGCTTCACAAGGATCAGTTGCGCCTAAAAGGTGACGAATACCCTGAACAGCTTTATATCCCTGGAATACTATTGCTACAATAGGCCCGCTTGTAATATATTTTACTAGGTTAGGGTAAAATGGTTTTCCAATATGTTCTTGATAGTGTTTTGCGGCTAGTTCTTCATCCACTTGCAGCATCTTCATTCCGACAATTTTATATCCTTTTTTTTCAAAGCGGCTGATGATTTCACCGATGTAACCGCGTTTTACGGCATCCGGCTTGATTGCTACAAATGTTCTCTCTTCAGTATGCTTCATTTATATTTCCTCCATTCATGGCAATAATAGCACAAGCAAGGCAAAAAAGCTATTTTAATTTATACAGATTAGTATTATATCTTAATTCCGGTGAAACAACAGTTTCTCCGACAAAGTCTATGTATGTTTTTTCATCGTTTGAGGAGCCTAAAATCGTGAAAGAAGTCGGAGTCGCATTGAATTTATGCATTGAGACTTTGTGCCGCAGCGATCCGGCATAAATTTCAGCATCCGGACGTCCGACAACTTCACACAATTTGGAGGCAAATACAATCATTGCATCACGAATTGTGTCTATATTCTGGTATTTGCCGAGAAGTTCAATGTTGTCCAGAACGAGCGCTGGTTTGCCGTTTATGTCGATAAAATAGCACATTGTGTTGCCGATAGGTTTTTCACCGTCAAGGATTTCAATGGCTGAGATGAATTTATCCATAACATATCTTGGCGCAGCATAATTGTTGCATCCTGATGAACCCAGTGCAGTGCAGCAGCCGGCGTGATTTCCCAAAAACAAAGAGTGCGTAATATTATTCATGTCTGCCTGGCGGACAGTAAGCATTGTTATTTGGTTTGTATGCATTTTATTCACAGCATCAATCTCATCCGGGCGCATACGTGTTATATGGAAATAAAAATTATCTCTAACGCTTCGCAAAGTATCATCTTTCAGCTTTTTATGCCAGAACGGAGTTTTTTCCATAATCGGGATAATGGTATCAAGAATAGTTTTTACATCTTCAAATTTTATCCGGTTTCCGGCTTTATATAGTCTTGTCTCAGGAATTTTTATGATTGTTTCACCGTCATCATCAATATCAAAAACTTCTTCATCGTGCAGATAAATCCCCTTTTTCTCTAAGGCAGAAAGAAGTCTGTGCGTTTCATGCTCAGGAAGTTTTTTAAACTCTTCATTTGTCAAATCTTCTTCGATATTTTGAAGCAGCTGAGTTTCTGCGCGCTGTCTGTCTAGCACTGTATTAATATCCATTACGAGTTTTTTATCAGGGGTTGTCCAGCGCTCATAATCCAGTCCGTACTTTGCAAATAATTCTTTTGTTATCTTATTCTGCGGCAGGAGGTCAAAGGCTTCTTTTACGGATTTATCCGGTAAGGAATCTATATATTTTAACATATTAAAAATGCCTTTAGTTGTGTCTTTATTTGTTAGAAACAATTTTGATAAATATGGCGAATCTTTTACCGCAAATTTTTCTTTCAGATTACCTGTCGGGGATATTTGAAGATACTCATTAAATAACACACCATAAATAGCGTTATTCATTGCTGTATCGTTCTTTTTCTTGTTAACTTCGTTCATTATCAATCGGGCAAGTTCTTTTGTGTCAACCATAATAAGGTTTTTATGACCGTTTATAATCTGGGCGCGTTTTTCAAAGAAGTCTTGCACTCGCTTGTTGTCAGCTGTTTGAAATTCTTTATTAAAATCTGACATTTTTTCATCAAATGTCTTTTCTGTATCAACCCATATAGATTTTGCCGTCGTCATTTGCTCTTTGGTCGGAGCGTTAGTCTTTATTGTGTCAATAAGTTTATCTTTAAGTGCAACTGTCGGCATAGCCATAACAAGGCGATACTTTAATATTTTATCTTCCGGCGAAAAGCTCTTGTCATTGAGTTTTTCTTTTAATCTCCGGCGTTGTTCTAGTGTATAAAACGCAGAATCCAGCGGAGTAGTTATCCCCTTAAAGCAGTCGCACATATTGTCATAACCTTCTGAGCACAGGTAGTTAAACGGTTTTTCGCCCAGAATATCTAAGAACTCCATAATTTTAAACTTATACTCGGAGAAAAACTCCTTGATTGAATCTTCAGGAACATCATAATAGTCCCTATATATAATATCACTTTTATCTTTCACAAATTGCCGGGCTTTACCAATTTTATTTGTAATATCCGGGGCATAGTTAGAGTAATACAGTAATTGCTGAACCGTCGCAAATTCGTAGCCTGCAGCTAAAAATTTTTCAGATGTCTCCATCTGTTTACTAGTAATTTTAAACAATTTTGAAAAATCTTCTCTTGAATGCCACTCGTCAACAAGAAGGTCCTTAAGCGATATAATCCTTGAAATATCTTCTGCACTGCGCAGGGCTAATTGCGGTATAGCTTCCGGTAAAAAATAAGAGTAATATTGGAGCGAACCGTTGTTTTTAATATTTTTCCATTCTTTATTATCCAACAGCGCAAGCGGGATAATGTAATCCATAGGAAGATAATTATCAGAATTAAATTTTGATAGAAGCAGCTGTCTTTTTTCTATATTATTAAATGTTTTGCCGCATATTTGGTCTTTATATCTTGATATTGCTGAAGATAATGTAACCAGCTCATTACAAGTCAATGGATATTCTCTGCCTTTTATATCTTTAAAAAGTCCATGTTTCATCATCAGCGGATAATTGTTTTCAGTAAGTTGAGCAAGCTTGCATATTTCATCAACTGAAAACTGATTATTACGCCCTTGAATTTTTTTGTGAAGATTGTTCTTTACAATAGTATCTATAATTTCCGGTTTGATGACAAAAAATATCCACTGAAAATCATCTTTATCAAATTGATAATCCCGCGACGGCACATAGATAAGTTCTTTCAGGTTATTCACGTAGTTGTCAAATTCTTCAGGTCTGTTAAATTGTTGTTTTTTACACACCGGCAATTCATCAATCAACGGTAATTTTTCATCCGGTAGTAGCATATTACGGTATGCTACTACCCTGTTTAAATAATCCAGTGCCTGCTTTTCCGGGGTGTTTTGTTTTACAAATATGTGTCTGAATTTATCAAACAAATTTTCAGGCTTTTTATTTTCGGCAACAAACATATCGTAACTCACGGGTGGTGGCGGTGTGGTCTGCGCCGATTTGCCGGCTCTTCTTGATGTAAAAGTATTCTGTTGTATATGATTTACAGGTGTTATTTTCATTGGTTTTATTTAAGTTTGTATAATTCTGCCTTGAATATGATATTAGGCGCAACCGGTGTGGTGCCTTTGAAATCAAGATAAGTATCTTCACCGTCGGTGCTGCCGAGAATTTTGAGTTTGTGCTCTTTAAATTCATTTCCGCTTAAATCCACTTTATGTCTATATGGGCCGGCATAGATTGGCAGGTCAGGTTTACCAACTGATTTACAAATATTTTCTGCGGCTTTGATAATTGCGTCACGGATTCTGTCATTATTCTGGTATTTTGTTTGTAATTCTATATTATCAAGAACAAACGCTAATTCTCCGTCAACCTTTGCAAAATAACACATTGTGTTACCTACAGGGGTTTTATCATCAAGAACTTCTATGGCAGATATAAATTTGTCCATAATATATCTGGGTGCGGCAAAATCATTGCCAATAGAGGAGCCTAAAGCTGTACAACAGGAAGCATAATTCCCCAGAAACAGCGAATATCCAATGTCATTCATATCAGCTTTTCTTACGTGGATATCTGATATTCCGTCGGATTTTAAATTCTTAGCGTTTTTGATTTCTGTATCTCTGAGTTTCATCAGGTGATTATACATTGTTATTCTTGCTGCATCAACTTTTTCATTATCATTTGGATTGGTCCAGAATTTATTTTCATTGATAACTTTTTTTATCGTTAAAATTATTTCTTGTAAATCTTCAAATACAACAGGGGTATCTTTTTTTGTTAATTTTTTAAGTTTTGTTGTCTTTTCATATAACCCCTCAGAATCGTATTCATGAATTTCGTACTCCTTTAATCTGACACCGATATTTTCAAGTGATTTAAAAATTTTATCGGTTTCTTCTTTTGGTAAATCATCCATAAGCGGGTCTGTCAAATCTTTTTCAAGGTTGGAAATTGCTGCACATTTTGACGATACTGTATCTGTTTTTAATTTTACAAAAACTTCATCTTCTTTATCAGGCGGAGATGTCCAGATATTATAGTCTAAGTCGTTCACTTTAAACAGCATTCTCGTTATTTTATTTTGAGGAAGAACATCAAGAGATACCTTTATTGTTTTATCAGGAAATCTTAGTAGCTGATAGAAAAGTGCATTTATATTTGTCTTAGCCTCGTCAGAGCAGCTGAGAAGTGTTGAGAGATACTTACTTTTTGAAAAATCGACCTTATTGAAGAATTCCTCATTATCAGGAAGTTTGAACTTTTGCTTTACAAGGTTATTTACAGCTTTATTCCATTCTCCGTCATTATAAGGTTTGACAACTTCAACCGCAAGAAGCTGTGCAATATCTTTTGAACTGACGTTATTCAGTATTTTGTACCCCTTTGAGTTGAGAGTGGCACGTGATTCAAAGAATGTTCTGATTTTCGGATTTTCTGTATCTAAATCAAAAGCAGCGCAGAAAGTTTCGTATTTTTCATCAAAAGTTTTGCCATGTTCTGCCCAGATTGCTTTTGCTTTACCTATCATTTCCTGAGTCGGGACATTTGGACAAATTTTATCAATCAGCATTTTACGTGATTCTGTATCTGATAAAGAAATAATTGTGAGTAAACGCTGAATTTTATCTTCAGGAGGAATACTCTTTGCAGATAGTTTTTCCTTGAGTTCATCTTTCTCAGATTTCTGTACAATTTGTTCATAAGACCACAGGCTTTTAAATAAATTTGCAACCCCTTCATACTTCAATGAAAATGAATGAATAACGGAATTTGTACCAAGTAAATATATAGCACTAACAACAGGGGCAAAATTTATTAAATTTTTTATATCAACATCAGAAAGTACTTCACCAGTATTTCCCAGCTGCTCGCGATGGAAGAACGCAGCATCATAAACTTTATTCAAAGCCGCTCCCATAGTTTCATCACCGGACTTTGAAGCGGCAATACAAACCGCAGGTGAAAATTTACTGTTTAAGTTGTATTTTTTTGTAAAATTTACAAAATTAGTAAAACCATCCTCATTCAGCTCAAAAATGTCTTGAATGTCAAAAACAGTGGTATCTTCAAACAAATCCAAAAATGTTACAGCATTTTTTAAAAATTGCGTGTTGTTTGAATTATATGCGAGAAACTCCAATGTTTCAGACATTAAATTTTGGTGGAATTTCAAAATACCGGAATTTTTAATATTTGCAAAATTCTGTTCGGACAATTTTGCAAGTTTTGCTGCACGCGACATATCAAGATAAGCCTTACTACCGAATTTATCAGAAAATAATCCTCTTTCTTTTGCTTTGTGAAACATTAATATTAAATCTTCACTCTGTTTACTACTATTTTTACCGGGTTTATGGGAAAGCAAAAATGAATAAAAATTTGCAACTTCCTCACCTGTCAGAGGATTTTCCCTGCCGTCTATATCAGATAGTATGCCCTCATCTAATATCTGCCGGCACATTTCATCATCAAATCTTGCAATAAAAATGGCATCAGCAATAGTCAAATCTGATTTTCTTCCCTCAATTTTGCCGAGAAGATTCATCTTTTGTATACGTTCAATAATGTAATCGTGGCTGTGTACAAGTTCAGCCGCATCCAGCAAATGTAGTTGTTTTTTTCTTCCTGCTACATCATACAGAAGTTTATACTTAACGAGGCGTTCTCTTTGTTCTGCCGATAGGTCAACAAGCAGACAGTCAATTTCTGATGATGTCAGCTGCCGGCTGTTATCTTTGAGATAAATAATTTCTTTTAAAAAGTTCAAATCTTCCTTAGGGTTATCATCAGAAATATCAGAAAGAACCTCTTCTATATCAATCATGTCATCAGGGCAATTTTTGTTGCGTTTGTCAGCAAGATGACAGATTTCTTTTTTTAGAGAATATATTTCAGCCT
Source organism: Candidatus Gastranaerophilales bacterium (assembly GCA_944324135.1). Classification (GTDB taxonomy): domain Bacteria; phylum Cyanobacteriota; class Vampirovibrionia; order Gastranaerophilales; family Gastranaerophilaceae; genus CALUVN01. The sequence continues at coordinate 38,381 of CALUVE010000013.1, read as the reverse complement.
TTTCTTTGCTTTTAAATAAAGAATTACAAAAATCTGTCAGCCTGTCTCCATGTTTTCTTTCTTCTTGTGTGTTGTTTTCAGGTTCAAATCCACACTCATAGTCGCCAAAACTCACAGGTGCCTGCATATATTTTTTATGAGGTCTTTGGATATTATTATAAAAATTGTTTGCTGAGGGGGTAATTTTCATAGCAGATTTAAAACTGCTAAAGATAAATTTTTGCTAGGCAGATGTCATTCTTTTAAAATAAACTCTCAGCATCAAAATCATCATACAGCAAAGTATTATTGCCGCTGATAAAAGCCCGTACCAGAAACCTATAAGGTTATACCCGAAATGGAAAGCTAAGAGAGAGCCTGCAGGAATTGATATCAGCCAGTACCCGACAAAATTTGAAATTAAAACAATCTTTGTTTTCTTTATTCCTTTGAATATACCTGCAAGTGCCACCTGCAGCCCGTCAAAAATTTGGAATACTGCCATTACGTACAAAACAGGGATTCCAATTTTAATAAGTACAGGGTCTTTTGTAAATAATCCGACCAGTACATCCGGAAATGACGCAAAAATTACCGCACTGAAAGTCATAAAAGCAACACACAGGAATGTACCGATTTTTGCATATTTTTTCAGGTCAAAATAATTACCTGCCCCGTTTGCAAACCCTACTTTTACGGCAATAGCGTTTGATATTGCAAGCGGTACCATAAATGATATTGTAGTCAAAGTGCAAACAAGGTTCTGAGCCGCTGCGTATACTCCGGAAATTCTTCCCATCAAAATTGCCGTAATATTGAACGCAACAAATTCTACAAGCACCGCCAGTGATATCGGAAGCCCTACGTGTAACAAACTTTTGTAATAAGATTTATCCTCATAATCCCTAAATGACATTTCTCTGAAACAGTAAATCAACAGAGCAAATCCCATTACATAACGTACGGTGAAACTTGCAATTGCAAGCCCTATAGCACCTAATGCAGGTACAGGCCCCCACCCGAATACAAGTAATATATTCAGGGCTATATTCAAAAATACACAAAATACAGTCACAAGATTTGGGAACAATACTATTTCAAATGCCTGCAAATACTCTTTCAACGCTGCATGCAAGTATGCTCCAAAAGTTGAAAATGCTGTGATAATCATATAATCTTTTATATCCGGCACAAGTTTCTGGTCAAAATTTAACCAATCAATCGCCGGCACACACGCCAGCACCAGCACCATCGTAATCACGGCAAGAATCATTGCAAATCTGATTGTCGGAAAGAAATACTTTTTAGCTGATTTTTTCTCCCCGCGAAAATTTGACAATATAGGAGATACACTCGCAATAAGCCCTATCCCGAATGTCATAATACAATTAGAAATTGCCGTTGCAATACTTATAGCAGCGAGCGTATCAGTCGAATGTCTGCCGGCAATCAGAACATCCCCCGCACCTATCAGAATAAATCCCAGGTTTCCCATAATAATAGGCAGGGCAATGTTCAAAAGTTCTTTTACATAATATTTGTAACTGTTATTTGTCATGCAGAACAATTATATAGCAAACATAATATTTTTTGTTACCTTAAAACAAAATACAGAAAAATTATTTTCGGATTACACAAAGTACTTTATTCGCACTCACATCCTCATTATAACTTTTCTGTATTTTCGTATTTTAACAACCGGTAAACGGCATATCCGTCAAGCATTATGCCGGCTTATTTTTTGCCTTTGCGTTTGTAATACTCTTCTATAAAGCCGGTATTAAAGTTTCCGCTAATGAACACTTCATCTTCAATAATATCCTGATGGAACGGAATAGTTGTTTCAATACCAGTAACAACATATTCTTTCAGAGCTCTATACATTCTGCGGCGGGCTTCATTACGTGTTCTGCCCCAGCAGATGAGCTTTCCTATCATAGAATCATAATATGGCGGGATTGAATAATCCTGATAAACATGAGAATCAACTCTTACGCCAAAACCGCCCGGAGTAACATACCCTGTAATTTTTCCGGGATTAGGCATAAAGTCTTTTTCAGGATTTTCAGCATTTATACGGCACTCAATAGCATGTCCTCTTAAGACAATATCCTCCTGAGTAAAATCAAGTTTTTCACCAGATGCCACAAGAATTTGTTCTCTAACAAGGTCAATGTTGGAAATCATTTCTGTAACACAGTGTTCAACCTGAATACGAGTGTTCATTTCCATAAAGTACCACTTACCGTCGTGGTCAAGCAGGAATTCACAAGTACCGGCCCCCTCATAATTGATGGCTTTCGCAGCACGAACAGCTGCAGCACCCATTTCCTGACGGGTTTTAGCATCAATTGCAGGAGACGGAGCTTCTTCAATAAGTTTCTGGTGGCGGCGCTGAATTGAACAGTCTCTTTCACCTAAGTGAACAACGTTTCCGTACTGGTCGCCGAGAATTTGCACCTCAATGTGGCGAGGATTTTCAAGATATTTTTCTGCATAAACATCAGGATTGCCAAAGAAATTTTGTGCTTCGGACTGGCAAAGATTCATATTGGTTTCAACTTCATCATCATTTCTGACAATTCTCATACCTTTGCCGCCGCCGCCGGCTGTTGCTTTCAAGATAATAGGATAACCGACTTTGTGCGCAAATTCTTTAACTTCTTCAACAGTTTTGACAATACCGGTACCTGGTGTAACCGGAACGTCATTTTCAATCATTGTTTTACGTGCAGTAGCTTTGTCACCCATTTTTCTCATAGCTTCTGCAGTCGGTCCTATGAATTTTATATGGTGCTGAGCACAAATTTCAGCAAAATCAGCTCTTTCTGACATAAAACCATATCCGGGGTGAATAGCGTCAGCCCCTGCGACAAGCGCTGCCGAGATAATAGCAGGGATGCTCAGGTAACTTTTGGAACTCTGCGCAGGTCCGATACAGTAAGCCTCTGTAGCCAATCTCACGTGCAGAGAATTTGCATCAGCCTGTGAATATATTGCAACTGTCGGAATACCAAGCTCTCTGCAAGCTCTTATAATTCTAACGGCAATTTCGCCTCTGTTAGCGATTAAAACTTTTCTAAACATATCCTTTTCCCTAAAAGATAAAGGGTAACATAAAAAAGTTACCCTTTATTATAATAATAACTATTCTATATACATCAAAACCTGACCGAATTCTACAGGCTGACCGTCTTCAACACAAATTTCAACAACCTTGCCTGAAAATTCTGATTCGATTTCGTTCATAAGTTTCATAGCCTCAACTATGCAAACAACATCACCCTGAGAAACAGTCTGTCCTACTTCAACAAACGGTTTTGCATCAGGAGAAGCAGCCTTGTAGAAAGTACCTACCATCGGAGATGTAAGCGGTTTACCTTTCTTTGCCGGTTCTGCAGAAGCTGCTGAAGATGCCGGGGCTGCAGTTGGAGCTGCAGGAGCCGGTGCTGCTGCAACAGGTACAGCCTGTTGAACAACAGGTGCACTAACTACAGGCGGCAAATCTTTTCTCATGGTAAGTGCCTGTTCGCCGTCTTCAAGAGAAATTTCAGTTAATGAAGTTTCTTCAAGAATTTTAGCTAATTTTTCAATATAATCCACATCAAATTTCATTTTATATAAGCCTTTCTATCTAAAATTAACATCTGTCAAGATACTCGTTAGTTCTGGTATCAACTCTAATCATATCACCGTTAGAAATGAAGAAAGGAACGTTAACAACAGCACCTGTTTCAAGAGTTGCTGGTTTTGTACCGCCCTGAGCAGTATTTCCTTTTTCTGACGGAGGAGTATCAACAACTTCAAGTTCAACGTGCGGCGGAATATCAACGCCGATAATTCTTGTATCATGCATCAATACCTGAACAACCATATTTTCTTTCAAATATTTAATACCATCGCCGACTTGATCTTTTGTCAACTGTAATTGTTCGTATGATTCCATATCCATCATCACGTAATCATTGCCTTCTTTGTAAAGGTATTGCATTTCGCGTCTGTTAAGCATTGCTTTACCGACTTTTTCACCGGCTCTGAATGTTTTTTCAATTACCTGACCGGTTTCAACGTTTTTAAGTTTTGTTCTGACAAATGCAGCACCTTTGCCCGGTTTTACGTGCAAGAATTCTACAACAGACCACAAGCCGTTATCTAAATCCAACGTCAGACCTGTTTTTAAATCATTTACTGATATCATATTTTTCCCCTTTTAAAAGTATAAACAATTATATGTAAACAAATGATATCATAAACAAAGAAATTTTCCAAGAATGTTACAATAATTATTAAGTGTTTTGTATTTTAGACACAGTTTTACCATCTTCTTTGTAGAAGATAGTAACGAGTTTTTTATGGCTCTTTAAATCAAAAATTTCTTCCATTGCGCGAGTACCGTCTGCTCTCAACCAATGGTAGTTTATTTGACCTTTTTTATAATCATAAGCTTCTATGGTCATCGGATTTTTGGTTCCGGGATAATATTCAATCGTTTTGAGGAGCCTGTTATTTTCATTGTCAAAAATCTTTTTGCCTGTTACTTTCCCGACTGAATCCATAATAGCTCTTATGCTATATTTCTTTTTTTCTTTCGGCTTGATTACCAAATCCCCGTCTGCTTCATTTGCCATTTGCGCGGCACGGCGCATAGATGCCTCAATAACCTCTTGCATATTCTGTGCTGCCTGCTGCATTTCAGCCTGCATTCTGCGCGGCGATTTATAATTAACAAGGAAATTAAACAATGAGATTCCGCCGATTAAAGCAAGAACTCCTGTAACTATACCGGGGGAAGAGGATTGCTGTTTTTGTGATTTTAAATTGTTAATCTCATCACTTTGTAATTTAATCAACCTCTGTTGTTTAGCTATCAAATCCTGATCTTTTGTCATCGGTGATACGCCGGAACTCATCTGCGCTGCAGTTTTAGTTTGCGCAGAAGTGCCGCCCGCAGTATTGTTTGCGGATGCTGTATATTTGCTTAATAAATTTGTACTACCGACTGAATTGACTGCCATAACAAGTATTTTAAGTAAAAACAAACTCAAAATTGCCTGAAAATAAATAGTTTTTTACAAATTTTAATATACGTGTTAGAATTGATTTGCTATGGAACAAGGACAGATATATAAAATTCATTCTGACTTTTATTATATAGATACAGGGCTTGAAACATTTGAGTGCAAAGCCCGCGAAGTCTTGAAAAAACGGAAAGAAAAAATCCTTGTAGGTGATATTGTAAACTTCAGCAGCGGATACATAGAAGAAATCCTGCCGAGAAAAAATTACATAGCCCGCCCGAGCGTGTCAAACGTAGACCGGATTATAATAGTATCCGCTTTGAAAGAACCGGAACTTGACCTGCATCAGTTAAACAGATATATCGCACTATCTAAATATTATAAAATTCCTGCCGTACTATGTTTCAACAAAGACGACCTTGAGATAAGCAAAAGTGATATAAAAAAGATTTTAAATATATACGAGCCGCTTGGCTTTAAAATCGTTTTCACATCAGCGACAGAACACCACGGCATAAAGGCATTCCGGGAGCTTCTGGAGAATAAAACGAGTGTACTGTGCGGGAATTCAGGTGTCGGAAAATCAAGCCTGATTAATGCAATAAATCCTGAATTAAACCTCAGAACAAAAGCTGTCAGTGAAAAACTCCAGCGCGGCACACATACAACCAGACACTGCGAAATTATTAAACTTGATAAAACCTCAAGAATTGTAGACACCCCGGGGTTCAGCAACGTAAAATTTGACTTTATACTTCCGGCTGACGTAGATTTACTGTTTGATGAAATGCTGCCGTACAGAGATTTTTGCAAATACGCAGACTGCCTGCACATAAACGAGGATGGCTGCGCAGTACTCGACAATATAGACAAAATTGATTCCAGCCGTTACGAAAGTTACCTGGCTTTCATAAAAGAGGCTAAAGAATATAAAGACAGAATAAAATATGAAGGCAAAAAAACAGAACAAACCAAAAAACTTGTTCATAACAGAGAAATGACTAAAATAAGCGAGAAAAAACGCCAGAGTTCAAGACGCCGCACAAAACAAGATATTTATAAGGACATAGAATACCATGATGAAAATGAATGATTATATTGAAATAATAGACAAAAAACTTGACGAATATATGCCGGTCAAATATCCTGAAAACATATTTAAATCAATGAAGTACACCGTAACGTTACCGGGCAAACGGCTTCGGCCTGTGATGTGTCTTGAAACCTGCAGGATGTTTGGCGGGAATTTTGAAGATGCAATTCCAACTGCCTGTGCAATAGAAATGCTGCACGCACAAACGCTTATACATGATGACCTGCCCTGTATGGATAACGATGATTTTCGCCGCGGCAAACCGACAAACCACAAAGTTTTCGGAGAGGCAATAGCAACCCTTGCAGGAGATGCGCTCTTAACCTTTGCGCCGCAGATTATCCTTAAACATTCCCCCAATATGGGTGCTGAAAAACTTTTGAAAATAATGGAGGAATACTTCCACGCAGCCGGTGCATACGGAGTTATAGCCGGACAAGTTGTAGATATAGAAAGCGAAAAATCGTCAAACCTGTCTACGTATGCAGCTTTGAATAAGCCGTCAGAATTATTAGACTATATACACACACATAAAACTGCTGATTTATTCAAACTCGCGCTCAGGACAGGCGCAATAATTGCCAACGCCACTGAAGAACAGCTTGAAGAAATAACCGAATTCGGACAATGTCTCGGGGTTGCTTTTCAGGTATCGGATGACATACTTGATGAAACTTCAACATTTGAAGAGATGGGCAAGACTCTGGGCAAAGATAAAGCCGCAGGAAAACTGACGTATACAAGCCTTTACGGACTGGAGGAGGCTAAATGTAAAGTAGCTTGCATGCTAAAAAAATCTTATGATATAATGAACAAGTACAATATTGACTCTTTAGTCTTTGACGAGATAATAACAGGAATAAAAAAGAGAGTAGGAAATTAATGTTATCACATCTGGCAAGCATAACAAACACCGGCTATGAAGTATTATCGTGCGGAATTTTATCTGCATTTTTTGCACAAATTATAAAATTTTGTGTATTTACAATAAAGAATAAGAGAATAAATTTCAAAATATTTGCAACAACCGGTGGGATGCCAAGTTCACACAGCGCCGGAGTTATAGGATTATCAATTTCAACTGCTATAATAACAGGATATGATTCTATACTATTTGCCATAGCAATGGGGTATTCGCTTATCACAATGTATGATGCTGCAGGTTTAAGACAGGCAGCAGGCAAAACAGCAGCGTGCCTCAACAGAGTAATGGATGACTTTTACAAACACGATATGCAGGCTGCAGGCGGAAGATTAAAGGAACTTTTGGGACACACCCCTTTTGAAGTAATAGCAGGTGCAATTTTCGGATTTGGATTTGCTTATCTTTATCATAATTTTTTGCTCGGATTATAGCTTGTAATTGGTAACTTTTGTAAATTAAAAAACTTGCCTTTTAAATATCTTCATGTATAATGTAGATATAAATAAGGGTTTATAGATTTAAGGTCTATATCCGAAGTTTGTACCCTTAGGAAAGAAAGTGATACTCAAGAAAAAGATGAGTGTTGAGGAATTCAATTATCAGTACATAAAAGACAGAGCCGGAGCGGGAAGCTGGCGTCGAGGATATGAATACCATTTGAAAGATATGGTATTTGACACTTATCCTGAAAAAAACTTTTACAAAGGAAAAGTAAAAGGGAATTTTCAGGAATATTACAATACGGATTTAATATTCAAAAAGAACAAAGTAGAAGCACGCTGCAACTGCCCGTTGAAAGAAGAATGGTGCAAACACGCAGTAGCTGTCGGCCTAAAGGCAATAGACGAACACGCTTACGAGGATTGGCTTGAGACAAAATTCGGAATGGAATTTGATTTTCCTGACGAAAATACAGCGCTGACAGAACCGCCTGAGGGGAATTACATCTTTCACTTCAACCCGAAACGCAAGGCTAATTTCTTTTCAATACTTGTAATGTCAAGAGAAACCGGCAAAATCGTAAGACAAATTGAACCGATTTTACGCGGGCTTATTGAAGCGCAAAAACAAGACCCGTCTTTTGAACTGAATAATACTCAAAAAGTAGAAGTTGCTATATTCCAGCAGCTGCTCAAGATTTCAAGACAGGATAAAAAAGCAGGCTGGTATGATATCCCGATTACAAAATTCGGTCCTATGTTCAACCTGTTAGCAAAAGCGGATGAAGTTCTGGATGAAAAAACTAAAGAACGCCTGAAATTTACGGATGAAGAATGGAAACTGGTGCTCTATGTAAATACAGGTGCATCAGGCACTATCCTGCTTTCTCTTGAATGGAAAAGACCTGATAAAGAGGATGCTTATCCGTTAGAAGAAGTCCGTTATTTTTCAAGACACCTCAAGTGGGGACGATACAAAAATATAATTTTCCCGACAAATATTGCTATGCAGTCTATTCCGCAGAACCTTTTAAAATCATCTTTCACAGATTTGAAAGATTCAGAGGGCGGAAAATTTATCTATGAAGAACTTCCTAAACTGCGTGAAGTTATGGATGTTGAAATAGATGAAAATATAAGCAAACTTATGCTGGAAGAGCGTCCGCCGATAAAAGTAGTTACCCTCGGGATAGATTACGACCAATCTCTAAAAGCTTCATTAGAATTTGAATATGACGGAGTAAGAGTTCCGTTTTCAAAAACAAGTGACAAATCTCCATACATAACGGTCAAAAAGCCGGATGAAGATATAATCTACTGGATTAAACGTAATACCCAGCACGAAATAGAAGCCTACCAGATGCTTCTTGCCTGCAAATTTGTACCGATGCAGACAAATAACCTTGCTCTGGAAAAAGAAAATGCCATTGATTTTTACAACTACTACATGCATCAGGCAGATGAGACATGGAGATTTGAAGAAAAAGACGATATGTCTTTCTTCAAACTAATGGAAGAGCCGTTCAGACTTTGTGCAAAAATCGACTTCAGCGAAGAGGCGCAGGACTGTTTTGATGTAAGCTTATACGGACAGGTCGGCGAAGAGATTATAAACTTTGATGATATTTATGACACAATCCAGAGCGGAGAAAAATATGCACGTATACGTAGTTTAGGTTTTGTAGAATATCCTGCGCAGGATATCTATGCTATGATGAAAGCATTTAACTCTTTTGATGTCTACAGAACTCCTGACAACAAATATACAGTAAAAACATACCGCGCAGGCTTGATTAACGAACTTAAAAATTTAAATGTAGAACTTGTATTGAGCGAAAATTTTGAAAAATTCTGGTCTCAAATGTCAACATTCTCAACAAGTGAGGACTTGAAACTGCCGGAGGGTATCCACGCTGATTTTCGTGAATATCAGGTCAAGGGTTTTGGCTGGCTCTGGTTTATGTATAAATACGGTCTGAACGGAATTCTCGCTGATGATATGGGGCTTGGTAAAACTTTACAAGCGCTGACTGTACTGGAAAAAGCCAAAGAAGAGGACGGGCAAATGCCTACTCTTGTAATCTGCCCGACAACAGTTGTTTTTAACTGGGAATCCGAAATTCAAAAATTCGCCCCCGGGCTGAGCTGCCTGAAACTTTCCGGCGCGGACAGAAAACAGTTGTTCAAAGAAATACCAAATTACGATGTTGTGATTACAAGTTACGCACTTGTTAGACGAGATATTGAAAAACTGAAGAATATTAATTTCAGATACATTATTCTGGATGAATCCCAGAACATCAAAAACGCAATGTCTCAAACTGCTCAAGCAGTCAAAAAACTCACAGCACAACACAAACTTGCACTATCCGGTACTCCTATAGAAAACAAACTGGAAGAACTCTGGTCTGTATTTGATTTTCTGATGCCGGGATTTTTGTTCAATGTTGCGGAATTTAACCACAGATACGTCAATCCGATTATGGAAAGACAGGATAAAACAGTTGAAAAACGTCTCAAACTTCAAATATATCCGTTCATCTTACGCCGTATGAAACGAGACGTTGCAAAAGATTTGCCTGATAAAGTTGAAAACATTGCATACTGCGAACTTACAGACGAACAAAAAGACTTTTACCTGCAGGTTCTGGACAGTACAAAAGAAGAACTGTTCAAATCAATTGAACAGAACGGACTTGAAAAGAGCAGATTATCAATTTTCTCAGCACTTCTCAGACTCCGTCAAATCTGCTGCCACCCGAGACTTTACGACAAAGAAAATATCAAAAATATTACCTCAAGCGGTAAGTTTGAAAAACTCAAAGTTCTGCTGGAAGAAATTATCTCAGAGGGGCACAGAATACTTTTATTCAGCCAGTTTGTCGATATGCTTGACATAATCAAAGCTTGGCTTGAACGCGAAGGAATCCCGTACGAATACCTGACAGGAAAAACAAAAGACCGTCAGGGTGCTGTTGAAAGATTTAACTCGACCCCGTCTATTCCGATATTCCTGATAAGCTTGAAAGCCGGCGGAACAGGTCTGAACCTGACCGGAGCGGATTATGTAATCCACTATGACCCGTGGTGGAATCCGGCAGTTGAAGATCAGGCAACAGACAGAGCTTACCGTATCGGACAAACCAAAAAGGTATTTGTATACAGACTTATTACGAAAAACACAGTTGAAGAAAAAATTCAAAAACTCAAAACAGTCAAACGCAACCTTGTTGACAGCGTAATTTCTATTGACAGAAACATCGTCAAATCACTCACAATGGACGATATCAAAGAAATCTTCTCTGTAGACTAAAAAGAGATGGTAAAGACCCTCACCCCCAGCCACACTCCCAGAGGTAGAGTGGACTTATGTTGCAAATTCCACAAATAATGACTCAAATTGTCACCCTGAACTTGTTTCAGGGTCTTGCCGGTAGTAAGATTCCGAAACACGGAGGTCAATCCGTCGTTCGGAATGACATTATGTTTATCTTTTAAGTATATTTTGGGGAAACATATATACAAAATCCCGGCAGAGAGGCTGGGGGTGAGGGTTTTGCCCCCCCAAAAAAACGGCTGTATCTCGTCAGACACAGCCGTTTTAAACTTTTCTAACAGTTAAAGACTATTTGCCGTTAACCATTTCTTTGAATTTTTTACCTGCAGAGAAAGCTGGAACTGTAGAAGCAGGGATTTTAAGTTCTTTACCAGTTTGTGGGTTTCTACCGATTCTAGCAGCTCTTTTGCGAGATTCAAAAGTACCAAAACCAACTAAAGTAACTTTTTTGCCTTTAGAAACTGTTTTTTGGATAGTTTCAATCAAAGCGCCCAATACTTCAGCAGCTTCTTTTTGAGTAACGCTAGCTTTTTTAGCAATTTCTTGTACTAATTCTTCTTTGTTCATAATGTAAACTCCTTCTTCTTATGTACAAATCAATTATAGCTTAACTTTATTAATTGGCAAGTGTTTTTAACGTATTTTAACATTTAAAACATCTGAACGGTGGATAAATTAAACATTTTGCAACAAAAAGTAATGATTTTGCACAATATTTTACACTTTTAGACGTTTTTTTGATAAAATAGAAAAGGATGGGAATTTTGATAGAGGATTAAGTTAGAAAAAAGGCATGAAAGAGAGAATCTTATTATTCATAATAGTTTTCGGACTTGGTGTTTTTATATACATTTTCCAGAGTTACTTTAATACAGTGTGGGGGCTTGGTTTTCTCTGTGCACTGATGACGATATATGCAGGGTTCACAACTCTGGCATCTAATATCAAAAAGCGTCAGCTTGCAAAACATCCTGAGATTATAAACAGCGATTACAAACCGTTCGTTTCTGTATTAATACCATGCCACAATGAAGAATCCGTTATAGCCCATACTGTAGAGAACATAAGAGCTATGGACTATGACAATTTTGAAATAATTTTGATAGATGACAGAAGCACTGATAAAACCGCAAGCATACTTCATGAACTTGAACAAAAATATGACAATGTGAAAGCTCTGATAAGACCTCTTGATGCATTCCCCGGAAAGTCAGCCGTTTTGAATGACGCGTTTCAGTATGCAAAAGGGGAAGCAATACTTGTATTTGACGCGGACGCAACAGTAGATGCTGATTTTCTGTCAAAACTTCTACCAAAACTTGAACCCAAAGATGTAGGTGCAGTTCAGGCAAGAAAAATTATCCGAAACAAAAGCTATAATATCCTGACACGCTGCCAGAATAACGAATACACAATGGATTCATATTTTCAGGCAGGGAGAGACTCCGTAAAAGGGGCTGTTGAACTTAGAGGAAACGGCGAACTTATTAAACGCCAGGCAATAGAAGATATAGGCGGCTGGAACAACTACACAATCACAGACGACCTCGATATGTCCACAAGATTACACATAAAAGGCTGGGATATAAGATTTTGTCCGGATGCAAAAGTATATGAAGAAGGGATAATCTACCTTTTGCCGCTTTTCCGCCAACGCAGAAGATGGCTGGAGGGAACTATCAGAAGATATCTTGAATACTGCGGAGCTGTCCTCACTTCAAAGAAAATGTCTCTCAGAGCAAGTCTTGATATGACAGCATACATTTCACAATTCATAATGCCGGGTTGGTTCATTATGGAAATTTTAATCCGCGGGTTTAAAGTTCTGGCAAAAGACGCGCCGACACAGACGCTGTATTCGTCAATAATAATTGCCTGCTTTATAGGTCTGGGATTTTTCATAGCAGCAAGATATGCCCTTAGACGCTATGACAATATTCCGCGGCTGGATGCGGCATTTGAAGCTTTAATTACCTCTGTATACCTGTTTATTATCTGGTTTCCGCTGGTGCTGTTTATATGTTTCAAAATCCTCTTCCGTAAAAAAGATATGGAATGGGGAAAAACTGCCCACGGACTTGTACTGGAAGCCGAACAGGAAATGAGAGAAGAAAAAGAATTACAAAAAACAAAATAATCAGGAGAAATAAAATGACACAAACAATTGACGATGTAAAAGCAAAAATCAGAGCAGTACCGGATTTTCCAAAACCGGGAATTATATTCAGAGACATAACAACAGCATTCAAAGATGCTGAAACCTTGCAGACTATGATTGATTATTTTTGTGAACACTATAAAGGCACAAAAATCGATTATGTAGCAGGGATAGAAAGCCGCGGATTTATCCTTGGCATGCCGATTGCATATAAGTTAAATGCCGGCTTTGTCCCTATAAGAAAACCAAACAAACTGCCTGCTGCAACATATTCTCAAGAATATGAACTTGAATACGGCACTGATAAAATAGAAGTGCATCAGGATGCTTTTGAAAAAGGCTCTAACGTGCTTATCGTTGACGATTTGCTGGCTACAGGCGGAACTGCTGAAGCTGCCTGCAAACTTGTCAAAAAAACAGGCGCAAACCTTGTAGGAATTGCATTTTTAATTGAGCTTACAGACCTTAACGGACGTGAAAAACTGACTGAAGCGCCTGAAGTTATCTCTATGCTGCAATATTAATTTTACGATAAATTGAAATAATCTGAGAGGTCGGGATGACAGACAGACAGACAGACAGACAGACAGACAGACAGACAGACAGACAGACAGACAGACAGACAGACAGACTGCTGCTAGTTTTATTGATTAAAATTTTGTGCTTTTTCTTAGTACTACCAAAGTGGAGAAAAAAAGCCGAGGTTAAACTTTTGAGCTACCTCAAGCACAATGAATTTATATTAGTAAAAGAAGATGGCACAATAATAAAAAATCCCAAAATCAAAGGGTTAAAAGTCAGTTTCCGCGGAGAAAATTCCAAAATCGAGATACATGCCCCGTACAATTTCCGAAAATGTAATATTACTCTAGGAGACAATGCTTGTGTAAAAATTGGAAAGACTAAATATAAGATAGATAAACTTTCCATATCTCAGATGAATAATAATTCAGTAGAAATAGGTGAAAATTTTTCCACATTCTACTGCCGGATGCTTATGCAGGACGAAAAACACACATTTATCAAAATCGGAGATGACTGCATGTTTTCAACAGGGATAGTAATATTGCCGAGTGACGGTCACACTTTATATGACAAGAATACCGGCGAAATTCTAAACAAACCTGTAGGGATAACAATTCATGACCACGTATGGGTTGGCAGAGATGTTTATATATTAAAAAATACAGAAATTCCATCCAATTGTGTTGTCGGCAGCCGGTCACTTGTCACTAAAAAATTCACAGAAGAATACACAGCCATCGCAGGAAGCCCTGCAAAAGTAATTAAACATAACATCAATTGGGACAGAGAAAATACAGATAACTTTGTATCAAAAACAAAATAGGTGCGTGTTTTGAAAAAAATTCTTCTCTGTTAATTACTTTGCATAAAGTTCTTCGCGCGTCAGAGCTTTGAAACTGGGCGTATAATTTTTCAAATATTCAACGGCATCTTCAGGGGTTTGGGCGACATAATACAAGCCGTCAGGAGAACATTTGCAAAAATTCTGCCCGATTATTACATCAAAAAATTCAATCAATTTGCCATAAAAATTATTTGTATTTAAAATAACTATAGCTTTGTTGTTATAACCGAGCTGTTTTTGTACAATCATCTCAGCAAGCTCTTCCAGAGTACCAAACCCGCCCGCAAGAGCAACGAGGGCATCCGATAATTCATCCATCTTGGCTTTCCGCTCTCTCATGCCGGTAGTCAAATGGAATTCGTCACAGAGCTTTGATGAAACTCCGAAATCACAAAGTTTTTGAGGCATAACACCTGTTATTTTACCGCCATTTGATTTGACAGCATTAGCACACGCCCACATTAACCCGAGCGTACTCCCGCCGTATACCATATCCATTCCGGACGATGCAAGAAGTTCACCCAGACGCGCCGCATCTTTATAATAACTTTCCTCTAAAAAATCACTGGATGATGCAAATACGCATACCGATTTTATATTACTACTCTTCAAATTCCCCTCCGATTAAATAATAATAAGAACAATATAACCCTCTGCCCTTTGATGAACAATCCTGAGGAAGTTTATCCATAGGCTCTTCCGCACCGATTGCAGTAACCCGCGTATTATAAACAACTATGCCGTAAACGTCTTTTCCCCAAGTATTAGGCGGCAGCAAACCGTTTACATCAAACATCATTATAAATACAGGCTCTTCAGCATTTTTACTGTTCAAATCTTTGATTCCGACAAGCAGACCGTTATCTGTATAATAGTATTCTTTAAAATACCAGACATCCCCGCTGCCTGCTTTCTTTTTATCCATGTAATGTATCTGATAGCTGCGCGGAAGTTTAGCCTGTGACAAGCGCAAATATGGTTTTAACAACATCAATACAATCTGCTCTTTTTCCTCCGGTGTTGAAGCCTGATTGTAATTTTTAATCATATCATCTGAAATATGAGTCCTTATTACCTGCAGAACATATTCCATACGGGAAAAAGCCTCTTTCCATCTGGAAATAAAATAAGCCTGACGTGAACTTTCTATAGACACAGGTGCAAGCATCAACAGCACACCTATAACCACAAAAATTGTTACAGAATATTGAAGTTTCCAGAAACGTTTTTTCCCCATGACAACCTCGCTTATTTTTTAAGATTATGCCATATCAATATGTTTTTTCTCTTCTATCAACTTGTCATAAACCCAATCAGGTACAAAGTTTTTACCTAATATGATTTGACCGTTCATAATATTTGGAGCGTGAAAATCAGAACCGCCTGTTACAATCAGCCCTAATTCTTCCGCCATAGAAGAAAAATATTCAACACAGGCAGGAGAATGTTTTCTGTGATAAGCTTCAATCCCGCGGAGCCCGTAGTTCATAAGTTCTTTAATCAAAGATTCCGCAATATCCAAATCGTGCGGGTGAGCAATTACCGGTACACCGCCGGCATCGTAGATAATCTCAACGGCATCCTGAGGAGATACAGTTTTTCTCGGGACATAAACCGGAGAATCGTCGTGGATATATTTGGCATAAGCATCCATAATACTATGAGTCCCTCCGGCACTTGTGATAGCTTTTGCAATATGCGGACGACCAATACTGCCGCCTTCGGCAACCTGCTTTTTAATATCTTCAAACTTGATTTTAATTCCCTCTTTTTTCGCAAGGAGAGATATTATCTCTTTAGTTTGTTTAACACGCGCGTGCTGCTGAACTTTCAGAAGATTTTTAAAATCACTGTTTTCTGTATCCATAAAATATCCGAGTATGTGGATTTCGTAATTTTTATAGAGAGTATTTATCTCAACCCCTTGAATAATCTGGAGTTTATCTTCCTTACTTTCTTTCTTCAAGTAATCCGTTGCAACTTTATACGACAGAACGTTGTCGTGATCAGTCAGGGCTATAACCTGAAGTCCGACATCAATTGCCGTATCAACGATTTTTTCAGGCGAAAAAACACCATCCGAATAATTCGTATGAATGTGCAAATCCGTTTTCATTGACTTTCATCCTCTTTTTCATTATTTCTACTACAAAAAATTCTTCTTATAGCACGGGCACATCCGGTAACTGCATCAATGTCAATTTCAACCGCATTAATTTGCACCTCGCTGCTCTCTGCGACTTCATAACGCTCCGGAATACAGGTGGTAAATCTTGTAAGAGAAGTTTTGTAATCCATTCCGATTACACTATCAACAGCACCGCAAAATCCGGCATCTGTAATGTATCCGGTCGTTCCGTCTAAAATCTTTTCATCAGCAGTCTGTACGTGTGTATGAGTTCCCAAAAATGCACTCACACCTAATTCAGCGCAGCATCTGCCAAAACAAATCTTTTCCGCCGTAGCTTCACCATGAAAATCAACAATAACAACAGGCGTAATTTCCTTTAATCTTTTGATTTCTTCAAGAATATTCTCCCACGGGAAATCCACAATATTCACAAAAACCTTGCCGAGAATATTCAATACCGCAATTTTAAATTCGCCGCAGTCAAAAATTCTGCTGCCAACCCCGGGGGTATCTTTCGGGTAATTTATAGGACGGATAAGTTTATCCGCCGTTTCTATATATGTTAAAATATCACGTTTATCCCAGATATGGTTGCCGGAAGTCATTGCATCCACCCCATAGGAAATAAGGTCATTATAATTTTTTTCAGTCAGACCGAATCCGTGGGAAGCATTTTCGACATTTGCTATAACAAAATCGTACTCCGCCCGTTTTTCTGCAAGAAAATCTCTAACAGCAAACCGTCCGGGTTTACCGACCATATCACCGAAAAATAAAATTTTTATTATTTTATCATCACCTGACATACTATTTTTATTCCTGAAAATGAGCAGGAAATAATCCTGCTCATTTTTTATTTAGCTATTTCTGTAGTTCTGAATTCTCTGACAACCGTAACTCTGATTTGTCCCGGATAATCGAGCTCATCTTCAATACGTTTTGCCACATCTCTTGCCAGTTTTTGAGAGGCTAAGTCATCAAACATTTCAGATTCAACAATAATTCTAACCTCGCGTCCGGCCTGAACAGCAAAGGATTGTTTAATACCATCGTAACTGTTAACGATTTCTTCAATTTTTTCAAGACGTTTGATATAAATTTCAAGAGTATCGCGTCTTGCACCCGGTCTGCCGGCAGAAATTGCATCAGCCACTTTTACAAGGACAGCCTCAATAGTATTAGCGACAACATCATCATGGTGCGCTTCAATTGCGTGTATAACATCAGGTCTTTCACCGTATCTTGACGCCAGTTCAACACCAAGCTGAATATGCGTTCCCTCTTGAGTCTGGTCGACAGCTTTACCTATATCATGCAAAAGTCCGGCACGTTTTGCAACTGCGACATTTGCGCCGAGTTCCGCTGCAAGCATTCCTGCAATATGTCCGACTTCAAGTGAATGTTTCAGAACATTCTGACCGTAACTTGTTCGGTAATACAAACGTCCGAGAGTTTTGATGAGTTCTTTATTCAAGCCCATAACCCCCATATCAAGAGCGGCACTTTCGCCCTCATCCCAGATTTTCTTTTCGATTTCTTCACGGGCTTTTTCAACCATTTCTTCAATTCTTACAGGGTGGATACGTCCGTCTACGATAAGTTTTTCCAGCGCAAGTTTTGCTATCTCACGGCGAACAGGATCAAAACTTGATAATACAACAGCTTCCGGAGTATCATCAATGATTAAATCAACACCGGTCAAAGTTTCAAGCGCTCTGATATTACGCCCCTCACGCCCGATTATGCGTCCTTTCATCTCATCATTAGGCAGAGCTACAACAGATACCGTTGTTTCTACAACCTGTTCTATCATACATCTTTGCATAGTTGTTGAGAGAATTTCTTTTGCTTTTTCAAGAGAAACTTCTTTGATTTTAGCTTCATTTTCTCTGATAAGAGTAAGCTGTTCTTGAGCCAAATCGTGTTTTAATTGTTCAAGCAGCATATTTTTAGCATCTTCTGCAGACATGCCGGCAATACGTTCAAGTTCTACTGTTTGTTTCTGAACGATTTCTGCGAGATAATCCTCTTTTTCCAAAAGCTCATCCAGTTTTCTTTCTACCTGAATGTTTTTGTCAGTATATTCCTGAATTTTATCTTCAAGCATATCCTCGCGTTTTGCCAGTTTTTGTTCCTGTCTTGCAAGTTCCTGACGTCTTTCTCTCTCTTCTTCGTTTAATTTTTCTCTGTCATCTTTAAGCTCTTCTATGGCTTTAATCTTAGCTTCTTTAAGAAGAATTTTTTCTTTTTCTTCTAGCGCTAATCTCTCTTTTTCAGTACTCTGCAAAACAGCTTTATATTTTGTACGCTGAATTGCAAGTACAGCGATTAGTGCTATTACTGCAATAATCGCAATAATTGTTAAAAAGTCCATAAAGTTTTTTTACCTTATCCTTTTCTATTTTTTAAAATAATACACGCAACGCTCGATACATTTAACCTATCGAGCTTTCTCTTATTTTGTTATTTAAAAGAATTTCATTGCATATATATCCAAAAAATATTGTCTACTACATCTGTCAATATATTAACATGGTTATTTAATTTTGTATAGTAAAAATTTATATTTTGATACAGATTATTTATTTTTTTGCCAAACAGTAAAAATTCCCGTCTTTCCCATAGCACAGTCGATTGTTTTGCCATAAACGGTTTTAAACCTTTTATCACGGGCAAGCGCTCTATATACAGGCGGACATATATAAATCGAAGCACAATATAAAGGAATAAACAAAGTTTCAGCCTCCGTCAAATTTTCATCAGCAAGAAATACGTGGTCTTTTTCATTGTCACCCATTATAAAAAGCCCGCCGGGCAATAGTTTCTCATACACTTTGTCAATAATCTTATCAACAACTTCCTGCTTATTTATATCATCACGCACATTCATATTGTATTCATTCAAGGCAAGATTGTGTGTCGGGATATAAAATGCGTTTCTGAAAAGTATTGCGCCTGCTTGTTTTTCAGGGTAAAGTTTTTCAATATCATTGATATCGCCTACATTGAATTTGAAATTATCTTTGTACTCGTCACGAATTTTGTAATGTTTAATTTTGAATTCATACTCAAACATTTGAGAAATAAAATTCATAAAATGTTCATCATTAATCTTGTGAGAAGGTGCCGGAACTTCTTCCATCATTTTATCAAAATAGGCTTTGAGTTTTCTGTTTCTTTTATCCTTGAGCTCATCCATCAGCAAAAAACCGTCCTCACTGACTCCGTTATAAACGGTATAAACCCCTTTATTTGCTATATCAATTATATTTTGAGATTTGTCAAAACAGAGAATTTTATATTTACCTTTTTGACCGCTATTCAAAATTGCGTAAAGCGAAACAGCCTCTTCCCCGTTTGAGGAGGCAAAATCAAGAATATCAGTTCCATGCGGAAAATTTCGCTTGAGAATTTTTGCAGCCGCTTCAAGAGTTTCATAATCTCTAAAAAACGATGTGTCACAATAATTATTCTCGCCCTCTTTGAATTTTAAACTTGTAAAAGACGGAAGAAAATTTGCCCTGTAATTGTCTGATGAAACAGTAACAGATTGAGACTGTTTCAATCTGACCGTTGATTTTTCTCTGCAGCTTTTAAAACTTGAGGTTGAAGTATACAAATTTGTGACGGGTAAAATTTTCATACTCATATAAAACCCAGCAAGATATTTTTTGCTAGCCGGCAAAAACAATTTACACAGTATATAAATGTGCTATAATGAACTTGAAAAAAGGAGAGCAAATATGGAAATTAAAATTGTATCAGACGTCCGCAACACAGAATGTGACGTAATTGTTGCAGGACTGTACGAGGGCGAAAAAACAGCTCATGAAATTGCAAATACTTATGCTATCGAAAAAGACGGCTTTGAGGGGAAATTCGGTCAGACATATCTTCTACAGACCTACGGAGCAATCCCTGCCGCTAAAATTCTTGTTATAGGTCTCGGAAAACGTGATGACTTTAACGAAAATAAAATGAGAGAAATTTCTGCAAAAGCAGTCAAAAAATGTCAGCAAATCAAAGCAAAAACACTTTGCTACGATTTTGAAACAGCATTTGACTACGGCTGGGCTGCAACTATCGGTGCTATGATAGGAAATTACGCATTTGATAAATACAAATCAGAAAAAGCAGATAGAATTGAAAAAATTATGATGTCTAATGTTTCACAGTACGGAATAAATTCCGGAATAGTATTCGGAGATGCAATGAATTTTGCAAGAAATCTTGCAAATGAACCGGCAGAATTTGCAACACCTGAAAAACTCGCTGAATATGCAAAAAGTTTTGACGGAATTGAAACCGAAGTTTTTGATTACGAAAAAATTAAACAGATGGGAATGGGGGCATATCTTGCAGTTGCCCAGGGCAGCCCGAAGCCTCCAAAATTCATCCATATGAAACATTATTGCGAAAATCCTAAGAAAAAAATTGCAATTATCGGTAAAGGTATCTGCTTTGACAGCGGCGGACTTGATATTAAACCGCCATCTTCAATGCTCACAATGAAAGATGATATGTCAGGTGCTGCATGCGTACTTGCCGTTATGAGAGCGTTAAAAGATTTCAACCCGCAGATTGAAGTTCACGGTATAATCGCAGCCTGCGAAAATATGCCGAGCGGTACTTCTTACAAACCGGGCGATATTCTGACAGCCAAAAACGGAAAGACAATTGAAGTTGACAACACAGATGCAGAAGGCAGACTGACACTTGCTGATGCTTTGTGCTTTGCATCAGAACTCGGCGTTGATGAAGTTATTGATATTGCAACACTGACAGGTGCCTGCATGGTTGCTTTAGGTACTGTTGCTGCAGGTGTTATGGGAAATGATGATGATATGATTTCCAGACTCATTGAAACCGGTAACAAAAACGGTGAACCAATGTGGAAACTCCCTATGTTCCCTGAATACAAAGACAGTCTGAAAAGCGATATTGCAGACATGAAAAATACAGGTTCAAGAAACGGCGGAGCATCAATTGCCGGCGTGTTCCTGAAAGAATTTGTAAAAGACGTTAAATGGGCACACATTGATATCGCAGGCGTTGCCTACCTTGATAAACCGCAGAAAGAACTCATCAAAGGTGCAACAGGCGCAGGTGTCAGAACACTTTTGAATTATATTCTGCAAGCATAGTTCAAGAGAATATAACTGAATACAAATCAAAAGACCCGAAAATTATTCGGGTCTTTTTTTACTGTATATCTTATATAATCAACTAAACTAAGCGTTCAAATCAGCTTCGCGTGCTTTTTTGTTGTTAACAAGTTTATCAACCAACAAACCAGCGGCCACGAGGACTACTAATGGAGCGGCGATAACTGCTGCTTTACCGGTAGCTTTGCCAGCTTTTTTCATATCAATATTGCGGAATGACTCGCTGATTGAATTAAAGAAAGCTTTGATTTTACCCGGTTTCTTAGCTGTTTCTGCAGCTGCATCAGCAACTGTTTCGGCTGCTTCTGCTGCAGCTTCGGCTGCGGCTTCTGTTACTTTAGGTGATTTTTTGAAGAAATTCGGAATGGTTTCTTTGAAAAATTTACAGATAGAATCTAATGCTTTTTGACCGTTTTCTTTAGTAAAAATTTTACCAAGAGCTTCTTTATTGTCATAAGCTGCAACACCTGCGGCTGCTGCAAGACCTACTCCCAAACCTACTTTTGCAAAAGTATTTGTTTTTCTGTACTCATTTCCATTTTTTGTGTAAGCTGTTTTACCTGTAAATGCAGGGGATGTTACGTTCATTTGCATAATTTATTACACCTTTCTACTTTGATATATTATTTTGTATTACCATTAAAATACGAAAATATTTTTTTTTGCTATATAAAACCTCGTTTGTTACATATATTAACAATTAATTATTTCTTCTGCATCAGCCAAAAATTCTATTAATGATTTCACCTGAGGTGCTGACTTTTTGCCGGCAGCACCAAATTTTAACCCGAGAATACAAGCCGGACATGTGGTCACGATGTAATCTGCGCCTGTTGAGATAGCATTATCAATTTTTTTTGAGGCTAATGCACGGGAAATTTTCGGATTCTGGAGAGCGAATTCACCGGCAAATCCACAGCACTCATCATAATCTTTCATCTCAACATATTCTATATTTTCACATTTTTCAAAAAGTTCTTTCACAAAATCATCATTTTGAAGATGGCATGGTTTGTGGAAAGTAACTTTTCGCGGGGTAGAAAATTTGAATTTCAAATTCTGTTTTGAAATAATTTCAAGCAGGTTTACACATTGAATATTTTCTCCGTAATTATTCAAGGCATCCTGACAGCTTGCACAGTCAGCAGACAGAAAATCAAATTCAGCATTCTTTATAATGCTGAGATTTTTCGCTTTGACCTCCTCATATCGTTTTAGGTTTCCGCTTGAAAGAAACGGAGTTCCACAGCAGGAAAAATCCTTTTCTATCAATTCAAGGCTTGTGTTTTCCAAAATTTTTTCAAGCGCAATATCAACAGCCGGAAAAATTTCATTAGCGCAGCCTTTGAAGTATAAAATTTTTATTTTTTTAGGAGTTTCCCCGGCATTTTTTTTCTTTCGATAAAACACTGATTTAAAAAATTTCAAAACAGCAAGCACAGAATCAAATACGACCTTTGATTCCAGAAAGAAAATAAATCTGCCTGAGAGAGATTTTTTAGCACATTCATACTTTGCTGCTGCAAAAATCTTGCATACGTCAATATCACTCGGGCAAAAATTTTTACACTTCCCGCATTTAATACAAAGGTCAAGATATTTTTCAATATTTCTATTTAATTTTAAATCTCCTTTTAAGACTCCGTCGAGCATAACAAATTTTCCGCGGGAAACCGCACAGTCGTTTCCTGTAAGTTTATATACCGGACAAACTGACTGACACAATCCGCACTTGGAACATTTATTTATATCATCTGCAAAGTCTTGTAAATTTTTCATACCAGAAATTTTAGCACGAAAGAAGAACTAATAATCAAAAGTTATAGGAAGTTATATTACAAATTCCAAGTTATAAATAATTATACTATAGCACCGTGGGAGGCATCTTGAACATTTCTGGCGTATTTAGCAAGATACCCTGATTTAACGCTCGGTTCAAACGGAGTCAAAGTCTTTCTTCTTTGTTCTATTTCAGATTCAGGAACAAGGAGTTCTATTTTTCTTGAGTTAATATCAATTTTTATTTTGTCACCGTCATTAATTAATGCAATAACACCGCCTGATGCCGCCTCCGGACAAATATGACCTACACAAATTCCGCGGGTAGCGCCGGAAAATCTTCCGTCTGTTATCAGCGCACATTTTTTACCGAGGCCTTTACCTACAAGAAGAGA
Source organism: Candidatus Gastranaerophilales bacterium (assembly GCA_944324135.1). Classification (GTDB taxonomy): domain Bacteria; phylum Cyanobacteriota; class Vampirovibrionia; order Gastranaerophilales; family Gastranaerophilaceae; genus CALUVN01. The sequence continues at coordinate 14,592 of CALUVE010000013.1, read as the reverse complement.
TGTCGGCGCGAGCATCTCTCTCATGCCAGGGCCGCCTTTTGGCCCCTCATAGCGGATAACAATAACATCGCCTGCCTGAATTTTATCATTTTCAAGTGCGGACATTGCTTCTTCTTCACTGTCAAATGTTTTTGCAGTTCCCTCAAACTCATAACACTCAGGCGCAACCCCTGAGGTTTTTATAACACAGCCGTCTTTTGCAAGGTTTCCGTAAAGAACAGCCAATCCTGCCTGGGTATAAGTTGATTTATCATAAGGCGGAATTATCTCCTCATCTGCCCACGCAGAATCTGCAATATTTTTAACGGATAACCCGCAAACAGTCTGGGTATCTGTCAGAAAAGCTTTCAAAGATTTCAACACAGCCGGCACCCCGCCAGCGTTATGAAAATCAGTCATCGTAAGAGTTGATGACGGATTAATTTTTACAATCTGATGAATTTTGCTGCTCAATTCTTCAAAATCGTTCAGCGTAATATCAATTTCGCCGGCATTTGCAATAGCTAATGTATGCAGAAAGGTATTTGTAGAACCGCCTAACGCCAAATCAGCAATTATGGCATTTCTCAAAGAATCTTTTGTAATTATATCGGACGGTTTAACATCATTTTTAACAAGTTCAACGATTTGCATGCCGCTTTCAAAGGCAATTCTGCGTTTTTGTGAAGAAACTGCAGACGCTGAAGCGCAATAAGGCAGACTCATACCCATAACTTCTGTAAGACAAGCCATAGTGTTTGCTGTATACATTCCCTGACACGCACCGGCAGACGGACATGAATTTTCTTCCAGTGCCAAAAGATGCTCTTCTGTAATTTCGCCTTTTCTAAATCTGCCGACAGCCTCAAATGAACCTGTCACCATAGTTAATTTATTTTCACCGCGGCACATACCGTCCAGCATAGGTCCTGCTGTCACAATAATCGCCGGTATATTTAATCTCAAAGCCCCGATAAGCATCCCGGGAGTAATTTTGTCACAATTAGACAGCAAAACAATTCCGTCTAGCTGATGCGCAGCGGCGACACTTTCCACACAATCCGCAATTAAATCACGCGAAGGAAGAGAATATCTCATGCCGCTGTGTCCCATTGCAATTCCGTCACAGATTGCAGGAACACCAAACACAAAAGCCTGCCCGCCTGCAGTGTGAATTCCTTTTTCTATCTGACGCTCCAAATCACGCATTCCAATATGCCCCGGAACTAAATCAGAAAATGAACTTGCTATCCCGATAAACGGAGCGTTCATATTTTTTTTGCTCACACCGGTTGCCATCAGCAAACCGCGATGAGGAGTTCTGGCTATTCCTTTTTTAATATTGTCGCTTCTCATGACTTTTTAACCTCTAAAATATTAAAATCGTCATCCCACTCAATTGAACCGTTTATATCAATATTATGATAATGATAAGGATTTGCAATCAGTTGTTCAAATTCTTCACAAGCAAACAGCAGTCCTGATTTATAGAGCCTTTTTATAATTTCCGGAAGAAGGGTTGTGCTGCCGGCAATAGTCCCATCGGCAGAAGTTGCTTTAACACCGTCATAATAAACTTTTTCATCTGCAAAAATCATCTCTTTTTTATCGCTTTTTGTTATAGGAAGAGAATCGCTCACCAGAAGAATTTTATCCAGCGGCTTTGATTTGAAAAGAAGTTTCAACGCATCATCAGAAACATGCACCCCGTCCGCGATAACTTCTGCATATACATTATCATCAATCAATGCGGAAAGTGACGTTGATTTTCCGCGATGAACAACTCCGCTCATTGCGTTATAAAGGTGAGTAACACCCGTACAGCAGGATAAATCACCACCTGTACAGTGACCTGCCTGAACTTTTACGCCCTGTGAAAGAAGATATTTTGACAGTTCCAAATCTCTATCCAGCTCAGGTGCAAGTGTCACAATCTTGATAAAATCATCTTCTATAAGTTTATAATTTTCTATTGCAGGGGCAAGAAAATGTTTGATATTATGAATACCTTTTTTCTCAGGATTGAGGAATATCCCCTCAAGATGAACACCAAGGATTTTTGCCATATCAGAAGTTTGAATTTCAGCAGCTGCTTTGATTACATCAATTGCGCGGCGGGTATTTTCAATAGTATCAGTCACAATTGTCGGGAAAATTCCGCCGATACCATACTGAAATATTTTTTTTGATAATTCCAGAACATCTTCAACTTCCGCCTTGTTGAAATCTACCCCGAAACATCCGTGAAAATGCTGTTCTACTAATAATTTTGTTTTCATGATACCTCATAGAAAATTAAAACTTCACAATTTCTTCGGACTATGTCCTCATAATGACAAAATTTGAGCTTAAATAACACTGCCCTCAAAGACTTTTCTTGCTTCTTCTCTGTCATCAAAGTGGATTGTACGGTCTTTAAGAATTTGATAATCCTCATGACCTTTGCCGGCAATTACAACAACATCATTATTAGCAGCTATGGTTTTGAGAAGCTGAATAGCTTTCCCTCTATCCGGTTCAACCGTAACTTTATCAGAATCAACAGACTTCAGACCGGCAATTATATCAGTGATAATAGTCTGAGGATCTTCGCTTCTCGGGTTATCACTTGTAATAACGATTTTATCAGCAATTCTTTCTGCAATAGCGCCCATTTTCGGACGTTTTGTAGCATCACGGTCGCCCCCGCAGCCGAAAAGACAAATCAATCTGCCGTCTTTCGGTGTAATCTCTCTTGCTGAATTTAATACATTTTCCAATCCGTCCGGAGTGTGTGCGTAATCCACAATTACAAGAGGTTTTTTCACAACGACTTCAAATCTTCCTGCAACACCTTTTACACTTTCAAGCGCTCTCACTGCTGTATCCAGATGAATACCCATCGCCATTGCTGCAGCAACTGATGCTAATACGTTATAAACACTGAACATCCCGTTCATATGAAGATTAACTTTCTTTTCGCCCTCAGGTGTCACAAGAGTGAATGTTGCGCCATTCAAAGAAAATTCTACATCTTTTGCCATAATATCAGCAGAATTTTTTACGCCGTAAGTAATCTTTTTAACGCCCTCAGGTATAACAGACAAAAATCTTTCGCCGTAGGAATCATCTTTATTAATAACAGCAAAAGAACCCTCTTCCAGATGTCTGAATAGAAGAGCTTTTGCCTCAAAGTAATTTTCCATGGTTATATGGTAATCCAGATGATCCTGCGTCAAATTAGTCAAAACAGCGCCATTAAAACGGCAGCCGCCGACTCTGTTCTGGTCTAGCGAATGAGAACTGACTTCCATCACAACATTGTCGATTTTTTCAACATCCTTAATCATTCTCAAAGTTGCCTGCAATTCAGGGGCCTGCGGAGTTGTATGTTTTGCATCACGGTATTCGCCTGTTGATGAAAGTTTATACCCCAAAGTACCTATAAGAGCACACTTTTGTCCGTTTTCTTCCATAATTTTCTGGATTAAATGAGTTACGGAAGTTTTGCCGTTTGTACCTGTAATTCCTATGAGATTTATGCCTTTTGACGGACTTGAATAAAATCTGTCAGCAATATCAGCCATTTTATGACGGGTAGAAGATACCATAACCTGAGGGATTTTTATATCTAATATGCGTTCTACAAGCAATGCAGATGCGCCATTATCAATCGCACTCTGTGCAAAATCGTGTCCGTCGGCATATTCGCCAGGCAAACAGATAAATATATCGCCTTTTTTTGTTGTTTTTGAATTATAAGAAATCCCTGTAATTTCCACATTCTTAAAATTTGCCAAATCTTTATAGTCTAAATGCTCAATAAGTTCTTCCAGTTTCATTATCTTTTGTATCTCCTAATTAGTCTTTTGTTCTGTCTTTTTAACTTCTGTTTTGTCAGGTTTAAGGTTCATAATCCTTGCAATTTGTGATGCAACTTCGTGGAAAACAGGCCCTGCAACTGTATTACCCCATATAGCACCGACTTTTGCACTGTCCACCATTACATATATCAATACCTGAGGATCAGATGCTGGCAGATATCCGATTGTAGAGGTGTAATTGTAATGGGTATAACCAGCCCCGTTTTCTTTTGGTTTGTTTGAAGTACCGGTTTTTGCCGCTACGTTATATTTGTCCATCTTAATTGAAGATTTGCCGTTATTAACCGCAGCTGCAAGAAGTTTTGTAATAGTTCTTGCTGTTTGAGGGGTGACAACCTGCGTTCTTTGAACTTTCACTGCTTCTTCTTCAGGTGAATATTTTATGACGTGCGGAGTAACTCGCACACCGTCATTAGCCAGAGCAGAAACTGCTGATATCATTTGCATTGCTGTAACGGATGTACCATACCCGTAAGCCATTGTTGCATGAATTCCCTGATCCCATCTAGGCCAGTTTGGTAAAAGTCCGACTGATTCTCCAGGCAAATCAATCCCTGTACGCTGTCCAAATCCAAATTTTTTCAAATAATCATAGAATTCTTTTGGCGACATAGTTTTTGCAATATTGATTGAACCAATGTTGCTGGAGTGCTCAAACAAATATTCCAGCGAAATCATACCGGGATATGGATGGACACTGTAGTCGTAGTTTTTTATTTCCCATTTGCCGATTGTCATTTTACCGGTATCCAGCACCTGTGTATTTTCGGTAATTTTGCCGGCATCCATTGCGCTGGCAACAGTAATAGTCTTAAAAGTTGAGCCCGGCGGGAATACATCGGTGAGTGTCCAGTTCTTAATCTGAAGCGGGGTGGCATTTCTGTAGTTGTTAGGGTCGTATGTAGGATACACTGCATAGGCAAGAATTTCACCGTTTTTCGGATTCATAACAATTACAGTACCGCGGAGAGCTTCTTTTTCCGTTATCATTTTTTCCAGTTCTTTTTCGCATATATGCTGGATTGCAGCATCAATAGTCAAGGTTATATCCTGACCTTTCGGATTCATTGTTGTGGCAGCTGCATCTGTTGAAAAATCATATATTATCTTGCCGTCTCGTGTGCGCTGATATTTTACGGGATTTTCAACGTGTTCAAGTTTTTCTTTCGCGGTATATTCCACACCGTTTGCAATATCTGCATCAAAATTGTAAAACCCTAACACATGAGCCGCAAGCGTACCTTGCGGGTATTCACGGGTGTTTTTCTTGCCCATACTGATTTCTCTCAGGTGGAGTTTGGAAATAGCTTTTGCTGTATTTTTATCTATATCTTTTTTAATAGTAATTACAGGACCCGGTTGTTTAAGCTTCTGAGCAAGGACATCTTTAGGAATTTTCAGAATCGGCGCAAGAGTTTTTGCCAATTCTTCCGGCGATGAGTCATAAATCTCAGGGTGCGCATAAACATCTGAATAAACTTTATCGGTTGCAAGTTTCAAACCTGTTCTGTCATATATATCCCCACGCATAACAAAAGAACGGTTAACACGCTGCTTCTTGGCTCTTACTCTGTACTTACCGACATCAATAACCTGCACAAAAAAGAGGTACACTGCTAATGATACAGCGAAAAATATAAAGAATATCTGCAGACAATAAATCAGTTGTTCAAAACGCTTTGTACGTTTTTCGGCTCGTCTGGCTATTTCACTATCAGAATCTCTTCTTCTCAAATCCTGTTTCCTCTTCCCTTTTTCTATTTTAGCATAACAACATTCAAAAAAACTTTCTATTAAAAAATATTAATAAATTATTCTTTTATAAAAATGAGGACTATAATTTAATTATGAAACTTAAAATAATTTTCAGTTTGATATTATTCACATTAATAACACAACAAAGCTTTGCGCTAGATGTTGTATACCCCCGTAAAAATCAGGTCACAATAAATTCAGCCTCAACATTTTTTATAGGCTCATCAAAGGTAGGAGTTCCGCTCACTATTAACAGTGAATATGTAAGAGTGCATCCGTCGGGCGGTTTTGCTTATGTTGTAAACCTCCGCGACGGCAAAAATACTTTTGTGCTTCAATCAGGGGATGAGATTAAAACTTTCATCATTGAAAAGCCTGCAGCTAAACTACCATCCGGCAAATACACCCCGCCGCCGCTTGTTGAATACACTTCTAAAAAAAATTATTACATCTCCTCTGACGGAGCACCTCTCAGAGGAACTCCCGTTGATTCAGGAATAAACAGACTATCTCATTTTGAAAAAGATGTTCCCCTGCTTATTGACGGAGAGAAAAGTAATTTTTACAGAGTCGTACTGAACAACAACGAAAAAGCCTGGGTTGCAAAAACTAATGTTAAAGCTTTTGAGGGGTATCTGAATTCGCCGGCGGTTGTGTCTGGAAAAACTTTTACCGAGGATGATAAATATTATACATTCACATTCAGCCTTGACAAAAAAACACCTTATGTAATGACAGAGGGAGAACTTTTTACCCTGAAATTTTACAATGTAAAAGATTATCCTGACAACACTTACGTATTTACTTTCCCAATACAAGGAAAACTCTACGGATATCAAGGGTACTATGAGGACAACAAATTTGTACTTAAAATCAGGAAATTTCCTGAAATAAATATTCAAAAACCTTTAAAAGGTAGAGTTATCACCCTCGACGCAGGCCACGGCGGCACTGAAATAGGTACAATCGGATGCTGCGGACATAAAGAAAAAGATATAACCCTTGCAATTGCCCAAAAACTTGAAAAAGAACTACAATCCCGCGGCGCAACTGTCTTTATGACCCGCAGGATTGACAATAATTTAGGATTGAAAGAACGTGTTGAATATGCAAACAGCAAAGATTCTGAAATTTTAATAAGCATCCACGCCAACGCACTACCTGACGGAGCCGACCCGAACAAACACAGCGGCACAAGTATCTTTTACTATTACAACCAATCTAAACCGCTTGCCGATAAAATTATCACAGAAATGACCTCCCAAACAGGAACTAATAACGACAAAGTCCGGCAGGGCAGCCTCGCGCTTGTCAGGAATACAAACGCTCTCAGCATTTTGATTGAAGTAGCTTATATGATTAACCCTGAAGATAATGCAAAATTAATTGATACCCAGTTTCAACAAAAATGTGCAAAATCAATCGCTGACGGGATAGAAAAGTATTTTACAGAGACAAAACCGGTTGACTAACCCAGTTCACCGGCCTTTTGAGCTGTCTTTTGGATTACATCGTAGAAAAGCTTATCTGAATTTTCTTCATTCATAACAGAAATTCCGACAAATGTGCAGCCCCCTTTTGTTGCTACATTATCAATCAAAGTCTGAACCGGGATTTCTCCTCTGTTCATAACCATTTTGGCAGAACCTGCAGCTGTCTGCGTAGCCAGCATAAGCGATTTTTCATAATCCAGCCCTAATTTTTCACCTGCACGCGCCATATCTTCAATTACTTTATAGAAAAACGCCGGTCCTGAACCTGAAATTGCGGTCACAATATCAATTTGTTTTTCATCAACTTCAATACATTTACCGATATTAGAAAGCAAATCCATAACAAACTCAGCATCTTCCTCAAAAGCATACTCACCTCTGCAAACCCCGCTCATTCCCTCAAGCACAAGCGCAGGAGTATTCGGCATTACTCTGATAACTCTGTTTCTGCCTATGACAGATTCAATTTTCTTTGTACTTACTCCGGCAGCAATTGATACAACCAGTTTTTCCGGAGTAAGCTCTGATTTAATTTCATCCAAAACACCTGATACATAATTAGGTTTTGTCGCAATAAAAATAACATCAGAATCCAGCGCAAGCAGCCTGTTATCCGTAATAACACTTATTCCGAGACGCTGGGAGGCAAGTTCAGCAATTTCACAGTTAACCTCGGACCCTTTTATGTTAGACGCAGGCAGAAATCCTGAATTAATAACACCTTTTATAATAGCGCTAGCCATCTTACCGCAGCCGATGAAACCGACCTTTAAAGCTTTACTTTTGTTCATATTCCGTAACCTGCCTCTCTTTTTGTGTTGACTAATATTTTTTTTTATTTTAACATAAAAAGCATACGACAAATATAATTAAAAGGGAATTAAAAATGAGACGTACACTAGAAGGAACAAAGATTAAAAGACAACACGTAAGTGGATTCAGAGCAAGAATGGCAACCCCGGGCGGCAGAGAAGTTTTGAACAGACGCCGTGCAAAAGGTCGTCATAAACTTGCCATCACAGCTAAAAAACGTGCTTAGTCCTGATGCGGACGGGTAATCCGACGTTTCAGAAATTTTAAGGTAAATCGGATGTTACCAAAACAATATAGATTAAAGAAAAAGTCCGCATTTACGGCAACATATAAAGTTAAAAACTCCACCCGCAAGGGCGGAGTAACTTTGTTTGTAGGTATAAAAAAGAAAACAGATACCCCGACAAAAGCCGGCTTTGTTGTGAGTAAAAAAACACACAAAAGAGCAGTTAAACGCAACCGGCTTAAACGATTGATGCGAGAAAGTTACAGACTGCTATTAAAAGAAAATGACCTCGGAAATTCTCAAAAGTTTATGTCGTTAATTTTCGTAGGTTCAGAACAAGCCTTGGACAAAGATTTCAAAACCATATATAATATAATAAAATCTTTGTTGAAAGGAATCAAATGTTAGAGGGCTGGTTTGTAAACAACGTACTAATGCATAAGGAAATCCGTCCATACCCGCAGCAGCCGCAGGAAACCTCCGGGGTTGTCCACGGGAGCGATGCTGTTTACAGGTACTCTTTAAAGGAGTCCGAATACCCGACACTTATAATAATAGACGCAATATCAGATGGCAGAGGGGACATTATACCGCCGGGGCATTATGAACTTGCGCTATCTGACAGTATGGATTTTCTTATAATAATGCAATCCAAGCAGCCGATAGCGATTGTACCTGTTTTTAAAATAGAAGAAGATATCACAACGCTGGAGGAACAGCGGACCCAGAAATACAAACGCCGCCAGAAAAAATTAGCAAAAGAGCGAGCAAAAACAAATAAAAAACGTGCAAAAGTCGGAATGCCGCCGGATGAAGATATCCCCAATATGGAAGCAACAATCGAATACAATGAAAAAGGAGATTACTACCTGATAAAATACGAAAAAGGCACAATAAAAGCCTGGGGCGCAATAAAAAGAATCTAAAAAAATGAGATTTATATGGATCAAAACTGCGTCATACTGAGCACTCTGCCGAACAAAACGATTAAGTATCGTTTTATAAGAGGTTGAAGTATCTTAATATGAGAGATTCTTCGGGCAAAAGCCCTCAGAATGACAGGCTTTTAATATTATCTGTGGAGTTTGCTACATAAGTCACAAAACAAAGTACTTGATTTTTACTTTTCAGCGATTAATAATAAAAATGTAAGGAGAAATCAAAAATTTCTCAAGATGCGAAAATAACGCGGGATGGAGCAGTCTGGTAGCTCGTCGGGCTCATAACCCGAAGGTCGTTGGTTCAAATCCAGCTCCCGCAACCATTTGATTTTAAAAAGTTTCAGTAGTTTTACTGAAACTTTTTATGAATTTAGAAAGGAATTTATCGGCTGGTGGAAAATAACAAAAATAAGAATAACTTTAACCAAATTCAAAAAGAATTAAATCTGGCTGAAGCCTACAAGTTAAAAATTGATGATAACCTAGTTGTTTTATCTGAAGATAATGTCGCAAGAGTAGAAGCGATGATAAGAACTGATTCTGCATATCTCAAAAGCTACGATGATACTATCCCCCATTCTTCTGCATATTGGTTCAAACAATTAAAATCAGAAATAGAAAAAACTAATGAATCAAAAAAATTAAAAGAAACATCTTGTGAGACTATTAAAGAACTTGTAAAAGCCATAGATAGAGAAAACAGTACACATATTAACACCGATAAGGTAGGATTGAATGAAATTCCAGACAGAATTTCAGAATTTACAATTAAAGATTTTCTTAATAATTTAAAAAATCCTGATAATACATTAGAATTATTTAATAAAATTGCAGAAAAAACTAGTTATAGCACTGACAAAAATCATAGGAAGAACCCGTCTTTTGCAAGTAAATTCTGTCACTATGCCTGTTTTCATTTATTTAAAAATTTACCGGCACAAGATAATTATCCCATATATGATAATGTATTAAAAAAATTTTTACCCGAATATGCGAAAAAATATAATGTTGAATATGAAAATGCGGACTTAAAAGATTATTCACGATATAGAAAACTCATTGAAAAAATTATTAAAAACGCCCAAAGTAACATAAGCAAGAACGGATTTGACCATTTATTGTGGTACTATCATAAAGGTCGCATGTAAAAAGTATTTATCTCTCAGGTTATACTTTTTAAAATAACTAAAACTGTTATTTTATCTAGCAAAAATATTTTTTTCGAGTTTTCTTCTAAATATGATTTTGAACACTCCGACATACAATAATAGTTTTACCCCGACTTTTGGCTACGGTATACCAAAAAGAAACTTTTTTGATATCCGAGATATCCCCAAATTGACGTGTGCCAAATGCGGAGGTCAGATGCTCAGCAGCATTGAACGCGAAGAATTACTTAATAAAACCAGAGCTGGTGCGGCTTTTGCTTTAAGAAATACCGCAATACAATCACACAATGGCTCACCTGTATTTAAGCTTCTTGTTGAGTTCGCTAAAAAACACCCCAGAACTCCGCTTGCAAATTTCGTTTCAACCAATAAAAAAATGATAAATCATCTGCCGGAAGAACAAAAAGCAGAACTTGATGAAATAGTCGAAATTGCAAATACCATCACCCTTAAAGCCCCTCAGGTTATTAAAAAACTCCATAAGATAAAACCTCATCTTTCTGTTGCGGACAGAGAAACCCTTGATATTATGGAGGTTTATGCTAAAAAATATCCCCAAAATACGTTTTCAGAAATTTTTAACAAACCTGAAGTTATTGAATACCACTATAAAATCAAAACTTTTCAAAAAGAACAATACAACATTCAAGCAGAAATGGTATTTAATCAATTAGCAAAATATACAAAACTCCTGCCGGATGATATGCAAAATCAATTTGCACAATTAAATGATAAAGCACAAAAAATTGCCAGAATAGCAGACTCCAGCGACGAACGCAAGCTGATGCTATTAGATAATCTGTATAAAGATTTTTTAGAAAATATTCCGGATAAAAAAACTGCTGAAAAAATTAAGAAGAAAATATCTGAAATACCATTACGTCAAAATACAGCAGACAGAAATATCGCCAAAAAATTAAGAAAGAAAAATGATATTAGTATTGTATCATTTTTTGTTAACAAAATAACATCAACCTTTGAGCACATAATACCTGACTCTCAAAATGGAACCCGAGGAATGTATAACGGTATTTTCATGTGTTCACAGTGCAACTTTGACAGAGGGGACTTGCCTTATAAAATATTTGCTAAATATATACCGGATTTTGCAGGTAATATACAAAAACAAATGAATAAAATTATGGTGTTTATACAAAACAAAAGACTTCCCGGTTGTTACCAGACGTATCCGCTCAAGGTAAGAAAGACTTTAGACAGGGTTACGGATTCACAAATAAAAATTGATATAGACAAGTACCTCAAAAAACGTTTTAAGACTGTACAAATGAACCTTGAATCTTCAAAAAAACAAAAAGAGAAATGCCAAAAAGATTTGAAAGACGTAAATATACAGATATCAAAACTAACTCAGCAATTACAGGCTCTAAACAGGAAACAAGAAACTCTTTCTAAACAATCACGAGCAGCAGCACAAAAATACTGGAAAACTCTTCAGAACTACAAACTCTTTGCAAATGCAATGAAAAAAGATAAATAACTCTTCTATCTCTTGTTAAGTTCGCGTCTCCAGCATATAAAGAAATAAATGGCAAGGATAAAATATACCACCCACATAATAAAGGTTGCGTAAGCTTTTGTGCCCTGCAATATTAATTCCAGCCACATCAAGGCGGACAAACCGTTCACAATCATCCAGATAACCCACTGATCTATACATCTTTTCACAGTCAAATACATGCCGGCTATTGATAAAATTGTTGTAATTCCGTCAAACACAGGACTGGAACCGCCGCAAAATTTAATTATAACAATTGTATTTATAGCAAGACATACTATAATAACCGCCAGAACCGCCCGTTCTAAATTCGAAAGACTTTTCTTTTCAATAACTTTAGTCCTGCTGTTTAGATGTCTTTTCCAGGCAAAAATTCCGGCAATCTGCATTGGAAAATAAAACCCGAGATACAATAGCAAATTTCCGTACAAACCGCTTTTGAAAGAAAGCCAGGAATAGCATCCGGTCCCCATAAGCCCGAAAATATAACAGGAAATTTTCCCCTTGCCTGCAATAGTTGTATATAAAATCCCGCAGACTGCAGAAATTACTGACACTATATCATCTTTCATTACAGAAGCATTAACAATAATGATTAAAAATACAATTATTAATCCGGCGGTCTCGTGTTTTTCCCAGCCGCTGAGTTCTGCCGTTATAAAATCTTTTAGTGGATTTTTTGCCATGAAATATTAATTTAATCTAATGAAAGATTTACTTTTCCTTATGTATGTTATCTAATAAAAAAAGATGAAAGTAAATTCTTTAATATACACAAATAAATTATTATTGAGCAGCTTAAAATTTGCGTCAAAAAACAGTGCACTGTTCAGCGCAACCGCATCACTTGCACTATCAACAATTGCAAGACCAATCTCAATAATGACAACCCCCGGCGCAGACAAAGAAAATAAAAAACTTGCCTGTGCAAAATCATTTTCTTCAAGCGCAGTCGGCTACATGATAATGGCAGGAGCATCAATGCCTGTAGCGTCAGCCGTGAAAAAAATTGATCAAGCACCTCTCAATTATCTAAAACAAACAACAATAAAAACACTTAAAGGCAGTGCAGATACGCTGACAAAATCAGGCAAATATTCTTTTGCGACCCAATTATTTAAACTCGGGCTGGGCTTTGTAATAGCAGCCCCGAAATCAATCCTCACGTGCGCTTTAATTCCGCCGATAATGGCAGGAATATTCGGCAAACATCAGGACAAATCCGCCACACGAAACGACTTGCAATCAAAAGATATTACTTTCAGCGGACTGCATAACGGCTCAAAAAACTTAACAAAAGGGATTAAAAATGCTTATGACGGACTGACAGAAGTTCTGGCAAAAGGTATAGGGAAAATTTTGGATAAAAAATCAGTACAAAACACAGCTGAAAAATACAGCGAAACAAACTTTGCCCAGCATATAATGTCTGCGACTGACATTGTTTCAACATTAACTTTTGCACATCAAACTGCGCACAGCAAAGGGATTAAAGAAGAGCGCAAAAAAACTCTTATAAATAACTCGCTAATATCAACAGGGCTGTGCATTACAGGCGGCTATGGACTAAACCATATTTTGAAAAAGCCGACAGAAAAATTCATTGAAAACTTTAAAGCCGCCAACAAAAATCTGCCAGATTTGGAAAGATACATAGAGGGGATAAAAATAGCAAAACCTGCGCTTATACTTGGCGGGATTTATTATATAGCAATACCGGCAATCGCAACATTTTTTGCAGAACGGGTTAATAACGGAAAATAAAAACAGCAAAAAAAATATTTTGGGAGTTTATATAAAAACATGAAAGTATTACCTCAACTAAATATAAAAAGGGCAATAGGCATGACACTGGCAGCAGGCGCACTGCTGGCAGGAGGGCAAGCCCTGAGAGCACAAGACCTGAAAAAGGATACAATCCCTGACACTTTTGAGCGGCAGGTTACAGTAATTCCGTCAGGCACGACAGAAAAAAGCATTCTCCTTGATGCTCCGTCACCGGAAATAACAATAAACGGAGAAGATAAAACTGCTGTAATCGTTGTAGACATCTCCAAAAACATTTTATACCACTATGATGAAAACGGAGATGCAATATGCGCATATCTGGTTGCAAGCGGTAAGAAAAAATACCCGACAGATACAGGAGTGAGAGTAGTAACGCATGTTGAAAAATACCCGTACAAAACAGCACCGGAATCTACAAAACGCCATAAAAATCCGAATGATTACGGTCCGAGGGTAATTTGTCTTGAAACAATCAATCCTGAAACCGGAGAACGCGGAAAAACCGGCGAATTTATCCATGGGAATAAAAATCCAAACACACTCGGTCAATATGTATCACTAGGATGTATAAGAATGGATAACGAAGTGATAAAAGAATTAGCAAAAAAAGTAAAACGCGGCGACATAGTTATTATACAAAAATAATTTTTTGTGTATAATAAGAATAATCAAATGACAATTACATAACAACCATGCGGGGCGTAGCTGGAACCCACAAAATCCACTAAAATCTGATTTTTGGCAGAGGACTACGCTCAAACAAATGACAATTGCATAATAACCATACGGGGCGTAGCTGGAACCCACAAAATCCACTAAAATCTGATTTTTGGTAGAGGACTGCGCTCAAACAAATGACAATTGCATAATAACCATGCGGGGCGTTAGCAGGGACCCGCACAAAATCTGACTAAATGTCTGATTTTGGGCAGAGGACTGCACTCAAACAAATGACAATTGCATAACAATCTAGCGGGGCGTTAGCAGGGACCCGCACAAAATCTGACTAAATGTCTGATTTTGGGCAGAGGACTGCACTCAAACAAATG
>CALUVE010000012.1 GCA_944324135.1 Candidatus Gastranaerophilales bacterium | reverse complement strand
TTCATCAATGTAGGCATTGTCATAGCAGCTACAACGCCGATGATACCCAGAGTAATCAATACTTCTGCCAAAGTAAACCCGAAACGTTTTGTCATAACTTTTTCACCTTTCTTTTTAGTAACTATGTACATAATATTTTTTCAACTCTGCTTTCATACTCTGATATACTCTCTAAATAATCACGTATTGAAAACACCGAAACGAGTTGTTATAACCAAAATATTAGTCTATATTTATTTTAAACCATTTTAAACCCGTTGTCAATGGTAGTTATACATCATTTGCATGATTTCCAGCCCTACAAAAAGCTAAAAACCCTTGATTTTAAAGTAATTAAAACCAACTAATCCTTTAGAATTAGATTGTAATGTTTTTGTAAAAATAGTACACATTTCTTTTAATTTCTTAAAATTTCGTAATAAAGGAACGGAATACGCAGTTTTAAACAAGGCTAAACACCAAAAATAACACCTGATACAACCGGTAATTACCTCGCGTTTATCACTTAATAATATCTGAGACTTATAATAAGGCCCTAATATCTGGTGGAAATATATATAAATCCTCAAATTTGCGAAAATATTTTTACATGATAATATAATTATGTTGATTATTTTGGGAAAGAGGTAATATATGCTTTGTAAAACAGATGACAAAAAGAGAGTAAAAACCATTCAAAAAGCGCTTAAGGCGCTGAACAAAAAGAACTTTGCGCTCATTATGCACGGCGGAAGTTTTCCGGCTGCAGACGGTGAAAACACAGGTTTCGGCACAATCAATTCCAATGGCGGTAAGGCAATTATTGACTTTGCGTCAGGGATTTTTAACGCAATCCAACTCGGGCCTGCCGGCAAAACAAAAAGCTGCGATGCATCACCTTACACCGGAACTATTTTTTCAGGCAACCCGCTTTTCATTGACCTGAAACAACTCACAACTCCGGAATGGCATTCTATCCTGTCTAACGAAACTTTTGAGGATATTGTTGCCAATAATCCTAATAAAAATACCTCTAAAACAGCTTATTCTTACATATATAAGAAACAGGCAGAAGCCCTTGATGAGGCATGGAAAAATTTTAAAGCCAATCCTGACAAAAAACTTTTGAAAGAATTCCAGGAATATAAAATCAGAAACGACTTCTGGCTTGATAAAGACAGTCTATATGAAGCTCTTTCAATAGAACACGGCAATGATTACTGGCCGCTGTGGGATTCTGAAACTGACAAAAATCTGTTTAATCCAAAATCCATTGAAGAAAAAATGGAGTTTGCAAAACGTATAGACGAAATTTCTAAAAAATACGAAGATGATATTGAAAAATATAAATTCATCCAGTTTGTATTGAACAAACAAAACGAAAAAACAAGAGAATACGCGCTTGAAAACGGCATAAAAATGATAGCAGACCGTCAGGTAGCATTCTCCGACAGAGACACATGGGCATATCAATCCCTATTCTTAGACGGCTGGATGCTGGGCTGCCCGCCTGATTATTTTTCAAAAGACGGACAGGCGTGGGGTTTTCCTGTAATGAATCCTGATACAATGTACAATTCAGACGGTTCACTCGGAGAAGGCGGAATGCTTATGAAACAGTTATACAAAAAAATGTTCCGCGAAAATCCGGGCGGTGTCAGAATTGACCACATTGTAGGACTTATTGACCCATGGGTTTACAAAGCCGGCAAAAAACCGAAAATTGAAGAGGGTGCAGGCAGATTGTATTCTTCACCGGAACATCCTTTCCTGAAACAGTTTGCTATAGCCAAACTTGACGATTTGGATATGGAGCTTGAGGCTGACAAAGAAAAACGCGTAAAATCTTTGACTAAAGCACAGATAAAAGCTTACGGCAGACTAATAGAAAAAATCGTAATTGCAGCTGCCGAAGAAGAGGGGCTTGATAAAAACGCTATCGTATGCGAAGATTTGGGCACTCTGACTAATCCGGTTGCTGCGGTTATGAAAGAGTACAAACTTCAAGGTATGAGACTAACCCAGTTTGTAGTGCCGGAAAAACCTGAACATCCTTACCGCTGCTGCAATATAGAAAAAAATGTCTGGGCAATGGTCGGAACTCACGATAATGAACCTATCAGAATGTGGGCACAATCTATGATTCACACCCACGAGGGCTATCTGCACGCTAAAAATCTGGCTGATGACTTGTTTGCCGAATGCGACAACAAAGATGACATTATCGTAAGGTTGACTGATGATGTTGACTTCTTGACAGAGACAAAACTTGTAGAAATTTTTGCATCAAAAGCAGAAAATATCCAGATATTCTTCACCGATTTCTTCCAAATCTGTGATGTATACAACAGACCTGGAACATCCGGCGACCAGAACTGGTCTTTAAGATTGGCGGATAACTACAAAGATATGACGCCGATTAATCTTGTAAATATTCTAAAACTTGCTATAATAGCAAGAGGTAGTGAATTTGCCGGAAAGAACTCAAAACTCATTGAAGAATTAGAGGAAATCAGTAAGTAGTGAAAAAACTGTTGATAACAGCTTTTATATTAGCTTTTGGGATGACATCTTTCGCCGCGCCGGAAGATGTCACCACAGAAGCGAAATTATACTACAATCAGGGTGTCGACCACTACAAAGTCGGACTCTATGACAAATCCATGGCTGCCTTTAGAAAAGCTATTGAACTTGATCCCAATTACACGGATGCATATTTCAATCTCGGCTCAATACTGGAATATTTGCAGCAGTATGACGCAGCGCTTTCTACTTTCAAACAAATAATAGTAAGAAATCCTAATGATTATGAGGCAACCTACAAGGCAGCATACTTAAGCTCCAAACTCGGACAGACAGAAAATGCAAAATCATATCTTTCCATAATTCCGCCCAATGCCCCGATTTACCAGAAAGCACAGGAGCTTGCATATTCACTGAACACTGATTTGGAAACTATTAAAGCTGACCAGCTGAAAGCAAATTCCGAGACTTCAAAACCCGGAATTTATGAAGAAATTATCAGCCCCACAGGGATTACGACAGATAAAGAGGGAAACCTCTACGTTGCAGGATTTTCGGATAATATAGTATATAAACTCACCACAGACGGCAGACGGCTTGTTTTTCTGAAAGATTCACGCCTGAATGGCCCTATAGGTATGGCTAGCGACGCTGATGACAACATCTATATTGCAAATTACAACAGCAATAATGTTCTAAAGGTCGGCAAAAACGGTTATGTCTCCATATTACTGGGAAATGTCCAAAAACCTTACGGCTTGCACATAGGTGGAAACATCCTCTACATATCCTCTCAGGGCTCTAATTCAATTATTAAGTATAAAATCGCCGACTAAACAATATTATATTGATATTAAGTTCCGCTCCCAAGATTTGACGACTAAACGTAGGCACTTCTTGCGTAGAAGAAGAGTTTGGACGAAACTGCTCTTCTTCACCGGAACATACTATAATTATATCATCACTGTTAATTACCTGTTGAAAAACTTATCCAACAATATCGGGACGTATTTTGCAGGCAGTGCGCTGAAATCAAATACAAGCTCATTTATTCCGGCGTCGGTGAGTTCATCAATACAGCTGAAATCCTCAAGGATTCTGTCTTCAAACATGTGCATTCTGCAAAAACCATCGCAGGTGAAAGGATAAATCTTCTTCAAAGACGGGTCTTTCAAAGCATATCCGCCTCTGTGGCACGGAGCTTTGCACGAAAGCCGCGAAATTATAGCACTGTCATTATTCAACGGACACAACCCGAGGCTCGGCACCCTGATATTCCCTGCTATAGTGTATTTTTTGTTTTCAATAACATTGCGAACCTTTTTCAGAGTTTTAATAACACTTTCTACATCATTAAACGAGGTGAAATCAACAGTATTCAACTGATGCAGGTTATTCAGACACTTGATTGACATACTGTTAAGCAGGTTGATGCCCTGCCCGATTTCAAGCGAAATATGATTGATTTCAGGGTCGTTTATAACCGCCCAAAAGTAACCGATATTGTTTATAATCAACGAGGAAGGTGCCGGTTCATCCAGCAAAATTTGCTTTTCGTACTCAAAAACTCTGTCAAAGTCACGCTCTATCAGGATTCTCGGAGTAGAAAGCTGAAAATGTATTCCGTTATCCGTGCAGAATTTTTTTACCTTTAAAATAATGTCGTGGAAACTGCTTGTAGCAAGGTCGGCTGTAGACAGGATTTCGCCATATTCAATTGAATAAACGGGATTTGTACCGATTTTTTTGATGTATTTATGCAGCTCTTTTAGCTGTTCAAGTTCAGAAAGCCTTAAATTTATCTTTATATCTGCGTTTCGGTCATAGTTAATGTTTTTTGAAACTCTTGCCCGTTTAATATCCCACTCAAAATTCTGGATATGCCTGCTGAACTTGAAATCACGCCCCTGCGCGCTCACCATCTCGCCTGAAAAATGGTTTGTCTGGTAAATACATTTTCTTACATGTTTGAAGGGGAGCTTCTGGTTTTTAAATAGTTTCGGCTTTTCAAGAATTTTTTCAACAAGTTCAATCCCCTCAAGAATTTCATCAGAAGAGGCAAATTTTCCTTTTATAACAACGTGGTCTATCGCATTGAGTTTAATTATATCCTCCGCGCACCACGGGAGATTGTCTGAATCTATTGCCAGCGGAAGATTTGTGTATTTTTTTATCTTGGCAATGTTTTTCATATAGATTTCTTCGGTTATGATAACCCCGTTAACCTTGTGGAAACTATTGATAAAATCAATCCCCGAGAGATTATGTATATCAAAATAAGAATCTACAATTACATCAAAAGGAAGTTTGAATACCTTTATAGCCTCCAGCATTGCAAAACTGTTTATAAAAATCCCGTCAATTCCGGCTGTTTTCAAAAATTTGAGCATTTTTTTAATTTCCGGAAG
This sequence comes from Candidatus Gastranaerophilales bacterium, assembly GCA_944324135.1. Lineage (GTDB taxonomy): Bacteria > Cyanobacteriota > Vampirovibrionia > Gastranaerophilales > Gastranaerophilaceae > CALUVN01. The sequence continues at coordinate 49,817 of CALUVE010000012.1, read as the reverse complement.
ATTTTCCTCCGTAATATCGTGCTTAAAATTGATATACAGCTTACACCCACGCTTTTTTGATGCCTCTACAAACTCGTTCACGTACTCAAAATTGTTATTCAAAAACTTTTTATAATAAACATAATACGAGCGGCAGTTAGTGGATTCGCAGAATAAATCAATATCTTCCGGTTTCTTTAACGGTGCAATTATACTAATCTCTTTCATACGTTTTATTATATTCTCCTGCGAGTGAAAAAGAAATATTTAAAATTTATTTTAACATTTCTTCATATTTACCATAAAAAACGCAATTTTTAAAAGAAAAAATACTTTGTATATACATAAGGAATATATTTAGGATATTTTAACTTTCTCATCACACACAATTCAATAGGGAGGATCGGCATGGCAATAGGTGCTGAAGACTACATCGACCAGCTACTGGTCAAAAAGTATCAAGACGAACGTGTAGATAATCACGACAATATGGAATCAATGGTTGACCCTGATAAAATGATGGGTGCAATGAATGATTATGCCAGCATGAGCAGGAATATGATGTTGTTGAAACAACGTCTGAATATTGCCTGTTATGCAATAAATGCAAAAACTGCAAGATACAATCGAACACGGACTTTGCAGTAATTGAAAAACCGGAATTTTAGTTCCTTTTATTTTTCTGCTAAACTGAACTTGCAGAAGCAATAAAAGGAACAAATGATGGGAAAAATTATACTTGCGTCTTCATCTCCCAGAAGACAAAATATCTTAAAAGAAACTCATATAAAGTTTAAAGTTGTACCGTCAAAGTATGAAGAAGATCATACTCAGACGGTTTTTTCTTATGAATTTATAGAAAAACTTGCATATAACAAAGCACTTGAAGTTGCTCAAAGGACAACTGAGGAAGCTCTCGTGATAGGTGCTGACACAGTTGTTGTGCTTGACGATGAAATTTTAGGCAAACCAAAAGATGAAGAAGAAGCTGTTTCAATGCTTAAACGGCTCTCCGGACGCAGGCATAAAGTTGTCACAGCGATTGCTGTTATAAATACAAAAGACAACACCGTGAAAAAAAAGGCTGTAACATCGTATGTTGAATTTGAAAACCTGACAGATGAGATGATTAAATCCTACGTAGAAGATTACAAACCGCTGGATAAAGCGGGCTCTTACGGGATACAGGAACTGCCCGCCGGTTTTGTAAAAAACGTGGAGGGCAGTTTCAAAAATATTATTGGTTTATGTCCTGATGCACTTATGGAATTAATTAGTTAACGCCGCAGCGCCGCAGCATTTTTTGAACTTTTTACCGCTTCCGCAAGGGCAAGGGTCATTTCTGCCGACGCCGGTTGTATCAATTTTGGGACGTTCTTCATGTTCTTCAATAATCCCGAGCGTTCTTGAGAATGCCTTTGATTTATAAAGAACAGTGGTTGATGAAAAGATTTTCTGTTCCAGATACGGAGCTTTATAAGTTTGCAAAAGTTCTTCGAGAGTATAATTTTTCTTAAGAACTTCATTTATAACCTGCATAAAATTATCGTGTTTTGAGGCAACTTTTTTGATTAAATTTGCAGATAGTTTATCATTTTTGAGCATATATTCAATACATTTATCGTAGTTGATAACTTTTGAATAATCCTTGGCTTCAAAAATTTTGTTAAAAGTTGCGTAGAAAGGAACCGCATAAAGCCCAAGTTCTTCGTCAAAAAGAATACCGACATCGTACTCTTCTTTATGAGAGGAAAATCCGCCGAGTGAATTTTCCAAAAAGTTTGAATATGAATTGTTAAATTCACTTACATTGAAAAATCTATAAGCAGCAGGTTCGTGGATTTTATCAGCAAACTCACGTTTTTCACCGGTTTCGGCATAATCGTTAAACAAACCGATGATATCATCAGCGTATTTATTTGTTGTAACAACTTCATCAGAGCCAAAATAGTCCACGAAATCTTTATACAATTTAGCAACATTTTTTTCAATTTCTTTTAATTTTTCAGGGTTATCCATATAAACCAGTTCAGGATTCTGGATAATCTTTGCGACCGCAAATCTCAAGGCATCGTCGCGTTTTGAGGAGGAAAGAACACCTGAAATTTCAAGCAGATAATGTTCTTTATTGTATTTGAAAATTCGTGCAACAACAAACTGCCCCGGCCCAATTCCACGGAAAGAAGTCATTTTAACAAGTGAGGTCACGTTGTATAATTTTTCATTAATTATATTATCAAGTTCAAAACCTGTTCTGTGGACTTTTTTAACTTCAAAAACAGAGGATACTGATTTTTGGAGAGCCTTAATAACTTTTTTAGTCTCCGCAGGAATTTTTTTAGTATTCAAAAGATACAATTCAAATACAGATTTATGTTCCTCACCCAGATTTCTCTCAAAAATATAGTTGAAACAAGCTGATTGAAAATTTATCAAGTGAGGTTTTCCACCGCTTATTGTCTTGATATATTCATCAAAATCAGGTTTCACCATCTCATCAGTTTGAACAAAATTTGCAACCTCTTTTATTGCATCGTTTATAACCTTTAATTCTTCTTGAATTTCTGTAGTCATATCCTCTCCCTTATTTTCAAATTAAAGGATAACCTAAAATTATAAAAAACTCAATACCCATAATCGGATAATCAGCCGGTATGTACAAAACTAAAAAAAAATGATATAGTGAACATTATGAAAAAGATATTATTAATTTTAGGACTATTATTTACAACAGCTGTATCAGCTTTTGCATTCACAATGCCAAGATGGAGTTTTTTCCCTGTAAAGGTATATGTACCTGCAGGCGACAAGGCTGAAATTATCAACGAGGCTCTGGAGGAATGGAGTTCCAAATCTAACGGGCTGATAAGTTTTAAAACATCAAAAAGCAAAATTTCCGCAAACATAGTATTTGATGTAGTTGAGGAGGCTGAATCTCCAGGGTCAACAGATATCCACGCAGCAACGACATATTTGTTTAAAGTTGATGTGACACTGGCTGAATCAGTCGGAGGCAAAGAACTCACTGATGAACGATTTAAAGGTGCAGCACTCCACGAAATCGCCAATGCGCTTGCACTGAAACTTATTGACGATCCAGGTTATGTAACTACAAAAACTTATTATGAACAATTAACACAACCTAATGAACTTCAAAATAAAGATATAGAGGTACTGGAAAAAACTTATAAAGAGACCTCCATAAAAGAAACTATTCAAAAACGTCAGGATTCCGGAGCCAATTAATGAAAAAATTTTTACTTGCACTGTTTTTGTTTGTGATATGCAGCACAGGAGCATTTGCATGGCGGACACCCAGATGGGGCTATCTTCCTGTTAATGTTTATATAGAAGACCATCCTAAAAAAGCTATTGTTGAAAGCGCATTTAACACGTGGCAGACAGCCTCCGGCGAGATTGTATCTTTCAGGATGAAAGATGCCAAACTCGCATCATCTCTGCACGTAAAATTTGAGGACAAAAATCCCAAAGTGCAGAAAAAAGATTTTTCACACGCCGTAGGTCTTGCGGCAACTCAGAGCCCGCTCGGGTTTTATGCAAAAGTTGATTTAACCATATTTTTGCTGAGTCCTGATACCGGCAGACCACTCAGTGACCAAGAAATCTATGAAATCTCCTTACACGAAATAGGGCACGCACTTGGACTGCAGCACTCAACTTCCAGAATGGATATTATGTATCCGCTGGTACACGGGCAGGTGTTTCTTTCCCCTAATGACTTAAATATGCTGAAACAGATATATCTCCCTGATTAAAAAGTTTGTTATATTATTAATGTATGCATATAAGCAGTAAAATATTTAAACAGACGGGATATTTTCTACAAGAAATTGCAAGAAGCAAAATTGTCTTGCAGGCAGTTCTTGTCGGGCTGATAGCCGGCGCACTCGTTGTGCTGTTTAAAGTCAGCATAGATAGTATTTTCAGCCACATACAAGCTTTTTGCAGCGGACTAACTGTGATACAAAGATACATTATCTTTCCACTTATAACTACAGCCGGCGGATTAATTTCCGGACTGCTGGTATTTAAAATAGCACCGGAAACAAAAGGGAGCGGAATCCCTTATGTCAAAATGACAATGGCAAGAATGGGCAATTTGACAAGAATTCGCAGTATATTTGTAAAATTCTTTGCAGGGATTGCAGGAATCGGCAGCGGTCTTTCTCTCGGACGAGAAGGGCCGAGCGTTCAGCTTGGAGCCGGTGCCGGAGCACTGGTCGGAAAAATTTTCAATATGAAAGGCACAGACAAAGATAAATTAATAGCCTCAGGCGCCGGTGCTGCAATCGGGGCTACTTTTAACGCACCTATTGCCGGAACAGTTTTTGTACTGGAAGAACTTGTCCAAAAATTTTCACCGGCACTTTTGTTTCCGGTACTCGTTGCAACCGTTACGGCAGCCTCTGTCGCAAGACACTATCTGGGTTCAAATCCATCGTTCAAACTCCCTTATGTCACTGGGGGAGAACTTTCTTTAAATATTATTTTAGCCTGTGTAATACTAGGAATTACAGCAGGAATTCTGGGCGTCATTTTTTCAAAAGTTATATTCAAATTTAATGATATATTTTCAAAGATTAATGTACAAAATTGGGCAAAACCGGCAATTGCAGGCTTGATAACAGGAATTACAGGGTTATTTATTCCGTGGGTTCTAAGTTCAGGAAATATCTCCGTTGATTTACTTTTGCAGCATAAATTTGCACTAAGTACTGTTGCGATAATTTTTCTCACCAAATTTTTCATCACTCCGTTATGTTTTGGTTCAGGAGCTGCCGGCGGGATTTTCTTACCGATGTTAATGCTGGGGTCTTTTCTCGGATACGGCATTGGAACTGTTTTCTGTAAATTAGGTGTTGACGTAAACCCTATTGTCATCGCAATGATAGGAATGGGAGCGTTTTTATCGGCAGTTGCCAGAACGCCTATTACTGCCGTAGTTATGGTATTTGAGATGACAGGCGGATACCACCATATTCTTCCGATAATGCTCAGCGCTGCGATTGCTGATCTGGTTGCAGAAAAAATGAATCACAGACCTATCTATGCAAGTCTTATAGTAAATCAAGCGCAATCAGAAGAAGCAAAATTGCTCAGCAGACTATATGTTAAGGATGTCATGGCTCGGAATGTAGTTACGCTAAATACCGATTCAACTATTAAACAGGCTGAAAATGCACTATCCAAATACGGACACGGCGCTTATCCGATTATTAATTCCAAAAATAAACTCGCAGGAATCATAACCAAATCTGACATTGAAGATGCTCTTTTTCAGGGGATTCCGGAATCGACAACAATCGATAAAATAATGAATCCAGCACCTGTTACAATAGCTCCGCAAAACAATTTGTATATCGCCTATTATAGACTTCATTCGAATGACACTGAGTGGCTTGTTGTAATTGACAGAAATAATAAAATTAAAGGAATTATTACTCGACTGGATATAAACAATGCTTTTCATAAAGAATTATTAAATAACTAGCAAAAAAAATCTTTCAGGAGTTTTTCGTTCCAACATAACGCATGCAAAACCAGAAGGAGTCCTAATGATTCTAAAAGTCACAAACACGAAAAGTATCACACAACACGCCTACGATACTATAAGATATTTAAAAGCGAATGATCCTCGCGCAGAAAAAAGTTATCAAAAATTCCTTATCGCAGGAGAAAAAGCTCCAGGGTATGCAAAATTAAAATTCATAGAAGCTTTAAACGCCCCGGAAAACCAAAATATAAAACCGCTCGACCTTCCTAAATCAAAAAGAAGAGGCACGGAGAACTGGTCTATGTCCTCCAAATTAAATGAACTAACTCAAAAATTTCCGTTTGAAACAATGCTGTTTAACAGCTCCTACAGAGAACTTTATCCTGAAACAATCTATAAAAGAAAAGCCATTGAATCATATTTTGAAAACTTCTGCGTTGATACTTCAAAATTAAAAACCTCCAGAATGAAATGGTACAAAAAATTGTTAGCATACTGGAATAAAATTTCTGACTAATTGACAATAGAAAATTCAAATTAACCAAAGAGAATAAAAATTATTTTACCTCTTGATATTAAAATTTGCTGTAATATAATAGACATGTTATCGGAATGTAGCGCAGTTTGGTAGCGCACCGTGTTCGGGTCGCGGGGGTCGCAGGTTCGAATCCTGTCATTCCGATTTTTTACTGCATTCTTTTTACTTTAAAACTCTCCACCAAGACTATGATTTTTAGCAAAAATATTTGAAATTTTTATACCTGAGTGATATAATAGACTAGTTCAATAGTACAATGATGAGGTTATATATATGAAACTACATATGCAGATTTTAATCGCTCTTGGATTAGGTATTAAAAGAAACTGGCACATATTTTTCGGTATAATTGCCGGTATCCTGGTTGGTATATTTCTGCATTCACATCAAAATATTTTAGTTTCTAATATCCTTGTTTTTGTTGGTCAAATATTTATTAGATTAATTCAAATGGTTGTAATTCCGCTTGTTGTATCCGCAATCATAATCGGGGTTACAAGTATTGGTGATAACAAACAGCTCAGCAAATTCGGTTCAAAAATGATTTTGTACTACGGGATAATAACCATAGCCGCTGTTGTAATCGGTGCCGTTCTTGCGCTTGTAATGCATCCGGGTAACGGTGCCGCAAACTACATAAATGCAAATGCTGCTGCAGAAGTTCAGGCTACCGTCGCAACAGCTATGGCTGAACAACAAGGTAACATTTTGAATATGTTCCTCGGTTTTATTCCGAGCAACCCTCTGAATGCTCTTGCTAACGGCAATATGGTTGCAATCATTGTATTTGTATTGATTTTTGCCGTTGCACTCGCTAAAGTCGGTGATGTGAACAGACCTATTGTTTCTTTCTTTGAATCTGTTTTTGCCGCTACAATGAAAATAACTGACTGGATTATGTTCCTTGCAGCTCCCGGTGTATTTGCACTGACTGCATCTGCTGTTTCCAGTTTTGGTATTGATATATTCGCAAGCATTTCTAAATATTTATTGGTACTTGCAATAGGTTTCCTATTACAGTTGTTTGTGGTTTATCCGCTGTTCTTAAGATTTTTCTCAAAAGTTTCAATCTGGATGCTCTATTCTGCAATCGCAGAAGCTATGATGGTTGCTTTTGGTACTGCAAGCTCTTCTGCAACATTGCCTTTGACTATTGCTTGCTGCGAAAAACGCGGTATCTCTCATAAAATTTCAAGTTTTGTACTCCCGCTCGGTGCTACATTGAATATGGATGGAACAGCACTTTTGCAAGTAGTAGCTGTCATATTCTTAACTCAAGCATACGGTGTTGCACTCACTCCGTTCTTAATCGTTCAAATCGCATTGCTTGCTATAATCGCATCCAGCACTTGTGCAGGCATTCCTGGAGCTGGTTTGATTACTATTGCGCTCATCCTGAACGGTATGGGATTAAGCCCTGAACAACTTGTTGCAGGGTTTGCATTCCTGTTCACTATCGAAAGAATTACAGATATGATGAGAACCCTTGTAAACGTCACATCTGATGCGGTTGTTGTCGCAGCTATTGCTGATAACGAAAATGAAATTAATTACGACCTGCTAAATAACCCTGCTAAGTATGAAGAACTCGCATAAGCAAACAATGAAAACCGATGAGATTGCAGCTACACTGCTTGGGAAAAAAATTAGCGGAAGTGAAACCTACAAGCCTGATTTGCTTGTAGCTGTTCCACGAGAAGAAAACCGCAGGCAGTATGCTATTCAAAATGATGAACTTCCTTTTGCTGGATGGGATGTATGGCATGCGTATGAATTTTCTGCACTCACAGAAAACGGTGTTCCTGTAACAGAGGTTCTAAAACTCAAATATAATTGTAATAACCAATTTCTTATTGAGTCAAAATCACTGAAACTATACTTGAATTCATTCAATATGACAAAACTGGGGACTGATATAGAGGACTGCAAACGCATCTGCCGCGAGACAATAACCCGTGATTTGAGTCAAAAACTACAAACCGACGTAGAAGTTGAATTCATCCCTGATACAACTCCACGGACGGAAATTTTCCTTAATTTCAAAAACCTGATGGACTTTGTTGATGAAAAAAATCTAAAAATTGACAGTTTCAAAGAAGCTCCTGAAGTACTACAAACCACAGAAGCAGAAGAAAAAAAAGAGCACTATCTAAAATTCAACTCACTACGCTCAAACTGCAGGGTAACTCATCAACCGGATTTTGGAGATGCTTTTATATACTACAAATCAACCAAACACATTGATGAAACAAGTCTTGTCGAATATCTTACATCTTTCAGGTCTGAATTTCATTTTCACGAAGAATGCTGTGAAATGATTTATAAAAGACTTTCGGATTTATTAAATAAAGAGGATGAACTTTTTGTCTGTGCGCTGTACACAAGACGCGGCGGGATTGATATTTGTCCTGTCAGATGGAGCAAAAATTGCCATATAGAAGACACTGACAAATTGCTGAATCTGAAAAGTTTTGCAAGACACGGGATAAAACAGTAATGAACAAACGTGAATTTGGAAGCAAGGGCGAAGATTTAGCCTGCGAATATCTAACAAAAAACGGATATAAGATACTGGAAAGGAATGTACATTTTTCCAAGTTCTGTGAAATTGATATTATTGCAGAACAAAAAGACACTCTGGTATTTATAGAGGTAAAAACCCGCAAAAATAATGATTTTGGGTCTCCACTGGAAGCAGTTACCGCTGCGAAATTAAATAATATAAAAACCGGAGTTTTTTCTTATTTACAAAACACCCCTGTCAAATATAAAAACTTTCGCATAGATGTAATCGGAATAACCCTCCAGCCTGAATTAAAAATAGAGCATATCAAATCTATTTAACCCATTTGAAACTTTTGACATACGCATCGCCGTTAATATTACCCTCAACTTCAACGGCAAAAATTCTGGACTCGCTGCTGTCGACCGTTGTATTAGGAATTTTTTCCAATTCTTTACGCATTTCTTCGTCAATTTCAGTCCTGTTCATAAATGGCAAAGTATTCAAAAGTGAATTCAGGGATGCGTTTTTGATTTTGCCGAATACAGTAGACATATTACGTGACAGATTACCGTAGACCTGCATATTAGCAACAGCGGAAAGTATATTATATTCACCTGTCAGATAAATATTCAAATCACGCCCGCGGGAATAAATATTTATCGGATAAATTATACCGTCTTTAATCACAATATCCCCGCTTATATCGTCAAATTCTCCTGTTTTGAGCGGGGTAATCAAATCTATAATTCCGTTAATAGAAAGTCCTCTGAGCCCGCCTGTAATAAGATTTCCGGCTTTCAAAAGATACTCAAGAGAGCCTAACTTCGGCATTTTCCCCTCTTTTATAACAAAATTACCGGCTCCTGCAAGAGTTTTAGAACAATACTCCTGAGACTTGCCGTCACAGGAAAGATTGATATTACCTGTCATATTCCCGTACAGTTGGCCTTTCAAGTCAAACAGGGCCTCAGACATTATCTGGGCATCTGCGTCTTGTAAATTCAAAGTCATATCCAGCAGATTGGAGCCAAGATTGTATTTTAAATCTCCGTTAACATTACCGTTTGCAAGTTTAAAGTTAAATTTATCAACAGAGAGATTCATCTCGTCATCAAGCTTGAGCGCAGCATCAAAATCTTCTGCACTAATATTTTTAACCTTAATAGTATCTGCAAGTATTCTGGCATCTTCAATTCTGAATTGAGACATGTCGACAGGAATCTGAGTGTTTTGTGCAACCGCGTTTTTGGCAACCTGATTATTCCTTTGATAATCTATTTCCAAATCTCTAATAATCCGCATTATGTGATTTATATTCAAATCTGCAAGTTCAAGTTTCACATTTTTCAGGATATAAGGCGGTTTCAAATCATTCTTCATCCTTGCAAAGAAATCAACATCGCTTGTCAGGACTACACCTTTGGTATGCACAAGGACATCACTTGAGGTAAAATCAACGTGGATATCGTTTATAGTAGAATCATAAAACGGAACGTCAATACTCGTTACATCAAGAACCCCGCGTACCTTTGGATACATAACATTCCCGTTAAGTGTTAAATCCGCAGAGAAAAGTCCCTGTTTCATAAACGGCTTTCTAAAGATTATATTGAAAATTTTTGCATCAGTCGGATTTTCCGTCTTTATTTTCATATTTTCAAATACAATAGTATTCTCATCAATCATCCTCACAGCGCCGGAGGCAGCCAGCATCTCCATTTCAAAAGACTTGTTGTTTTGAGACTGAATAAGATTGCTGTATTTAAAATCATTAATCTTAAATTTTAACGGAGTAAGCTCACTATCAAGATAAATTTTCACTACCCTGTCGGCACCGCCAATAGATGCACCCATATAATAAAGACTTGAATTTTCCGCAACATCTAAATTAATTTTTGACCTGATATTATCGAGATATCCTGTAACTTTGGAGGACAACAACATATCCCCTTTCAATTTGAGAGGATAAAGAGCCCTGTTGTTAAAAAACTGGTCGAAAAATTCCTGTGTAGGTTTAGCATTAACATACAAATCAATATATGGAGTTTTAAAAATCCGGCTGACTCTCCCGTCAAGAAGCAAAGGCATTTCCCCCACATACGAATTGAGTTTGTTCAGATATAAAGTATCATTATTCACTGAAATATTACCGCTATTCAGCTTAACAAGCATTCTTGACGGTTGATAGATAAAACTGACCTCGCGAGGATTTATAAATGCATGTACAGAGTTATTCCGGGCTGAAGCATTTATATCAAGAGTACCTTGAATCTCTGTCATATTAGAGAGTTCTTTTCTGATATCTTCCGGTATAATATTTTCACTTTGGAGTTTTGAAAGAGTCTCAAGATTAAAACCTTTCATCTTGAAACCGCCGGAAATTTTTCTATTTTTGTCAAACGCATTCTCTACATTCAAATTCAAATTATAAGGCACTGAATTGAACGTGCCGTGTAGAGGAGAAATCTTTACTGCACCTTTCTTAAGAGAATAATCCGAATCAGAAATATACACAATGCTCTTGCTGTTTTTATTTGAATAAATTTTTCCCTGCAGGTTTATATTATTTAAATCAATCTTGTCTAAGAGTCCGGAATATCGGGCATTAAAGCTTGTAGTAATGGTTGAAAAATCTTCTCTGAACGGTAATTTGAACTTATCTCCGAGAAGAATAAAAGCATCACCGACTCTGAATTTACCGGAAGAAATTTCTAAATCAGCCTTGTTATCAGTAATCTTACCGGAGACATCAATTTTAGATTTACCGAGAAAAGATGACAACGCCATATCAGCATTTGTATTTTTAAAATTCAAAACCCCGGTAGTGTTTGAAAGAGGAACACTAAGCCCCTGAGGGATAACATCAACCGAAAGAAGATTTAAAGCACCGCCTGCAAAAAGATTTTTGTTAAATACCATATTATCAATATCAGGAACTTCCCCTGTAATATTTAATTTGAAATCAACAGGGCCTTTTGCCTCTTTTATCGGGGCAACCATTGGCTGAATATCTTTCAGCATAGGTGAGGTTCTCAAAATTTTCAATAAATCGCCGATATCCTGACCGTTTGCAAGCACATTAAAATCCAAAACCCCGTAAAGATTACACGTTCCGGTTATTTTAACAGGTTTACCATGCATAGAGCCGGCGGAATTTTCAAAGTATGTATCTATGTCGTTAAACTTCAAAAATCCCTCGCCGTTTTCGACAAGCATATTATGAATTTCTAAAAATGAAACTTTTGCATCCCGAAAATTAAACTGCCCGAATGCGTGCGGCTTTTTCCTATTTCCCGTTACATGCAAATCAATATTTCCGATGCCGTTGATATCCATAACTGGCACAGGCCCTATTAAAAATTTCAGTATTTTGTGTAATGGATTCAGAACTAACTGCGCTGTTTTCAAATCGACATTTCGTGTTGATTTTATATACAAATCAGCAAGCTGTTCACCATAAATATAAGACCCGCCTGTAACCGTTACGTTTTCGGTCTTGGATGCGGGTACAAAAGCATCTATAGTCAGATAATCTTTTTCAAACAATAATTTTATATCCGCACCTTTAGGAGCTCCCTTAATAGGGTGTTCAAGATAGCCGTTTGTAACATTAACTTTTCCTATGATATCAGGAGTGAGAGCATTTCCGTTCATTTTCAGCTGCCCTGAAACATCTCCGTAAAAAGGATGCTCTTTTAATGCATACATATCAACATCAGGAGAAAGATTACGCTCCCCGGGTAATAGCGGTATAAATGCCTCTGTGCGTGACGGATTTATATTAATAGTAAAATTATCAAGGTCAGGAATTTTAGCGGTAATATTTTTGACTTTCCCGTTCAAATTGATATCAATACCTTTAGAGTTTATCTGCATATTATTAACTAAAAACCCGTTTCTGGCAGTGCTCATATTTGATGAAATTTTCAGAGGGCTTTTAGAATAAATTGACTTAAATTTATCCGTGTTAACAATAGCAAGATTATCAATAATAATATCTGAGACAATATTTTTATGTCCGTCATCTGTCATTGTGGTCACGGCTTTAATGTTGATAATGCCGTCGAGTTCTTTTATTTCGTTTTTAGTAAAAAATCTGGCATATTCAGAAAAATTACCTAAATCAAGATTTTCCACATCCGCATTGATTGTCAAATGATTCTCATTAATCTTATTCAACGGCAATTTAGAGGTGATATCAAGATTTATTCTGGAATTTTTTTTATCAACTGACAAATCGGATTTGGTCGAGAATGACACATTATTTTTAGAAAATTCTTCCAGCAGAAAATCCTCTCCGGAATAGAGAAAATTTTTGTTACGCAAAGTATCGAAGAAACTGAAACTGTATTTTTTTACACTGACGCCGCTTATGTTAAAATTCAGTTTACTCTCAGGCATCTCCGGCAAAATATAATCTCCGAGCCTGAATTTTGAATCTTTTCCGAGAGAAAAATCTGCTGTTATTGTATCAGCGTTCAATTTGTCGATGGAGACCTTGTTTAATAAAAGCGGCAGGAGCTTCAAATGTACATCAGGATTTTTTATCTCAAGAGCCTTTGAACCATCGCCACTGTAAACAACTACATCACCGGCTTTAAAAAATACAGCCGGCACAAGCCCCATCTTAAGCTCGGGTGCAGTCACAGAAACGTTAAGACCTGTTTGTTGTTTAATCTTAGCTTCAATAGCCGGCATCCGCTTCTGAATATTTAAAGCTGCGGGTATCCCCAGATAATACCCGCCGTATAAAAGTGACAGGGCTATTGCAGATATTAAAATTTTGCTCTTTACACCCATAATCCTCAATAATTATAGCATAATACAGACCGCAGGCAAAAGAAATTTACATATTTTTTAAATTCATAAAGAAAGTCATTAAAAGCTCTAATAATTTTCGCACAGAACCTGAAAGTACGCCTGCGGGTGTTCACAATTAGGACATTTTTTCGGAGCTTCTTTCCCTTTTAATACATATCCGCATTCTCGGCACATCCAGTTGGTTTCTACATCTTTTTTAAACACGGTGCCGTTTTTCACATTTTCTAAGAGTTTTTTATATCGGGATTCGTGATGTTTTTCAGCCTCTCTCACATGCCGGAAAATCTCCGCAATATCCTCAAAGCCCTCTTCTTTTGCTTCTTTTTCCCCTTTTGCGTACAGAAATTCCCACTCCTCACGTTCACCTGAGACAGCATTTGCAAGATTTTCTTCCGTTGTTCCGTATGAAAACGGGTATGAGGCATTAACCGTTCCTTTCAAATCGCCTAACTGTTCGTAAAATCTCCACGCATGTTCCTTTTCATTTTCTGAAGTTTCTTCAAATATAGCGGCTATCTGTTCGTACCCCTCTTCTTTTGCCACCTTAGCAAAAAAATGATACTTGTTGCGCGCCTGTGATTCCCCAGCAAATGCGTTTATCAGATTTTGCTCTGTTTTTGTACCTGATAACTTTGTTTTGTTTGTCATAATCCCTCCTTTTTGTATTCAGTTTAAAAAACAGATATACAACGGACAATTACCCGCCCGGGCAGCAATAAAATCCAAAAGACAATCCGTTATGGGGATTATAATAAATACGAAAAAAATAATAATATTAACAGGTAATAGTTAGGAATATTTTTATGAATTTACTCTCTTACACAAAAAAATTATCAGAACAAATAAGGTATTATGATATTATGACCAAAAATAATTTTCTGAATCCGAATATCACAAACCCGTTTAAAAGAACTTACAAAGAACCGCTGAACTTCACAATTATATGGGTTGAAAATGATGAAGATTGAAATTATTGAATGCGGCTGCCGCTTTCTTTATCAAAAAGATACAAATCCTCTTTATTTATAGATAATTGGAGTTTTGTTTCTGTTGAAAAATCCGATGGTAACTTTGCACTACATCTGTTTGTTCCGATATTAAAATAAGCTATCTTTTCACTGCCAAGTAACTCAACCATATCGACATTAACATCAATTTTTATATCGCCGTCCGCGCATTGCATTTTTTCAGGACGAATCCCGACAGTCAATTCTCTAACATCAAACAAATTGCCGTAACCGTTAACCTTAGTCCCGCCAAATTCCAGATAAGTACCGTTTATCTGCGCATCTATAAAATTCATCTGCGAAGAACCGATAAAACCGGCGACAAAAGTGTTTTTCGGATTGTTATAAATTTCTTCCGGCCTGTCAACCTGCTGGATAACACCGTTATTTAACACTACAATCCTGTCCCCCATAGTCAGTGCCTCTGTCTGGTCATGAGTAACATAAATAAAGGTTGTCTGCAATTTTTGGTGCAATTTTTTAATTTCAGAACGCATCTGTACTCTAAGTTTTGCATCCAAATTGGACAGAGGTTCGTCCATAAGAAAAACTTTGGGATTTCTGACAATAGCACGTCCAAGAGCAACACGCTGACGCTGTCCGCCGGAAAGCTGCTTTGGTTTTCTATCCAGATACTCTGTCAAATCAAGGATTTCTGCAGCCTCCTGCACTTTTTGTTCTATAGTTTTTTTATCTACTTTCCGCATCTTTAAGCCAAATGCGATGTTTTCTCTGACTGTCATATGCGGATAGAGTGCATAACTCTGAAAGACAAAAGCTATATCTCTGTCTTTTGGCTGAATATCATTCACTCTCTTGCCGCCAATTAAAATTTCACCTGAGGTAATATCCTCCAGCCCTGCTATCATTCTTAAGATAGTAGACTTGCCGCAGCCGGAGGCACCGACAAGAACAATAAATTCCTTATCCTGAATTTCAAGATTTATGTTGTCAATTATAACCTTTTTGTCATAAATCTTGCTCAAATTCTTTAAAACAACATTGCTCATAGCAATCTACTCCTCTTCAGAATAAAAATCCTCAAAATCGTCGTTCACAGGCGGTTCATATTTGTCAATAGGAATTATAATATTAAAAGATGTACCTTTCATCACCTCTGATTCGGCCCACATAACCCCGTTTAATTTTTTAAGGAGCACACTTGCGGCGCCAAGAGCAAGAGCTCTCACAAAATTCTTTTTATTCGGCTTGTCAAGCTGAACATACGGTTCAAAGATGCCGTCCAAATCTGCCTCAGGCAGTCCCATACCGCTGTCTTTTATCGTAATCATAACATAAGAACTGTCATAGGCACCCATCGGAACATCCATCCCGCGCGCTTTTACAGTTGCTATATCAGGATTTATAACCTTGATATTGATAGAACCGATATCTGTCAAGCGGATTGATGTATCAATGATATCGCCCAAAATCATTTTAAGATAATTTTCTTCAGAATAGATAACCCTTTTTCTCAATTCATCACAGTCAAGATTTATCATTATATTTTTGTTGATAAAAGCACTTTCATGGCTTTTTATAACTGATTGAATTGCTGATATCAAGTCAAAAGTTTGATAATCAGGCGGAATTAAAGATGATTCAGCCTGCGAAAACTCAAGGAATTTATCTATGAAATTTGAAAACTCAGCAGCGTTTTTATTGATAATTCTAACATATTTATTCTGTTTGTCAGACAACTCACCTGCCGCACCGTCCATCAAGGCTTGAGAAAAGCTGGTTATAGACTGAATAGGAGATTTAAACTCATTAGAGAGTTTTGAAATCATCATATTTTTTTCTTTGTTAAGACGTCCTGTTTTTTCAGCCATAGAAAGGACATGCGTCATTGCTGTCACATCACGGATAGTTATAAAATACTGAGAATCATACTTCTTAGCATTCAACTCAACAAAAAACTCTTTTGAATTAGGGGTAAAAGCACCTGCGACAACTGATACACGTCTTGATGCGGATTTTTCAAGGACTTCCATCCCGCCGTCTATCAAATCATCTATATAATAATTTTTTAATAAGGATTTGCCGGCTTCAAAAATTATTGTAGCCTTGTCATTTACCCAAACAATTTTCCCGTCGGCTTCTGTTACAAACACCGCATCAGGGAGATATCTCAAAACTTCTTTAGAGTTTACTGAACTGAATACATTTATTAAATTCATTGCATTACTTTCTAACTTGGTATATAATAAATGATAGCATAAAAAATTGCGATATTTTTTTAAATATTAATTTTTGTAATTTTTTTTGTACATAGTAGCAAAAAATCAGAATTTCATGTTTTAAAGCATAAGATGATACAAATGCAAAAACGCAGGATGATATGAGGAGATATCATCCAGAAAGAAGGATGGACTATGAGAGAAATCAATAATACACCCGCAAACGGTATTAATCAAGTTCCACAAGTTAAAAAGGCAGAAACGCCTGCAGTTCAGCAAGATGTTAATGCAGACAAAAATCAAAAAGAAATTAAAGATCTTGCTAACAACCCTGCAGAATCTCTCGGTCGTTCTCAAGTTGCCAATAGCGACAATTTGGAACAGGACTTGAAACTTTTTGTAGAAAATGCAAGCGATCCTGAAAAGCTGAAAAAAGTCAATGATGCCATAGAAAAATCACTTAAATTCTATGATATCACCGCTAACATTGTCGGAGAAGAAAAAGCACTCTCTCTGATGAAAGCTTACGCTGACGAATTTACAAAATAATTTTAAAAATTTATATGTTTATCCTTTGTCACTGATTCTTTTCGGTGGACAGACAGTCCACTAACCCCTTGAGACCCAGTATATAACTATTTTCCCCAAAACCGGATATCTGTCCGATACATACAGGAGCGATTAAAGATTTCTTACGGAAATCCTCTCTGCTATGAATATTTGTCATGTGAATTTCAACAACCGGAAGTTCCGCCGCAGAAATCGCATCTCTTATTGCCACACTTGTGTGAGTATATGCAGCCGCATTCAATACAATCCCGTCGTAAACACCGCGTGATTGCTGTATTTTTTCGACAATTTCACCCTCAATGTTGCTCTGATAAGTATCAACTTCAACATTGAGTGTTTGCGCATAGCCACGAATTTTATCTTCCAGCTCGGCTAAAGTCATGCGTCCGTACTTTTCAGGCTCCCGAACTCCAAGCATATTCATATTTACGCCGTTTATAACAAGTATTTTCATAGACCACTCTCCATACAATTATTATAGTATAAAATCAAGCAATTGTAAATTTTTATTAAATTTATTTTTACACATGTAACAAATTTGCCATGCTTGCATTATCATGCATGTACAACTATCCCCAAATCTCCTCCCAAGATTATTGTTCAAAAGCTACAAACCAAAGATGTAGCTTTTTTTTTGAGGATTTTTTCACCTGTTTAGACACCTTTAACTTTCCTTAAGTTAATATTGACATTCACAAAAAAATTACTAAAATATAAAATGTATAGGATAGTAGGTATCTTAAATGAGATTAATTGAGAAATTAAAAGAGTACGAAAATCAATACATGTTTATCAAATGGGCAACGGGAAGAGAGTACGGCAAACTTGTTTATGCCGGTGAGGACTTCATTGAATTTGACATTGTTGATGTAGAGACAATGGAGTTTTCAGAAACTGTTCTGATACAAAGCCCGTTGATACTTGAAGTATCCATAGGCGGAGCAGATATTGCCCGCATCGTCGCAGAGATATCTTCTCTTTTGACGCCTGATAACAACTAGAATTTACCCTAAATATTAAAGCTTTTTCTGGCTCCTTCTTCGTGATAGAAGCCGCCGCCGCATATTGTCTCGACAACTTTGAGAACAAATTCGCGCGGTGCATCAAGCTGATTCAGGTAAAATTCGCGGTTAGGAAGATGGCGGATTTTAAGGATACAGTTCTGATTCTGTTCTGCCGGGATGAAAAGCGATGCGATTTCATTGTCGAGAAGTCTGACCATTTCTTCATCGTGGTCGGCAACACCTTTCATTATCTCGTTATAATTACCTTTTATCGCCATAATTCTGCCGGAAAACAGGTGTTTTCCATCTTCTCTGTATAAAGCCTGAGGCTGGAAATTACAACGGGTCGTAAAGCTCATCTTGTGCCACAGAATATTAATAATAGCAACAGAGCGCTGAACATCCGTATCAACATATATATTCTGGGTGGTAATTCCGCGGGAGGAAAAAGATTGCTTCAGGGTTTCTGACACAACCTGCAGATTGTCAATCATCCTCTGAAAAATCTCATTGGAATTGACTGTTGCGTGCTGGTAATCCAAAAACTGCTTATACATATGAGTTGAAACAAGGTTTACACGCTCCTGTATAAGAGAAGATTTTCTTGCTGAAGTTTCTGAATTATCAAAATTTTCGTAATTATTTAACAACTTTTTCCATCCTGTATTATGCGTCATGTCTAATTAATAATAAACATGGCTATATGTAAAGTTTATATGATTAGATTATACCCCTTTTCGTTACAAAACGGAATACTTAGCAATAATTATTTTACAAAATGATTATTATAAACTGTATTTGAATATACAAACCGGCTTTTATTTAGCAGTCTGAACACTTGCAACACCTTTATTAATGTAATAAAGATGTCTCAAACCCTCAAGAGTAAGTGTCGGATTGATAAAATCAAACGGTCTTTTCATATAATTTGCAATCAAACCGCAATATCCGCCTGTACCAACAATGACAGCTTTTGCGCCTAACTCAGTCTCACACTGCTCTACAAGCCCGTCTATCATACTTGCTGTACCTCTGATTACGCCTGATAATATAGCATCTGTCGTGTTGCTGCCTATTGCGTTTGTTGAAATTGCGACATCAGTCCGCGGAAGTTTAGAGGTGAATTTGTTCAAAACTTTCATCTGTAAATTTATACCAGGAGCAATTGCGCCGCCGATAAAGTCACCGTCTGCGTTCACGATATCAAAAGATGTGGCGGTACCAAAATCCACTACAATTACGGGATGCTTATACAAAATATATGCGCCTGCTGCATTTGCAATTCTGTCAGCACCGGCTTCTTCCGGATAATCAAGTTTAATTTTTACACCTGTGTTTATCTTTGTAGATAATACAAGCGAATCAAGCTTGAATACACTGTCTACCGCGGATTTAAACTTTGAAGTCAATTCCTCAACTACAGACGAAATTATACAATCTTTCACCGTATAATCCTTAAATAATGACTTTAAAAGAATTTCGTACTCTTCTAGCGATAAATCCTTATCTGAAGCGAGTCGGAATTCTTCGACCAGAGCTTCTTCATCAAACAATCCGAGTGTAATACTCGTATTCCCTATATCAACTGTTAACAGCATAATAAGATAATCCTCACTTTTCAAGGATTATCTTATCTCAAAAATTATGAATTTGCAAAATGCCCTATGTGTAAATACAGGTTGCGCCTTCGCCATTGTCACCGCTCACGCCGTTAGTTCTTGTATAAGCAGTGTAAATTGATGGGCTTTGACCGCCCGGATTCTGGTGTGTTGCTTTTGCAGCCAATTCCTCTTCCAGTTTCTTATTCAATTTATCCAACTGACTCATGTATGTAGGCTCGCCTGAGCGGACTGCATCAACTTTAAAACCGTGTGTCATATATATCTCCTTATGAAATACATTTATACTCTATATGTTGTATATATATAAAGTATTTCTCTTTCACAGGATTGCTTAATAACAGAAAAACATTTACAAAAGTTTACATATTTTTAAGAAAAACTTTCTCTAACTCAATTGCAGTCTTGGTTTTAGCCAAACCGGCCTGAGAGCTTTCTTTCAAAGTCGGGGACATCAGTTTTCCTGTCTGCTCAAGAGCATCAATTACTTCATCCAGCGGGATTTTAGACTTAACATCAGAGAGTGCAAGTTCAGCCGCTGTAACAGCGTGAATTGCAAGGAACGGATTACGTTTTACGCATGGGATTTCAACCAGACCGCAAACAGGGTCACAGGTGAGTCCCAAAAGATTTTTCATTGCAAGAGCTACTGCATTAAAAATTTGTTCATTAGAACCGCCAAGAAGCTGGCATAGAGCTCCGGCACTCATTGCAGATGCCACACCGCATTCTGCCTGACATCCGGCTACTGCACCTGCAAGTGCAACTTTGTTGGAAATTATACGACCGATTTCGCCTGCCGTAATCAGCGCGTTTATTTGTTCCTCTTCCGCAATATTAAGTTCTTCAGAAACGGCAACAAGCACGGATGGAACAATAGCGCAAGAGCCTGCGGTCGGGCAGGCAACAATTTTGCCCATACGGAGGTTCTCTTCTATGGTAGCAAGCGCGTATGTAGTAATTTTTTCAAACAGCTTGCCAAATAATGCACCGCGAACCGCAAACCTTTTTTGCAGCCTGTAACAGTCATCTCCGCACATACCGCTTATAGACATTTCTTTGCTGTTCAGACCGGATTTAATCGCATCTTTCATTGCGTCTAAACTCTTTTTAACCTGCAGACGCATATCCTCTATGGATATTTCAGCAAGTTCAGCTTCTCTTTTCACCACATAATCGCTTATATGCAAATTTTTAAAATCACATATATCCCTCAACTGTTCAAAACTGTTTACACTCTTTACCATACGACTAATTTTCCAATTTTCTTATGTATCTAACCATATACACATCATCAAAAGCTTTCAGTGTTTCAATAAGCGATTTGTCCACCTCGCCGTCAAGACAAATACACATAGAAGCATCATCGCCTTTTGCATACCTGTCACACTGGAGTGAGGCGATATTGACATCAATGCGTTTTGTAACACGCGAAATCATCCCCGGTACATCTTTATACACAAGGAGCAGCGTATTATATTTACCTGTAAGATTGACAGAAAAATTATCTATCTTTGTTATCACAATTTCGCCGGCACCGATAGAATCGCCTGAAACCTGCATACTCAAATTGCCGTCAAACAGAAAGTCCACTGCATTCGGATGACGGTTAAAATCTTCCTTATATTCAAATTTATAATCTATTTCTCTTGCAAGATTGGACTCAAATATATTCTTTATCCTTGTATCATCAACGCGCAGCCCGAGAATTCCTGCAAGCAGCCCCTTATCAGTGCCGTGGCCTTTGCCGGTTTGTGCATAAGAATTATAAAGTCTGAATGTAATCTTTTTTATAGGTGCATCATACACATTCCGCGCCATAAGCCCCAGACGAACCGCGCCTGCCGTATGGGAGCTTGACGGTCCTACCATTATCGGGGAAATTATATCCATTATAGATGACTGACGCATCCTCTAACCTCTTTGTTTATCGCTGTTACGAATGATTATAGCATTAAATTTCTAAAATGAATAATGAACTTATGTAAATATTTGATTAAGATTATATTAAATTTTGGCAAATTTGTATGTTATTATGTTTTTATATAAGTGTGTAGTATTTAATTTTGTGTGTCTTAAAATAAAAAGGAGAAATATGTTTAGCCCTGAGTTTATGCGATTTTTAATAAATTATCAAAAACCGGACAAATCTGAATTTGAAACAAAGAAAGAAATTAAGTTCAAAGATAAAGATAACAACGGCAACCTTGCCTATGTTTTGTTAACCAATAAATAAAAAAAAGAGCCTTTTTAAAGGGCTCCTTGGAATGTAAACTTGGTATCATTCCTCGTAATGTGTGAAGTGTAGTGTGTGTAGTGTGCTTAAAATGTTTTGTTTTTCCTCAATTTTAAGCGTTCCTCGTGTTGTATATATATAAAAAATTTTTGTTATATATAATTGCCATAATAATGATTTATGAATTATGTTTTGTAACATAAATTTACAATCCAAAAACGTTATAACATTGCCACCGCGGGAGGAATAAGATAATATATAAAAAGATAAAAAGACTGTATTTTATTGTATAAAGGAGAGTTATGAAAATATTAATTTCAAACGACGACGGCATAGCTGCAAACGGTATCCGCGCGCTCACGGAAACACTTTCAAAAGAACACGAAGTATATGTTGTAGCACCGGATAGAGAAAGAAGTGCCGCAGGTCATTCACTGACATTACACACACCATTGAGAGTTGAAGAGCTTGAAGAGACAAAAACCGGAGCCAAAAGAACCTGGGTAACGACAGGAACTCCGGGAGACTGTGTTAAAATAGCTATCAATGCAATTTTATCACCTGAAGAAATTCCTGACCTTGTAATTTCCGGGATAAATCACGGGCCGAATCTCGGCTCTGACATCTTGTATTCAGGAACAGTGAGCTGCGCAATGGAGGGTGCAATGATGGGAATTCCGAGTATCGCAGTATCTTTAGCCAGTATGCAGAGCGACTATGAGGATTTTATATACCCTGCACAGTTTGTGAATGCACTTTTACACAAACTGAAAGACTTTCAATTTCCGCCTAAAAGCATTCTGAACGTCAACATTCCGGCGCTGGATGAAGATGATATCGCAGGAGTTGCAATAACAGAATTAGGCAAAAAAATGTTTACTGATAACTACGAAAAAAGAGTTGACCCGAGAGGAAAAGTCTACTACTGGATGGCAGGCGAGCTAATCAGTGAATCAACAAACGCAAAAACAGATATTGCAGCTGTCAGAAACAATAAAATCTCAATAACACCTGTAACTTATGAAATGACAAAAGAAAGTGTGATGTCGGATTTGGACAAGGTTTTAAGAACCGATGACACCAGAAAATGGACATAAAAAGACAGTTAAGGCAATAATTTCGCGGATAAAAAAAAGATTCTTCCGATTTTGTTAATGACAGATTGGAAGAATCTTTTTTGTAGTTTAATCTTTATTACTGCTCAATGATGACTCTTGCAGGGAAGTTGTTTCTCAAAAGGTCATTAGCGGCAGCCTGAGCTTTTTCTTTTGAAGTAAATGAACCTGTTTGGATTGTATAAGTTCCGCCGATATTTCTGACAAACGGGTCGATATTTAAACCGGCTTCTGAGATAATACCTTTAGCCACCTGGGCTTGCTCCATTGTTGCGTAGTTACCGACGACAACTTTTGCTGATATGGTTTTAGCAGGAGTCGGCGCAGTAGGCGCAGGAACCGGAACTTTTTTTACTTCTACAGGCTTAACTACAGGTTTACTCAATGAAATTCCTGACGGCATAGTGCTCTGCACGCCTGTTACAGGGGTGGGCTGTACAGGTTTCATATTATTCAGATTTTTCATAATTTCCTGATGATGTTTCACTGTTGCATCAAGCTCGGCCTGTGTTTTATTATCAATTTCTTCAGTAGGCTTTTTAGTTTTTTCTTCAGCCTTTTTGTTTGATGCACTGAGGTCTGCCCAGTCATCAGAATTGTCAACAACATCCTCTTTTTTAGCATTATCAGGTAATTTAACTTTTTCTTCCAATTCAGGAGAGAATGTATCATCAGTATTATCTATTGAATTATCCTCCATGTGAAGCAGCTTCAATCTGTCATCTACAGAGGATTTTACCATTTCTTCCTGTGTCATTTCATTGTCACCGATAGAAACGTCAACGTCAGGCGACATTTGTTTTGCTATACCCAAAAATATCAGCAGCATCATAAAAAATGCAGATACAAAAATAATCATACCTTGATTATTTCGCTTGCCGACACGTTTTTTGTAATCTTTGTATGTAATATGCGAAGTCTTTTTAACTCTTGGCGCTTCGTTCATAAATTTAAACTCCTCTTACTTTTGTACTTGCAAGTACAATATCATCTAACTCTTCGGAATATTTACCCATAATTTCTATTGCAAGATTTTTAATATCAGTTATACCTAAATCGTTCGTCAAGCCGCAAGCCTTGACCGGTGCCCCCGTAGAATCAATATTAATACCTGTATGTATTAATATTGAAGTTGTTGATTTTGTTGCGATAGAAACAGTTAATTTTTTATCGTTCCAGTATAAATCATCCCCGCTGCGAACAAGTTTAACTCCTCGGCGTTCCAGAGCCTCTTTGATTATGCAAATCAGAAGCCTTTGTCTGAATACACCCTCAACAAGACCAACATTAAACTGCTCTGATATAAAACTCAGCATACTCTTGCTATATATGGGTTCGTTATTAATAACATCTTCTATATCAACCATTTCAGTCAATTTAACGTCACATTCTCCGCAAAAAGCGACTGTTGCATCTCCCTGGATTTTAAAATTTTTATAAATCCAGTGCGGGGCAAGCTGAAACCCTTCATATTTAATTTCCTGTTCCAAGTATTGTGTTTTCATCATATTATCCGAATAAAATTTGAGTATATTTTGTATCGTTATTTGCTTTCAGGGCATTTATTAATCTGGTGCAGGATTCACACTTGCCGCAATGTTTTTCTGCACCGTTATAGCAGCTGCGGGTTAATTCAAGCGGAATGCCCGATTCCAGAGCTATTTTCACTATATCATTTTTATCAAAATTAATCAAGGGCGCTACAACCTCTGGCTGTACCCGCGTTGAGTATTTGAATTCATTATTAACCGCCTCAATAAATTCTCCGGTATTATCCGGAAAAGTTTGAGCTTCTTCCTTGTTTGCGCCGATGAAAATATAATTAAATCCGAAAGAATCCGCAAAACTGCCAGCAACATTCAAAAATAACCCGTTTCTATTCGGCACCCAGACCTTTTGGGCAGATATTTTCGGATTGTCCAGTTCGCTCCCAGTCGGCACATTTTCATCGCTGACCAGTGAAGTTTTTGTGATATCTTTCAGCCAGTCAAGCTTAATAACAATATGCTCCATATCATAATAATCACAGATTTTTTTAGAAGTTTCAATTTCTTGACGTGCCGATTTTTGCCCGTAATCAAAAGTTATAGCTGCTGTAATATTATACTCGTTACGTTTTAGCCCGAGACTGACAAGCGAATCCAATCCGCCGGAGAGCAAAATCAAAGATTTAATCATCCAACTCCTCACGAATAGCTTCAGAGAGAGAATCGCCCTCTTCGTATTCTTCAATTATTGAAACTGCTTCAAACTTTAAAACATCAGAAAAATCCGGACTTGCAATAACTTCATCCAGAATTTTGCGGCCGCGCATATTATACAATGCAATGAGCGCATTTTTCTTAACTTCGTCATCAGGGTCTTTCAAACACTCATATATGACATCATAAGCATCTGGGTGGTCGCTGTCCATAATCGCTTCTATAGCATTAATACGGATTTGCGCAGACTCATCTGCCAGAGAATTTTTCAGCGCGTGGAATACCCGTTCATTATCATTCAATCTTAATTTGCCGAGAGCTTCTATAACCCTTTCTTTCAAAAAAGTAAATTTGTCGAGAATACCCTTTTTAGTCTCAAGAATACTGACAAGCGGGTCAACAGCACGTAAATCGCCAAGCATTCCCAGAGCCGACGCTGCGGATTCTCTCAGATAAACAGATTTTTCCCCCTCATCCTGCACAACATCAATCAGAGGAGCAACAGCATATTTGTCGCCGATTTTACCGAGCGCATCTGCACATGCCAGACGAACCTTGTAGTTTTCGTCCTTGTTATTAAGGCAATACAAAAGCGGGGTGACAGCTGAGGTATCTTTCATATTTGCAATTGCCTTGGCACAAAGGGCGCGGGCATTAATATATTTTTCTTTTTCTGAATTATCTTTTGTTTCAATATTTCTTAATAAAAGAATGTCCAACAGGGCATTCAGACTTGAAGAATCTCTGTAGCGGTCGAGATTTTTTATAAGAAACATGACAACATCAGGAGATTTAGTCACACCGAGGAAATAATTATAAATTTCAATCAATTGCGGGGATTCATAGTTTTCTTCGAGGGCGGAAATATGCTGTATGACGGAAACAGAGTCCGAATTATCATACAGGTTGCATTGTTCAGCTAATTTCTCTAATTCTTTCTCGTCCACTAACCTTTTGCTCCTACTGATGAGAATACTACAAAAATAGTTTTTTATCAAGTAGAAAAGCCCGGGACTTATGTATATGTTTCCACCAAATATTATTAAAAGATAAGCATAATGTCATTCCGAATGACGGATTGACCTCCGTGTTTCGGAATCTTACCACCGGAAAGACCCTGAAACAAGTTCAGGGTGACAATTTTAGCTATTATTAGTAGAATTTGCTAAACCAAAAGCCCCGAAATTTCGGGGCTTTTCTTTTTATTATATTAACCATTATGCAGCTTGTTTAGTTTGTTCTGCTTCTTTTGCTTTTTTGTATTGCAGGTATCTGTCACCAATTCTGTTAGCCAGAGGAGTTACAAGTATTGGTGCGATGTATCTGTATACTGTTGCAAAGATGAAGAGTTTCTTAGCGACATCCATACCTTTAAGACGTGTATTCAATTTTTCCAGTTTTATTGAATCAGGATTGATTTCTTTCTTAACGTAATCCATTACCTTAAGCATATCTTTCTTAGCGTCTTTAGATGCTGTTTTGTTGAATTTTCTTATTTCTTTATTTTTCTGGATGAATTCAGCCATTTTGTCTTTTTCATCAAGGAATACACCTGCATATTTAGGAGTTACCGTATTGTTCCACCAGTTACCCAGAGAATCATCCAACAGATAAGAACCTGCTGTTGAGACCGCAAATACAAGTGTCTGGTTTATTGCAAGAGTATTTCTTCTATCTTTATCTAATTTATCGTTATCAAGTGTCTTTTTGATATACATACCACTGATAGCTGCAGAACTTGCTACGTTCAAGTGGTTAACCATACCATCAACATCCTTTGTTTTATTAGCAAACCATCTGATAGGTTTGAAATCCAAGAATGGTGCTATTATATGTTTTGCACCAAATCCAATGAAACTATCCCATATTCTGAAAAGCGGATCAAATAATTTTGATTTGCTTGCTACTGTTGCAACAATTTCTTCGCCAGCCTGTACAGGAGAACCTGTGAATGCAGGTTTTGCATTATTAACTTTCATTCCGCCGGTGAAATCCTGGAATGATTTTTGGATGTGCATAGTCTTTTGGAAGTTTGCCACATCAGACTGTGCCATTACTGGAACAGGTGCACCTTTTGGTTTCTTTTCAATGCCGAATACATATTTCAAGATAGGCGGAATTAATGCAATTGTAATCATTGCCTGAGGAACACCTATAATAATACCGCTGCCGAGTTTAACGATATTCTGCATATTCTTAAATAAAGTGCCCTCTTTCATAATAGCTTTAACAGCTTTTGCATCTTTTGCTGCGTCTAATCCCAAGAGCTTAACTGTTTTTTCTTTAAGGTATAATTCCGGGTTATCTGCATTTTTAATTCTGTCAACCATTTTGTTTAACGGAGTAGTTAAAATAATTGAAGATATAAACCCGATTATACCTGAAGATACCGCGTGACCTGAAGCATAAATATTATCTTCTTTATCTTTCTTACCGCCCATTGCAATAAGAGTAGCAGGTCTCAAAATACCGGCAAGTCCTAACGCAAATAACGAGTTACATACGATAGGACTTTCTTCTGCCATTGTTAATATTTTATCAAAAGCTTTACTGCCAAGGATTCTGTCTCCTAACGACTTAGCGGCAGCCCCACTCTTTCCTGGTAAGCCGCCGCTAAACGTCACATTATATCCATTTTTATCCTCGTTACTACATAAACCCGCACCCGTATGCTCTTTAAATTCCTTCGGGGTATTATCTTGCAGAGGAATTCGCTGCTTTTGATTACTATAATTCTGAATCAAACTTACTTTCATATTCCACCATTACGTTATGTGATACACATATATTTTAAAATAAAAAGAAAAAATTTTTGCTACTTTTAACATTAATGTTTACAAAATATTAAGCAAAATCATTCATTTAATATAGAAAATGCAGAGTTGAACTTAAAACTCTGCATTTTTAATTAAATTATAATAGCTTAACAATTAGTGTGAAATTTACACAATTACATATCCAGCCCCAAATCAAGGGTAGGCGCTTTTGCAACAATAGCGCTTGAGGATATAATATCGACACCTGTAGACGCAATCTCTCTGACGGTTGAAAGGTTTACATTGCCGCTGGCTTCAACAACCGCCTGATGATTGATGATTTCGCAGGCTTTTTTCATAGTCGGAACATCCATATTATCAAGCATAATAATATCTGCGCCGACTGCTACTGCCTCTTTTACCTGCTCCAGGGTATCGCATTCAACTTCTATCTTGTGCGCATGGGAGATATTTTGTCTCAACTTATTGACTGCATTTGTTATAGAACCTGCAAGACGGATGTGATTATCTTTAATCATGGCACAATCCGAGAGATTAAATCTGTGGAGAGCACCGCCGCCTGTTTTTACGGAATATTTTTCAAATGCTCTGAAATTCGGTGTTGTTTTTCTTGTATCAACTATTTTGGCTGGGAGAGAGCCTATGGCGTCTTGATATTTACGTGTCTCGGTTGCAATACCGCTCATTCGCTGAATATAGTTCAGCGCAACTCTTTCACCCATAAGAAGATACTTTGCAGGGCCTGAAATATCTGCGATTTTATCACCTTTTTTAATAACGTCACCGTCTTTGAAATAGAATTTTATTTCAATATCCGGAGACAAAATTTTATAAACAGTTTTAAAAACCTCGCATCCGCACAGAATACCCTCACTTCTTGTATCAAGCGAGCCTTTAAGCATATCTGTCTCTTCCGCCAGATTTTCAGTTGTAATATCGCCAAACCCTATATCTTCATTCAAAGCAGCTTTTATGTGCTCTTCTATATAAAAATTACTTAACAAAGCTAAATTCTCCCTCTGTTCTGTCAAAACAATTGTGTCTGCAAACCTCATCAGTCTGCAGATAGTCTAATCTGTAATGCGCGCCTCTGGATTCACGGCGTTTCAGAGCTGACGTTGCAATAAGCATTGCTGTTGTCAGCATATTTTTGAATTCGTACTCATCTTTATTCATACATTTAATATTACGTTTAAATCTCAGACGCAAATCCCCGAGTTTTTCTATCGCCGTCATCAAGGACTGCTCGCTGCGAAGAATACCAACATTCTCCCACATAATTTCTTTTAACTCTTTTTTCATTTCTTGAATATTCATATCCTCATTTTCAAGCGGTACAGAATATTCATCAATTACGGATTTTAATTCTTCACTGATTTGTTTTGGAGTCTTGAGTGTAAGAGTTTTTATATAATCTGCGACCTCATAAGCGCAAACGACACATTCCAAAATTGAATTACTAGCCAGCCTGTTGCCGCCGTGCAGACCGGTTGATGCAACTTCGCCTATAGCGTAAAGTCCTTTGACAGAAGTTCTTGCCTGTAAATCAGTTTTAACACCACCCATAAAGTAGTGCGCAGCCGGTGCAACCGGAATAAAATCACGGGAGATATCTATTCCGTGTTCAAGACATTTTTTGGAGATGTTAGGAAATCTGTGAGCAAGTTTATCTTTATCAATACAAGAAGCGTTAAGATAAACATTATCCAGTCCCTTTTCTAGCATTTCGTTAAAGTTAGCACGGGTTACTATATCTCTTGGTGCCAGTTCCCTGCGCTCATCATATTTCTGCATAAATTCAATGCCGTCAGCATCAACGAGTTTTGCCCCCTCTCCTCTGACTGCTTCTGATATTAAAAATCTGTTTTCATCATCATCAAAAGCAAGAGCAGTCGGGTGGAACTGAACAAATTCCATATCCTGCATAACAGCACCTGCATTATATGCAAGAGCAAACCCATCACCTGTCGCACCTGCCGGATTTGTTGTATATTTGTACAACTGGCCTACTCCGCCTGTTGCAAGTATTACGGCAGAAGAATATATTGTTTCATATTCTTCAGTCAACTCATTATAAACAATGACCCCTCTGCATTCAGAAGAAGAATTAACCAGAAGTTCTACAGCCATTGTTTCTTCGTAGATATCAATATTTGAATTTTCATGGACTTTTTTAGAAAGAGCCTGCTCCATCATACGTCCTGTTGCGTCTCCGCCGGCGTGCAGAATTCTTCTTGCACTGTGAGCAGCTTCCATAGTAAATGTAAGTTTATTATTTTCGTCTCTGTCAAATTCCACACCTAAATCAAGCAAATCCTTTACGACAGTATCAGAATTTTCCGATATGAATTTAACAGTATTAAAATCACTTAATCCGGCACCGGCACGGATGGTATCACTTATGTGAGAAGATACTGAATCATCTTTATTTTCTTTCAATACAGCAACCATACCGCCTTGCGCATAACGGGAGTTGCTTTCTCCGAGTTTACCCTTTGTAATCAGCAAAATCCCGTCAGGAAGTTTTGCCTGCTGTTCAATTTTTAACGCAGCATACAGACCTGCTATTCCGCTGCCTATTATTACGACTGAGTAACTTGAATATTTCATAATTATTGTCCTTACAAACCCGATACACTTGTTTTTGTTATCTATAGTATTTTAAACCAAAAAGAAAAATATTTCCATAGTCCTAATATTAAATTTTCATTAAGTTTTTTATAAATTTAACTAAAATAAAAATTAAAAGTAATATCCGGAAAATATAATCATCAAAAACTAAAGAAAAGGGAATTACAGTTGAAGAAATAAATTATAGAGTAATAATACCGGAAATAAAAACTTGAGAGGTCAAATATGAATAATCATAATAAATCTGTAAAAATATTATTAGTAGAAGATCAAAAACTTATGCGAGTCGGATTAAAATCTCTATTTGAAGAACAGGACGGAGTGGAAATTATTTCAGAAGCACAAAGCGGCAAAGAGGCAGTTGAAAAATATACAATTACACATCCTGATGTCGTCTTGATGGATATAGGACTGCCTGACATCAACGGGATTGAAGCGACAAAAAGGATACTGGCACAGCATCCAAAAGCAAGAATAGTAATACTGACATCACATCTGAGTGAAGAAGAAGTCCTTTCGGCACTCCAAGCTGGAGCGTGCGCTTATGTGATGAAAGACATAAATACAGAAGTGTTGAAAATGATAATAATGACAATAAAAGAAGGGGCAATGTGGTTAGACCCGCAGGTGGTGCCGATATTACGGGAGAAAAACTGCGGGGTAATCCCGCCGCGGCAGATGTCCCGCGCAATGTTTAAAGAACAACACGCCAATTTAACCCAGCGCGAATACGAAGTGTTAAAACTCATAGTAGACGGCAAATCAAATTACGAAATCGCAGAGACCCTGACAATATCGGAACATACGGCAAAAGCTCATGTATGTAATATTATACAAAAACTTGTAGTAGACGACCGCACGCAGGCTGCTGTAAAAGCGCTGAAAGAGGGGTTAGTGTAAATATTGATTTTTATTTTTGTTTGTATTCTAATAATGGTACAGCATATTTTTTATATGCAAGTTCATTTAGAAAGAAGACAATTTAAAATTGCCCAAAGAAATTACACTGGCTAAATATGCGGGATTCTGCTACGGAGTTAAGCGGGCAGTAGAAACCGCTAAAAAATTAAAAGCAGAAAATAAAGATGTACAGGTCTCTGTTCTCGGAGAACTTATTCACAATGCAGAAGTCATTAAGGAACTTGAGGCTCTCGGGATTAGAACATTAAACGAAATACCTGAGGCAGGTTCCGGTATTTGTGTCATAAGAAGCCACGGTGAAAGCCCGGAAGTTATTGAAAAAATTAAACAGGCCGGTTTTACCCCTGTAGATTTGACCTGCCCTGATGTAAAAAAAGTTCAACAAAAAGCAATAGAGCTTGCCAAGGATGACTACTTTGTTGTTATTGTCGGCAAATCAGAACATCCTGAAGTTATTGCGATTCGCGCGAATGCTGCACTTTGGACTGATAATGTCACCGTTGCAAGTTCAGTTGAGCAGCTGCTCCCTATTCAGGATAAAATTAAAGCGCATAAAAAAGTCGGTGTCGTTGTCCAAACAACCCAGCGTATTGAAACTCTTAATAAAATTGTGGAATTTCTTACTTCTATTTCTAAAGAGTTACATATTGCAAACACAATTTGCGCAAGCACTTCCATGAGACAAAAAGAAGCAAGAGAACTCGCTGCTGAAAATAATCTTATGATTGTAGTCGGTTCTAAAAAAAGCGCTAACACGACCCACCTTGCAGAAATCTTAAAAGGTATCACAAAAACTATTCATATAGAAACTGATGCGGAACTTGATGATTATTCTGATATCATAAAAAAATCAGAAAAAATTGCCGTCACTGCCGGCGCATCAACACCGCAAAATATTATTGATAATGTCATAACAAAATTAAAAAAAGGAGAATAATAAAATGACAGCAACATTAGAAAAAACATCTATTGATGAATTTGAAAAATTATTGGAAGAATCTTTCTCTAAAAGCTATTCAGTAGCTGATGTAGTAGAAGGTACAGTAATTAAAAAAGAACAAGACGGTTATCTCGTAAGCGTTAGAGGTGCTAAAACAGAAGCATTTCTTCCTAACAAAGAACTTCCGTCAGGCGAAGAAACTCTTGATATCGGCGATGTAAAAGAGTTTTATGTACTTAAAGAAGAAAACGATGAAGACGGCATGCTTCTTTCATTGAAAAGACTTGCTTTTGCTCAAGCATGGGCACAGCTTAACGATGCTAAACTTCAAGGTGATACTATCCTTGCTAAAGTTGTTTCAATCGTTAAAGGCGGCGTTCTTGTTGACGTTGCAGATCTCAAAGGCTTCATCCCGTCATCACAATTGAGAACTGGCACTCCGTTTGACGGATTAATTGACCAGAAAGTAGAAGTTAAAGTTCTTGAAGCTGATCCTAAGAAAAACAAACTCATCCTCTCTCAAAGACTTGCTGTTGCAGAACAAAGAGATCAGGTTGTTGATAATATCTTAGCTGAATTGAAAGAAGATATGATAGTTAAAGGTGAAGTTGTCAGAATTGCTGACTTTGGCGCTTTTGTTGACATCAACGGTATTGACGGACTTCTTCCTATCTCTGAAATTTCTTGGCAGAGAATTAAACACCCGTCAGATGTTATCTCTCTCGGTGAAACTATTGAAGTTAAAATCATCAAAATTGATACTGAATTAAAGAGAATTTCTCTTTCTTTGAAAAGAATGGGCGAAGATCCATGGCAGCAAATTGAAGGACAATTTGAAGAAGGCCAAATCATTTCCGGTACAGTTAATAAAGTAACAGGTTTTGGCGCATTCATCAACATATTCCCTGGCGTAGAAGCTTTGCTCCCTGTTTCTGAAATGGCTGAAGAAAACATCAACCCGTTCAATAAATTCAAAGTTGGCGACAGCGTTGAAGTTCTTATCAAAAAATTCACTCCGCAAGAACACCGCATCGCACTCAGCATAAAAGATATCAATAAAGATGCAGAATAGTTAATTTTTAAATGACTAACAAAAACTCCCGCGAAAACAAATTCACGGGAGTTTTTATTATAAATATAAAGTTCTATTCTCTGAAATAAGTTTTCAACCCAAATGCAAGTTCTTCATTTTTGCACATTCTTTTCAACTTTGCCAGAGCACGGTTTTCTATCTGACGGATACGCTCACGGGATACCCCGTATTGCGACCCTATTTCATCAAGCGTTCTTTTTGTACCGTCTGTATCAAGCCCGTATCTCAAAATTAACACATCCCGCTCTTTCGGGGTTAATTGTGAAAGGATTTTGCTCACATCCTCGGACATATTTTCCTGAGTAACTCTGCTTTCTGGCGCAATAGTAGTTTCATCAACAATAAAATCCGCGATTTTAGAAGATTCTTCATCCGTTGTTGCCGGTGATTCCATACTAATGGTTGCCTGAGCAGATTTAATAATTGAGGTAATCTTACTTACCGGCACTCCAAGACGATAGGCAATCTCCTGTTTTGTCGGCGTGTGGCCGAGCTCGGTGGCAAGATCAAGTGTCGCGCGGCGGATTTTACTCAAAGATTCTATCATGTGAATCGGGAGTCTTATAATTCTGGCTTTATCGGCAATTGCTCTTGTTATGGACTGTTGTATCCACCAAGTTGCATAAGTGGAAAATCTATAACCTTTGGAATAATCAAATCTTGAAGCGGCTTTAATCAATCCCAGATTACCCTCTTGAATCAGGTCAAGAAATGAAAGTCCGCGTCCGATATACCTTTTAGCAATACTTACGACAAGACGAAGATTTGCATTAACAAGAATATTTTTAGCGAACTTATCCTGTGAGTCGTGAACTTTTTTAGCGACCTCAAGTTCTTCCTCATAAGACAAAAGCGGAATCTTGCCGATTTGTTGTAAATAAAGTCTTACGCTGTCATCAGCATTTATAGATTCAAGACTTTCCTGCACTTTCGGATCAGAAACAGATTCCAGAACTTCTGCGACTTCATCGTCATACTCAAGTTTGTGGAAATCCACGCCCTCATCGGAAATTTCAGTATCTAACAATCCTAATTTTTCTATTGCTTTTTTCATTTTACAAAACTCCGTCTCTTCTGTTTTTTAATTATAATTTATCAAAAGATGTAAAACTAATTTGTTACTTTACTTAACTTTTGCCGATTTTAGGATTTTTTGGCGTACTGTCTCAAAAATTATTGCACTGAATGCGGTTGATACATTTAAAGAGTTAAAATTGTTCATCATCGGTATTTTTACAACAAAATCTGAAAGTTTTAAAAGTGATTTTGAAACACCTGCATGCTCAGCGCCCATTATCACGGCAAAATTCATATCATTATAATTTACATCAAAATAATTATCCTTTGCTGATGCATCTGCCGCAATTATCCACCAGTCGTTATCTTTTAGCTTTTGAACTGCATTCACCGGGCTATTGACTTTTATGATTTTGATATGATTGACGGCGCCAGCACTTGTTTTTTCTACAATTGAATTAACCTGGACATTGCGTCTGGATGGTATTATGATAGCCTCAACTCCGGCGCACACACAGGTTCTGATAATAGCACCGAGATTATGAGAATCTTCTATCCCGTCTAAAATTACAATTGATTGGTTTTGATGCGGAAGTTCCAGAAATTCATCTAAATCATAATATTTTATAGGAGAAATCTGCGCTATTATTCCCTGATGGTTATATTCCGCATACGGCTGGAATTTTTCTTTTGCTACAAACTGAAAAACAACACCGTTCGCCTGTGCAAGCTCTTTTATTTTATTAATCTTCGCATCGCTGTGCGCTGTTTTTGATATCAGAATTTTGTTAATTTCGCGTTCACCGGATATCAATGCTTCCAGAACTGAATTTTTGCCGAAAATAATATCTTCCATTATTTTGACACCTCCAGCATTCTATCTATGCAGGAAAGGGCTTTTTCTGAAAGTTCTTTATCGACGGTTATTTCATATTTTTCATTCAAAAGAGCATTATAAATATCATCAAGAGTTGTACACTTCATACTGTCGCAGAGAAGATTTTCCTTTATCAGAACAAAGTTTTTTTCCGGACAATCGCGGCGGAGTCTGTCTACAACCCCTTTTTCAGTTGCTATTACAAAATTTTTCGTACTGCTTTCGGAGGCATATTTCATAATGCCTGTTGTACTGCCGACATAATCGGAAAGCTCGGTAACTTCCTTTCTGCATTCCGGATGAGTCAAGATTTTAGCATCCGGATAATCCTTTCTGGCCTTTTGAACATCTTCGGCAAAAATTCTGTGGTGGATAGGACAATATCCGTTATAAGTAATCACCTCAACTACATCAAGTTTTGATTCAACCCATTTGCCAAGGTATTGATCAGGGAGAAACAGTACTTTCGGAGCTTTTAGACTTTCAACAATCTTCAAGGCATTAGAACTTGTGCAGCAAATATCACATTCCGATTTAACTTCTGCTGTGGAATTAATATAACACACCACAGGTATACCCGGATTTTTAGCCTTGAAATTTCTCAACTGCTCCAGATTAATCATATCAGCCATAGCACAACCGGCTTCCACTCTTGGTAGCAGCACTTTTTTGTCCGGCGAGAGAATTTTTGCAGTCTGCGCCATAAAATAAACACCGGCAAAAACTATAATATCAGCATCAGTATTAGCAGCCATCTGGCTTAAGTAGAGAGAATCTCCGACAAAATCAGCGACTTCGTCTATTTCTGCATTTTGATAGCAGTGCGCGAGTATAACCGCATTTTTTTCTTTTTTAAGTCTGTTTATCTTTGCTGCAAGCTCTGACATTAAGGTAAATTATCCTCCGTTTAGTGTAAATTTATGTTAAATTAAAGAACTTAACAGTATATATTGTATAATAAAAATAGGAATTAGCATAGGAATATAGAAAATTTATTATGGCAGCTCAGAACAATATTTTATCACAATTAGGCGTAAAGACTAAGGGTACAGTATATATGTCCGTCACTCCGGGTGTCGGGCTTGAAATGATTCAGCTGGATAACAACACAAAAACTGTCGCGGCATATGCTTGCAGACCGCTGGATTATAATGAAACACTCCGCGAACCTGCTGATTATGAACAGTTTAAAACAGCAGCACAGGAGTTGTTTGACGAACTCCGCATTACTACCAAGAGTAATGTTATCCTCAATATGCCTATGGTTAGTTTCGGAATTACCGAAAGGCCGCTGATTCTGAGTGATGATGCAGTAAAAGAATCTCTTATATCAGATGTTGAGCAGTCTTATGTATTTAAAAGACATGAACCGATTGTTGCCTGGACAGATTCAAATTCCAGTGTTTCAAACGATATGAGAAAAATTCTTTATACAGCTATCCAAAAATCAGTAGTTGATAATCTTTCTGCTGCGCTAGCAGAAATCGGTGCAACTCTTCAGGGTGTAGAAATGTCCCTGACATCGCTTTTGAAAGCTCTGGACTATTCCGGCGCCACCGAAACTCAGATGAAAGACGGGATTACCTGGAATCTTATGCTGATTGGTTCAAGCGGATACTACATCATTTCAATGGTAGGGAAAAATATTGTCGATTACTATGAAGAACCGCTTGCGATAAAAACATTTGAGGGCGATGAAATTTATAACGCCATCTGTTCATCTGCCAATATTACGTTAATGAGTTACCCTGCGAACTATCTATATATTGTTTCAGAAACTAATATGGTAAGTGCAGAATTAATTGCTAAAAATATCAATTCTGAAAGCACAGTAGATTTTCTGGATAATAACCAGTATAAAAAGCAGGAATTAATTCCGGCAAGTCTCTCTGTATTGCCTGATTATGTTTTAAAAATTTCAGCGAACAGCATCGGTATCGCAGCACCGAGAACAATGAATTACCCTGTCAAATTTGATTTTATTCAAAAACAGGTTGTCTCAAGCGGTGACGATAATGAACCGGTAAAGATTTCAATAGGAGAAAACGAATTTGAAGTCTCTCCGATGACAGCAATGAAAATTTCCGGAATTGCTTGTGCAATACTTGTAGTGCCGGTGCTTCTGCTATTGATGCTGCTCCCGAAAACAGCCCAGAATGCAGCGGCAAGGGTCAGTGAAATAAATAAAAAAATTGAAACTATTGACGGAGAAATACAAAAAATTTCTAATATGAATAACTTAAATAAATTTAACGAGCAGGCAACTATAAAGGCAACGCTTGAAAACAATAAAACTAAATTAATGAGTTATTCCGCACTCGGAGCATCAGTGCCGCAGACTCTTTGGATTACATATTTTTCCGCAAAAAATAACGGGCAGATTGATATTCAGGGCCAGGCAGAAAGCGTTGAAGATGTCTATGCATTTTTCAGAAATATGAAAGATTCACTCATCAACTCAAATTTGCGTCTGCACAAACTTGAGTTGTCATCAAATAATGTTGATGACCTTGTAGAAAGTGATATCCTGTCACAAGGTTATGATTTTGAAATAACAAATATGTCGGAAGAAGAATTAGGTTCTGCAGAGGAGCTTTCCGGTGACGATGCAGGAGATAAATCAGTTTCCAACAACTCAAAACCACCCAAAAATCAGCCGGGACAAAAATCATCACGCAGCGGGAAAAAGTACGCTAAAGAAATAACCGGCAAATAGGAGATAACCTGATTATGAAAAGCTTTATAACAAGTCTTATTGCAATAATATTGCTGATTACGGCAGGAGTTCTATTTAAATCCGAAATAACAGGCATATTACAGGAACGCTCAATCAGGTCACATTTTGACTCATCTCAAGGAAATAAATTGACTCCGGAAGGATATGCACCGGAAATTGTCGGTGACTTGCAAAATGGCAGCCACAACACACAAGGAGAACAGTAATTTATGGAAGAATACAAAATATACTTTGAAAAATTTAAAAATGCAATATTACTGTTAATATTCGGTATATTTTTATTTGTATATTTGCTTACAAAATTAACGCCGACCATTCAATCTATATTTAACGACAATAAAAAATATAAAACTCAAGTGGAAACTTACGAAGAAAAAGAACGTACTCTTCAGACTGTAAAAATTCAGGCGGAAAAAAAGAGCAAGCAAGTCGATGTAATAACAAAGAAATTTTATAAACCTATTGTTGAAGGTTTTGATACAGAGGCTGTCATTACTGACCAGCTGCAGGATGTTATATCAATACTCCGTGCTAATATGATTAAAGCGCGCTCTATTGACTACGACTATGACCCGGAAGATGATTCTTTTGTGGCTAACGCCGGAGATAAATATCACGTTTGCAGACTCACTCTGGAACTCATCTCTGATTACAAAGCTTTTGAACGATTTTTGCAGGATTTATACAAACATGAACATTACCTTGATATGGAGGCTATTGAAATTACACCGTATCAAAAGAATAAAAAAATCTTGTTAGTTAATATGCAGCTTAAACTTTACGCACAAAAATAAAAAAACAGCCTTAAAGGCTGTTTTTTTTATTTCGTGAATTGAGAAAAATCAATTGCGAAAATTTTGTTTTTATTCGCAATACAAGTTGCGCAAAAATCTGTTTCGAGAATATTTTTTCTGGAAAAATTTTTCAAATCGGCACCGCATCGTCCCCTATGGTCGTTAGCGAGAAATGGACAGGTATAAATACCTTTTGTCGTTAAAATTCTTCCGTTTTTGCAGTCCAGTTTTTCCGTAACTACAGGCTTTTCATAATCAATCTGGATATTCTTATTATTTTTATCATAATACTTGTTAATTTTAAAATTAGAGAGTTCTGCTGGAAAACCGATTTTTCTTGCGACATTCATAAATTCGTTAATCAAAACTTCCCGCCCCTCATTGTAGTAGTCGGTAATTGATAATATAGGATTAAAATCATACTTAACAAGATTTTTTATAGCGGAAATAGCGTTTCTATATGCGCCTCGTCCCCTTATATCATCGCACTTTATTTCATTATAGTGGTCAATACTTAATTGAAAAATAATTTCGAAACTACTTTCGGACTGAACACGTTTGAGAAAACGTGCTTTTTTTTCGTTGATAAAACTGCCGTTAGTGCAGATACAAACATTTGAATATTTCAACCCGAGCCGCAGTATAGTATTAAAATCCGGATGAGTCATAGGTTCAGCACCGGTCAGATATATGCAGTGAAGATTTTCACCAATTGAAGATTCCAGTGCATCTTTAACCAAATCGACAGAGATAAAATCTTTCACATTTTTAGTAAGCGGAAAATCAATATAGCAATGTTTGCAGCGGTTATTACAATTTTTTGCCGTCATCTCGATAAAAAGATTGTTCAGTTCATCAAGCTCACAGACAGGGGCTTGCCAGATAGTACTAGTCATAATCAACTCTCCTTTTGCAGAAATATTTATTCAAGTCAAAATTATTTTACAAAGATATTAACCATAAAAAAATCCGCCAACACGGCAATTACTTTTCGGTAAAATCGTCCGGTTTTTTATCAAGAAGCCAGCGGCTCATAATATAATGTTCATAACTTTGAGCGTAGTTAAAAAGGGCATTTGCAAGAACTCTTCCGCTATCGGATTTT
The DNA here is from genome assembly GCA_944324135.1 of Candidatus Gastranaerophilales bacterium. Lineage (GTDB taxonomy): Bacteria > Cyanobacteriota > Vampirovibrionia > Gastranaerophilales > Gastranaerophilaceae > CALUVN01. Next base: position 9,634 of record CALUVE010000012.1, on the reverse strand, counting down.
CCGACAATCAAATAATCGCCAAGCGGATTTTCAGCCAGCATAAGTTCTCTATGGATGATTTTATCCACGTGATTTTTGGGATTTTTATAAATAACAAATCTAATCCAATCGCAGAGAATTTTAGTGGCGGAAGTTTTACCGTCAGTAATTTCATCTTTTCGAGATTGCAAATACTTTGAAAATTCTGCGAGTATCATTTTAATCCTCAAAAGGGGTTGTCGCTGCAAAACAAGTTATATCATAAATATTATTTTTCTCAAACTCTTTAATCATTTCTTCAAAAGTAGAACCGGTAGTACAAATATCATCGAGAATAAGTATTTTGCGACGCCTGTCAAGTTGTGATATATCAACTTTAAATGCATTTTTTAGATTTTCCAGACGTTCTGCGCGTTTGAGTTTATATTGCGGACGTGTATCTTTAACTCTTAAAATCAAGCCGCTGTTCACAGGATAACCGCTCAATTTAGAAAATTCTTCCGCAACAAGCTGCATGTGATTATATTTACGTTTCCTAAGGCGTGTGGAATAAATCGGAACCGGTACAATTTGATAATCGGCAGCATCCGTCAATTGCACCCAGTACTCATACATAAATTTTGCCAGATAATAAGCTAAATCCGGCTGATTGTGGTATTTAAGCCCCCGGATTAATTTTTGAAGATTTTTAGAATAAACGCCTGCGCAAAATACATTTTTGGAATAAACAATTCTGTTAACAGACGGAGAAAGATGTTCCAATTCTGCATAACACCGCGAGCACATTTTAACGCATTCTTTAGAGCTTTTGCAAAAGTAGCATTTCTTTTTATAAATCCAATCCAACAATCCGATAAAAAATTTTTTCATACAATAATTATATTCTAAAATTGATACTCACATCAATATAAAAAAATACAAAAACCAATAAAACTTCACTAATCTAAATAAATTCTTGACAGAGCCCCTGATTAATCGGAAAATATCAGGTATAGAGGGGGATTACTATGACAAAAGAAACATATTTGCACGATAAACATGTTCAACTCGGCGCCAGAATGGTAGATTTCGCAGGCTGGCACATGCCAGTTCAATACACTTCCATAATTGAAGAACACAAAACCGTAAGAGAAAATGTAGGATTATTTGATGTTTCTCATATGGGTGAAGTTTTTGTATCGGGCAAAGATGCAGAAAAGTTTCTGAATAAAATCGTTCCGCAGGATATCTCCAAACTCGCTTACGAAAAAGCGATTTACTGTCAGCTGCCAAATAAAAACGGCGGACTGATTGATGACTTAATTATTTATAAACTCGGAATTGACTTATTTTTGATTATCTGTAACGCGTCAAGAATAGACGAGGATTTAAACTGGATGGTACGTAATAAACGCGGATTGAATGTTAAAATTGACAACCAGTCACACAACTATTCCCTCCTGGCTATTCAAGGCCCCAAAGCTGTTGAATTGATGAATAAAATGGGTTTGAATACCCATCAGGATTCGTTCACAATAAAACTTTCAGAACTTTGCGGGCTTAAAGTACTCGCCTCCCGTACCGGATATACAGGGGAGGACGGGTTTGAAATTCTGGTTGAGAACGAACACGCGGAATTTCTCTGGGATAAAATTCTAAATGACGGACAAGAATTCGGGATAAAACCTATCGGACTCGGCGCACGTGATACTTTACGTCTGGAGGCGGCATTACACTTATACGGCAATGATTTAGATGAAAATACAACGCCAATTGAAGCAGGACTTTCCTGGTCAATTCCAAAAGACAAACCCGAATACTACAACGGACGCGATGTAATCATGAATCAGCTGCAGAACGGTACTGAAAAACGTCTGATTGGCTTTAAAATGATGGATAAAGCCATTGCACGCCACGAGTATGAAGTTTATTTCAATGGAGAAAAAATTGGTGTTGTAACAAGCGGCGGAGTTTCGCCGGTTCTTGGTGCAAATATAGGTTTAGCCTATGTAAAAAATATTAAAGAAATTTGCGCTGGCGCAACTATTCAGGTTATGATAAGGGAAAAACTGCATGATGCAATCGTTGTAAAGCGGCCTTTCGTACCTAAAAGAAATATTATTAGAGTGAATTAAGATATAAAGGAGAAATTATGAACATTCCTGAGAATATTTTGTGTTCAAAATCGCACGAATTTTTACAAGACAACGGTGACAATACGTATACAATCGGGTTGACTGATTATGCAATAGAACAACTCGGAGATATCGTATTTTTAGAGCTGCCGGAAGTAGGTAACGAATTTGCTAAAGGTGATACTTTTGCAACAGTAGAATCCGTAAAAGCTGCTTCTGAAATTTATATGCCAATCAGCGGCAAGATTATTGAAATTAACGAACCTCTTGTAGATGCACCTGAAATTTTGAACGAGGACAGCTATGAAAAAGGCTGGCTTGTCAAAGTCGAAGCAACAGGAGATGAATCAGAGCAGAATGATTTGCTTGAATACGAAGATTATAAAGAAGAATTAGAATAATGAAAAATTTTTTAGTACATACAGATGAAATCAAAAAAAAGATGCTGGACGCTATCGGAGTTTCTTCTATAGAGGAATTATTTTCAGAAATTCCGGCGCAGGCTAGAGCATCAGAACTTACGCTTGACGAGGCTTTAAGCGAATTAGAATGCCAGAGAAACATAAAATCGCTGGCAAAAAAGAACAAAACAGATTATATAAGCTTTCTTGGTGCAGGATGCTATAACAAATTTATCCCTGCGGCTATCTCACAGATTGCTGGGCGGTTTGAATTTCTGACTGCATACACACCCTATCAGCCGGAAATCGCTCAGGGTACTCTTCAAATTATGTATGAATTTCAAACAATGATTTGCCGCCTGACAGGTATGGATGTTGCAAACGCAACTGTTTATGACGGCGGAACTGCATGCGCTGAAGCACTATTAATGGCATCAAGAATAAAAAAATGCAAACGGGTTCTTGTCTCTGATGACCTTAATCCGGAGTATAACAAAGTTATTAAAACTTACGCGCACGCTAACGGAATTGAAATAGAATGGTTTGACGCTGTTATACCGGAGAACACATCTGACTACGCATGTGTTCTTGTTCAAACCCCTGACTTTTACGGAGAAATAAGAGAAATAAAACCTGTTGATACATTGCTTGTTGTATGTACTGACGTTTCTACCTTATCAATCCTTAAACCGCCGTCAGAATACGGTGCTGATATTGTTGTAGGAGATATTCAGACGCTAGGACTTCCGATGTCATTTGGAGGTCCGCATGCCGGATTTATGGCTTGCAAAGAAAAATACGTAAGACAACTCCCAGGACGACTCGCCGGCAGAACCATAGATGCGGACGGGAACCAGGCATTCACACTAACTATACAAACCCGTGAACAGCATATCAAACGGGAAAAAGCAACCAGCAATATTTGCTCAAATCAAGCACTGATGGGACTTTGCGCAAATCTTTATTTGAGCTTAATGGGAGAAAAAGGTTTCAGACAGGCAGGTTTTCTTTCTGCTAAAATGGCGCACATGCTTTCTGAAAAACTTGCAGATTTTAAAGGTATAAAAACCTTAAACAAGAACTTTTTCAACGAATTTGTAATTCAGGTTAATGATGCGGATGAATTTTTAGCCAGACTTAAAAAAGCCGGCATCATAGGCGGATTAAAGCTTGATAAAAACAGAATTCTTGTTGCCGCAACCGAAATGATTTCGGAGGCTGATATTGATTTATACATAGCCTCTGTTTAAAAAAAAGAATTACAGGAGTATTAAATCCGCCTTGAATCAGGCGGATTTTTTCTGTTCAAAATATAAAACTTTTTATAATACACAACAAAAACTACCAAGTCAGGTAATTGAATAAGGTGTACACTTTACGTTTAATATAATTAAATCTTTTTCATACTTCCAGCTATTCTTAATTCCAACGAGCCTTATTTGAGGCTCTTTTTTTTGAGATAGAATATTGGTATGTATGAAGAAATTTTAGATAGGTTGTCAAAATCAGATTTCAGGAGAAAATTCAGACTGAAAGATGCTGACATAGAATATATAAACAAAAAAGGGCTTGACGTAATCCAATCTCATGCCCGCGATTTCATTACAAAAAGAATATCGCCTGCAGCCATAAAAAACGACGGGAAACAGACACCGATGAGAGGACATCCTGTTTTCGTAGCACAGCACGCTACAGCCTGCTGCTGCCGCGGATGTATCAACAAATGGCATAAATTCCCTAAAAATTGTGAACTTACCCCCACACAGCAGGAATATTTGGTTGGACTGATTATGGAATGGATAAAACAGCAGCAAATAAAAAAAGACTCCCGATAAAGGGGAGTCCTTATTTGGGCGATACGTGACTCTCCGGCATCGTAGGCGAGCTACACGAGCCTAACGAGGCTGGATACTCGTACGGGTAGAACACCGTTTGTTTGCGACTTCGAGAGCAAACAAACCTGTTCGAGTCGACAATAAAAAAAGACTCCCGATAAAGGGGAGTCCTCATTTGGGCGATACGTGACTCGAACACGTGACCCTCACAACGTCAATGTGATGCGCTACCAACTGCGCTAATCGCCCTTGTAAAAGATATTAAATTATCAAAATGGGCTTGTTGGTAGCGCGCGCTACCTTACCTCTCCTCAAATATGACATTTAGTCATATTTTCGTCGGCAGAGTGCTAATCGCCCAGGTAATTTAACTTTGTTTTTTACTGAAATGTGCCATTAATTTACCGATACCGTTCCGCATTTTTATAAACGGATTTGACGTATGCGGTTTTTCTGATGAAATAAATTTATCAGTTGTATCTTGAGCCTTAGGAAGTATTTTGACAGATTCCGCCGGCTTTTTTAAAGTAAGAGGCTTAAGAGCTTTATCTATTGTAGAAACAGGATTGTCTGAAATTCCGAATATTTTGCCCATAGTTAACCTCCTAATATAAAAAAGGCGACACCCGGATTCGAACCGGGGGTAAAAGCTTTGCAGGCTTCTGCCTTACCACTTGGCCATGTCGCCATTCCTCGTTACTCTATCATAAAAAAGACATGGCAGCATGTCAAGCCACCGTGAAAGTGACTTATGTAGCAAATTACACAACTACTATTAAAAGTCTGTCATTCTGAGGGCTTTAGCCCGAAGAATCTTTCTTATTTAGATACTTCAACCTCTCACAAAACGATACTTAATCGTTTTGTTCGGCAGAGTACTCAGTATGACGCAGTTTTGAAAAATTTTTTGTAAAATTTGCTATATAAGTCCACGACTTAATCAAAGTCAAATAAAGCTTTTATAGATATATCTAATGCATTGGCAACTTTTATCAGTGTTTTTAATCCCGGTTTGTTTATGTTAACTTCAATTTTACCGAGGTAGTCCAGACTTATCCCGCTTTTTTCTGCAAGTTTTTCTTGCGTCAAGTTCGCATTTTGCCGGAGTTTTTTTATTCTCTTCCCTAATTTTGCATAAAGTTCATTTTCGTTCACTTGACTAATTTTACTGGATTATTACCAGTAAAGGCGGTGATACATGAGGCGTGCATTCACATTAGCAGAAGTGTTAATTACACTGGGCATTATTGGCGTAGTGGCAGCAATGGTTTTGCCGACATTGATTTCTGAATTTCAGGAAAGAGTTTGGATTACACGATTAAAACACACAGCAGCGGTCTTGTCACAGGCCTATTTGATGGCTTCAAATGAGTATGGAGTTTCTGCCGAATGGAATCATAATGGTACAGATGATCAAAGAGCAGAGCGGTATTTTAATTATTTGAAAGATTATATTCAAAAACCGCTTGTATCGGATAAAAGATTTAATTATGCCATAAAAGAGCTTGATGGGGTTGGTGTTTTTGCCCCCGGGATGAAATAGTTCATCGAATTACGGGTTTGTACTAAATAACGGCACTATAATTTCTCTTATGAAAACAGCCGCCAACGGACAGGGTGAAGATGTTGAAAATGACCAGGAATATGGCGAAAATCACTATTTCGTAGGTTTGATTGTAGATGTTAACGGACAACAAAAACCTAACGTGCTGGGGAAAGATGTTTTTCTCTTATTTTTAGAACCCAATAAAGTTGTAGTTGAATGGTATGATTTATGGTGGGTTTCAAGGCGTTCATGCTCAGTGACAGAAAGTGCTGCCTGGTGGTCAGGCGGAGCATGCGCAACGTGGGTGTTAAAAATGGGCAATATGGACTATCTGCATCGTGAACTTACTGATGAAGAATGGGAAAAAATTAAGGTAGGGAATAAGCACTGGGACTAACATTTTCTCATCCCCAAAAGCCCCCGCCAGTTTTCAACCATTGGTTATTTTATAATTTTAACGGTATGGATACGCTTCGGTGTAGACAACATCACCGTTTTCTAATATTTCTCTTTCTGCTACAGCCGGATGAATAGACCCCCCGAGGCGAGTGGAAGGAAATACAGATTTTCTCGCGGCAGAAGATTTTACTGTCAGGTTTGACGGACCATCAAGACTTATATATTTTGTCGCTTTTTCTTCTATTTTTCCGTTTTCGGTGTTATATAATACTTGCTTTTCAAATTTTGTTTTCTCGCCGAAAAATCCTTTTTTAATAATTGTCAGCAGGTCAAAACCGCCTTTAAAATGTATTTTTTCTCTGGTTGTGATATTCTTAGCACCTTTGGAGTCAAGCATTACGGTTGTAGACTTGTGAACATTTTTCCAGCATTCGTCATGTTGAAGTACTATCGTATCACAGCATAATCTTTTTTGATAGACGGGGGGTTAGAGCATACTGAACGCAAATTTTTTATCTCTTGATTTGCGAATCTGCCAACCGGAGTAAAATAGTTTAAAAATATTGTAAAATTATTTACTTTATTACTCAAGATACACCTCTTTCTAAATGTTATGTTATTAAAAACTGATGAAAATTTTTTTTGCTATCTAAGATAACAAATTCCACACAAAAAAATAACCGCCAAGTTTTAATTGACGGTTATTTTCAGTATATTATACAGCTATTATTTTGATTTTTTAGCTGACGGATAGTAATCTCTTACTACACCGTTGAATGCGTCAATATAAATAGCTTTGATGTCTTCCATCAACGGATATGCAGGGTTAGCGCCTGTGCACTGGTCGTCGAATGCAAGTTCAACCATGTGGTCTAATTTTGCGTAGAAGTCATCTTCTTTAACGCCGAAGTCTTTAATTGAATTTGGCAGATTGATAGCTTTCATCAATTTGTCGATAGCAGCAATCAGCAATTCAACTTTTTCATCATCGTTTTTACCGCCTAAGCCAAGTTCGTCAGCAATTTGACCGTATTTAGCCTTAGCATTCGGGAACTTGTATTGCGGGAAGATACATTGTTTTTTCGGACAATCGACAGCGTTGTATTTGATTACCTGTCTGATTAACAATGCGTTAGCAACACCGTGCGGTACGTTGAATGTAGCACCGAGTTTGTGAGCCATAGAGTGGCAAAGTCCTAAGAAAGCGTTTGCAAATGCCATACCTGCAATTGTTGCGGCATAGTGCATTTTTTCTCTTGCGATAGGATCGTTTGCACCTTCAGACCAAGATCTTTCAAGGTATCTGAATACAAGTTTTGCAGCTTCTAAGGCATTTGAATTTGTGAAGTTAGTAGCCATTGCTGAAACGTAAGCTTCAATAGCGTGAACAAGTGCGTCAATACCAGATGCAGCTGTCAAGCCTTTTGGCATACCGTCTACATAATTCGGGTCAATGATAGCCATATTAGGTGTCAGAGCATAATCTGCGATTGCATATTTTACGTGAGTTTCATCATCAGTAATGATAGCAAACGGTGTAACTTCTGAACCTGTACCTGATGTAGTCGGGATAGCAACCATTGTAGCTTTCTTGCCTAATTCAGGGATTCTGCAAATTCTCTTTCTGATATCCATGAATCTCATAGAGATATCTTCGAATACAGTATCAGGTTGTTCATACATCAGCCACATAATCTTAGCAGCATCCATCGGAGAACCGCCGCCGAGTGAAATGATAACATCCGGTTCATACGGTCTGATGATTTCCATAGCCTGATTGATTGTAGATAATGTAGGATCCGGTTTTACGTCGAAGAAAATCTGGTGGTCAATACCGATTTCATCCAATACATTAACGATGCTGTCTACAGCGCCGGAATTGAACAAGAATCTGTCAGTTACAATAAAGGCGCGTTTTTTGCCTTCAAGTTCACGGAGAGCAAGGTCAACTGCACCTCTTTTGAAGTAAACTTTCGGCGGAACTTTAAACCAGAGCATATTTTCTCTCCTTTCTGCAACTGTCTTGTAGTTCAATAAGTTTTCAACTCCGATGTTACCAGAGATAGCGTTTTTACCCCAAGAACCGCAGCCGAGAGATAATGACGGTTCAAGTTTGAAGTTGTATAAGTCACCGATACCGCCTTGAGCTGATGGTGAGTTAATCAGAACACGGCAAGCAGGCATTTTTTCAGAGAATTTGTCAACTCTGTCCTGACGGCGAGTATCTGTGTAAAGGTCTGCAGAGTGACCTGCACCGCCTTTTGATACTAATTCATATGCCATTTCAGTAGCGTCTTCAAAATCTTTTGCTTTGTACATTGTCAAAATCGGTGACAATTTTTCTCTTGAGAACGGATCTTCCCAATCAACTGTAGGTCTTTCAGCAAGCAGAACTTTTGTATTTTCCGGAACTTCAAATCCTGAAAGTTCAGCAATTTTGCGAGCCGGTTGACCAACAATAGCAGGGTGTGCAGTACCGCGTTTCGGATCAATAAACGGCAATGCAATCATTTTCTTTTCATCTGCAGCGCTCAAAAGGTGGCAGCCTCTGTAGATGAATTCTTTTTTAACTTCTTCATAAACTTTGTCAACTACGATAACTGATTGTTCAGATGCACAAATCATACCGTTATCAAAAGTTTTTGACATAATGATTGAAGAAACTGCCATTTTAATATCAGCTGTTTCATCAATAACAGCTGCTGCGTTACCAGGGCCGACACCTAATGCCGGGTTGCCTGAAGAGTAAGCTGCTTTAACCATACCAGGGCCGCCGGTTGCAAGTATGCAGGCGATTGATTCGTGTTTCATTAATTGGTTAGAAAGTTCAATTGACGGAACATCAATCCATCCGATGATATCTTCCGGAGCACCTGCTTTTACAGCTGCATCAAGTACTAATTTAGCTGCAGCGATTGTGCATTTTGTAGCTCTTGGGTGCGGTGAGAAGATGATTGCGTTTCTTGTTTTCAATGCAATCAAAGATTTGAAAATTGCAGTTGATGTAGGGTTGGTTGTAGGAATGATACCTGCGATTACCCCTAAAGGTTCTGCAACAGTTTTAATCCCGTTTGTTTTGTCTTCTTTGATGATTCCGCAAGTTTTTGCATTTTTGTGTTTGTTGTAAATGTATTCTGATGCAAAGTGGTTTTTGATAATTTTATCTTCTAAAACACCCATTCCTGTTTCTTCAACAGCCATTCTTGCTAAAGGAATACGTGCTTTATCTGCTGCAGTAGCAGCTGCTTTGAAGATTGCATCAACTTGTTCCTGAGTAAATGTAGAGTAAATTTTTTGAGCTTTCTTAACTCTTTCAATAAGCAATTCCAATTGCTCTGCGTTGTCAACCAGACTTGACTT
>CALUVE010000011.1 GCA_944324135.1 Candidatus Gastranaerophilales bacterium | reverse complement strand
TGCGGAAATAGTGTTGATGCAAACATTATGTTTGCCCCCCACCTAGCCGCCCCCACGGAGTGGGGAGGAACTAAAAATTCCTCTCGCCCCTTGCGGTAGAGGGGCGATATTTTGTCACCCTGAACTTGTTTGACTACTTTTTCCAAAATCTTTGATTTTGTGAAAAATGTCCGGTTTCCCGCAGGGTCTTAGCTTGTCAAATTCTATGCAAAAGTTTTTTATCATGTTCCTATCATCAGTACTTTTCTGATTTGCTTCCTGATAAAATACAAACCGGATAGGATAATAGTAAAACCTATAAACAACAAAAGCCCGAGATTTTTCTTCTGCGTTTTATAAATATCAAAATATGCCTCAATATTTATCAGGCAGGGGCGGGATTTTTTGGCGGTTATGTAACTTTTCGGATGCAGACGCCATCCGGTCAACTTTTCCGGAATGTAGTAAAAATCGTTATTTTCTGCAAGATGGATATAAAGCCACCAGTCTAGCAGCTTGTCTGCCGGAGTGTTAAAGTATTCAGGATTAAGCATTGACTTTTTAATCATTACGGCAGAAAACGTAAGGATTCTGTTCTGCACGTTCAGATATTTAAAAAGGTTCTTTGGATACGTGAATCTTGATAAAAATTCGTTATTTTGCCGGAAAATTTTTTGAACTCTGCTGACTTTTCTATCGTCACCAAATAACTCTACATCATTAAATATAAGTGCTGCATCAGGAAACTTTTCTGCCACAGCTTTCTTTTTAGAAAGGTAATCCAAACGCCAGATGTCATCGCTTTCTAAAAACGCGATATATTCGCCTGATGCGTTTTCTATACCTTTCAAAAGCGTTTGTTTCAGCCCGAGATTTTTCTCATTTTTGATGAGTTTTATACGCGAGTCTTGAAAACTCTCAATTACTTTAATTGAGTTATCAGTCGAGCAATCGTCTACTATAATCAGCTCCCAGTCAGAATAATCCTGCGCCAATACGGATTCAATTGCAGGTTTTATGTACTCTTCGTAATTGTAACTTGCTGTAATTATTGAAATCATTATTTTTATTATAACAGAAATATAGAAAGGCTTTCAATATGCGGAAATAGTGTTGATGCAAACATTATGTTTGCCCCCATGGAGTGGGGAGAAAAACATAGCCCCCGCCTGATAAGGTGAGAGCTATGTAAAAGATTTATTCCAAGTTATTCACTCTTCTTATGAACAACCTGAATATCCGCATTTCAAACAGATAAAGCATCCCTCTGCCATCTGGATTTCATTTCCGCATTCAGGGCATTTAACTGTTTTTATTTCGCCTGTCGGCTCTTCGTCTTTTACTTCTTCAACTACCGGCTGAACTTCAACTTTCGGTTCTTCTTTCTTTTTAGCATCAAGGTTCATCGGCTGGAACTGACGGCTGTTGTTTCTGTAAACAGTAATCCCTTTAAGGTTGTTTTCATATGCAAGAATGTATGCCTCTTTGATATCATCACGGGTGGCGTGCTCCTCAAAGTTAACTGTTTTGGAAACCGCGTTGTCTGTGTGCAGCTGGAATGCAGCTTGCATTTTGACATGCCAGTAAGGTGATACATCGTGTGCGGTTGCAAAAATATGTTTGATTTCATTGGCAATACCGTCAACATGCGCGATAGAACCGTCTTTTGCAATCTTTTTCATCAAATCTTCGGAATAAAGTCCGTGCTGAATCATGTAATCTTTGAAGATTGGGTTAACTTCAAGCATTTCAGTGCCGTCCATAATCAATCTTGAGAATACCAGCCCGAACAGAGGTTCAACACCGCCTGATGCTGATGCTATCATTGAAATTGTACCGGTTGGTGCAATACATGTTGTAGTTGCGTTTCTGATACCGTATTTTTCAATCTGTTCATCAAGTTCTTTCCACTGTTCATCGGAAACTATACCTGCTGATTTACCTTTGTATTTGTTGTAGAGGTAATCTTTGCGGTCATATACGCTGCCTTTGAAGTTATTAAATCTGCCTCTTTCTTTTGAAAGTTCTATAGATTCGCATTTAGATTCGTAATCTATAAATTCCATAACCTGAGCCGCAAGTTTTGTACCCTCTGTGGAGTTGTAGGAAATACCCATTTTCATAAGCATATCAGCCCAGCCCATAACGCCCAAACCGATTTTTCTGTTGTTTTGAACCATTTCAGAAATTTGCGGGAGCGGATAGTTATTAACGGCTATTACGTTGTCCAAAAATCTAATAGCTGTTCTTGTTGTATCAGCGAGCAAATCCCAGTCAACTTTACCGTCTTTTACCATCAAGCCGAGGTTGATAGAACCAAGGTTACAAGCTTCATACGGCAAGAGCGGAACTTCACCGCAAGGGTTTGTTGATTCAATTTCACCGATTAATGGAGTAGGGTTGTCTGCATTCATTTTGTCGATAAATACAATACCCGGTTCACCGTTTCTCCAAGCGCCGTCAACAATCATATCAAATACTTTTTTAGCGCTTAATCTTCCTACAACCTGATTATTCTGCGGGTTAACCAGATCATAATCAGTGCCGTTTTTGTAAGCTTCCATAAACTTGTCAGTCACTGCTATTGATATGTTGAAATTGTTGAGTTTGTTGTTATCGGATTTACATTCAATAAAGTCAAGAATGTCAGGGTGGTCAACTCTGAGGATACCCATATTTGCACCGCGTCTTGTTCCGCCCTGTTTAACAGCTTCTGTAGCAGCATTGAATACTTCCATAAATGAAACAGGCCCTGAAGAAACACCCATTGTAGAACGTACTACACTGTTTTTCGGTCTGAGCCTTGAGAAAGAAAAACCTGTGCCGCCGCCTGATTTGTGTATCAAGGCGGTATTTTTAATAGTTTCAAAGATACTTTCAAGAGAGTCTTCAACCGGAAGAACAAAACATGCTGCCAGCTGTCCGAGTTCTCTGCCTGCATTCATTAATGTCGGAGAGTTCGGCATAAAATATCTGTGTGTAATTGCGTTATAAAATCTGTCTGATAATTTTTTAACCTCATCTGCCGATGCACCGTATTTTAAATCTCCGGCGGCTATCGCATCAGCTACACGTCTGAACATATCTGCAGGTTTTTCAACACAATTGCCGTCTTTGTCTCTCTTCAAATATCTTTTTTCCAGAACTTTAATTGCGTTTTCCGACAGGGTCAAACTTTCATCTAATGTATTCACATTAACCTCCATTGTGTATTATTTCTCTATCCCTTATTTTTATAGTAACGTGCATGCCTTTTAACAACATGTCTTTTCAATTATCTTACATCAATTTATATGGTCATGGCAATGGAAAAATAAAAGATTTACGAAATGTAACCAAAATTTTTTTTAAAATTTTGCATTCATCATGTTTAATATATAATGTTTATACCAATGAAACATTCAAGACTTACAGCGTTGATATTTATAGCCCTGATACTGGGTATACTGGTAGGTCATTTTGCCCCTGAATTTGCGGTCAGAATGCGCCCGCTTGCTGCTATATTTCTTAGAATGGTCAAAATGATTATAGCCCCGCTGTTGTTTGCGACACTTGTCATCGGAATAGCCGGGCACGGTGATGCCAAAAGCCTCGGAAAAATCGGCATAAAAACTATTATTTATTTTGAAGTCGTAACAACACTCGCTCTGATTATCGGGTTGTTCATGGCTAATGTATTTAAGCCCGGAGTCGGATTTGTGTCCGGCACCACGCCTGATGCAATACAGATGCAAGAAGCAGGACTTATGGCTGCGACACAGGCTCATACCTCTGTCGGAGAAATGGTAACAAATATTTTTCCAACCAGCATAATTGACGCAATGGCGCAGGGAAATTTGCTGCAGATTGTTGTGTTTTCGATTTTCTTTGCACTTGCAATATGTGCTGTCGGAAAAGCTGCAAGACCTGTTCTCGATGTGTTGAATTCAGTTTCGCAAATTATGTTTAAGTTCACGGAGTATGTTATGTATTTTGCTCCGCTCGGTATATTCGGGGCTATCGCATCAACTGTTGGCGCAAACGGACTTTCTGTCTTGAAAAATTATGCAAAAATTATCGGCGCTTTATACATTGCACTTGCGGTTTTTGTACTGCTGGTTTTACTCATAGTTTGCAAAATTGTCAAAATATCTTTTAGAAATTTAATAAAGGCTCTTCAGGAACCTGCATTTTTAGCCTTTACCACAGCAAGCTCAGAGGCAGCTTTTCCGAAAGCAATGGAAATTATGGAGCGGTTTGGGGTACCGAAAAATATTGTAGGTTTTGTAATGCCGACAGGTTATACTTTTAACCTCGACGGAAGTACCCTTTATCTTGCAATGGCTGTTATATTCTCTTCCCAGATTGTAGGAATTAATCTTGATTTGAACCAGCAGATAGTAATTATGCTTGCACTGATGCTGACAAGTAAAGGGGTTGCCGGCGTGCCGAGAGTTTCACTTATAGTCCTTGCCGGTACTCTTGCAAGTTTTAATATCCCGATACTCGGGGTAGCTATACTTCTCGGGATAGACCAGATTCTCGACATGGGCAGGACAACGGTTAACCTCATCGGTAATTGCGTTGCAACCGTTGTTATTGCAAGATGGGAAAATGAATTTAATTATGACAAAATGAAAAATTTTATAGTAGAATCTAATAACGATAAGTTGGATTTAAACTTGTCCCATTTAAAAAATATTAAAGAAATATGTACAAAGCATCATTTTAATGATACAACAGAAACAGTTAAGGAAAATATTGAAGAAGGATAGGGGAAATGAGCAATACAGAAACAAAAGTAGAATACAAAGATACCTTGAATTTACCTCAAACCACACTGGAAATGCGCGCCAACGCAACAGTTAAAGAAATTTCTACCCAAAAATTCTGGGAAGAAAATAAAATTTATGAAAAAAATATTGCTCAAAGAGATAAAGCAAATAAATTTGTACTCCATGACGGACCTCCATATTTGAGTTCCGAAAAAATTCACGTAGGTACTGCTTTAAATAAAATCCTTAAAGATATTTTGATTAAATACAAATCGCAATCTGGCTGCTATGCTCCTTACGTTCCGGGCTACGACGGACACGGTCTGCCTATTGAAAATGCTGTTGTAAAAAATATTAAAGGCGGCAGAAGCGCTTTGACACCGGCAGAACTTAGAGCAAAATGCAGAGAATTTGCACACAAAAACCTCAAAGGTCAAGAATCAGAATTTAAACGCCTCGGTGTCTGGGGTGACTGGGAACATCCTTATTTGACAATAGACCCGGCATTTGAAGCAGAACAGGTCAGAGTTTTCGGCGAAATGTATAAAAAAGGTTACGTCGAAAAAGGTATGAAACCGGTTTACTGGTGTGCATCATGCGAAACTGCCCTTGCCGAAGCTGAAGTTGAATACGCTGACCATACTTCTACTTCTATATATGTAAGATTTAAGTTTGACGAAGAATCAACATTAAAAATTTCAGAAATTCTTCGCTCCTCTCAGCTTAAAGATAAGAATATATACGCAGTCATCTGGACAACAACCCCTTGGACAATTCCGTCAAACATGGCAATATCCATGCACCCGAATTTTGAATATACATTCTTTGAATACAAAGGGGATGTGTATGTAGCAGCACAAGAACTTTTAGGTGCTTTCCTTTCAGATGTTGAATGGGAAGAAAAAGACATCAAAGTCCTCGGTTCTGTAACAGGAAAAGAACTTGAACTTCTAAACACAATACACCCGCTTGCCGGCAGAAAATCACCGATAATTTTAGGTGAACACGTTACGCTTGATGCCGGTACCGGTTCTGTACACACCGCCCCTGGTCATGGTCTTGAGGACTATGAAGTAGGCTGCCGCTACGGTATAGAAGTATTTTCACCTCTTGACAGCCGCGGAGTATGGACTGATGCTGTTCAGGACAAAGATTTAGAAGGCGTTCCTTATTACAAAGGAAACAAAATAGTTATAGAAAAACTACAAAACAGCGGAGCCTTGCTTATGCAGCAGGATATTCAGCACAGCTATCCGCACTGCTGGAGATGTAAAAATCCTGTCATCTACCGTGCTACCCCGCAATGGTTTGTCAAAGTAGACAAATTCCGTGCACAAACACTGGATGCAATTAAAAATGTCAAATGGATTCCGGCAAGCGGTCAAAACAGAATTTCCAACATGGTAGAAAGCCGTTCTGACTGGTGTATTTCCCGTCAAAGAGCATGGGGCGTTCCTATCCCTGTATTCTATTGTGAAGATTGCGGAGAAACAATTGTCACTGACGAAACTATCGAAAATGTAGCGAAAATCTTTGAAAAAGAAAGCTCCGATGCCTGGGTAAAATATTCAGCAGAAGAACTTCTTCCGAAAGGTTTTGTATGTCCTAAATGCGGCAAAACCCACTTCCGTAAAGAAAATGACATCATGGATGTCTGGTTTGATTCCGGCATAACCTGGCGTGCTGTTGTAGAAAAACGCTCAGAACAACTCGGACATACTCCTGTTGAGATGTATCTGGAGGGTTCCGACCAGCATAGAGGCTGGTTCCAGTCCTCACTTCTGACGTCTATTGCAACTCAAGGTAAAGCGCCTTATAAAACAGTTTTGACCCACGGATTTGTATTCGGAGAGGACGGAAGAAAAATGTCCAAATCTCTCGGCAACTACATCAGACCTGATGATATTATCAAGAATTACGGTGCTGATATCCTGAGACTCTGGGCAGCTTCAGTTGACTACAGAAACGATACCAAAATCGGTGATAACATCATTAAACAGCTCGTTGAAATATTTAAAAAGACAAGAAATACAGCAAGATTTTTACTTGGCAACCTGTTTGATTTTGACCCTGCTGTTGATTATGTCCGTTATGAAGATTTGAAAAATATAGACAAGTTTGCACTCCACAAACTCAACAACTTAATAGAAAATGTAACGGAAGCATTTGAAAATTACGAATTTTATAAATACTTCCAGCACCTGCAAAACTTTGCAGCAGTTGACCTGAGTGCATTCTATCTTGATATTGTAAAAGACAGACTCTACACTGCAGGTAAAAAATCGCTTTCAAGAAGAGCATGCCAGACAGTTCTTTATGAAACACTGCAGGCACTGGTCAGAATTTTAACTCCGGTTATGCCGCACCAGGCAGAAGATATCTGGCAGAATGTTCCTGAATGCCAGCGCGGCGGTCTGGAAAGTATCCTTCTTTCCGATTGGGCAAAACCTAATCCGCAATGGAAAAATGATAAACTTGATGAAGAATTTACAAAAATCTTAAAAGCGCGTGAAGTCGTAACACGTGCAATTGAACCCCTGAGAGCAGATAAAAAAGTAGGCAGCTCTCTTGAAGTTGCTGTTCATATCAAAGCTGAAGATGCAGAAGTGTTGAAAGCTAATGAAAATGAACTGTGCAATATATTCATCACATCACAGGCTTATGTGTGTGATGAAGCCCCTGATAACGTTCTGAATGAACATGACGAAGACGGATTCACCGTATGGGTAACTAAAGCAGAAGGCGAGAAATGCGAACGCTGCTGGAAATACCGCAAACTCGGTTCACACTCCGGTTTCGAAACGATTTGTGATGAATGTTACGAAGCGATTAATACATAAAATAGGAGATTAAAAAATTAAAAATAAAAAGCAGATGGAAACAGTTAATGTTGCCGTCTGTTTTGACCCCAAAAATTTTACAAAAATATTAATTTTTGTAAAATAAACTCACCCCAAAACGTAAAAAGAGGCAATTTCTCTACGTTTTAATTGTTTAAATATATGGTAAAAGTTAGGATTGAAATTATGAAGACAAATTTGAAAGTACAAAACACGAATGAGTCTGGAAAGACTCAGGCTTTCGGAGCAAAATTTCTGAACTGTCTGGGTTCATTTTTCGCAGGTACAGACACAATACTTGCTGACCAGATTGTAATGGGGCTCTTTCCGGGTGCAGACAAGGATGCAAAACACAACAATTAATTTGTTGATGATTTTGTAACAAAAAGTTAATATTCCATTCCACGCATTAAAGTTTTTTCGCAAAAATGTCGTATAAGATAGTATAAAAGTTACGACATAACGAAAGGACCGAAACAAGCTATGGGAATGGCAGCATCACAAGCCAGACTTCTTAGTATAACTGCTCGTTTGACGGATAACGAGAATTCCGGGCAAAGTTTATCATTTACAAAAATAAGCCTTGCAAACCAGACAGAGCAGTTGAATGCTGACTATAATGAAGCTTTGAATCAGACCAAACTAACGGTACTGACAGGTTTTAACGGTTCTCAAGAGGTTTATGAAGATATCAACTACACTTTGATGTCAGGGTATGGCAAAATTGCAGGCGGCTTGCAGTATTGTGTAACAGACACAAAAGGAAAAGTTCTTGTTACATCTGAGCAGGCAGAAGCATTCATTAACGGCAACGGTGATATTAACAAATTTATGCAGGCATTAGGATTTACTATTGCAGACATAAGTGTTACAAAAGATGACGAAGTCATCGAAAACGGAAAAGACACAAATCCTGAAACAGAAAAAGCCGTTAAAAAAATCCATGAAGCATGGGATAAATATCTGACATCAGTAGATATACATTACGGTGATGAGGAGCACAGCGTAGATTATGACTGGCAGGCAAACACAGGATGTCCTGTAGCAGTTGTGGAAGATGCTGACGGTAATGAAGAAAAAATCCCTCTAACCTATGATGGTACAACTCAAGAGCAGCGCGAATTATACGATTACGCTGTTGCTTTGACAGAGGCTTATTACGGAAATTTACAGATAGATAAAGCAAATGACGGTTCAGGTTTGAAAACAGCAGCCTACTCAGAAAATGTACCGGAAATGACTTTCCTGAAAAACTTATTCTACAAAATGAGTTCATCTGATTTCTTTACATACACAACAGATGCGGCACAGGTTCAGGCTGATCCGAACCACTATGTACTGGCAAGTGACAACAATATAAACAAAGATCCGAACAGCACAATGGATACCTCTCCGATAAAAGACAGTAATACTTTTGAACGTTATCTGAGAGAGGGTAAATTACTCCTTGAAAGATATTCAAGCAAAGACGGAGAATTTGTCTCTACATCAATTTCCGATGACTCTTGCATTCAAGAAGTAGAGGACGAGCGTGCAATTGCGCTTGTTGAAGCTCAATATGAACAAGATATGCAGCGGATTGAAAATGAAGACAACAAAATAGATTTACAATTGAAAAAATTAGATACGGAGCATACAGCATTACAGACAGAATACGACTCAGTTAAAAACGTTATCGACAAGAACATTGAAAAAACATTTAATATGTTCTCATAGTCGGATATTTATATAAATTTGAATAGATTAAGATACAGATTTCCTTTCCCATAAGATAAGATTTCGTAACTTTTCCTGCCACTTTTTTCTATTGAAAGTGGTTTTTTCTTTTTTTGAGGAGACAGCAATAAAAAAGTCCTTTTGAAAATTCAAAAGGACTTTTTTAAGATTTTATATTATCTATTGGAACTATGCTTTAGCAGCGCCTGATTTTTCGATAATTTCTTTTTCGATATTAGCAGGAACTTGTTCGTAGCATTTGAATTCCATAGAGAATGTACCGCGGCCTTGAGTATTACTTCTCAAGTCAGTAGCGTAACCGAACATGTTAGCAAGCGGAACAAGGGCTCTTACGATAACATTACCTGTGTTACCCATTGGTTCCTGACCTTCAACACGTCCGCGTCTTCTTGAAATATCACCGATGATTGTACCGGTAAATTCTTCAGGAATTTCAATTTCAACTTTCATCATAGGTTCCAAGATGCAAGGCTGAGCTTTGCGGCAGCCTTCTTTAATTGCCATAGAACCGGCAATTTTGAACGCCATTTCAGAAGAGTCGACTTCGTGGTATGAACCATCGTAAAGTTCAACTTTAACGTCAATCATAGGATATCCGGCTAAAATACCGCCCTCGAGGGCTTCTTCCATACCTTTTCTTGCAGGTTCAATATATTCTTTAGGAATAGCACCACCGACGATTTTGTTTTCAAATACAAATCCGGCATTTTCTTCAGCTGGAGAAATTTTAATCTTAACGTGACCGTATTGACCTTTACCACCTGATTGACGGGCGAATTTAGAATCCTGATCAGCAGTACCTCTGATAGTTTCTCTGTATGCAACCTGAGGTTTACCAATATTAGCTTCTACTTTGAATTCTCTAAGCATACGGTCAACGATGATGTCAAGGTGAAGTTCACCCATACCTGAGATAATTGTCTGACCTGTTTCTGTATCAGATTTAACTCTGAATGACGGATCTTCTTCAGCCAATTTTTGAAGAGCAATACCCATTTTATCCTGGTCAGCTTTTGTTTTCGGTTCGATAGCAACAGAGATAACCGGTTCAGGGAAGCTCATTCTTTCTAAGATAATAGGAGCTTTTTCATCACACAGAGTATCACCTGTTGTAGTATCTTTCAAACCAACTGCCGCACAGATATCACCTGCGTAAACTTCAGTTTCTTCAAGTCTCTGGTCAGCATACATACGAACCAATCTTGAAATACGTTCTTTCTTGCCGTTAGTAGCATTAAGAACATAAGAACCTGAAGTGATAACGCCTGAATAAACTCTTAAGAATGTCAAACGTCCTACAAACGGGTCAGTCATAACTTTGAAAGCAAGAGCTGAGAACGGTTCAGAATCTGAAGAGTGTCTTTCAGTTTTAGTACCGTCTTCAAGTTCACCCTCAATAGCTTTAACATCAACCGGTGACGGCATCAATTCTACAATTGAGTCAAGAAGAAGCTGAACACCTTTGTTTTTGAAAGCTGTACCGCAGGTTACAGGAACAATTTTGTTTTCGCAAACTGCTTTTCTCAAGCCTTTTTTCAATTCATCGACAGTAATTGATGCAGGATCTTCAAAATATTTTTCCATCAAGTCATCATTTTCTGCTGCAATAGCTTCAACGAGTTCATCTCTGTATTTTTGAGCCATTTCCAGCATATCTGCAGGAACGTCTTCTTCTTTAATATCAGTACCTAAGTCGTTAGTATAAATTTCAGCTTTCATAGTGAACAAATCAATAAGACCTCTGAATTTATCTTCAGCACCTATCGGGAGTCTGATAGGAAATGCATTAGCACCCAATCTGTTTTTAATCTGGTCAACTACTCTATAGAAATCAGCACCTGTTCTGTCCATTTTGTTAACAAATACCATTCTAGGAACTTCATATCTGTTAGCCTGTCTCCAAACAGTTTCTGATTGTGATTGAACACCGCCTACAGCACAGAATACTGCAACAACGCCGTCCAATACACGGAGAGAACGTTCAACTTCGATTGTAAAGTCAACGTGCCCCGGGGTGTCGATAATGTTAATCTGGTGACCTTTCCATTCTGCAGTAACAGCAGCGGATTGGATTGTAATACCTCTTTCTCTTTCTTGTTCCATAAAGTCGGTTACAGCAGCACCGTCGTGAACTTCGCCGAGTTTGTGTGTTTTACCTGTATAGAACAAGATACGTTCGGTTGTAGTGGTTTTACCGGCATCAATGTGAGCGGCAATACCAATGTTTCTGATTTTTTCCAATGGAGTTTTTCTAGCCATTTCTCATTTTTCCTTTTTTATATCTTGTGTACGTTTGCTATTTAATATTTAGCTTTACCAAAATTATCTCACAAAAAAGTTATTAAGCAAGGAGTAGGCGATATTATAAATTAAGTTTTACAATCGTTTATATTTGTTATAGAATTCTGGTATAAGTAATAGTGATTAAGAGGGAATTATAGAAAATGCAAGTATCATTAAATTGGTTAAATGAATTGGTTGATTTATCGGATGTGACAGAAGAGCAAATAGCGCACGAACTTACTATGAGCGGGCTTGAGGTTGAGGCGCTCGAAGAAGTTAAACCAAAATTTACCAATATAAAGACTGTAAGAATAGAGAAAATTGATGCACACCCTAATTCAGACAGACTTCACCTTGTGACAGTAAACACCGGTTCAGGATTAAAAACCGTTGTCTGCGGTGCTCAGAATATAAAAGAGGGACAAATTGTTCCATACGCATCAGTTGGCAGTCAGGTCCTGGACAGAAAAACCGGAGAGATGTTCACCCTCACGCCTGCAGTAATCCGCGGCGTCGAATCTCAGGGGATGCTTTGTTCTGATGATGAACTTGGCGTTTCAGAGCGTGAATATCAGGAAGAGGACGGCATTTTAATCCTTAACAGAATTTTCCCTCAGGTACAAATAGGACAAAATGTAGAAGATGTTCTTGGTTTTGAAAAAGATACAATAATCCATGTTGCACCAACTGCAAACCGCGGCGACCAGATGTCTGTTGTGGGCGTTGCAAGAGAGTTGAGTGCTATTTTCAACAAACCGCTCAAATTCAACAGGATTGAATGTACAAAAGATTTATCCACAAACGATTTTGAGGTCGAAATAATTGATAAAGATGTCTGCAAATACTATTCAATCGGTGTGTTGAAAAATATCAAAATCAAACCGTCACCGGACTGGATGCAGAAAAGACTAATCGCATCAGGTGTACGCGCCATAAACAACGTTGTCGATATCACAAACTATGTAATGCTGGAATACGGCACTCCTCTGCACGCATTTGACTATGACAAGCTTGATAATTATCTTTGCGTAAGACGTGCAAAAGAAGGAGAAAGCATTGTAACACTTGACGGAGTAGAAAGAAAACTTACCCGCGACAGCGTTTTGATTGCTGATAGAGAAAAAGGCGTATGTATTGCAGGCGTATTCGGCGGGATGAACTCAGAAATTGATGACAATACAACAGCAATGGCTCTTGAAGCAGCATATTTCACTCCTCAAAGCAACAGAAAAAGCTCTCGCAGCGTAGGATATAAAAGTGAAGCCTGCTCAAGATTTGAACGCGGAGTTGATATAGAAGCCGTAAAACCTGCTTTAATGAGAGCAATGCAGCTTTTGACAGAATATGCAAACGCCGAAGTCATAGGTGTAGTTGAAGCAGGCGAAAACAAACTTGAACCTGTTGAAATTACCTTGAGATTTGCACAGATAAAAAGACTTCTCGGATGCACAATAGAGCCTGAAAAGTGCATTGCCATTCTTGAAAAACTCGGATTTGAAAAACTCGGCGGCAATGATGCAGCCGCAAAATTCCTTGTTCCGTCATTCAGAGCAGGCGATGTTACCCGCGAAATCGACCTGATTGAAGAAATTGCCAGAATTAACGGATACGACAAAATAGCTCCGTCGCTTCCGAACAAATCTCAAACTCCGGAAATTTCTCTTGAAGAAAAAGTTATTAAAAAAGTCCATGAAATTATGCTTTCCTCAGGTTTAGACGAAATTATCACAAGCTCACTTATCGGAAAGCCGCTTTTGGACAAATTTATGATACCGTTTGACGAAGAAAAAGCAGTATATGTTTGCAATCCGGCAAGTGAAGATTACGCAATGCTCCGCCAAACAATGACTGCAAGTGTTCTCAACTGTATGAAATATAACTACGACAACGGACAAAAAGATTTCTGGGCTTACGAAATCGGCAGAACTTATTATAGAACCGGCGAAGCTGATGAAAAATCCTCCGGCGTAAAAGAAAACAGAATTTTAGGCGGTGTGCTCACCGGCAAAGTTGAACACTCTCTATGGCAAAAAACAGCTGAAACTGATTTCTATACAGTAAAAGGCATTATGGAAAAATTATTCACGGAACTTGGCGTTGAAAAACGTATCAAACTCGTTCCGCTTGACAAATCTGTTCTCGCCGCTACTCACACAACACTTCACCCGTACAAGAGTGCAGTAATCACAGTTTTAGGCAAAAATCCTCAGCCTGTCGGCTACTTCGGTCAAATTCATCCTATATTGAAAGATAAATTAAAATTAAATCAGGATGCGTTTATCTTTAAACTTGATTTAGACGAAATTATTGCAATCATCAAAGAAAGCGTGCCGAGATTTAAAAAACTTCCGCAATTCCCTGAAGTAAAACGCGATTTGGCATTTATCATCAATGACGATGTTACATTTGACGATATCCAGCGTGTAATAAAAGGGGCTGTACAGCAAAATATCTTTAAGGGCAGTGAAGTTTTTGATGTATATCAGGGCGAACACATCAAAGAAGGCTTCAAGTCACTCGCATTCAGAATTCATATGCAAGACCCTAACGCAACTTTGACAGATGAAGTGATTGAGGGGCAAATGAATTCTATAAGAAATAAACTTCAAAAAACTTATGCGGATATTTCATTCAGGGAGTAAATTCATGAAGAAAATCTTAACTTGTCTTATTGTACTATTCGGGCTGATGCAAGCTGTATGGGCTGCTGATATTATGCCGCAGAATGTAAGTTTGAAATACACAGCCACACTCGGTTTGTATCAGGCATCAAATGAGATTACTTTATACAAAGAGCCGCGCGAAAATGCGCCGATTGTTCACAGTATCAAATGGAATGACAAGGAAGTTTTTCCTGAAAGCATAAAATTTTCAGATTTGTTTGTCGTGTTTATTCCGTCAAAAGAGCTTGCTTTGATGGCAGTGACGGATGAAACAGAAGATTGGGTTGAAGTAATCTACAACAACACTGACGGTTCTAAAGGCTGGATGAAGAAAGATGACCCGTACAAATTTCTGTCCTGGCTGAATTTCTATAATATGTACGGACGCAAATACGGATTGTATGTACTCAAAGGCGCCCCTGAAAGCGTGAATGATATGAAAACTTCAACTGAGGACAACTCTCAGGTTGTAGCCCGCATGAATTTGCCTAAATTTATAAAACTCCACGCAGTTAAAGGCAACTGGGTGCTGGTCAGTGTATCCGATATTGATGAACAGCCTAAAACCGGTTATGTCAGATGGCGTGCTGATAACGGCGTTAAATATCTTTTTCCTGCCATCAAA
Source organism: Candidatus Gastranaerophilales bacterium (assembly GCA_944324135.1). Lineage (GTDB taxonomy): Bacteria > Cyanobacteriota > Vampirovibrionia > Gastranaerophilales > Gastranaerophilaceae > CALUVN01. The sequence continues at coordinate 46,675 of CALUVE010000011.1, read as the reverse complement.
TAAATAACCACAAACTTTAAAATCAAAGTTCTATTCCGCTTTGCGGTTTGTAATGTTTTTTAAAAAACTCTCGACATTTGATTCTGTTTGTTGTAGATTAAAGCTACATGCAGAAATATAAATAGAAAAGGAGAATTATTTATGCAAGTTATATTGAAAAAAGATGTTCAAAACCTCGGTGAAGCAGGTGACATCGTTAATGTAAAAGATGGATATGCAAGAAACTTCCTTCTTCCGCAATCTTTTGCTGAAATTGCAACAGAAGGCGCTCTCCAAAACAGAGAACAAAACCTTGCAAGAATCAAAGCTAAACAAGAAAAATTACACGCAGAAGCTCTTGCTAAAGCTGAAAAAATTGAAAAAATCGGCAAACTTGAATTGTCTGCAAAAGCAGGTGAATCAGGCAAATTGTTCGGTACTATCACTACTAAAAAACTGGCTGAAGAACTTCTTGCAAAAGCAGGTATTGAAGTTGACAGAAAAACTATCACCCTCAATGCTCCTATTAACAAAATCGGTGAATACACTATGCTTATCAAATTGACTTCTAAAGTTAAATGCGAATTGGGTGTAGTTGTTACAGCTTCCGAAGTTGTTAAAGAATCTATTGAAGAAACTGAAACAACAGAAGCTACAGAAGAAGCTTAATCAGTAAAAAAGGATATTTTAAACATAAATGAGGCAGGAAACTAAGTTAAAACTTGAATGTATGGCTATAGGCTCCCTGCCTCATTCTTGTGTTCAAGATGCAATGCAGATTGTAAAAAAATATTTTTCTGCTATTCCTTTCTGGCCTCAGCTTGCAAAAGTTTCCAAAAATGAAGATATGATTTTCCAGTTTCTGGAAAATATGCCGGCATTTTTTTCAGATGAAGAAAATGCAAAGTCTTATATGGATTCTGAGTATGACGATTTCTGCACGGATTTGGAACAATTTTTTCTGGAATATGAGGAGATTATTGCGGATACCGATTCCGATTTGCTGGAACATTACGCAATAAGTCCTGAAAATTCTGCGGCATTTCCGGAGTTTATTGATTTAGTAAAAAATACAAAACCTTTTTTTGCAAAAGGTCAAATAGTAGGGCCTTTCACACTTGCAACGACACTTGTGGATAAAAACGGCAGATGCGTATATTATGATGAAGCTTTAAGAGAAATTATCACAAAAACTTTGACGCTTAAGGCGCTGTGGCAGATTAAACAAATCAAAAACGCGAGCCCTGATACAACTCCTATAATTTTTATTGATGAACCTTCTATATCACAACTCGGGACCTCTGCTTATGTAACAATTTCACAGCAAGAGGTTATTGATATTCTAAAAGAGGTTTCCGATATAATCAAAACCACAGGCGCAATGAGCGCAATTCATTGCTGCGGGAAATGTGACTGGGCAGTACCGGTCAGGGCAGGAGTTGATATTATAAATCTGGATGCCTACAGTTATGCACAGAATTTGAGTGTTTTCAATAAATCTATCTTTGAATTTTTGAAAAACGGCGGCAAAATCGCCTGGGGAGTTGTACCGACTCTTGACAAAAAGGCGCTGGAAAGTATCAATGAAGAAATTCTTTTATCAAAATTTGATGCCGCTGTTAATTATTTGACTAAAAAAGGCATTGATGAGAAACTTATTATAGATAATTCAATAATCACACCATCTTGCGGGGCTGGTTCTTTGCCCGAAGAGCTTGCGGAAAAAGCTATGATATTGACTAAAAATGTTTCAGACAGCTTAAAGGAGAAGTATAAAATTGACTGTTAAACTTGCTATCACAGGTAAAAGCGGCAGCGGCAAAACAACTATTACAAAAGCTTTTTTGAGAATTTTTCAGGAACTTTTTCCGGAAAAATCAATTCTTTTATTTGATAACGACCTGACCTCCGAACTCGGTCATACCTTTGGACTCGATGTTCGAAACACCATCTACGGAATCAGAAGCGGTAAACACGAATATAAAACCGGAATTCCTGAGGGTATGTCAAAACAGGAATTTGTAGAATGGGCAATGGAGGATATTGTAGTTTCTATTGAAGATAATGTGGATTTGATTGTATCGTGGTTTGTCGGCTCAAAAGATTGCCGCTGCCCGATTACAGGTCAAATCAACGATGCTGTATTGAAACTCATTGAAAGATACGACATTGTAATCTTCGACTGCGAATTTGACCTTAAATATCTCAACCAGCTTGTTGATACTGATATTGATACCGCAATAATTGTTGCAACACCTAATGAAGAGGGTGCACATCTTGCTAAACGTATTGAAGAATTCAGCGCAAAATATTCCGCAGGTAATCAGCTGGGCGTAGTTATCAACAAAGTCGAAAATACAAATCTGGCGTCTGTGTATGAACTTTTGAAAAAATATGATTTAGACGTACTCGGCGTTATCCCTGTAGATGAAAAGTTAAAAAACGGCTCGCTGGATAGAGAATCCAAAATGATTCAGGACGCCATTAATCAGTTTTATTTCAGATTAAATCTTCCGCAGATAAACAAGTAAAGGAAATTATGACTGTAATCTTAGACGGTAAAAAGTTAAGAGATAAAATTTTAGAGGAGCTGAAACTTAAGGTAGCATCCCTCACTGTCGTGCCTAAACTCGTTGTAATATCTGTAGGAGATGACCCGGCTAGTCAAATTTACGTTAATAACAAAAAAAAATACGCTGAAAAAATCGGGATTGCCGCTGAAATTATCGGATATCCGGAAGATGTGACCCAGCCGGTTCTGTTAAAAAAGATTGATGAATTAAACAATGATACTACAGTAACGGCAATCCTTGTCCAGCTACCGCTCCCAAAACATATTGATAAGTTAAAAATTCTAACAGCAATTGACCCTAAAAAAGATGTTGACGGTTTTACCCCGTACAATTCCGGACTGCTGTTTTCGGGTGCAAAACCTTTTGCATATCCGGCAACCCCGCGTGGTATATTGAGACTTCTTGACGAATATAATATTGAAATCGACGGCAAACATGTCGTTGTTGTCGGACGTTCAAATATCGTAGGTAAACCGCTTGCACAGATGATGCTCAATAGAAATGCAACTGTAACGGTTTGTCACAGCCACACTAAAAACCTCGCTGAAATAACAAAAACTGCAGATATTCTTGTCTCTGCAGCGGGTGGGAAAATTATAGAAGATAATATGTTAAAATCAAATTGTGTTGTTATTGATGTAGGGATTTTTAGAGATGAAAAAGGGAAACTGCGGGGGGATGTTAACTTTGAAACTGTTTCCAAAATCGCATCCCACATCACGCCTGTCCCCGGAGGTGTTGGTCCGATGACAATAGCATCTTTGATGCTTAATATTGTTGATTTGATTGAAAACTCCGGCAATGTATAGTCTGCCGCATCAATCTTTACTAGCCGCCGATTAAGTTCAAGCTGCAGCTGTTCTTGATGTTGTTGTTTACCAGTGTTTTCAAACTTGAAATTTCGTTATCCAGCAATGTTATCTGTGAATCCAGAGAATCCTGTCTTGTCTCTAAGTATTCCTCCTGCTGCTGCAGTTGGATGTAGTAGTAATCTGTGTCCAAATCACCGCCGGCTTCTTCAATTTCCTGTGAACGGTAGCTCATTTCCTGAGTAATGTAGTTTGCCTGACTCATAACAAGCGTTTGTTCAAATTGGAGTTGGCTCTTTTGTAACGTGAATAAATTCTTTTGTGCATCAATCGCTAAAAATGTCATCTCGTCTCTCCTTATATTATCTCTTGGTTATACTCTCTTTCCTATATAAAGTATTTTTAAAACACCGGATTTCAGAGTTTGTAATTTTTGTTACATTTGTTAACAATTAAATTTTGATAGCCGGAAACTCACGTATTATGTTGACAAGCATTGATTAACCATAATATAATTTAATTATATACATGTGATGTGATAATTTTGATAAAAGGTGATTGGTGATGGCGAAAGTTTCAGTTATAGTACCGGTATACAATGTGGAAGTATATCTGGCTGAATGTTTGGACAGTATTCTAAATCAAACTTTGAAAGATTTGGAAATAATTTGCATTAATGACGGCTCTACTGATAAATCTCAGGAAATACTGACAGAATATGCTAAAAAAGATTCCAGAATCATTGTAATTAATCAGGAGAACAAAGGGCCTGGTTCTGCAAGAAATAATGGACTCAAAATTGCAACAGGTGAATATATCGGTTTTGTAGACTCTGATGATTTTATAGATGTTGATTTTTACGAAAAATTATACTATGCCGCAGTAAAAAATAACGCAGAAATTGCCTGTGCCGGATATGAAAGAATTAATGATAAAATAGTAAAAATCAAAGAGGAAAAATTGTATACAAAAGCAGAGGAAAAATACAAGGCAACGAATCTGCCCAAAGAATGCTACGTCTGGAATAAAATATATAAAAACTCTGATTTAAGAATGTCTGAAATAAAATTTCCAGAAGGAATGTTTTATGAAGATTTATTATTTTCACACCAAGCAATTTACTTCTTACCCAAACTTGTAACGGTGCCTGATACATATTACCATCAGGTTGACAACCCTTATTCAACGATGCACAGAAAAGATGCTAGACGAATTAATGATGCAAAACAAGGTTTTAGAGATTGTGTTGATTTTGTTTTAAGATATAAAATTAAAATTGATTTATCAGACTACCCGCCACAGTATTCTGAATGGATAAAACTATTTGGTTTAAAACTAATTAAAATCAGGAAATGGGAAAATGTAAAAAGATACTATCTATTCAACTGTATAAAGTTAATGGAACGTATAATATCAGAATAAAATATTTGTAATGTAGTAGGTCGGATTTACTAATCCGACAAAACTCGATATAAGTTAGCAAAAAGCCGGTTCGTTGAAACCGGCTTTTTGAATATTTGTGTTTTTTGTATTAACGTTTTGAGAATTGGAAACGTTTTCTTGCACGTTTGCGACCGTATTTTTTACGTTCTTTAACACGCGGGTCACGTGTTAACAGACCTTCAAGTCTCAATACGTTTCTGTTTTCTTCGTTCAATTTAACGAGAGCTCTTGCAATACCGTGTCTCATAGCACCGCATTGTGCTACAACACCGCCGCCGAGAGCTTTAACTTTAACGTCAAACTTATCAAGGTTTTCTGTTAATACAAGCGGTCTATATACTAACATTTCTACAGCAGGTCTGTTGCCGATATAGTTTTTCAGAGTCTTGCCGTTAACAAAGATTCTGCCTTTACCTTTAACTAATTTTACAACTGCGATAGAGGTCTTTCTGCGGCCAGTTGCCATAATTTCTTTATCTGCCATTATTTAGCCTCCTTTTCGAGTACAATCGGTTTTTGTGCTGCGTGCGGATGTTCGCTGCCGTTGTATACTTTTAATTTTGTAAATTGAGTATCACCGAGTGTATTGTGCTGCAACATACCTTTAACTGCTTTTTCGATAAGCAATTTAGCGTCTTTTTCACGTAATTCTTTTACGCTTGCAGCTTTCAAACCACCCGGATAACCTGTGTGGTGGTAGTAAATTTTATCTGTTTCTTTGTTGCCTGTTACACGAACTTTGTCTGCGTTGATTACGATTACGAAATCGCCTGTATCAACATTCGGAGTGTATTCAGGCTTGTTTTTGCCTCTAAGGATGTTAGCAATTCTAACGGCCAATCTGCCGAGAACTTCGTCCTCAGCATCAATTAGATACCATTTTCTTTCAACTTCCAGAGGTTTTGCTGAATAAGTCTTCATGCTAATTTCTCCATTTATTATTATTTAGTATTCTACTTTCATCAGGGTCAATCCGTAAGGACTGACTGTTTGTCCCGCCTTGCGGCGGTCTTTTGCCTCAAGAACTTCTTTCATATGTTCCGGGGGCAAGTTGTGTCCCTCTATTTCCAAAAGGGTTCCGACTATTGTTCTTACCATATTATAGAGAAATCTGTTTCCCTCTATATTAATAATCACTTTGTCGCCGGATTTTAAACACTCGGCTTTATAGATTATACAGACTTTGCTCGGGTTCAGCGTTCCGGAACTCTTGAATGACGAAAAATCATGCTCACCTAAAAGATAATCAAGTGATTTTTGCATCCTTTCAAGATTGATATCAAATTTCACCCGCATCAAATCACCGTCAAAAGCGTTTTTATATTTACGGTTAATAAATTCGTATCTGTAAATCCGTTTTTTTGCTGATTTCTGGGCATGAAATTTTGTATCGACGACCCTGAGGTCGCTGACGGAGATGTCATCGGGAAGTATTTCATTCAGCGAATAAACAAACTTTGAAGCAACAATCATCTGTTCAAGCTCAAAATGAACTACCTGCCCGATTGAATTTACACCCTTATCCGTCCGTCCGGAAAAGTATGTTTTAATCTGCCGTTTATTATTATTTGCGGATTTTCCGCATGTCAATTTGCAAAGAGCTTTTTCAAGTTCACCCTGTATAGTCGGAGTATCTATTTCTTTGCCGTTTTCCAGTTGAATTTGGCTGCCTGCATAGTTTTTTCCGATATACTGAACCTGAAAGGCATAACGCATTGGTTTACACCAACTGGATTAATGCCATTTCAGAAGCATCACCGCGTCTCGGCGGCAAGCGGTATATTCTTGTATATCCGCCCTGACGGTCTGAATATTTTTTACCGATTACTACAAACAATTTTCTCAAAACTGTTTGAGGTGCTAATTTTTTCTCTGCGTTTTGTGCTTCGAAAACTTCACCGGTAGTCAAATCCATAAATTGACCGATTTCTTTGTCGTAGATGAATTTAGCAGCCTGACGTCTTGCGTGAAGATCGCCTCTTTTTGCCAGTGTGATAATCTCTTCTGCGTATGGTCTGAGAGCTTTTGCTCTTGCCATTGTTGTTTTGATTTCACCGTGGACAAAAAGTTCAGTCGCTAATGCACGCAACAAAGCTTTTCTTTGGTCTTGTGCTTTTCCCAGCGTATGTTTTTTTGTCATGTGTCTCATTGTTTTTATCCTTTATAGTTATTATGTATATTTATTTTATTAACCTACTTCTTCTTCATCTTCTTCAGGGTTTGGAGCAAGGTCTAAACCGAAGTGGTGAAGTCTTTCGATTACTTCATCTGATGATTTTTTACCGAAATTTTTGATGTTGAGCAAGTCGTGTTCTGATTTTTTAAGCAATTCGCTCATAGAATTGATGCTTGCACGTTTCAAGCAGTTGTATGCTCTGACTGACAATTCCAATTCTTCGATTGTCATGCTAGGAACACTTGTTTCTTCTTCCGGTTCATCTTCAAGGTTAATTGAAGTTGAGATTGTTGCTTGACCTGTAACTGCTGCGATTTGCATAAAGTGGTCAATCAACAGGTTGGAAGCCTGACTCAATGCAGTTGTTACTTCTACTGAACCGTTTGACCAAATTTCAAGAGTCAATTTGTCAAAGTCAATAGAATCGCCTACACGGGTAGGTTCAACATTGTAACTTACTCTTTTGATTGGCATAAATGTTGCATCAATAGGCAATACATCAATTGATGCTGCTTTTGAATCTCTAGGTACATCGTGCGGAACATAGCCTTTGCCTGTTTCAACAACAACGTCAGCGTGGAAGCTGCCGCCGTCTGCTACTGTACAGATTAACCAGTCAGGGTTTACAACTTTTACGCCTGCAGGAAGCTGGATATCACTTGCTAATACAGCGCCCGGTTTGTCAACATCTATTCTTAAGTGTTGTGGTTCTTTAGAATCTGTTTTTACAACCAGACCTTTGAGGTTCAACATTACATCAATTACATCTTCCAACACACCAGGAATTGCTGTGTATTCGTGTGTGATACCTTCGATTCTTGCTGAAGTTACTGCTGTACCTTCAAGGCTTGAAAGCAATACACGTCTCAGTGAGTTCCCGATTGTTGTACCGAAACCTTTTGCCAATGGCTCGATTACAAATTTTCCGTATTGTGAACCGTCAGAACTTGTTGTTGTATTAACACATTTAATTTTTAATTCCATTCTTTTAATCTCCTAGTTTTTTTGTTAACTGTTTTTTTAGTGAAATTTTCACCTGTGGTTAACGGGATCGCTTTTTCAAGCCCCCTGAACTCCTCTACTACTTAGAATAGTATTCGATTACGAGTTGTTCTTTAATTTCTGGATCTAATTCTTCTCTTTCCGGAATTCTATCGAATGTGATTTTTTGTGCTTCCTTATCAATAGTCATCCATGCAGGTGCACAAGCCATATCTATCATTTCTGATACGGATTTCATAAATCCTGTGCTTCTTGTTTTTACTGTAACAACATCGCCTGCTTTTAATAAGTAAGAAGGAATATCTACTTTTTTGCCGTTTACAAGCACGTGACCGTGGTTAACAATCTGACGTGTTTGTTTGCGGGTGATACCAAAACCTGCTTTGTACAATACGTTGTCAAGTCTTGATTCCAGCAATTGTAACAAAATTGTACCTGTAACCCCTTTTCTTCTTGCAGCTTCTGCATAGTATTTTGCGAATTGTTTTTCGCTTACAAGGTAGGTAAATCTGATTTTTTGTTTTTCTGCCAGGTGGAGTGCGTACTCAGAAAGTTTCTTTCTGACTGCACCGTGTTGTCCTGATGCATTTTGTCTCATTGATGATGTTAATTTTCTGTTTGAGAGATCTTTTACTCTTTTATTTCTGAATAATTTATTTGATGGTCCTGAATATCTAGCCATTTTGTTTTTCTCCTTTTATTGTTGCGGGGCATCTATGGTTTGCGTTTGGACTATTCACGCAAGCCCCCGCGGTTTGGTACGTCTTTTTGTTTAAATTGGGCTTTCCGGTTTTTACTTTCCGGTCGCCGCCTTTGTCCGACTTTCCTGCTCCTGCTTTCGTCTTTCAAATCCTGTCGGATTTGTTTGCTCAACCGGAGCCTCGGAAGTTTTGCCTCTTGGTCGCTCGCTTTTAACGGGTCTTGTCTTTGCCTGCTTGTCTTGCTCACGCAAGCCAACTCTGCAAAGCCATCGCCCTCAGCTCGCTCCCGCTACACACGTCTCTTTTTAGGCGGACGGCAGCCATTGTGCGGGATTGGAGTTACGTCTTTGATTAATGTAATTTCCAAACCTGCTGCTTGGATTGCTCTGATTGCTGTTTCTCTGCCTGAACCAGGTCCTTTGATGTGTACTTCTACTTTTTTCATACCCTGGTCAATTGATTTTTTTGCAACCAGTTCTGCAGCTGATTGTGCTGCAAACGGAGTGCCTTTTCTTGCACCTTTAAAACCGGTAGCACCAGCTGTTGCCCATGCAATAGCGTTACCCTGTGTATCGGTTGATGTTACGATTGTATTGTTGAAAGTTGACTGGATGTGTACAACCCCCTGCAATACGTTTTTCTTTTCTTTTTTCTTTGCTTTTTGTGGTCTTGCCATTTTTATTTCCTTTATATTTATTACTTATAAAATTATAAAAATCTGTGTACTTATTTTGCTAATTTATATTTGCTTATTTTTTCTTAGCGATAGGTCCAGTTTTCTTACCGCGTCTTGTTCTTGCATTTGTTTTTGTTCTCTGTCCGCGGCAAGGAAGTTTACGTTTATGTCTCAGACCTCTGTATGAACCGATTTCTTGAAGACGTTTGATGTGCATTGTTACTTCACGTCTCAAGTCACCTTCGATGTGATAATTTGCGAGTTCGTTTCTCAGCAATTTAATATCGTCATCTGTCAAATCGTCTGTTCTTAAGTCAGGTGAAATACCTGTTGCTTTAAGAATATTTTCACTTCTTTTAGGTCCGATTCCGTAGATGTAGGTTAATGCTACTATCATTCTTTTGTTACGAGGTAAGTCTACCCCTGCTAGTCTTGCCATTTTATATTTTCTCCTTTACTTGTTGTTAGATTTTTTTGGGTATGAGGCTTAAATACTTCCTCACCATCTGCCGTTTACCCCCGCAGATTCGGGATTTGTTTTGGGATTAGCGGATTTACAGGAATTATACAGCGGTTACTTCTCCGTTAAATATCTTCCGGCAAATTCACACAGGAACCTGCCTCAATCCGCGCTGCGTGAAATTAGCCCTGTCTTTGTTTGTGTTTAGGGTTTTCGCAAATTACTGCAACTCTGCCTTTTCTTTTTATGCATTTGCATTTGTCACACATTGGTTTTACTGATGATCTTACTTTCATTTTCGTTTTCCTTTATATAAGTTTGTACGTGAGATTTCTTGTTATTTCAGACGGAAAGTGATTCTTCCTCTTGTTAAATCGTATGGTGTCATTTCTACTTTAACTTTGTCGCCCGGCAAGATTCTGATAAAGTTTTTTCTGATTTTACCGGATATATGAGCTAAAATTTCATGGTCATTTTCCAATTTAACTCTGAACATTGCGTTAGGCATTGATTCAATAATCGTACCTTCTAATTCTATTACGTCTTTTGCCATAAGTGTCCTCATTTTCGGCTGTTTTAAACACGCCCTATTCCGGCGCTATTTTAATCATACTTGCAAAATATTTAATTGCAAGCGGTTTAGCCTTGTAAAATCATGGTTTTTCTGTGAATTTATTTATTTTGTTTTTGTAAAGACGGCACACATTCAATATTTACTTGATTGTTCAAAATATCTTTTACATGCAACTTTCCGCCTTTTTGTAAATTTTTCTTAACATATTTATTGAGTCGTATTTTTTATTAAACAAACCAGTACAGCTGCAAAGAATGTTAAATTTTGTTAAGTTTTTAATCTTTATTGAAATCGTAATAAGAGAAAATTTTTTATATATATAGTTAAAAAAGAGCGAGGTAAATATGGCCAATAAGGTTAACGGTATTGAAGATTTGGAAGAAATCAAAGCCGCGGCAGCCGCACAGGGTATGCAAGTTCCCAATTATCAGGAGTGGAGCTCCATACTTGAGAGCCTTGAAGAGGCCGGCGTAAAATCTACCGGTTCTTTTGAGGGTGACAAAGCCAAGCTGCAGGAAGTTGAAAAAACTATTAATGATTTTATAAATGAAGTTAAGACCCAGGAGGTCGCAAACCAGAAAACCAAAGAAACCGATATGGTTAAGGATACGGCACAGAGCGATAAAGACCAGACTATCAAAGCAACGGTAGCAAACGGTACAAGCTCAATGATTTTAGCAGATTATATGAAATATTATCACATGTTGAGTTAATGTTTATTTATCATTTAAAAGCCCGATTTTCAAATCGGGCTTTTTTATTTATTTCAAAGTATGAATTCTTGTGATTGGCCAGAAGCGGAAAACGGCTTTACCTACGAATCTTTTTTCATCAAGAAAACCCCAGTAGCGGCTATCCTGTGAATTGCCGCGATTGTCGCCCATCATAAAATATTTATGTTCCGGAATAACAAAAGGTCCGCAGTACATAGCTTCCGAGCATACAGGGTATTCATAGGGGCTTCTGACATAAGGCTCCTCAAGCGGTTTGTCGTTTATATAGACAGTATTTTTACCTGTGCTGTCGACTTTTATTTCAAACTTGTCACCCGGCATACCTATAACGCGCTTGATATAGGCAATATCTTTGCAGAAAAAACCGGTGAGGCGTGAAAACAATTTCCACGGGGTATTTTTAAGCGGCTCAGCCGGCGGATAGAATACCATAATATCACCGCGTTCCGGAGTTTTGTAAAATCTTGAAAATCTTTCTACAAAAATTCTATCACCCTCAATAAGTGTAGGTTTCATTGAGCCTGACGGTATCCAGCGGATTTCTCCGAGGAAAAATCGGATTATAATAACCATGACAATAACAAAAACCACTGTTTCAACGGTTTCTTTAATTGCCGGACGGTATTTTTCGTATAATTCTTTAAGTTCTTCTTTATTCATTTTTCAAAAGCTCCAAAAGCTCAACAAGAGCTTGTTTATAAGAATTTTCGTTCAAATTTTTAATTAAATCATAAGATTTATCAATATAATTATTCAACAAGAGCCGCGTTTTTTCAATACCGGCATCCGATGCGGAAAGATTTGTGCTAAAGATAACCGGAGCCGTGAAGATTCCCGATTTCAAATCAGATTGAGTTGTTTGAAAGTTAATTAAATCATCTCTTATCTGAAAAGCCGTTCCGAAATTTATTGAAAAATCAGCGGCGGTTTTTCTTGACAGAGTACCGGAAAGTATTGCAGCACCCTCAATTGAGGCCTGAAATAATACTGCTGTTTTGTACTGAGATTTAAGTATATAATCTTCAATACTGATATTTTTATATTTTGAAAAATACTGATTAATCTCGCCGAGGCACATTGTTTTCATTACTCCGGAAAAGAGCTCTGTAATGGCGAAACTCCCTATTGTGCTTATTTTTTTCAAAGCCAGAGCTAGCAGATAGTCGCCGGAAATCACAGCCAGCCTGTTATCAAATTCCTGATTAATTGTTTTTTCACCGCGGCGGATAGAGCTTTCATCAATGATATCATCGTGAATCAGGGAGGCATTATGTATTAACTCTACGGCTGTTTGAAGCAATATCTGAGAGTCTGAGACTTCAACATTATGAGCTTTCAGGTACAAAAAAGCAGTGAGCGCCCTGATATGCTTGGAGGGAGCAGAAAGAATTTTTTTTAATGAAGACTTTAACGGTTCATTGAGGGTGATTCCCCCGAGCAAATCACCGGAAACTTTTGATATATCTGATTTTACAAGGTCGAAAATTCTGTTGTATTGTTCATTAAATCCCATAAAATTAATTTTAGCACGAAAATTCCGGCATTAATATTGGGGGGATATCATAAATTCCATAAAAAAATTACTTAGAATTGATACTCTTTTCAATACTTGATTTGAAGTCAGGATTTGAGGCGGAGTAATCTGATATAAATTTTGCGAATTTAGTAAGCCTGAGAAAAAGTTCGTCTGAGACTATATGTTCCATTCTGCAGGCATTTGCTGCTGATTCTTTTTCTGAAAGGCATAATATTTCCGTGAAAAATTTTGTAATTGTATCGTGTTTTTTGAGAATTTCTTTTGCTATTTTTTCGCCGTCAGCAGTGATTGTTATTTTTGAGTATGGAGAATAATTTATGAGTTTTTTTTCTGACAACTGGTTGAGTGCGCCGGTCACTGATGCTTTTTTTACGTTCAAAGCATTAGATATCGCCGTCACGTTTGCATAACCGTGCTGCAACACTTCCAGATATATTTCTTCCAGATAATCTTCCTGACTTTGTGATAATTGTATTTTTTCCATAGGATTTATTATACTATACTGCTGTTGTTCCGGACAACTTTAGTTCAAATCATTTTCAATAAGCGTAACAAATTCGTTTACAAGAGTTGAATTCCATTTTTTGCCTGAATCTTTTTTAATTTCAACAAGAGCCTCCTGCGGGCTAAGTTTTGAGCGATATGCACGCTGCTCCAGCAATGCAAAATAAGAATCAACTATTAATATTATCTGAGAGGCAATAGGAATTTCTTCTTTTGCAATTTTATTCGGATAACCTGTACCATCCCAGTTTTCGTGGTGGTGTTCGATTATCGGGAGAATATCCTGAATATAAGAAATCGGTTTTAGAATCTCTCTTGCGGCAATTACAGGGTGCTCTTTGATATGTTGTTTTTCATCCTCGGTTAACGGGCCGGCTTTCTGGAGAATTTCCTGCGGAAGCACAAGGTTTCCAATATCGTAAAGGAGTATTGCAACACGAAGTTTATCTATTTCATCCTTTGAAAGGTCGAACCGTTTGGCAAGGCTTACGGCAACCTGAACTTTTGATTTTATAGCACCTTTTGTATGCAGCGGGTTGTAAATTCTGGTCATCATGTCCGCTATTGAATACAGAATTTCTCTTTGCGGCTCTGTTTGGTTATTGGAATTTTTCAGTTTTTCACAGATTTCATCAGACAATTTTGTGTCAACAGGAATATTGTGTTTTGAAAGGACATCAATAAACGCGTGTACGGCAACCTCCTGCCAGGAAGTTTCAGAAGCAGGTTTGGCAAGAGTAACACGGTTTCTGCCATCGCGTTTTGATTGATACATTGCCTGATCGGTAAGCTCTATAATTTCGTCAAGATTGTCTGAATGTTCCAGAAAAGTTGCAACCCCGATGCTTGCGGTGATATGCCCGATTGTATCAAGTTTGGCATCCTCAATAGCTTTGCGAATTCTTTCTGCGGCGACCATCGCACCTTTTGAGTCGACTCCGGGGAGAATTACACTGAATTCTTCACCGCCGAGACGCGCCGCCGTATCAATAGTACGTGCGTTATGCTTGAGTACATCTGCGACCGTGCGGATTGCAATATCTCCGTATGCGTGGCCGTAGGTGTCGTTGATTTTTTTCAGAAAATCCAAATCAATGCCGATTAAGCTAAAAGGCTGGTTCTGGCGCTGAGCACGCTTAACTTCTTTTTCTACATATTCTTCAAAATATCTGCGGTTGTAAAGCCCTGTCAAACCGTCAGTTACCGCCTGTTCTTTTACCGCCTCAAAAAGGTCGGCGATTGTGATAGACATTTCAATCTGCTGGGCGAATATTGAAAGAAAATCAGTCTCAGAATCCGTCAAAGTTTCCCTTGAAGAGAGAACAACAAGCCAGCCGAAAGGTTTCTGGCGGGTGTATATAGGTATTATTATAATTGACTTGCTCGACATTTTGCCCAGAGCAATATCAAGATTTTCATCCGTAATCCCCGGGATAACATACTTCATCGCCCCTCTCAGGTCATTGGACTGAACGATTTTTTTATTTATCAAAGAGTCAGCAAATTTGCCGTCCGGGTCGTATTCTATACGCTGCATGTGAATCGGCGGGGTCAATTTTTCATTCAAAAAATCTATAATTCTATTCTGCGACTGGGTGACAATTGTCATATAATCACCCTCTTCGTCACACCCTTTTCTTATAATCACACTGTGCAAATACCCGAGTTCACCTTTAATACTGTTTACGATTTTATCAAGAACGCTCAATAAAGGTTTGGAGGAATTCATCATCTCCCAGATATGCTGGAGTGTAAGGATGCGTTTATTAGCCATATTGAGTTCAAGGGTGCGCTGTTCAATTTCTCTTTCCAGCTGGAGATTGCGCTCATAAATTTCCAGAAACTCTTGTTTCCCGCCGTAGATTGTGCTTTCTACCTCGGAAATTTTAGACCGTATTTCGCGTATTTTGTCGAAAAACCCCATAAAACCCTTTGAGTCTCCGGTTAGATGTAATTACTTTACTATTATACCATATATGTCAAGACTTTTCAGTATATTTTATAAGATTTCTTTTCTGTCTTGAAGAAATGCAGCGCCGATAACTCCGGAAAAATCGCCGAGGGTTGCTTTTTTAAATTCTATTTTTTCTGCCGGAACCGGTAATGATTTTGCACGTGCTTTTTTGATAGTCTTTTGATAGAAAAAGTCGACAGCCTCAATCAACCCGCCGCCAAGCACAATCAGTTTAGGGTTCACAAAATTGATAACGCTTGCCAAACCGCCTGACAGATATTCAGCAGCCTCTGTCACACACTGGATAACCAGTTCATCATCCCGCTCAATGGCTTTTTGAATCATACCGGAGGTGATAGATTTGCCGCCCTCAAGGTAATCGAGAATGCAGGATTTTCTGCCTTTTCTTAAAGCGCCCTCAATTCTGCGTTCAATCGCAGAACGTGAGGCGTAAGCTTCAAGACATCCGTGAGCTCCGCAAGCACACGGTCTGCCGTTCAAATCTACTATAACATGCCCTATCTCACCCGCAGTGCCTGTCGCACCGTAAATTATACTGCCTTTTTTAACTATAGAAGACCCCACCCCTGTTCCTACAAACACGCAGACAAAATCATCATAATCTTTTGCCGCGCCAAACTTCATCTCGCCTATAGCTGCTATCTCAACATCGTTTCCGAGAAAAACAGGGATGTTAAAATGCTCTTCAATATACTGTTTTATATTCAAATCATAACAGTCAAGGTTTGGAGCACCAATCAAAATTCCGTTCACCCTATCGACCTGTCCGGCTGCACCGACCCCTATGGAACTGATTTCATCTTTCGAAACTCCGCTCTCTTCCAGCAATTCTTCAATCCCATCGAGCATTTTTTTAATAATATTTTTAGGGCCTTTGTCCTTTTTGGTCTTTTTCTTGACGTATGCGGAAACCTCTCCTGTTTCGCGGTTTACCAGCGCTATCAGAATTTTTGTTCCGCCTAAATCTATTCCTATTGAATACTTTTTCATATACTTTAATTATATATTAAATATTGTTTTTAGTAAATAAGAAATATCGCGGACGCAAACAGATAACTTATTCAAACTTGAAAAGCTGCCAGACTTCCATCTGCAAGGCCCGTGCAAGCAATGCTACAGTATCAATGGTCGGCGAACTTTCCCCGCGCTCTATTGAACCGTATGCCACACGGCTAATCCCTGCAATATCCGCAAGTTCTTCCTGTGAATATTTCCGCTTTATTCTTTCTATTTTTAGTTTTAATCCGAATTCTGCCGTAAAATTGGTTGGTTTACTTTTCATATTACCAATTATACTAGTCTATTGACAAAATTAGAGCCACCAAGTAAGATTTATTTATTATAAAGTTTAATTATCATTATGAGGTATTACTTTGAAACAAAGACTTGAGAATTTATATGTAAATATATCAGAGATAAATGATTTGACACAGGTTTTATACAAATATTTGGAGCGGTGTGTAATAGCGGATGAAGTGCCGTACGAATTTCGGCCAGCAGGTAAAATTCTGCTGGAGAAAATGAACAAAATAAAAAAGGAATTGAAAAGTTTTTATAATTTATACGAATAGGCGTGTGCAAACATTAGGTTTAAAGCAATCCTATTAACCTGTTCACTTATTATATTTTTTAAGTTATAATATTAAATATAAAAAAACAGACAAATTGAGAGGGTAAAAATAAATGAATAAAAATCAATCAGCAGGTATGTACATAGTTCTTGCAATCGTAATACTGGTCTTTGTTTCGTCAGTATTCATGGCTGGTCCTACCACAAGCACTTCGGAAATTTCTTACTCAAATTTTCTGGAAAGACTTTCTGACGGAGAATTCAAAAAAGTAGAACAGGGACCTGATTTTCTAATCGCAATTCCTAAAAACCAACCGGAAGCAAAGTCGGCTAAAAATCCCGCTGACGTAAACCCTTTCGCAATTGAAAAACAAACACCTCAAATACAATACAGAGTTTTGACACCAAATGACCCTGAACTGGTCAGAAAACTTGAGGCTGCAAATGTTGATATTAGCGTCAAAAAACCGTCTGAATCTTCACAATTCATCGGAATATTAGGGTCTTTACTCCTGCCTATATTCTTTATACTGGTGTTGGTATTTATGGCAAAAAGTTTACAGGCAGGCGGTTCTCAGGCAATGTCATTTGGTAAAAGCAAAGCCAAAATGCTGTTGGACAGCAAGGTAAAAACAACTTTCAAAGATGTTGCAGGTATTGATGAAGAAAAACAAGAATTAGAAGAAATCGTAGACTTTCTCAAAAACGGAGATAAATATATTAAACTCGGAGCAAGAATTCCAAAAGGTGTTCTCCTTGTAGGGCCTCCTGGGACAGGTAAAACTTTGATGGCAAAAGCCGTTGCAGGGGAAGCCGGTGTTCCGTTCTTTTCAATAAGCGGCTCTGACTTTGTGGAAATGTTCGTTGGTGTCGGTGCAAGCCGTGTAAGAGACCTGTTTGATCAGGCTAAAAAACATCAGCCTTGCATAATCTTCATTGATGAAATTGATGCAGTAGGCCGTCAGCGCGGTGCAGGTATGGGCGGCGGACACGATGAACGTGAACAAACACTTAACCAGCTGCTTGTAGAAATGGACGGGTTTGACGAAAATACAAACATCATTGTAATCGCTGCAACAAACAGACCTGACATTCTTGATAATGCACTTTTGCGTCCGGGTCGTTTTGACAGACAAATTTATATCAACGCGCCGGACGTTAAAGGAAGAGAAGAAATACTTAAGGTTCACGCCAAAAATAAAAAAATATCTGACGAAGTAGATTTGAAAGTACTTGCAAAACGCACCCCCGGATTTACCGGTGCTGACCTGCAGAATCTTTTGAATGAGGCTGCACTTCTCGCTGCAAGAAACAACAAACCGCAAATCGAAATGGAAGATATCGACAATTCTATCGACCGTGTAATTGCAGGTATCGAAAAGAAAAGCAAAGTAATGACAGACGAGGATAAAGAAATTACCTCCTATCACGAAGTAGGTCACGCACTCGTTGCAAAACTTTTGAAAGATTCAAACGAACTCCATAAAGTTTCAATCATCCCGAGAGGATACGCACTCGGTATCACCTGGACAAAACCAAAAGATGAAAAAGTCCACACAAGCAAAGCAAAACTCCTTGCAGAAATCGCAGTATCACTCGGCGGACGTGCTGCTGAAGAAATTGTTTACGGCGCTGATAAAGTAAGTACCGGAGCATCACAAGACCTTACTAACGTAACAAATATTGCAAGAAAAATGGTTACTGCCTGGGGTATGTCCGAAAAACTCGGCAATATGACATACGGAAAAAATCAGGAACATATTTTTATGGGCAGAGATTTCGGACATCAGAGAGATTACTCCGAACAGGTTGCCTATGAAATTGATACTGAAATTAAAAAAATCATTGACGGCAGATATGAAATGACGAAAGAACTTCTTCAAGACAACCGCGATATGCTCGAGGCATTAGCTAAAGAACTTCTTGAAAAAGAAACTCTTGATGAAAAAGAATTTGAAACAATAATGGACAAAGTAAAGAGTGAAAGAGCATAACGAAAAACTTCTTGCACTGGAGCTTGATATTTTTAAGCCGGAAAAAAGTTTTCAGGCAGTGCAGGACTACTACAAAACCTGTGACAGAAAAGAATTGATAAACCTTGCCCAGAATACTGATTGTGATATTTTGGGCTTGAGATTTAATATTGAAGAAAAAGAAGAAATCAAAACAGCAGCAGAAATGCTGAGAGAACTTCTCCCGCTTGTCGAAAAACCGCTTATGATTCGCGGGGCAAACAATGATGAACTGGACAAGCTTCTTTTGCCGGAACTTATGAAAGAATTAAAAAAAGAATCCATAGTAGCCTCCGCCAATGAAAACACCTATAAAACAATTGTTCCCGAAGTTATAAAAGGCGGACATACAGTTGTTTTGCGCTCCCCTATAGACATTAATCTGTGCAAAGAACTGAATATACTTTCTATAGATTTGGGGCTTTCTTTGGATAAAATTTTTATTGATACTGATATCGGCGGACTGGGTTACGGACTTGAATACGGATACAGCATTATGGAGAAAATAAAACTTGAGGGAATGAACGGAGACAATTATTTAAACATGCCTGTGATAAGTTTTGTCTGTGAAGAATCCCTCAAGACAAAAGAGGCAAAAGAAAGTAACGAGGCAGCAATCATGATAGAAATAGCCTCGGCGAGTGCAGTCTTTGCAAGCGGAGCAAATATTGTAGTCATAAACCATCCTGAAACTTTGCAGACAATGAGGGAACTTGTATGACAGAACTGACAGGGCTTCAAATTTTCAAATATCTTCCCGGCTCCAAAAAAGCAGAACACACCAACTGCAAATCTTGCGGCTGCGCCACCTGTATGGCGTTTGCGCTTAAACTTGCAAAAAAACAGATAGATATTTCCAACTGCCCTTATATCCCTGAAGAACTGAAAGAAAAATTTGCACTCCACCTGAAAGCCCCGCAGAAAACAATTGAAATCTGCGGTGTTAAAATCGGCGGAGAAAATGTCCTCTACAGACACGAAAAAACTTTCATCAACCGTACTGCAATAGGAATAGTAATTGACACTTCCGGCAAAGATTGGGAAGAAAAACTGAAACGGGTTGAAGATTTTGAGATAACAAGAATAGACGAAAAATTAAAAGTTGATTTTGTAGTTTTGAAAAATGCAGACAACGAAATTATGCACAAAATCTCCGGATATAAAAACATAATCACAATGGAAGAATTGAAACAGCTGCCTCTGCTCAAAGCAAACGCACCTACGTTTCAAGAAACAATACTGCATTTAATTTTTGCAAGACACTGCGCAATAAAAGAACGTGACGAAAAATTTGAAAATCCCGTGTACGTATATTTTGAACATCAGGAGGACTTAAAAGATTTATGCGCAAGAGCAAGTTTTTATATTTGCAAATACGCAAACATGTTACTGTTTGAGGACTTTGATGAAACTCTGATGGCAACCTTGATGACACTCAGACAAAATATCTTTACGGACCCTCAAAAGCCTCTTCAGGTCGAAGCGAAAGTATATGAGTTTAACAATCCGGATGAAAACTCAATAATCTTTATGACAACAAATTTTGCACTGACATTTTATGCTGTTGCAAACGAACTTGAAAGTTTAAATGTCCCGTCATATCTGGTTGTAACACCGGCTGAGGGAATGAGCGTTCTGACAGCCTGGTCTGCAGAAAAATTCACCGCCAAAATGGTCGCCAATACCCTGAAAAAATTTGACCTGCAAAATAAAGTCAAGACCAGAAAAATAATCATCCCCGGACTGCTTTCTCATATGAAAAAGGAACTGGAAGACGAAATCCAAAAAGCCGGTCTTGATTTTGAAATAACCGTAGGTACAATTGAGGCTTATAAAATTGCAGATTTTGTAAAAAATATAGAGGATTCTCAAAAATTATAAAAATCTGTTCGGTATCCACCTCGGAACTTTCCGCATATATTCTAAATATTCTTCCCCAAAACGTTTTATTAACTGTTTTTCTTCCACCTGCGGAATATAAATTGAATTTATCAGGAAAAATAAAACAAACCACAAACCGAGTGCCGTTGAATTCAGCAAAAAACTTTCCGCCAGAAGTATAGATAAAACCGCAGTAATCATGGGATTTCTTACATATTTATAAGGCCCTGTTATAACAAGATTCCTCGGAGGCGCCCACGGAGCAGCCGTGCCTTTGCCGATATTGTTAAATAACAACATTGTAGAAACTGCCATAGCTAATCCGATTACCAGTAATACCGTACCTGAAATTATAACCCATGCAGGCGGAGCTGAATATTTAAACTCGGAAAAATATAAAATCAATACAGGTATCACAACTGTGACATTAAACGGTAATATAATAATAGCTTTTATCCACTCTTTTTTCATAACGTAAATATACCTCGCAGCCATCAGCCCCTGCTGATTTTGAATTAGAAAATATTAGAATAAGACAGAAAATAATCACTTATAACGTTCACAAGCATCGGCAGAATCCAAATCATAATCGCCGCCCCGAGAACCGGTTTGAAAAGAAAGCTCAACTGGAATACGTTAACCTGAGGTGCTGTTTTGGATATAATACCAAGGATAATATCCTGCCCCAGAGTAGCAAGCAACACCGGAGACGCTATCTGCAACCCCATAAACAAAACATTCGACGACATCTCTATCAGATAATCCATATTTACAAGCTGAGATAAAGGTATTGTCGAAGAATACATAGGGAAAATTTCAAAACTCCGCATCAGCGCTCTTAACAACCAGTATATTCCTCCGATATTTATAAAAATCAAAACCCCGAAGAGAGAAAGTAATTTAGTAAGGATAGAAACCTGTGTGCCGCTTGTCGGGTCTAAAACCATTGCAGAAGATAACCCCATCTGCATATTTATCATATCACCGCCTGCGTCAACGGCAAGCAGAATAAGCTGTGCCATATACCCGATTATCGCACCGACTACAAAATTTAAAAATATTGACAGTAAAAATGATTCGTACGTTCCAGGAGTCTCCGGCTTTATAATTGACGTGAATATAATCGTTACAACAAAAGCCAGACCGAGTTTCACAAGCCCCGGAATTTCTTTTCTGTTAAATACCGGAGCAAACCTCATAAACCCGAGAAGACGTGCAAAGACAAAAAAGAATGCCGCAAGATATCCGTTTATCTGCGGGAAAAATTTTATTATCTCTGCAATCATTTGTTCCAAAAGTAATTACCCCTCTGTTTTAGCGGCTGTATCGGGAGAGGGCGGCGGAAGAATTTCCAGCCCCTCCGGCGGATTGTCTATAGGGAAATAGTCAAATCCTTTGTCATTTTTTATCTTCATTTCGCCGTCTTTAATTCTTACGTCAAGAATAATCTCTTCGTCAAAACGGTTAACCAGAATTGCTGTTTTGCCGTCTTTTTTAACGGAAATAATAATATTTTCCTTGTCGTTATTCAACGTATATAACGGCTTTGCTGTCAGAATCTCTTCATTACGCACGTAAACAGCTTTAACAGGCCGGTCTGATGAGACAATATAATCGGCCGCATAAGCTGCCTGTGTCAATAAAATTATTAAAGCTAAAATTAAACTGTTTTTTTTCATATTAACGTCCTAAGATAGTATTTGTTTCCACAAAATCAGGTCTCGGCATCGGAATTCTCGGCGCCGGAGTATATTTGAGTTTGGAGTTTCTGTCAATAAACGGAACTTTGCCCGGATTTTTCATAATTTCATTAATAGTCGGCTGGTTCTTAAATCTGTCATTCATTTCACCCTCAAAAGGTGTTGTGTATTTGTAATAGTCAGCCGCAAGTACAAAATTATCGTTCTTAGGCAAAACATTAAAAGCAATTGCCATTCCGTCAGTATAGAAATTTGTAAGCAGTCTTACAAACCCCACCCCGCCAATAATAATTACAAGAAAAACACCGAGAATTTTCGGAGCAGCTGCAATAGTTTGTTCCTGAACCTGCGTAACCGCCTGCAAAATACCGACAACCAGACCTATACCGGCTGCAACAAGTACACAGGGCATTGATATCGTAAGCATTACGAGAAAGCCTCTTGCCATATATTCCATTAAAAGTTCCATAAATCAATCCTCTCTAGTTGTAACTTGTCACAAGTCCCTGAACTATCAGCGCCCATCCGTCTACAGCAATAAATATCAAAAGCTTGAACGGCAACGAAATAATTGTCGGTGATAACATAAACATACCTAACGCCAGCAATATGTTTGCAACAACAAGGTCCAAAACGATAAACGGTACAAATATGATAAAACCTATTTCAAAAGCTGTTTTGAGTTCACTCATAATATAAGCCGGAGCAACCTGCCAGATTGTTATTTCTTCCGGAGTTTTGGGAGGAACTTTCTGAGAAAGTTCCACGAAAAATGCCAAATCCGTTTCCCTTGTCTGTTTCATCATAAATTCTTTCAAAGGTTTTGACCCCTCTTGAATTGCCATTATGATATTCTGATTTTTCTGATAAGGAACAGACCCGAGCTCATACATTTTCTGGAAAGTATTCCCCATAGTGAAAAATGTCAAAATCATGGAAAGACCGATAATTACAATTGACGGAGGCACCTGTTGAGTACCCATTGCGGTTTTCAGCATTGAAAACACTATGACAAATCTCAAAAAACTCGTCATACAACAAAATACAAACGGCAATAATGAGAAAACACTCATTACTATCAGCATTTGTAAAACCGGATTTAAATTATTTAAAAGTCCTGCATCCATGTCTATCCCCTAAAAATTAATTTTCTTTGCCATTTCTTTCATAACAGCTTTTCTGCGGCCTGCGTAATTTGTAATATCAGGCAAATCATCAACTGACGGTAAATTTTCCTGAGGCACAAATTCCGCCGGATTATTCTCAAGTTTGGAAATTAATGTAGTTCTTTCCATATCAGAGGCGATGAGAAATTTTTCATTCCCTGCGCGCACAACATAAAGACTCTTACGAGGTGTAAGGCTCATAACATCTTCTACCCCAAGAAATTTTGAGCGGCTTTTCCCGCCAGGCATAACAGAAGTTTTTTTGTATATAAAAAGGGCAAGAAAAATAACCCCCACCATTGCAAGTGTATAAATCATAAAATTGATTAAATATCCGCTCATATTTTTTATCTCCCCGTAAGTCTCATTTTGAAAAATCAGTTATTTAAAACTAAATATCATCTTCCAGTTCAAAATCACTGTAATCAAATTCATCTTCTTCAGAGCCTCCGCCACCGCCGCCGGCTTCCGGTTCAGATGACATATCAGGTTCTGCGGCATCATTTGCAAATTCTTCTTCCGGAATATCATCATCCTGAGCAGGCTCAGCTTTGGCTGCTGCTGCAGCTTTTGGCGCGCCTTTTGCTGCAACTTCCTGAATTTTTACGCCATAGCGGTCATTAATAATAACAAGTTCGCCCCTTGCGATATATTTATCTTCTACATAAAGAGTTACCATATTTTCATAAATTGAAGTCAGGTCAACAACCATTCCCTGTTCGATTTTTTTCAAATCGCCGAGAGAAATTTTAACGGCATCAAATTCACCGACCATATCAACTTCTATACTATCCCACAAGTTTGGATTACCTGCAGTCATATCTTCACCTCCATCTTCATCCGCGACCATAACAAGCCCTAAGTTCGGATTAAGTTTCACGTCGAACTCGTTATCATTAAAAATCAACTTAACTTTTTTAATATTACTTTCATCAAAAACTACAATATCGCCCTCATCAAGCTCTTTTACATCCAGCATTGAAAAGCGTGTTGTCCCCAGTATAACTCTTGCAGTAATTGTACTGGAGAGAAAATCATCATAATCAAATTTATCAACACCCTCCGGCACACTCACAGGGTTTATCAAAACAGCCGGAACAGATACCACAAATTTTGCGACCGCGCCCTCTGTTTCTTCTTTCAGAAGAAAAGTCAGGTGTATCATATCAAAATTTACTCTCTTTAAAAGGTTTGGCGCAGGCGGTATCAAAAGCTGGGAAACAGACCCGAAAAGAAAGTCATTAAATGCCGTAATAATTTTTGTTTCCAATTCTGTGAGGTTATTCAAATTAAACCCTCTGTTGGAACGCCCGAGCACCCTGTTTAATATAGCGCTGATTGCCTGTTCCGATGCTCTGAAAAACATGTCATGCTCATCATCAATACGCACTTTGGTAACAAAATAAAAACTTTTGTCCATCAACGTATTAACGTTTTTACTGATTCCGAGCAATTGGAATGTAAACCCCGGAGTAAAAAATTCATCACAAGTTTCCTGCAATACCGGCGGAAAAACATCTTTATACCACTGGTATTGATAGTATAATTCACGAGATTCAATTGAGTCTAAGGTTTCGTTTGTCATTTGTCAGCTAACTATCCCCGTTAAATTATATGTTCGAACAATTTGGGTACATCCCACTACAATAACAATAGGAGATTATGCACAACTTCACATCAACTGTTTAATGTATTTTCTCTAAAAGTCATAAACCGCAGGATTGATTTTTATAATAAAATACATTTATGGTAAAAAATGTCTATATCCACATACCTTTTTGCAAATCTAAGTGTAATTATTGTTCTTTCATCTCATACCCTTGTATTAGTTTGAAAGAAAAATATCTTGATGCACTTGAAAAAGAAATTCTGCATTATTACAGATATGAAAAATTAGATACTCTATACTTTGGAGGAGGAACTCCGTCCCTGCTCACAATCGACGAATTTAAGCGGATTATTGCTCACTTTAACATTACAGAGGAAACGGAAATAACAGCCGAATTAAATCCGGACGGACTCACGTTAGAATATTTAAAATCACTCAAAGGGCTTGGAATAAACAGAATAAGCCTCGGGTGCCAGACTTTTGACAACAAAATTTTAGAAATAATATCACGCAGACACAAAGCAGAAGATGTGATTAACGCGGTACAGAACGCAAAACTTGCAGGATTTGAAAATATAAATCTGGATTTTATCTACGGGCTGCCCGAACAAACAGAAGAAATCTTTGAACAGGATTTAAAGAGAGCCATTTCTCTCGGAGTACAGCATATTTCACTATACGGGCTCAAAATAGATGAGGGATGTTATTTTTACACACACCAACCTGAACATCTGCCTGACGGAGACGTTCAGGCAGACATGTACGAACTTGCAATAAAAACTCTTACCTCAAACGGATTTGAGCATTACGAAATAAGCAACTTTTCAATTTCAGGCTGTAATTCCCGCCACAATTTAAACTACTGGAACAATAACAGCTACTATGGTTTTGGAGCGGCTGCACACGGTTATGCGGACGGGGTAAGATATTCCAACAAAGAAAACCTTGACGATTATATTAACACGCCCACCGAACATGCTTCCTTTCATAAAATTTCAAAACAGGAAGAACTTGAGGAAGAAATTTTCCTCGGGTTCAGACGAGGAGACGGGATTGAAACCAAACAAATAAACGAAAAATTTTCTATTGATTTTGACAAAAAATACAACAGAATTCTAAAAAAATATCTCACAACCGGACACCTTATAAAAACACAAAACGGCTACAAATTTTCTGATGACGGATTTCTTGTGAGCAATGTAATTTTATCAGAATTTTTAGAATAGATTTCGAAAAAAAATCTTCGCCAACACTAAATTGCCGGCGAAGATTTTTTATTGAATTTAAAATTGACTATGATGCAGCACCGGCAGCATCAGCAGCTGCGTCTGCAATTTCTTCTGCGATATCAGAACCTTTATTTCTTTTGAAAACATTTACTAAAGCATCCCAGGTATGTTTTGTGATAGTATCACACCATCCTGCAACTTTATTAAGAGCTTTTTTAGCAAAGCCTGCTGTTTCATCAAGTACTTGAGGTTTGAAACCTAATTTGTTAGCACCGACAACAACACCGAGAGCGATAGCAGCACCTAACAAAACTTTACCGATTTTCTTCATTGCTCCGCCTTTTTTCTTTTCGGCAACAGGAGCATCTTCGGTTTTTGTAAATTTACCCGGCTGGTTAATCAAATCTTGAATATCTCTTTGAGCACCGGAAGCTTGAGCCTTAGGCGCTTCACCACGAAAACTTACACTTGACACAGAACTAATCATTTGGATTGCCTCCTTATTAATATTACACTTACCACATTAATTTCTATACACTAAATAAAACCACTGACAAAATTATTTTGACTCAAATTATTTCTTTTTTCAATAATTGTTACAAAAGTTTACGATATTTTTGGAATATTTTTTCACCGTGTGTAATCAATATAATTACAGGAGGAAAAAACATGACATCAGGACAGGAAACTTTAATTTATGTAGAAGAAAATGATAAAGCAGAAGCGAGCGCACAGGCAAAAGGTTTTGCAAAAAACAGTGTGAGAAACAGAGCCTATATCAATACTCTCGGGGTGGAATTAGGACTTAAATATCTTGCCTCCGAGGGGATAAACGTTTCTAATCTTCATAATCTGCATTCTGTACACAAATTTTTGGAAGAATTTGATATTGCAGATATAATCCTGCCTAATGTCCACATTGATGTCAGAGTGGTATTTAGCGACAAATACATTTTTGTCCCGAAAAGTCATTTTGAATACGGACTTACTCCTGATATTTATCTTGTATTCCAGCTGTCTGAAGATCAGAGTTACGTAAAAGCGCTCGGTTTTTTTAAACCTGAACTGATTAATAAAAAAGATGCAAACAATGACTATTATTTTATCCAGAAAGAAAAATTAACTCCTGTAATTAACCTTAAAGCATTTATAGAAAGTGCCTCAAATAATACAACTCAAATTTTAGATGAAGAGACTGTTTACATGTCCGAGTCATATTTTATCTCAATGGTAGATAATGACTTGCATGATGAAGATAAAAAGAATCTGATAGGCACACTCCTCAAATCAGATTCCCTGAGAGACAGACTTATTGAATTCAGCAATTTTGAAATTCTTTCCTATAAAGCGGCAAATGATGACGATTTGCAAAAAACAATAACCGAAACCTCAGCACGTACTCCAATGATTCTGACAGCCGGAGATGACTTACCGGAAGAACCGGCAGACCTGCAGAACAGTCCGGAAAATTTATCACAGCCTGTTGATGAATTTGAAATGTTTGACAACAGCAATGATGAATTTGATTCAATGGAGAGCACAGCAGCTCCGGAAGAATTGCCGCCGGTTATTGACGAAGAAAATCTGACTCCGGAAGTATCCGACACAACAGACTCAACAGCCGCTACAGAAGAAGAAATTTTCCCTGAAATAGCGGAAGAAAGCACAAATACAACTGACAATCTTGAGTCTCATGATTTTCCTGACGGAGAAGAGGTTTCATTAGATGAAATCTTAATGCCTGCAGCAGAAGATACTCTGCAGCCGGAGAGCGAAACGGAAGTAACCGAAGATTTAATTTTTACAGAAGAACCGGCAGAAGAAAATACAACCTCCGAAAATGACATAGAATTTATTGACAACTCGCAGAATGAACCTGACGAGGCAGAAAATGCAATGCTGGGATACACAACTCCTCCGGAATATGATGACTCCTCACAAGAATTGATAAACTTTGATGATATTGATGTAAGTGTTCCGGAAAATATTGAAAACTTCAGACACGATGATTACAGTGCTAATGATGCCGTTGCATTTGATGTATTGGAACCGGTGTCATTAGAAGTAGATTTTGACAATCAGGATAACAGTAATGAAGGGAATTTCATTACCGCTCTGTCATCCGAGGACGAAACCTCTATGGAAAAAATGACCATGCCGGAACTTAAAACTGATATTGTCGATGAACAACTTACAGCAATCGGAGCGCTTGACACCATTGGTCTTGAAACTTCCGAACCGCAAGAAGATACAACCGACAGTGACATCAACATGACCTTATTGGATGATACTCCGACAGAAACAGCACAGACAGAAGAAAATCAGCTTAACTTAGATATAGAATCACTGCCGACAACGGATAATATGGAAACATTCGACAGCTTTAACCTTGAAGAAAATCTCCAGCCAATGGAAGAAAGTGATGCACTCCTGCCTGCCGGCAATTCTGAAGAGAACTCCATCAATAATCTTGAGGAAATGTCAATAGACAATCTGGAAACTTCTATTGATAACCTTGAAGAACTCTCCTCAACAGAAAATACTGTTGATGAAAATCCTGAGACTGCCGTTCTTGAGCCGATTGAGACCGGAAGCATCAATACAGAAGATTTTATACCTCAGACAGAAACTGAACCAGTACCGGAAATTGATGATTTAAGCCTGACTCCGGAAAATCTTACAGAACTTGGAGACACTCAAGAGCAGGAAGATTTAGAAAATATTAATCTTGATAATCTTCAACCGCTGGATAATATCGACAATTTAGATTTAGAACAGGATTTATCATTGCCGGCCGGTGATGATTTGATTCCGGAAGAACCTCTATCTACAGAACCTGAAAACTTGAGTTTTGATGATGTTTTACCGGAATTAAATGAAAATATTACTCTTGATGAACCGGAAACTTCCGCTGCTCAGGATACACAGGGGCTGGAGCCGGCAGATGAAGTTCAGGAGGATTTATTACACTTTACGGAAGAACCTCTGAACGCACAGCCTGAAAATACAGAATCTATTGTTGAAACTCACGAGGACTTGTTAAACTTTGCGCCGGAGGAATCTTCACCCCTGCAAACAGAAAACGAAGAAACTCCTGCAGACACAATCGATAATTTGTTCAGCTTTGCGCCGGAAGAAACTATAGACACACAGCCGGACAATCAAGAGGTTCCTGAAGAGTTTAAACCGGACGAACTTCTCAGCTTTGCGCCGGAAGAGCCGGAGAATATCACGGAAACATCAACAGCTTCCGAACAACCGTCTGAAACCTTATCTTTCGCTGATGATATATCTATGAACATTGATTCAGTCACAGAAAACACTCAAAAAAATGATGATTCCGAACTGCTATCTTTTTCTGATATGGATGAGGAGCCGTCAAAAACAAATGACTCAGAGGACCTTCCGTTTACATTAATTGAAGATAATGCAGATGCACCAAAACCGATGGATATGGAAGATGCAACACTTTCATTTGACACTCCGGTAACAGGAATAGGTTCAGCCGCAAAAAATGAACCAAAACAAGCTCCTGATGATATTCCGGCAGAACTTGATTCCAAAAATATTCTCGCAGAAATAGATACACTTCTGGGCAACGGACTTCCGGATGACGATGACGACGACAATGACAGCGATAATGATGATGATACAAAAGATACTATAGAAAATCTTGATATGGAAGCAATGCCGGAAGTTAATCAAGAATCCGATTCAGATATCACAGACCAGGAACTAACGCCTGAAGAAACAATCTACATGCAGACAATGGCAAAAGAAAAAGGCAAAAAAGGCATGATTCTTTTGCTGGTAGTAGTTGCGGCATTACTCGGGGTATTGACTCTGACAACATTTATTAAAAACGGAAAATCCACAGAAACATCTGACCTGCAGCCTGTACCTGAGGGCGAAATTATAGACACTCTCGGCAACGGCGATATGCAGCCGCCTGCACCGGAAACCACAACGCCGGCAGTTAAAATTCCTGAAACATTGCCGGCTCCTGCTGATGAAAAAATTGCACAAACACCGCCTCCGGCAGCACCGGGAATTAAAAAAGCAGAACCTGCAGCAACAGCATCAAATACTGTTGTAAAAGGACATTTCTATCCTGAAATCAAAAAAATAACATTTGAAATTCCGGACTACCTGTCATACAGCGAGGGAATAAGAAAATATCTCCAGACTGTAGGAAGAAGTGTCAAACTTTCAGCATCAAGCGACCTGCTTCTAACTACCGATTACTCGTCTACAGACAGAGTAAAGGTAGCTCTAACCCTCTCCCCGTCAGGCGATGTAAAAAAAGCAGACATGGCAATAAGCAGCGGTTCTGCTCAAATTGACCAAATAGTGTTACAATCTGTTAAAAACACTCTTAATATCGTAAAACCGCCTGCTGATGAGGTCAAAGGGGATGAATTCAATTTGGCTATTATCATGAGCTTTTAATTATGATATAATATTGCTGGAACAAGGAAATTCGTAAGAAGTGGAATTAGCTCAAGACAAAATAGACTTAATAGAGAAGATTATAAAAAACGACAGAAAATTTGCAAACAACGAAGATTTGTACGACGACTTCTTTAATGAAACTTGCAAACGCTCTCTTGTCATTGTTAAAACAATAACTTCTGATGCAACGCTGGAAGCCTATTTAAGAAAAATAGCAACCACATCTATTTTAAATGTCTTAAAAGATTCAGGGAGATTAAGACGCGGAAGAAGCGGTTTTACACCGACAAGAGAACTTCCTCTAGAAACAGTAACCGGCACTCCGGCTCTGGATTATTCCGATGCACAAATAAACTATGACGGAATAACTTTAACAGAAACTCCGGAGGATATTGTTCTGAAAAAAGAAATTGTCCAGAGGGTAATCTCTGCATTAGAACAAATTAACAATGATGATCCTGAAAAACAGTTTTTAAACATTTACAAATTGCGTTACGAAAACGGAATGACACAAAAAGAAATTGCATCAGAGCTTAATTTATCACAATCCGAAGTATCCAAAAGACTTTTCAAATTAATGGAAAAAGTAAAGCAGTTTTTTAACTAAAATCGGGATTTTAAAATATGAAATGTCCTATATGCAAAAAAACAATTCCTGATGATTCGCTCAAATGCCCTTATTGCAAAACAAGAACAGGGTTAGTCTGTCCAAACTGCAATACGGTAAATTCCATTTTTGATTTAAAATGCAAAAAATGCGGTGAAGAAATCCTAAAAATTTGTCCCGAATGTAAATGCGTAAATTTCCCAACCGCCACAAAATGCAGAAAATGTAACCACGAGTTTGGAGACTCACACCGACGCGCAAACTACAACCCGCTGGAATATCAGGCACAATTATATTCCCAGAGCAATGCCATCAGTCTTTTGACAAAAGGCATATTATCAAAAGACAAAAAGATTTTTTCAATAAGCGGAGCAAAAGGGATAGGAAAATCTGTCGTAATAAAAAAAGTTCTTGAAAATTTAAGAGCTCATCAGTTTCTTTACTGTATAGGCAAATGCACACCGATAACACAGCTTACCTCCGGAGGGCTTGTACAGGACATTCTGCTTAACGTTTTCAATCTGCCTATTTTCTGCGTAAACAACACAAAATTTAAAAAAGATGCCTCCAGATTTTTCCAGAATGAATTTCCTACATTATCAAATACAGAAGTACTGGATTTGATAAACTTTATCTACCCGTCGAATTGCGACAATTTTGAGAACCTCATTCTCAACAAAACAAAAACTTTTAATCTTTTAACAAAAGTATTTTCAATAATAAATGTCCAGCAAGATATACTTTTTGTTATAGATAATTTTGATTTTATTGACGGATTTTCTTATGAATTTATATCAAATTTCATCAAACAGGAGCCTGTTTGGAAAAAGTTGAAATTAATCCTTGTTTACAACGAAGCACGCCCTGCAAAAGGGTATTTTTCATTCCCCGATAGAAAAGAAGATGTCTATACTGATTTAGGGATAGCACCTTTTGAAAAAAAAGGTATGCAGATGTTTGTAGAACATTTTGAAGAACACATAAAGGATTATCCGTACATAGAACCGGAAGAGAGGGAAAGAATCTTCAAAATAAGCGGCGGCAACCCGTCTTACCTAGAACAAATCCTGAGCCTTAAACTTGACTGCCACATCAATGATTACACATTTGACTTACCTATTTCTTACGCCGAAACCATAAGCAAAAGAGTTGCACTGCTGGAGGTTTCCAACCCGAATGCATATAAAATTTTGACAGGCTCAGCCGTCCTTGGAGACAAAATAAATCTGCAGCTGATAAAACAAATTTTTGGATTCAATGATTCAGAATTTAACGGAGCTGTAACTTATCTTGAAAAAATGAATTTTATCGAGCCGTACAATGAAATTTTTGCGGAATTTAAAAACATAACTCTATGGGAAAATATATTATCGAGCGCAAAAGTTTCCGAAAAATTTATAGAAATAAATAAACAACTGTACGAAGCTTTGAGCCCGCTGACATTAAACTCCAATGCGATATTCGGAATAATTGCCCAGAACCTGAAACACAATGAACTTGCGCTGAAAATCTGGACAAAAAATACAAGACTTTCTGCCGGCATAGGAGACACAAACCTGTATGCAATATCACAGAAACAATGCCTTGCGCTGATAAATGAAATGGATGAGAGTGAGACCCTGAAAACCCGCTACAACATCTCAGAGCGGCTCGGCAAACTTCTTGCCGACACAAATCCAAAAGAGGCGATGGAATACCTGCCTGATGCGATTGCAAATGCACAGGCTGTGGGTGACACCCCGAGAGAAATTGAACTTTTAGGGTATATGTCCTCCTGCTGCCGCAGAACAGGAAACTATTTCGGTGACGTTGAATGTATTGATACCGTTCTTGAAAAAGTTAAACCTGAAAAAACTCTGGAGATAGCACTTTTAAAAGCCGCAAAACTGTCTTCGCTGCTCAATATCGGAAACTGCGGACAAATTATCAATATGGTTGATAATGAAATCATGCCTGTGCTTGATGAAGTTTTAACCAAAAATTATACCAATAAACTTATACCGGAAAATATCGTTCAGGAAACATGGATAAAAACGTACCTGCTGCTTGCAAACGCATTAATAATGCAGGGGAATGACCGTTCGTTTGAAATCCTCACAATCCTGTTTGACATAATTCAGCGTAACAACATACAGGATGAACTGTTTATCTGCAAAACAAAACTTACTCTGGCTTTTGCAAACACAATAAAAGGAGACACCACAACTTCTGAAGAAATTCTGGAAGAGATTTTGAAACTATACAGAAACAACGTAATGGATAACGAAACAATAATCCGCTGGAATTTCGTCAACATAATAAATAACTTTATCCGCAAACGATATGACGGCTTGCAGGAGGACTTGTTCCAGATAGTAACATTTGCCAACAACAACGGAGATAATTTCACTAAAAATATTCTGAAAACCCTGCTTGGAAAAATCTTTAAAGATAATGAACAATCCAAACATGCCATGGAAATCTACAGTGACCAGATAACTTATTTTGCAAAAGAAAAAATGGCACTCGGAGCACTTTTGACATGGTATTTAATTGCAGATGCAGCGCTTATAACCGAAGGACCGCATAATGCCATAGATATTGCTACTCAGGCTCTTGAAGTAGCTAAAAACCCTAAAATAGACAATTACTTCTTTAATATTTTACTCAGAATGGTAATCGTAAAAGCCTGCATAACAGTATCAGATTACGAGCAGGCAGAAATGCATCTGGAAAGTGCAATAGCACTGGCCAAAAAATTCAACCTGAAAGATTTGCTCTCCCGCCTGTACCTTTTGTACGGCAAATACTATCAGGAACTCGGATTTGTAAAATCAGCACAACAGCCTGATCAATTGAGAAATGCAATGCTTATGTTTGAAAAAGTCTCTACCCTTGTTAAAACAACAAGAAATAATTACGTACATATTAAAAACGAAAAATCAAAAAATGTTTTGAAATCTTTCTGCCAGCTTAACGGAATAAAGATTTAAGCGGATTATTTTTTTGCAAGATAAATAATCTTGTCATCATAAGCAGCAGGCCCTGTAACAGGACGAATATTACGCGGCATTTTTCTGCCGTCAAGAACTTCTACCTCAAATCCAGCTGACTTTAAATACTCAGGGAAATTCTTCCCGAATATCCGCAAATGATCACTCTGACCGTAATACAATTTTCTTTTCACAGCACTTTCCGCACAAAAATCTTCAAAAGTTTCCTGATATCTATACAGCAGAGGAACTGTTATAAGAAGAACTCCGCCTTTTTTCAAAATCCTAAAAAGTTCATTAATAGCCTTTTTGTAATCTTTTATATGTTCAA
This sequence comes from Candidatus Gastranaerophilales bacterium, assembly GCA_944324135.1. GTDB lineage: Bacteria > Cyanobacteriota > Vampirovibrionia > Gastranaerophilales > Gastranaerophilaceae > CALUVN01. The sequence continues at coordinate 12,003 of CALUVE010000011.1, read as the reverse complement.
GAACATGGTTAGAAATAATTACATCATATTGCTCTTCCGTACAGGGGATATTTTGTAAATCCCATTTATAATTTGCACCGTCATAAACATCCGTATTTTCAACTTTTATATTAAGCCTTTTGAAGACTAAACCAGTCATTATCGTAAATAAGATAGTTCAGAACAATTTCATTAAACAACACGTCTTTTTCCGGAATACCGGAGGCGGATTCAAGTTTTTTCAAATTCGATAGCTCGTTAATACATTCCTTTAACTTTTCATAATCAGACATACTTTTCCTGCTCTCAACACGGTCTAAACTATAAATTTATACCATGACAAACCGGATATAACAACCTTTAAAAAGTTTATTAATTATTAAAAAATAATAAATTTTCCTTGTTTAAATTCCTTGATACTTTATAATAAAAATATATGAAAATATTGTGAGGTGGAAAAATGTCACATAAACATAAAAATCCTTTTAATAAAAATTCGGAAGAGCTTAATATAAAATCCGAAGAACAACCGGAAACAGCTCAAACAGAACAAGAAGAAGTTAAAGAAGAGCAAGAAGAAAAAACTTCTGACAATGAACTTCAAGAAAAATATGACAAACTCAATCAGCAGTACATAAGACTTGCTGCAGACTTTGACAATTACAGAAAAAGACAGGAACAGGAAAGAGAAGCTCTCTTAAAATACGGAGCGGAAAACGCCCTGAAAAAAATGATAGAAGTTTTAGACAACTTTGAACGCGGAGAAAAAGCGCTTGAAAAAGTAGACGACTGCCAGCAGGTAAAAGACAGTTTTAATCTTTTACACAAACAGGTAATGGATACATTAACAAAACTCGGACTTGAAACTATAGAAACAGAGGGCAAAGAATTTGACCCGAATTTCCACGAAGCTGTAATGCAGACTCCAACAAGCGAACACCCTGAAAATACAATCATAAACGAACTTCAAAAAGGCTACAAAATGGGTGACAAAGTATTGAGAGCATCACTTGTCAATGTGGCAACCGCAGAATAAAATACTAATATAGAAAAGACAATCAGAGAATAGGGAAAATGGCAGATTATTACGAAATACTGGGAGTATCAAAAGATGCCTCAAAAGACGAAATAAAATCAGCTTTCAGAAAGAAAGCCCGTGAATTACACCCCGATGTAAACAAAGCACCGGATGCAGAAGAAAAATTCAAAGAACTCGGTAAAGCCTACGATACACTCTCAGACGATAATAAACGTGCGACATACGACCGCTACGGAGAGGACGGACTAAGAAACGCAGGATTTGATACCGGCGGGCCGTTTGCGGGCGGTTTTGGAGACTTAAACGACATTTTTGAATCATTCTTCGGCGGATTTGGCGGATTTGGTTTTGGCGGAGGCAGAAGAGACCCGAATGCACCTGTTCCCGGTGATGATTTAAGAATAGATGTTGAAATCACATTTGAAGAAGCTGCTTTCGGCTTAACACAGGAAATAGAATTTACCCACTTTGAAAACTGTCCTGAATGCAACGGTACAGGCGCAGAAAAAGGTTCTCAGCCAGTAACCTGTCCGACATGCCATGGTTCAGGTCAGGTTCAGACCGTAACCAGAACTCCGCTTGGTGCATTTTCACAAATCACCGTCTGCCCTGACTGCCACGGAACAGGCAAGAAAATTACAAACCTCTGCAAAGCCTGCAAAGGTTCAGGCAAAGTTGAAAAAGAAAAGAAAATTGAGATTAAAATTCCTGCAGGTGTTGATAACATGTCAAAAATTCGTGTTGCGCAGGAGGGTGATGCCGGCACAAACGGAGGCAGAGCAGGAGATTTATACGTAGTATTACACGTAAAACCGTCAGAATATTTCAAACGCGACGGCTTAACAGTATTTTCACAGCTTGAAATTTCACCTGCGCAGGCAGTTCTCGGTGATGAAATTACAGTCAAAACTCTTGACGGCGAAAAAACTATACAAATCAATGCCGGTATCCAAAACGGCAGCACCGTAAAAATTAAAGGTGCAGGTATTCCTGTAATTTCAAGACCTACCCAGCGTGGAGACCAGATTGTTATTGTCAACGTAAAAATCCCGACGTCTCTCACTGAGGAAGAAAAACAACTCTACAAACGCTTGTATGAATTAAATACAAACAAAAAATACGAACAAACATCCATTCTGGATAAAGTAAAAGGAGTTTTTAATAATGCGTAAAATCCTGCTTACAATATGTCTGTTATCTTCAATGATAATTATTGCACCTCAGAATGCACAGGCACAAAAAGTTCCGGATAAAATAGAAAACTACGTAGAAAAAATATTCCCAAAAACAAACTTTCGTTTTGACGGGGTTGTAATACTTCCTGACAATACTATTTACCTGCCGCTGTTTCCGGCCATACTGGATGAAACAGATACTCTGGAGATAAAATCAACAATTCCTGCAAATAAAACGCTGAAAGACAAACCGGATGTTGTAATCTTCAACAATGATTTTGTTCTGATGCGCGTGATTGACGAAAAAAACGGCGGCAAAACACTCGCCAGAATGGAAACACTCCCTAACGAAGTAAGAACAGGACTTCTTCCGCAGGATATGCTTATCCCGCAGGGGCTTGTAATTCCGGAAAATCTTAAAATAATTATCGGCAACCTTGATGTCACAGTTGCCCAGCAGGATGATTTGAAAACTGCAATCAAAAAAACAACTTCTAATAATACAGCTTTCAAACCGCTTTCAACTTTGCCGGAACTTAAAAACAAAACTCTTTACATCTCAACCTGCTACAACAAAAATATTCAGGTAGTAAATCAGGAAAACAAAACTCCTGATTATGCTCTGCTGCAAAAACACATACCTATTACAATAAAAGGAACACCTGATGGCAAATTTCTTCTGGTAAGCTCCTATGACAAAAAAACTATTGACGTAATATCACTCACTGATGATAAAGTTATCAAACGCATAACATTTTCATCTCAGCCGGAAGAAATACTCATAGACAAAAACAGCAACATTGCTTATGTTTCAAGCCCGCTGGCACACAGTATTTTTATAGTAAATCTTCAAACAATGACTCTCAGCAAACAAATCAAAGTAAACGGAATGTGTGAAAAACTGACCCTCTCTGATGACGGCAAACGACTCTTTTACTTTGATAAAAACACACACGAAATCTGGGGAATAGAACTTGACAACAGATATTTGCTGAAAGATGTCGGCAAATTCCCGAACGTCTCTAAAATAATCCTTGCAAACAACAAAGTCTACATAGCAAGCCGCACAAAAAACCGTCTTGCAATAGTAGATTACGATACAATCGGTCTGATTGCGGAAATAGATATAGCAGAAAAACCTATAGATATGGCAGTCCACGGTAACAATCTGTTTATCCTCGGCGCCACACAGAATCTAATTCAGGTTCTGGATATCGAAACAGATATGATTACTGACAGCATTTATCTCAATACAAAAGGATTTTCAACAAAAATTTCACCGATAGACGGAACAGATTTAGCAATAGTAACAGATACTACAGCAGGAATGTATTCTGTACTGAATATGAAAACCAAACAAATTATAAAGACAAACCCGCTGGAAACCCCGGTAAGTTCCATTGTCGTAGTCGATAAGGTTCAAAAAATAAACAAATGATAGAAAAATTTGATGAAACAACCCAACAAGTCCTGACAGAATTGGAAAAGACACAAAAACAATTCTGGAATATTTCACGTGTTACAGCAGAATTTTTGACAATACTAATCAAATCCATAAATGCACAAAACGCCCTTGAAGTGGGGACATCAAACGGCTATTCCGGAATCTGGATTGCAAAAGCACTCAAAGAAACAGGCGGGCACCTTACCACCATAGAATTTTGGGATAAAAGGCTTGACGTTGCAAAAGAAAACTTTCAAAAATGCGGAGTTGCCGATGTTATCACGACTCTCAAAGGTTCAGCCTGCGAATTGCTGGAGAATCTGCCGGAGGATTATATTGTAGATTTTGCATTCATTGACGCAAACAAGTCCGAGTATGTCAAATACTATGAATTGATAGACAAACACCTGAAACCCGGCGGTCTAATCACCTGTGACAATGTACTCTCACACGAAGCGAAATGCAAACCGTTTATAGACGCGATTAACGCTGATTCAAATTATGAAAACGTCGTTTTGCCGCTACCTGCAGGGCTATCTGTTGCACGAAAGATAAGATAAATTTTTCCGCAGGATTACTAAATCAGACTTACAGTATTTTGTAAACGACTCATCACGTTTCTCTCTCCAGCACTCACTTAATGACACTTATTCACAAATTTTAACATGACACTTGCAAAAATAGTTTTTTAATATATCATAGAATTATACGACTAGCTAGAAAAGGAAAATCAATTATGGCAAAACATTGTGAAATCTGCGGTAAAGCACCGATTAAAGCAGCTAAATTAACTTTCTCTCATAAACAAATCGTACACACTCAAGAACCTAACCTCCAAACTGTTAAAGCAGTTGTTAACGGTCAAACAAAAAGAATCAGAGTTTGTACTTCTTGTCTGAAAGCTAACAAAGTTGTTAAAGCTGTTTAAATAGTAAAAACAAAACATTACAATAAAAAAGCTCTCTGATTTCAGAGAGCTTTTTTATTGTATATAATCGGGAGATTATTGTTGATCACCTTTAACCGGAGCATTAGATTTCTTTCTGGTTGCGTTGGTGAAGTGACCGAATGCGCCTGTTTGCCAGTTCCATTTGATTGAGTTGTCAAAGTCGCCTCTTGATAACCAGCCGCCGGCTTGGAGTAATGGGGTCGGCTCATAAGAGCTGGTTGATTCACCACTTTTGTTTTGAACCATATAGAGGTTACCTTCTCTGTTGAGATCCATAGTTTGTACGCCTTGACCTTTTTCCAGTAAATTCAGACCGTCACCTGTGTGTGAGATTGATACATCAACTGTTCCACGTTCTTCATTTTTACCCGGAGTGATTGTACCTGCTTCGTCATCCCAGTTAGTTACGATTTTATTGTATCTTAATGAACTTCCGTCTCTAGCTGATGCTTGCGGGTCAAGTACAAGCTGAATAACTCTTGAGTTATGTTCATCATAAGTTACGAATGATTCTGTGAATTCGCCATCGCCTTCCTGTTTAACACCCAGTTCATCCATCATATCGTCAATGTAAGGGTTTACTTCAGAGTGATAATCAGGTATTTCTGTAATAATTTCAGGCGGTAACTGGATTTCCTGATAAATTGTATCATGTACTACCTCAGGAACATAAACTGTATCTATTTTAGTTTGCCAAAGTGTATCAGTCTCTGTTATATATACAGGAACTTCAAGTGTATCAACACGCTCTTGCCATAAAGTATCGCGTTTTATAACAGGAACTTCGACTGTGTTTATGATTTCGCGCGGTTGTACAGGAAGTTTATCTTCTGTGTATATATCATAGTTGTCATCAAGAAAACTGTCTTTTTCACAACTTGTCAAAGCTGCTGCTGCAGGAAGAATTGCTGCAGTACCGAGTGCTTTTGTAGCTGATGATACTTTACCGATAGTTTTTGCACCGGTTGCAAGACCGCTGAGAGCTTTTGCACCTTTCATTGCTTTAAGTGCCGCACCGCCGCCAATAAGAGCTAAACCTGCGCCGAGAATTGCTGTTGCGCCTGTACGATTTGCTCTGGCTACTGTTGCTTTTAGGAAATCGCCCACGCTGTCTACATCTTTATAATCTTTTTTGAATCCGTCTACAATACGTCCGATAAATCCTTTCTTTTCTGTAGCTTCACGTGATTCTTTGATTGATTGAGCAAGTGCTTCTTCACCTGCTTTGTCATATTTTGCTTTTTCTTCCGGTGTCATTGCATCGTATTTCTTTTTCTGTTCTGCAAGCAATTTCTGTAATTGTTGTGCAGGTGTTTCTTTCTGGAACGAAAATCTAACCGGTTCCCCTGTTTGTGTTGTTGTTGCTGCTGTTGATGATTTAACTCCTTCAAGTGCCATAATAATCTCCTTTTATCCTCAATTGTTTCCCCAATAAATTTAGAAAAATTTTAAATTTTCCCCGTGATACTTTAATAAAAAATTTTTGAATTTGAGAATTGCCTTTTTTAAAATTCATGTTAAGAAATGTTACGAACAATTCCCCCGATTTAGACGCAGGAGTAATATATTAAGTGTTGTTACAAGATTGTAAAATTATTTGTTTTTTTTGCATAGAAATACTAGAATATTAATGGGAAAAGTTTGAGGGATAAAACATGTTAAAACAAGAGTTAAGGGAGAAAACGTTATCACCGCAGGAAGTCAGAAACATTCTGAATGCTGATAACAAAGAGATTGTTGAACTTTGCAAACGCGCATCCATATTGCCGAGAAAGAACACTAAAGGACAAACTTATTTTTCTTATGAAGAAGTTAAAAACTTACGCAAAGTGCAAGCTCAAAAAAATGTTGTAACAAACCCCATAGCAGAAGCAAAACAGGTTTCTGCCGTCAGAAGTATTCTTAATTCTCTTCAGGATATGGAAAAGAACCTGAATGAAACAATTTCCCGTGTGATAGATGAAAAATTAGAGGGTATGGATGAAGTAGTGGTTGAATTAATCCGCTGCAAGACAGACAATGAAACCCTCAGACAAAAAATCATTACATTGAACAAAGAAATTTACCAGTTGAAAAACGACCTCAGCGCATACAAACCGGTAGGGTTAGGCTTATACAGAAAAAAAGAACGCCACAGCTGGGATTAATATATTATACAAATTATTAGTTGAAAAGGGATTTTAGTAATGGCAGTAAAAGACAAAGAAGCACCGCTAGCAGCAGAAACAACCGATGAAAGAAGCAAGGCGCTTAAATTAGCAATAGAAAAAATAGAAAAAGATTACGGCAAAGGCTCAATTATGAAACTGGGCGATAAAGCAACCGTAAATGTTGATGCTATACCGACAGGTGCACTGGCGCTTGACGTAGCACTTGGTATTGGCGGAGTTCCGCGCGGTCGTATTATAGAGATTTACGGGCCTGAAAGTTCCGGTAAAACAACTCTTGCACAGCACATTGTAGCTGAATGTCAAAAACGCGGCGGCATTGCTGCCTACGTTGATGCCGAACACGCGCTTGACCCTGAATATGCAAGAAACCTCGGTGTTAAAGTTGATGACCTTTTAATTTCACAACCGGATACCGGTGAACAGGCACTTGATATTACAGAAGAACTTGTACGTTCCGGCGCTGTTGATGTCGTTGTAGTTGACTCTGTTGCGGCACTCGTTCCGAAAGCTGAAATTGAGGGGTCTATGGAAGATCAGCAAATGGGTCTGCAGGCTCGTTTGATGTCCAAAGCTCTAAGAAAACTCACAGGTGTCATAGGAAAAACTAACACAACCGTAATTTTCATCAACCAGTTAAGAATGAAAATCGGTGTTATGTACGGAAATCCTGAAACAACAACCGGTGGTAACGCTCTGAAATACTACGCATCTGTCAGAATGGAAATTAAACGTACAGAAAGCGTTAAAGGGGATGACGGCGATGTCGGCAACCATGTCAGAGTAAGAGTTGTTAAAAACAAAGTTGCACCTCCGTTCAGAACTGCTGAATTTGATATTATTTTTGGCAAAGGTATCTGCAAAATCGGCAATATTTTAGATGTTGCGGTTAACCTTGACATTGTGAAGAAAGCCGGCGCATGGTTCAGCTTTAACGATGAAAAACTAGGTCAGGGAAGAGACAAGGCAAAAGAATTTTTATCAGAAAACCCTGATATACTGAACGAAGTTGAACGATTGGTTCGCGAAAAACTCGCTGCCTAGCAAACATAATGTTTGCATCAACACTATTTCCACAAACTGAAAAACCGCCTTTTGAAGATGTTCAATGAACTTTAAATGTCTTTCAAAAGGCGGCTTTTACGTCGCCTGTAAGAGGTTCTCAACCCTCACCCCCTACCCCTCTCCCAAAGGTAGAGGGGAGAAAAAAACAACCCTCGCCCCTTGCGGGAGAGGGAGAATTTCTTAACGAGCGGATGCGAGTTCTAGAAATTCAGGTGAGGGGTTTGGGCAAACATGATGTTTGCATCAGAACAAGGAAATTTCAGAAACGTAGTTTCTGATTACTCGTTTCATTTGGTCGCGTTTTTCTCTTTCTTTGGTTTCGTTTCTTAATTGTGCAGTTTACTATAAGTTATGCTATTTTCTTTATACCTGTTGATGCAAACGTTTCGTTTGCTCTTTTACTCGCAATAAAAGAGAAAGAAATGAACATGGTAAAGAACTTTTGCATAGAATTTAACAAGCTCAGACCCTGAAATAAATTCAGGGTGACAAAATATCATTCCTCTGCCTATTTATTCAAACTAGGAGATTCTTCGCTTTGCTCAGAATGACGGACCAAGCTGTCATTCTGAACCCGACAGCTTTTTAAGGGTGAAGAATCTCATTTACAAAGCATCAAAAATATAATTTCATCAACAGAATCTTCCTAAAAGTCTATTGTAACGTTTTGTAAATGTAAAATTTTTTCTCGAAACCCGCTAATATCAATACTTTTCAAAGAAACAACTATTTTTTTTTAATATTACTAGCAAAGAAAATTATGTTTCTTTTTAGTATAATCATAAAACACACTATTAACCAGTTAAGGAGGTTACGTAACATGCCAATTAATGCTATAAGCAATGTAAGTTTTCAAGGTTTCCGTTCTAATAAAAATAACAACAAAAAGAAACCTGTTGAAAATCAAACAAACCCTATCGAAGTAAGAAATAATACCCCGCAAAACAAAGTATCAAACAATGCATTTTCAAAAGCTACAAAAGCTATGGCTCTTGCTGTATTGATGACACCTATTGCAGGGTCTATGATGACAAGCTGCGATGATAATATTGATATTGATATCAGAGATGAATTAACTATTTACAACCCGAAAGACACATTATTCATCCCAATCTGGCAAAAACCTGATACAGTTTGGATGGACAAAATTATTCACGACACCACATTCGTAGAAGTTCCGGGAAAAACAGATACTCTCTATATCCCGAAAACTGATACACTCTATATAAACAAAACAGATACTCTCTATCTGCCGGGTCAAAACGATACTATCTACATTCCAAAAGTAGATACTGTATTCGTACCGAAAGTTGATACTGTTTATATTCCAAAAACAGATACTATCGTAAAACACGATACTATTCCGTATCCTGTAATTATTCCGGGCGACACTGTTTATATCAGACGAAAATACGATTCAGAAGTATTTGACATCATGAAAGATATGATGGAAGAAGTAGGCATCACTCCGGAAGGCAACGGTGATATTATCACCCGTATAATAGGCAAAGATGAATGGAACAACGCTTTGAATGTTTACGACCTGAAAGGTAAAAAATCTTCTGAAAGAACACCGGTATACGACAGAACAACTTACGGCTGGGATGACGAAGAAGAAGCTATCGTTCCTGGCAAAAATATGACATACGGTGAGTTAAGCATATCTAAATCACAAAACGGCGGCTTGTACTTAGAACACAAAGTACCGCGCGGAAGTGCTTCTCAAAAACCGGAAACAGCTGACGGCTACAGACTTGACAAAGAAACCACATTGACAAAAGGAACAGGAATGCTTCTCCGCAGAGACATCACAGGCGGACAAGACATTGATAAAGGTTCTATCAGACCTGGTGACGAACCTAAATCAGTATTCTTCTTTGAACCTTACGGTCACATGCCTGGTGAAGAATTGATGTGGAGATGGTCTGATATCGCTGTTAAATTAGGCGAAAAACCTGAAGATGAACAAGATTAATCACACACACTAAAAATATATTCTTCAAACACACTAAAAGCTCTCTTTATAAAAAGAGAGCTTTTGGTATATAATAATAACTATGAAAACATTAGCACAATTTGTACAACAAAAAAGAGACCGTCTCGGGCTTTCTCCGCGGGGTCTTGCAGAAAAATGCAATATTGAGTTAAGCCTGATTGAAGATATAGAATCAGGCAAGGAACTATTTTTGCCTGTAACAATCCGGCAGAGTCTGGCAAAAGGTTTGAGGTGCGCACCGGAAGAGATTAAAAAACTGGAAAAAGATTTTTCAAATAACTCAGTGTCGCTTGAGATAATAGAAAGTCTGAAAGAATTAATTTTAAACGGCGCCGGCGGATTAAAATGCCCCAGATGCGGAGCACCTTTAGTCACAAGGATAGCAAAAATGTATGATTTAGAGGATAACCTTGTATTGCATCCTAAAGCTCACTGTACCAAATGCACATTCCAAATACATTCCTAATGCCGGAACAAAAGTTTATTAATCACTTCATACCATAGAGGTTTGTCCGGCTGGATATGCTTTGTAAAGAAATGCACATAATCCGGATAGCCGTCACCATCGCCGTGTTCCGCAATAACATTAACCGTAAATCGCTGTTTTGGGTTTTCCGGAGTCATTTTCTCAAACCCCATTTTTTCATAAAACCCTGCAGCTTTCTTTTCACCTTTAAGAAAAACATCAGTAAACGTATTTTTATTAATATCAATAGTTTTCTCCAGCATAGTTTTTCCGAGCCCGAACCCGCGGAACTTTTTATCCACGGCAATAGAATCTATATAACACGTTGTATAGCAAGCGTGCGGCACCTGATCAAAACTATAAGAAAGACATCCTGCGCGCAGCACTCCATTTTCATCGCGACCTGTGAGCATTGTTAAGTTGCCGTCATCATATTTAATTTTTGGCCGCATATAATCGACGTAACCTTTACGCAAATAATTTTTATTCCTAGGATTTCTATAAGCGAGCCAATAAGGGTCGTTAGTAAAAGATGCGAAGTTTGTACAGAAAAAATCGGCAATTTCGTCCAGAAGATTTGCATCTTTAAGTTGAGAGCGTTTCACTTCCGAGAAATTAAGTTTCCCCAAATTAGTCTCTACCTGAAAAGGTTTGATAGGATTTAAGCAAGAAGTAAAATATTGTTGATTTTCGGTTCTTTGAATTTTCATATAAGTAGTAAAACAAGTAAAAATATTTTTTGCTATCAGTTGAAAATAAGTATAAAACAGGTTATAATAGAAAATACAGGACATTGAAAAGAAAATACGGGGACGTTTTGGATTTGACAGGATGCACGATTGAAACAAGCTGCGTGTCCGAGCGCTGTTCTCGGATATCAACGAGCAAACTAAATTAAATGCTAACAATGTAATTAAAGCAGACTTCAGCCCAAGAGCATATGCTTTGGCTGCTTAGTCTCTGACTAGCTACTTATAGCGCCCAGCTTGCCGGTGCTATGGGTCCATTATGCAAGCCGCAGTGCCGCGATGACGGTAGCGGCATCAAGATAACCGTCGGGGGTTTAGAGTTTCCCTAAAATAAAACCTAGGGCTGATTTAAGGGTGGTGATACTTACCTGAATCAGTTGAGCGAAATAGTATCTACACACGTAGAGGTTTGTTTAGATCCATTTTGGACGCGGGTTCGACTCCCGCCGTCTCCAATTTTACCAATCATAGCAAGGGTTAGCGCTATTTTATATAGTGCAAATACGCGCGCAGTACGTAATTTAGTGAAATTAAGAGAATTTAGAAAGAGAGAATTTAGAGAATTTTGAGTTAAGGAATCGCAAATTCTCTTTTGGCAAATAAAAAGAGTCCTTTTGTAAACGCTTTTGTAGTGTATATTTCAGCCTAATTGGATATTTGTTAGATTTTCGTTTTCCCGAGAAAAAGGATATTACAAACTAATGTTCTAAAATGTTTCATTATCTATTCTAGCATTCCTTTTCTGAATAAATTCTTGTGCTTTTTGTGCCCAAAGATTCCATTCCTGTGAAGTTCTTGGGTAAGCTACATTTTTGAAATCTGAATGTCCAAAGAATATTTTTACAGATTTATAATCCTCAAATACTAAATCTTTTAAATAAAAGAAGTCAACATACCCTTTAAAATCTACAAATAAATTAAAAAATTTCTTATCTTGATTTAAAACTTCCTTCAATGGACTCTCTTGATTTCC
>CALUVE010000010.1 GCA_944324135.1 Candidatus Gastranaerophilales bacterium | reverse complement strand
CGCCTTGAGTAGAAAGCACTCCCTCAGCATAGTTACGAACGAAATCTCCTGTAATATTACCTATATTACCACCTTGCCAGTTGTAAATAGCGCCGCCTCCTGCTTTACCATTAGCAGAAGAAGCATGGTTGTCAATAAAATCACCCGTAATAGAAGAAATACTACTGCCTTGTGGATTGTAAACAGCCCCTCCGAAAACATCAGAAGATGTTGATTCCACATAGTTATTTAAAAAGTCGCCAATGATATCTCCGATATTGCCCTGCCCTCCATATGGCCCAAAATTTGCAATAGCACCACCATTACCTGATGTATGGTTATTAATAAAATTACCTGTGATAGAAATAATACTATGATCATTAGCAATAGCACCGCCATAAGAGGTAGAATAGTTACCAATGAAATCCCCTGTGATATTACCTATGGTACCGTTAGCATTGACAATAGCCCCTCCAAAATTTGATGAAGTATAATTCCCGATAAAATTACCAGTGATGTCACCGATTGTGCTTCCAGATTCATTATAAATCGCCCCGCCTCCAGTCCAATAATTATCATTATAATTATCATAACCAGAAATAGTATAGTTGCCAATGAAATCGCCTGTGATGTCACCGATTGTGCTTCCATAAACATTATAAATAGCACCACCTCCTGCTCTACCATTAGCAGAAGAAGCGTAATTGCCAATAAAGTCCCCTGTGATGTCATCGATGGTGCTGCGATTATTATAAATAGCGCCGCCTCCTGCAATACCATTAGCCGAAGAAGCGTGATTGCCAATAAAATCACCCATGATAGAAGAAATACTACTGCCTTGTGGATTGTAAACAGCCCCTCCGAAAACATCAGAAGATGTTGATTCCACATAGTTATTTAAAAAGTCGCCAATGATATCTCCGATATTGCCCTGCCCTCCATATGGCCCAAAATTTGCAATAGCACCACCATTACCTGATGTATGGTTATTAATAAAATTACCTGTGATAGAAATAATACTATGATCATTAGCAATAGCACCGCCATAAGAGGTAGAATAGTTACCAATGAAATCCCCTGTGATATTACGAATGGAACTGTTAGCATTGACAATAGCCCCTCCAAAATTTGATGAAGTATAATTTCCGATAAAGTCACCGGTGATGTCGCCTACGGTGCTATTGTCATTATAAATCGCCCCACCACCGTCGTCGGCAGAATTACCAATAAAATCACCAGTGATGTCTCCGAGGGTGCTGTAATGATTATAAATCGCCCCGCCAGAATCGCTGGAAGAATTGCCAATAAAGTTACTTGTGATATCGCCGTAATCAGTGCCTCCGGTGACTGTTATACGTTCTGAATTATTAGTGTTATCATAGCGCACATTGATTATTACATCTTTGACCGGAGAATTTTTAAGCGTAACGGTGTAGCTTTCATTGCCCTCGCCGTAAGTTGTTTGTTTCAAATTGAGCTGATAATACTTTGGTGTAAAACTGCCGTCAGAAGCGTTGTATTCAAACTTGGTTATTATATTGTCACCAGTTGGCGCAGCCCCGTCAGCCCCTGCCGGAACTTCTGTCAGAGTGTATGCACTTGAGGTGTTATAATTTTCTACCGGATTTGTATTCGGAATCTCTTGACCGTTTAAATTATCCAGCGTGCCTTTTGTATCATCATCAGCCAATGTTACTGGTGCTAAATCTTCCGCCGCATATGCCCCAGTTATACTTAAAGCTACCATTGATGCTACAATAAGCGGCCTCAAAGTATGATTTCTTCGCGGAGCCTTCAATTCATAATTGAGATCCGAACATTTGTTATCTATTTTCATACTTCACCATCCTCATATTATTTACATATCAATATTTTCTATATCGGTAGTTTCTCGTTTTTTCTTTAATTTTTAAGAGGGTAATATTAACATTTCTAAATATTTAATATCTGTTGTATATATTCCATATCATATAATGTTTTTGTAATCTTATAAGTGTTTTAAGAATTTTTATCTTTTATATGTGTGTAAATTCTTTTATAGTTATTGTTTTAAAGATTTAGTCGGCTGTTCATATTTCTTAATGATTATCGCAAGGTTTTAAATATGTTAATGTAGGTTTACAAATTGTGTATTGTAAGTAACTCTGGTATCATATAGCAGAGGCAAAAATTATGCAGGAACCGCTTATATCCGTAATTATACCTGTATATAATGCAGGAAAATATCTGGAGCAATGTTTAACATCCATTATTGAACAATCTTACAAAAATTTGCAAATTATATGCATTGATGACGGATCTAGCGATAACAGTTTCAATATCCTTGCAAGTTTTGCAAAATCAGACTCTAGAATTACTCTGCTGCAACAACAAAACTTTGGAGCAAGTGTGGCTAGAAATCAAGGTGTTGAATTTTCTAGCGGCGATTATATTTCTTATGTTGATGCTGATGATTTTATTATGAATGGTTTATATGAAACTTTTGTTGAATACATAAATGCTTGTACTGTCCCTATTGATATGTTTATGTTTAATGCCTCTTTCTATCGTCAAGAGCAAAAAAATACTTCTCAAAATAAAATATTTTCAATCTCAGAATGGAAAAATCATACAAATAACCTTTCTATCCATACTTATAAAGATTGCGAAGACTTTATGATGCATAATGTCGGAGTTTGGAATAAAATATTTAGAAAAGAATTTATCATTCAAAATCAAATTTATTTCCCAAATTTTTTGAAATATGAGGATTTTTATTATTACATAATTTCAATACTTCAAGCTAAAGCAATACTTGTCACTGATGAAATTTTTTATCAATATAGAGATTTACGAAATTTAGGCTCTGCTTCAACCGAAAAGTCGGAAAGAGTTTTTCATATTTTTGAAATTATAAATCTGATTTATAATAAAATTAAAAATTTAGGATTGTATGAATCTCTAAAATATAATCTGTTTAGATTTGAATATGAAAATTATCTATATTATTATAATCTGTGTCCTGAACCTCTCAGAGAAAAATTTTATACTCAGGTCAAACTGAGATTGTTGGATTCTTATAATAAGCTTGATAAAAATATTGCAAATAAACTTAAAAATTATGAAATTTTTGATTTGATTTGTAATCATCCAAAACACTATTTTGATAGTTTTGTTCAGTATTATAAATATAAATTCTTATAAATACAGGTAGAATAAAATGCCGCGAAAATTATCTATTATTACAATTTGCTACAACGAACCAGATGCTATAAAAACTTGCGAGAGTATTGTTAACCAATCCTGGCACGATTTTCAGTGGATTGTTATAGATGGCGGCTCAAATAAAGAAATCATTGATATTTTTCATAAATTCAAAGACAGAATAGATGTTTTTGTTTCTGAAAAAGATAATGGCATTTATAATGCAATGAATAAAGGATTAAGCTTTGCAAATGGAGAATACATAAATTTACTAAATGCCGGTGATTGCTATTATAATACTCATGTTTTATCGGATATTTTTGAAAAATTGAAATTCGATGATGACATTTTATATGGATGTACCTATTTCTCAAGCAAAACAAATCCTGAAAAAAATTTTATCAGTAAAAATCCTAAGCAAATTACTAAAGAATTTTTTATTTTGTCAAATATCCAAACACCTTCAATTTTTGTTAAAAAATTTTGGTTTGATAAGTATGGAAATTTTGATGAAAATTATAAAATTTCAAGCGACAGAGAGCTATGGTTAAGGTTTATTCAAAATGGTGCAAATTTTGTTTATACACCTATGATTGTATCAGTATTTGATACAGGAGGAATTTCATCTGCTATTAACAATCAAAAACTTCTTAACGATGAAGTTGAGCAAATTTTAAATAAATATTTTCCAATAGAATACATCAATAATATCAGAATAGAATTTCATAAATACTTAAAATTTTTTAAACAAAAAGATTATTAATAATGTAAAAAGCATTTATTACTGGAATATCTTCAAAAGGCGGCATTTCAGTCTGCGGAAATAGTTTTGATGCAAACATGATGTTTGCTCCCCACGGAGCGGGAAAGAATGTGATGTTGGAAAGACGATAAGACGCCAGGACGTTAGGAAGATAAGAGTATTAATTATTGAAAAATTTTCTTACGTCTAAAGTCCCAAAATGGACAGGCTTTTCTTAATATCTGTAGTGTATATTAAGTCTCTTTTTTTAATTAGCTCTGTGCAAGGATTTTAGGCAGCTGCTGTCTTTCATAAAGTGATTGCTCGCCTGTTGCAAGATCTTTCACAGAAACTTTTCCTGCTTTGATTTCGTCCTCTCCTAAAATCAGGGCAAATCTTGCTGATTTTGATGCTTTTTCAAGTTGTTTGGTGAATTTTTTATTTGCTAAGTCAAATTCTACTTTAAATCCCTCTGCTCTCAATTCTTCTGCAAGTTCAAAGGCATCAGCCGGAGATGTTGAAACAATATATCCGTCCAAAAGCTCAGCCTCCGGTACAGGCAGCAAGGAATTTAATCTTTCCATACCCATTGCCCAGCCGACAGCAGGAGTATCATCGCCGCCAAGGTTTCTTACAAGACTGTCGTATCTGCCGCCGCCGCAGACTGCGTTTTGTGAACCGAGGTTGTTTGATTTAATTTCAAATACCGTACGGTTGTAGTAGTCTAAACCCCTTACAAGGAGCTTGTTCACTGTATATTTTACATTGAGTTTGTCAAGGTATGTTTTTAATTCTTCAAAGTGTGCGGAGCATTCTTCACAGATAAAATCTGATTGGATGACTTTTTGGATCTCAGGTTTTTCGAATATTGCTTTGCAGCTTTCAACTTTGCAATCCAGAAGTCTGAGCGGATTTTTTTCATAACGGTTCTGGCAATCTTCGCAAAGATTGTCAAATTCAGGTTTTAGAACTTCTTTAATTTTTGCCTTGTAAGCTTCGCGACAGCTCGGGCAGCCAAGAGAATTCAGTTCCACTTCAAGATTATTCAATCCGAGTGATTTCAGGTAATTAACGGCAAGCAGAATGACTTCGGCATCTGCTGTTGCATTTTTAATCCCGAACATTTCAACCCCAACCTGATGAAATTGGCGTTGTCTGCCGGCTTGCGGACGCTCATAACGGAACATCGGACCTTTGTACCAGAGTTTGACAGGTGACGGAAGACGTGACATTCCGTTTTCTATATATGAACGGACAACTCCGGCAGTATTTTCAGGACGGAGAGTCAGAGAACGGTCACTTTTTTCAAAAGTGTACATTTCTTTGTTTACTATATCAGTTGTGTCGCCGACACCGCGTGCAAAGAGTTCTGTTGCCTCAAATATCGGGGTTCTGATTTCTTTGTATCCGTATTTTGAAAAAATTTCCAGAGCTTTGCTCTCTAATATGTGCCACTGCTCTATATCCTGAGGCAGTATATCTTTTGTTCCCTTTATTACGTTTATTATTTTAGCCATACGGAAATTATATTAAAAGCACGTGGGGCTGTCAACGGATTTGGTCTATAGCGGATTTATTCTGTGCTGTTTGCTCACATAAAAAAGAAATGCTATAGAAAATTTTATCTGATTATATCCATGTTTGGATTTTTTCTATAACATTTCTTTTTAAATTGTTTTTTTAATGAATATTATTATTCATAATCTGCTGTTTTGTTGTACAAGACAGCGTAGAGTTCAGCAATTGACAAATTGCCGTTGTCACGGATGAATTTTGCTACATCAAAAGTTGCAAGATATTGAGAAAGTTTTGCTGCAACTTCCGGCGGTGCAGAGGCAATTTTGTCTTTGATATAGCGCTCTACTGTATCTTGAACTTCGTCTTGTGTAAGTGCTGAAGATGATTTTGAAAATTCAGCTTTGTCTGTTTCGCCTTTTTCAAGCGGATTTTTAACGGCAGCTTCGCCGGTTTGTTCTTCTTTTACTTCTTTTTCGTCGTCTTCTTCAACTTTTGCTGATGTTACAAAAGGGTTTGAATTTACATTTGAAATTTCCATATATCCGTCCTTTCTAAAACATGTTTCATGTTTTTTGACGGAATTTTTTTCTCAAAACTTTAAAAATTTCCGTTAAATGTTAAATTTTATTTCACAAGACTTTCTGTTTCATTATACATAATCATATAAAAATCAGAGCTTGTAATATTAGGATTTCGTTTCATAAATTTTTGGACATCAAATTTTTCCAGATATTTGTCTAATTTCTGACAGATTTTAGTATTTTCTTCGTGTTCTGACTTCAGGTTTGAGATATAGTTGTGGACGAGATACTTAATCTCATCTTCTGTTAAAAGCGGCAGTCCGCCGATTCGGACTTCATCTTGTTCTTCCTGTTCAAGGTATTTTTTCTCAGGTTCTTTTTTATCCTGCTGGCGTTCTTTTTTGCCTTGATCAGAAGAGGTTGAAGATTCTATTTTTCTGCTGAATGGATTGTTTACAGAATTAAACATATTTAGGATGCCTCACGGTTTTAACCTCATGTATATACGGCATTTTTGCCTGAAAACTTTAAATAAATCCCTCATTTGGATGACAGTGGCAAACATGATGTTTTGCATCAGTACTATTTCCGCAAACTGAAAAGCCGCCTTTTGAAGATGTTCAAGAAACTTTTAAATGTCTTTCAAAAGTCGTCTTTACATCGCCCGTAAGAGGTTTCCAACGTTTACCCCTCTACCGAAGTTTTTAATTCCTCCCCACTCCGTGGGGGAGGTTAGGTGGGGGGACATGATGTTTGTATCAGTACTTTAAATTTTTTGAGTAAAGATTACGTAAAAATCATTACACAGCATAAATACCATCAGCAAAATTAACATCATAAAGAATGTAGAACTGATTCTTTCCATCACTCTTTCATCAACCGGTTTGCCGAGGATTTTCTCTAAGATAAGGAACAGTGCGTGTCCGCCATCCAGTGCCGGAATCGGTAGAAAATTAAATATGGCAAGGTTCATTGATATCATTGCTGTCAGTAATAGCCCGTAGAAAATCCCCTGATTATCAATAATATTGCCGCCTATTTTTGTCACTACAACAATGCTGTGGAGATATTTGAGCGGAATTTTGCCGGTGAACAGCTGTTTTAAAGTAACCAGCATTCCGCTTGTTTCATTGTATAGGTATTTGTAGCTGACTCCGATTGCGGAAAAGAAACCTTTTACAGGCATCATTCTTTCATCTGCTATGTAAGAAATTCCGATTAAGCCAGCCTCATTCGGGTAAATGGTATTCAAATCAATTCTTTGTCCCATGCGTTCTACTGTCATATCCAGCGGGTGAACATTATCCGCAAGTGCATAAGCTATATCATTCAAAGAACTTTCTCCGTCTGCAATCCAGTAGAGCGGATTTTTTATTGAATCTCTGATATTCTTTTGCTTTTCATTCAGTTGAATTTGCTCATCCTGATAAATTGCAACTCCTTTCAGAACGTTATTATCAAGATAAATTTTTTCTTCGCGCTGCTGTGGCGGAAGTTTTACCAGTGAATCTTTCAGGATAATTTCATCCCGTTCGTACGCGTGGTTATAACTCTTCAAGCTTTTGTAGACAGAATCAAGCTGCTCCTGCGTAATTTTGCCGTCATTTTTTGCGCTGTACATAGCATATAGGCGGAGGGCATATCTTGAGGTTACGTCCGAGCCGTTAATTTTAATTATTTTATCACCCTTTTGTGCTCCGGAAGCTTCCGCAGACGGAGAAACTGATTTTCTATACAAATATTCGGTTAATTCTTCGCTGTCGCGGGTTAGAGAATCTGTTAGAGGGAGAAGTTTTTCGCCATTATAACTCAAATCAATATTGCTGAAACTGATATTTGATTTTTCAACAACTTTTTCAAACTTTATATCATAAGTGTTGGATGGCAGCTGCCCCCACAACAGCGCTGTAAGTAAGACGATTACAAAAGCACAGATTACATTGGCTAGCACCCCGGCTGAAATTACGACAAAACGCTGATAAACCGGTCTATTGGCAAATCTGTCAGGGGAATCTTTCGGAAGTTTATTTTCCGGTTCATCATCCGGAAATGATACATAGCCGCCAAGCAAAAATGCGTGAATTCTCAACGTCAAATCACCGACCTGTTTTTCCCACAATGTAGGACCTATAGGCAGACCAAAACCAAATGCGGATACTTTCATCTTAAACATTTTTGCCGCAAAAAAGTGACCTGCCTCATGGACAAGGACAAGTATGCTTAACAGCAGTATCATTATAATTATTGACATATTTTCCCCTTTAAAGTCTCACTCTTTTAATATTTTACCATAAATTTAAAAAAGAGCTTTCACAGCCAAAATTATTAAAATCATCCCGCCTGAAATTTCAAGGTATTTGGAGGGGAATGTTTTGAAAAAATTCCCGAACCAGAAACCGGTTAATGACATCAAAAATGATGCCGCACCTATTATAATAGCAGACAGCAAAAGCGGCGTGCCGGTAAAATTAAGACTTGCACCAGAGACAAGTGCGTCTATACTGGTCGCTAACCCCATACCCAGCAGGCATTTTATACCGATACAACAAATTTCTTCTTCTTTTTCCTGAAAAGCTTCTAATATAAATTTTAATCCCAGAATTAAAAAGATGCCGAAAACCAAGCAGCGGCTGTAAGCCTCTACATATCTGTGGATTACATCAGCGCCGGCATATCCGATAACAGGCATTACACCCTGAAACATCCCCATTGTGAAAGCCAGTGCCAGCGAATTTTTTATTCGTTTTGATGTAAAGATTAACCCCTGTGAAAATGAAACAACAAGGCAATCTATACCTAAAGCTACAGCAAGAAATATAATTGATATCAGACTCATAGCGTTACTTCTACCTCAAATCGTCTGTTCCAAGGGAATTTATATTCAGGTGCAAAATTTGTTCCGAGGAATTTATTCACACGTTCTTCATAACCATACATTGCATGTTTTAAATCTATATCCCTCATCTGGCGGGTGTTTGCTTGATAAGCCCAATCATCCAGCAGCCGTATAGCTTCAAGCGCTTGGAACGCATTTTCATTGTAATCTTCGGCACAGAATCGTATTTTCCCCGCACAAATCAGACTCCCGAGAGTGTTTGCCGTTGTATTCCATCCGGAGTATCCGTAAAAATTCCTGTCATGTCCTGATTTTATTATCTGTTCTACAAATGCGTTATCTGCTCCGTTGGCAAATCGGACATCAGCAATCATATAAGGCTTATCCGGTTTTTCCCAGATGCCGTCAAATGGTTTGGTATCTACTCCCATAACAATTTCGCCCTGTCTGTGTTCAAAATTATTCACGTAAAGAATAATATCAGCCTCCTCAACTTCTGCAACTGAACATCCTGCAAGTTCAATTTGACCTTTGACAGAAGTTTCTACCGGCACATCTTCATAATTTGATATCAAATTCCGGCTTTCAGGTGCTGAAAAGACAGGTGCGATTTTTAGAGGTTTATTTATAGCTCTTGCAAGAAGAGTGAGCGGGATTTCATCAGCTCCGGTTTTGGTAAATCCGCCGAGTGCCTCAAGGGCTTTTGCCTCCTGTACATTGAACCCGTATTCCGCACAATCATCTTTTGAGAATACAAGGGTGTCTAAAAGCCTTTCTTTTTGCCATTCAAGATAAATTTTATTTATCTCAAAATTACGTTTTCTTGTTGATATATAATCATCAAGAATTTCTGAGGGGATAATATTTGCAATACAGCTTTCACAGCCGAGCTTGTGGGTCTGATATGAATAGTCAAAAATTCTTTTCCCCCATCTTGCCCAATACTCTTTTTCTTCTTCATTTATGTTGTTATTTGAAATGCGCATTATGCTTGAAAAAGCATAGATTTTTGCGTGTTTGGTTTCCCAAATTTCTTTCAGGCGTTCTATCCTGTCTTTAATTTCTTCAAAAGTCTCAGGAGAACGTCTTGACGGTATTAGACCGCCATAGGCAATGGTATCAAGCGAAAGTACGATGGCATCACATTCCGGTAGATTTTCCAGCCATTTGAAAAGTCCGCTTATATCGGCCTGCATTGTTAAGTCACCGAGGAGTTTTCTTTCCGGTATAAAAAATTCTATGCTCCTGTCTAATCTGGCAATTTGTACCGGAAGCGTATAACACACAGGTCTGTTGTCTATCGGGAGAAATCCTATTTTCATTTCTTCATTATATGTTAAGATACAAAAAAGGCAAAATGGTTAAAAAATATGACTTATAAAAATCCTGAAAAGATAAAAGAAATGTTTAACTCAATTGCAAACCGTTACGATTTTATCAACGGGATAATTTCTTTTGGGACTCACAGATACGGCAAAAAACAGGCAATAAAAGATTTGCCGGTGCTTGCTCATGATGCGGAAATTCTTGACCTGTGTACAGGTACAGGTGATTTGGCATTTTTCCTGAAAAATTCCGGACACGTTACGGGGCTTGATTTTTCAAAAAATATGCTTGCCCTTGCATCAAAAAAAGTGCCGGAGGTTAGATTTGTTGAGGGAGATTGTACGCACCTGCCTTTCGAGGATGAAACTTTTAACCTTGTCACTATGGGGTTTGGTTTGAGAAATATAGAGAATTCTGACCTTGCCCTTGATGAAATTGGCAGGGTCTTGAAGCCGGAGGGGCTTTTTCTTCATCTTGATTTCAGCAAAACAAACCTTGCAGGTGATTTTGTTTTTGACAGAATCGTCCCTTTTCTGGTGCGTATTTTTTACAATAATACGGTGCCCTATAATTATCTTGTCAAATCAAAACAGGAGTATTTTAATCCGCAAGAACTGGTTGAAAAATTTCAGTCTCACGGACTAAAATACGTCACACAAAAATACTATTCGTTTGGTATGATGTGCGCAACGGTTATGAAACGTCAGACGACCCGATAGCGGCTGCTGCCGGAGAGTGCATCTTTGATGCCGTTTATTGAAATTTTCAGAATATAATCTATGGCATCTTGTGTCTCATAAGCAATATGTGGTGTTATAATAACATTCGGGAGTTCTCCCATTTTTTGAATAATTTCTGCCTCCTGACTGCAGGTTATGCCAACTTCCCCGAGATTGTCCGATAATTCTTTACATTTGAAAGAAATATCTTCACATTCAAGTACATCAAGTGCTGCCCCTTTTACTTTACCGTTCAACAAAGAATTGTAAAGTGCGGCAATATCAATTAATTCCCCGCGTGAGGTATTGACGATTTTTACTCCGTCTTTCATCATTTCAAATTCTTTTGCCCCGAGCAGGTGGTAATTGTCTCCGGTATAAGGGAGGTGAAGTGAAATAATATCAGAATTTTTTAACAATTCCTGCAGTTCAACATATTTTATATTCTGTTTTTCTATAAGTTCCAGTTTAGGTTTCAGGTCATAAGCAAGAATACCCATTCCGAATGCGGAGGCGTAATTACATAAATTAGCCCCGATAGCACCTGTTCCGATTATTCCGAGGGTGAGATATCCGAGGTTTCTCCCTATAAATTTGTAATCACAAAACTTTTTGTATCTTATAGACAGGTCTGCAGGAATGATGTTTCTTGTAATCGCGATAATTAAACCGAATGCGTACTGCGCAACCGTTGTTGAACCGTAATTTTCTACATTCACAAGCATAATATTACGCTGTTCACAGGCTTTTTTGTCAATGTGGTCAACCCCTGTGGAGCGCGTTGAAATTACACGCAGATTTTTAAACTCCGAAATGACTTTTTTATCTACAACTGAATTAATAAAAACACTTATTACCTGTGTACTATTTTTTTCTTCAACCGGCAGATTTTTGACAGTATCGCTGTTTAAACTCTCCTTATAAAAACTTATATCAAAATTGTTAATATCTTCAATATGTTTTTGAAAATATGATTTTTCAGTATCTCTGTAATCAAATACTAACATTTTTACTGCCATAAATTTTATCTCCTTTTGTTTTAAATTATCCGGAAATCTGCTTTTAAATCTATTGCACGGAAGTTTAATCTTTCGGAAAAGGATTTTACTCCAACCGGTAATGAAATCTCCCTCAAAATTTTTTATTCTGGTAATACGAAAGGAGTTAAACCCGATGAAACACGATTTGATAATCAAAGAACCTGATTTGTATTTTGACAGTCTGCATCAGGAACTGAATAATTTTTTGAGAGATACCCTGCTCATAAATAGTTTTGCCAATCCGTTGAATATAAAGAAAAAAACAACCTGGCGTCCCGCTGTTGAAATTAAACAAAACGATGCAAACTATAAAATAAAAGTCCAGCTTCCGGGTGTTATGAAAGATAATATTGACATTGAATTAGACAACGATTTTATGACCATAACGGCCGAAATTGAAGAAGAAAAAGAAGAAAAACAAGAGGGCGAAAAAAATGAACGCTTCCACACAAGCGAATTCCGCTACGGCAAATACAGGAGAACAATCTCCTTTGATACCCCGGTAAAACCGGATGGCGCCTCCGCCAAATATAAAAACGGCATACTAAGTATAACTGTGCCAAAACAGGAATCTGCACATAAAGAACCCCGAAAACTAACCATAACAGAATAGGAACAATTCGTCGCAGTTCTCCCGCGACTGTGCGGGCGTGCAAAACAAGGCGATGTGTTCCTTTACATGACTGCAGGCGGGTCAGCACGTTTACCTGTCTTAAATTTGCAGTCAAAAAGGAAGAGGCGTTGTAATGACGCCTCTTTTAATAAAAAAATTTATTTGTTGGAAGTATTACAAAATATTACAAAAATTCTGTAATATACACAATATTATATAGAACATCCGCAAATATGTCAACAATCCAGCCCCTAAATTATAAAATTGAAAATATGATAACAAACAGATTATCCGCAATACTCGGAGAGAAAAGATTAAAGATTAAAGAAGTTGCGCAGCTTGCAGAGCTGGATTATACGACAGTGTATAATCTATACCATGACAACACTACCCGTATTGATTTCAAAACAATAGACAGGCTTTGCAGTACGCTGAACTGTACAACTCAGGACTTATTGCGCTATACACCTGATAAATAATAAACGTTATCCTATTTTACAAACACATTAAACGGGCTGTCTTTTGATGGTTTAAGAGCTGTAAAAGAGGTTTGTGCATTTTGAGTTTGTTCTAAAAAGTTTGCGTTGCCAACTCCGTGATTATAACGGTATTGTGTCCAAATTCTTGATATAAGCGCAAGCAATCCGCCTACAACGACAAGACTGAACAGGAACGGCACCATAGAGATGACGGCTTTTCCTTTAAAGAGTTCTGCTATTTTTTGTCTGTAAAGGTTCTTGTCATCTCCTGCAAGTTGTTTTGCGATTTTCGGAATATCGTTTAAGGAAGCGGTTTTAAGGTTATCGGAGAGAATTTCAGGATACTTTCCGTTTTTGTGGAGAAGTTTTTTAAATCCTGCATCAAAAAGTGTGCTTCCGAATATTGTATACAGTGCGATTACAGGAACTCTTGTTGCTACCTCCTGAACTTCAAGTTTGCCTCTGTCTTTTGCGGCGTCAAAGTATCCTGCGACACCAGAGAGCACTGTTACAGCAAGCTGTCCGTTTCCAAGCGCCAGAGAACCGTCTGATTTCCGAGCAAAATCAAGATTTATATAAGTGTCCAGAAAATTCTTAAATCCCTTTGATTTAACCCCTTTTTTCTCAAACTGTTGATAGATTTTCGCGCCCGGATTGAGGAAAACTTCACACGCTTTTTGAATAGTTTTGCTTTTTTGACCTGCTGAAGCAAGAGCGAGGCTAGCCCCAAATGCTGCTGCTGAAAATATTCCCGCTTTTTTTAGATGTGAAATTGCGCTTTTTTCAACTCTTTCGTGCACTTCAGGGTTTTCTTTTTGGGTTTTATCAAGATTTACAACATTGCTGAAATCGGCTTTATGAAAAAGTTTCTGCGTGAAAAGATTTTTGGCAAAACTCAAACCGTATTCGGCTGCAGGTATCGCAGCACAACTCAATACAATGCCGGCTTTTACAGGAAGAAGTTTTTTAGCTGCCGGTGTATCCGCGATTTCGGAGACAGGTTTGGAGATACTTTTATGTAAATTCTCAGGCAAAAATTTTGAAAAAATCTTCCGTCTGGATAGAAATTCTCCCATAAGCGACGGCAGGTAGAAAAACAGCGCAGATTCAAAAATTTCCAGAAAACTTATCTCTGCCAGATCCGCAAAACTTCTCGCAAATATCGCTTTTGGCAGCCAGTTTGTCGCAGTTGCCTGTGCAAATCTTGAATGCGACAACCCTGAATCTCCCTCTTTCATCTCTATCACTTTTGCCAGAAATCTGTTTTTCGGGGGAAGATTATCCAGTAAATCCTTTGAAATTTTACCCACTTTACGTGGAGTTTTTGCAGTAAATGTAACATTATAATCCGATATCATAATTTTTAAATCCTTTATAATTCTGTAATACACGCATAAAAAAAGCTGACCCGTTAGTTTACCGTCAGCTTCAATCTGTTAATTTTGAAAAAATGTTCATTACATTCGGCAGACTGAAGCTGACATGCACATCATCATTTGCATATCCATCATCATATCTGACATTTTTTCAAAAGAACGTATATTCAAAATATTTTTTCCTTTTTTATCTAATTTGAGATTATAAAAAATAAAAAAATATGTCAATATAAATTTTTAGGGATTTATGTAGCAAATACCACTAATACTATAAAAATCCGTCATTCTGAGGACTAAAGTCCGAAGAATCTTTTTATTGAGAAACTTCGCTAACGCCCAGTATGACGCAGTTTTAAAAATTTATAGCGTCAATTTAATTATTCGGAATAGAAAATTGAAAGGTTGTGAAATTATTTGCGGAACTTGTGACATTAATGCTTCCGCCGTGCGCCAGAATGGTTTCTTTTGCAACAAACAAGCCGAGTCCTGTTCCTACCTTTTTGTGTTTTTTAGCGTAGGAAATATATTTGTCAAAAACATCATTGGGATTTTTGAGGTTAATACCCGGGCCGGTGTTTGTGATTGCAAAGCTTGTTACGGAAGCATTTTGATTAAGGTTTATGTCTATAATTGTTCCGGCTGGCGCATATTCTATTGCGTTGCTCATAAGATTCAGAATTACTCTCGACAACTCCATCTCATCTGCCATTACCTGTATTTCCGGAATATCACAATGCAGATTAATCATTTGATGTTTGTCATTTGATAAAAATTCGACCTGTCTTATGCAGTTGTTGACAAGTTTTTTAAAACAGAGGGGGCGTTTTACAATTTCTAATTTGCCGTTTTCAATTTTGGCACGGGTTAAGATATTATCTATCATAAGTTTTGAATATTTTACTGAACTGAATATCTGGGACATAATCTCCTGTCTATCAGATTCTTCGCTGATTTCGTTGTTCATCAAAAGATTGAAAGCGAGGATAGATGCGTTTACAGGCGTTTTTAAGTCGTGCGTGACCATTGCAAGAAAAGATTCTTTCATCTCCATACTGTTTTGATAATCAGCTTTTCGTTCAATAAGGTGGTGAATTTCAGCTATCAAAATATTCCGGTTGAATGGTTTTGTCAGATATAAATCAGCTCCGTGTTTGTATGCGTGTTCAATATGAGCTACGTCGTGTTTTTTAGCAATGAATATAACCAGCGGAATTTGGACTTTTTGTGATTCGAGCGCTTTAATATATTTTAAAAGTTTGTAAAAACTCTTGAGTTTTTTGTCACAGCACAGAATGCATACCTCTGCAGACTGTAATGAAAGTGTATTTGCACCGGTGTTAATATTATTAATATTGCAAAATCTGACATTGAAACTGTGCAAGATGCATTTGTAATATGAAATCTGCCTGTCATCTTCTACTATAACAAGAATTTTGGAGAGCTTGAGAGGGTTATTATTAAATAACTGCTGCTGAACATTATTCTCCTCATTTTTGTTAGTTTGCCAAAGCATATATAGATTTTATATATAAAAAGGCAATATACAATTACCCATTATGGTAATATGCTTTGCTTAAAAAAAATTTGATGTTAAAATTTTATTATGGCTGACACAATGGAAGAACTTATATCGCAGATAAAAGACCGTCTTGATATAGTAGAAGTCGTATCGGAACAGGTTATTTTAAAGAAAAACGGCGGTCACTACTGGGGATTGTGTCCTTTTCACAAAGAAAAGACCCCGTCCTTTTCTGTAAATCCGTCTCTCGGGATTTATAAATGTTTTGGCTGCGGCGAGGGTGGAGATGCGCTGTCTTTTATCATGAAAACAAAAAATATCGAGTTTATGGACTTGATAAAAGAACTTGCGGAAAAATACGGACTCGAGATGCCTGCGAGTTTCAAAAGAAGCGGTTCTTCAAAGGATTTGAAAGAACATATGACATCAGCCTGCAAGAAAGCCGCAGAATTTTACCACAAAAGATTGCTGAAAGATGTTTCCACAGAAACCGGAAAAGTTTTGAAATATCTGAACGGACGAGGAATCAATGAAGATATAATAAAAAAATTCACCCTCGGGATTGCCCCGAAATCTTATACAACTCTTTATGACGCCCTGAAAGGTGAATTTAGTGATGAAGTTCTGGAAAAAGCAGGGCTGATATTGAAAGACCGCGACAACAAATATATAGATAGATTCAGAAACCGTGTTATTATTCCTATCCAGAACGAATTCGGCGACTATGTTGCATTTGGAGCTAGAGCTGTTGAAGAGGGACAGTCTCCAAAGTATTTGAATTCTTCAGACTCTTTAATTTATAACAAAAGCAAGCTGCTTTACGGATTATATACTGCAAAAGATGCGATAAAAGAAGAGGACAGCGTAGTTTTGATGGAGGGATACTTTGATGTAATATCAGCTCAGGCTCACGGGATAGAAAACTGTGTTGCTGCCTGCGGAACTGCCCTGACCTCCGACCACGTAAAACTTTTATCAAGATATACAAAATCAAGAAGAATTTACCTTTCATTTGATACGGATTCAGCCGGCCAAAAAGCTACCGAGCGCGGTGCTGAAATTATCAGAGAGGCCTTTGAGGGGCTGGGAGACATAAAACAGTTTGATGAAGCATATACAACATCTTCAGAGGACAAATATTCCTGCGAAATCCGTGTAATTTCACCTCCTGAGGGTAAAGATCCGGATGAATTTATCCGCTCCGCCGGCGCTGAAAGCTACAAAGCCTATATGCAGCACGCACCGCTCTTGATTGATTTTCAGATGAATAATATTCTGAAGAGCAAACACGAGATTAAAAACGCACTTGATAAAACAAATCTTGTTAAGAAAATTATACCTGTTTTACAGGAAATAAAAAACGGGATTGTACGTGCCGAATATGTCAAAATGGCTGCCCATGCCCTTGATATAGACGAGAATGCGCTTATGCGCGAGGTGCAAAAATCAATCATTTCGACGAGCCGGCCGGAGGAAAATATTGTTAAGATTGTAACAAAAAATTCATCAATTCTCGAAAAAGCGCAAAAAAATTTATTGAGCATTTTTTTTGTAGCAGACAATCGTTTCAATCTGCAACAGGTAAATACAATGATTGGAGAAATGCAGCTTGATGACGAAACGTTAATAATTGTAAAATCTACAATTGACAAATTTTTATGTAGCGTAAATAATGTAAAAGAATTGATTGAAAATTTATATACAGAATTTCTTCAACAGCCGGAAGCCCAAAAGGTTTTAACAGATTTAATAACAACATCGGAAATGTACAGCCATCTTTCGGAACATGACATGCAAACAGCAATCGAAGAAACTAAACGAAAAATTAATCAAATTCAACACGAAAAGGAACGCGAACAGTTAAGAAATTTGTACAAAAGCGCAAATGATGATGAAATAGAAGCCCTTAAACTTCAGATGCAGCTAAGAGATAAAATAAATAACAGAAATAAATCGGAGAAAATGAATGACTAAAAAAAGACAACCCAACTCCTCAATTGTTAGTATTTTAGATGAAGATAATCTGGATTTACACGAAATTGATGAGGATGGAGCATTAGGCTCTGAAAATGACGGCGTAAATTATATGAATATGGACATCAGTACTGATAACATCGAAGATATCGTTACCGAAAAAATGGGCGGAAAAATGAATCTGGATGATATCTATATGATGAATGATTCAAGTGAAGAAGAAAATGATGACAGTGATTTTGAACTTCCAAAAGGAATAGCGGTAGATGATCCGGTTAGATTGTATTTAAGAGAAATCGGAAGAATCAAATTGTTGTCAGCAAACGAAGAAATTGAACTTGCAAGAAAAATATTGCAAGGGGGCACTCCGGGTGCAATTGCTAAAAGAAAACTTGTACAGGCAAACTTGCGTCTTGTAGTAAGTATCGCTAAAAAATACGTCGGACGCGGAATGTTGTTCTTAGACCTTATACAGGAAGGGAACCTCGGTTTAATACGTGCTGCTGAAAAATTTGACCACGAAAGAGGTTTCAAATTCTCAACTTATGCAACTTGGTGGATTAGACAGGCAATCACAAGAGCAATTGCTGATCAGGCAAGAACAATCCGTATTCCTGTTCACATGGTAGAAACAATTAACAAATTGAAAAAAGTTACCCGCCGTCTGGCTCAGGAACTTTCAAGAAAACCTACCGAAGATGAACTCGCAATTGAAATGAATGTTTCTATTCCGAAACTTCGTGAAATTATCAAAATTGCGCAAGAACCTCTCTCTTTGGAAACTCCAATCGGAAAAGAAGAAGATTCCCGTCTTGGTGATTTTATTGAGGACAAAGAGGCAGATGCACCTATTAAAACAGTAGCTTCAGAACTTTTGAGAGAAGATTTGGCAGAAGTTCTCTGCACACTCTCTCCGAGAGAACGCGATGTATTGAGACTCCGTTTCGGTATGGATGACGGACGCCAGAGAACTCTTGAAGAAGTTGGACAATTGTTCGGTGTAACCCGTGAACGTATCAGACAAATCGAGGCAAAAGCTTTGAGAAAATTACGCCACCCGAACAGAAGCAAACGTTTGAGAGAATATGTAGAATCATAAAATTTTATAAAATGATATATAAAAAGATTCTTCGCTTGTGTATATTTTAAGCGGGGAATCTTTTTTGGAAACTTATATAGCAAATTTCACAAAAAATTTTTCAAAATTACGTCATACTGAGCGATAGCGAAGTATCTAAATAAGGAAGATTCTTCGGGCAAAAGCCCTCAGAATGACAGGCTTTTAATAGTATCTGTGGAATTTGCTACATAGGTCCCTTTTTTTTAATCTGTATGATTTAGAGAAAATATGTTATAATAAAAAATATGAAAAAGCACGGATTCAGTTTAGCGGAAGTATTAATAACCCTTGGGATAATTGGCGTCGTTGCGGCGATGACTCTGCCGGCATTGATTACCAGCTATAAAGAAAAAGAGACGGTTACCCGTTTGAAGAAAGTATATTCTACTATTCAAACTGCATATAATTACACTATGATGGAGGAAGGCCCTACAAAATTCTGGGGTGCTTTGCGCGGGGTGGAAACCGGCGGGGAACTTGTTTTGCTTGATAAATTCTCTAAATATATGAGATTCACTAAAATTTGCGGGCATGATAAAGGGTGTTTCCCTGACCAGCCATACCTGACAGTAAAGGGCACAGAATACGCAAACTGGAATGAATTGGGTGACAGAGCAAAAGCAATACTTCCTGACGGGACTCTTATAATGTTTAATATGACAAAAGCAGGCGAATCCGATGCGCAGATTTATGTTGATTTGAACGGATTCAAGGGGCCGAACAAACTCGGGGACGATTTCCATTACTTTTTTGTTTATGATAACAAGATAATTCCTGCCGGGGCTCCGGAAACTCAAGGGGAAGATTATTTTGTACAGTATTGTTTGACGGAAAAAGGTTACGGATGTACGGCGTGGGCGTTGTATAACGAAAATCTTGATTATTTACACTGTACTGATTTGGAATGGAACGGCAAAACCAAATGTAAGTAAATGTTAGATTATTTGTTTGATGCAAACATGATGTTTGCCCCCCCCCACCTAACCTCCCCCACGGAGTGGGGAGGAACTAAAATACTCCCCTCGCCCGCGCGAGGCATAAATTAGATGTTGTCTGAATAAAGAGGCAGAAATGTTATTTGAGGACGATAGCGCGAACGAGCTGAGGGCGAGGACGCACACGGCGGCGATGAGCCGGCGGAGCAGTCCGCAGACCCGTTAATCGCGAGCGAGCAAGACGCGGGAGCAGGGCGGGAGCGTGCTCCGAAAATAATATTTCGGTCTCATTCTAGAAAAAATTATGAGATTCTTCGCTTCGCTCAGAATGACGGATGGCAAACTTGATGTTTGCATCAGTATTATTCCCGCAGACTAAAAAACCGCCTTTTACATCATCCCGTAAGAGGTTCTCAACATTCAACCCATCAGAACATCTAACTGATAACTTTAATCCAGCCGTCCGGAGCTTCTATTCTGCCCATTTGAATTCCGGTTAAGGTGTCATAAAGTTTTCTGGTTATTTCACCCATTTCATTCATACCTGACGGGAGCAGAATTTCTTTTCCGTGGTCGACGATTTTGCCTACAGGTGAAAGAACTGCGGCAGTTCCGCAAAGAGCACATTCCTTAAAGTCTTTCACTTCATCAAGGCGGACTTCTCTTTCTTCTGCCTGCAAACCAAGATAGTGCTCTGCAACATACATCAATGAACGTCTTGTAATTGACGGGAGAATAGTATTTGATTTTGGTGTTATTACTTTGTTGTCTTTAGTTACAAAAATAATATTAGCTCCGCCGGTTTCTTCGATTTTTGTTCTTGTTGCAGGGTCAAGATAGATATTTTCATTGAACCCTTGTTTGTGAGCGTCAACAATAGCGTGGAGGCTCATTGCATAATTCAAGCCGGCTTTGATATGACCTGTACCGTGAGGGGCTGCTCTGTCAAAGTCAGAAATTCTAACGGTGATAGGTTTTGCGCCGCCTTTAAAATACGGACCTACAGGTGTTGCAAAAATTCTGAACTGATATTCTTCTGCAGGTTTTACGCCGATTACGTTGTTTGAACCGAACATATACGGTCTCAGGTACAAAGTTGCACCTGTGCCGTACGGCGGAACATAGTCGAGGTTTGCCTTAACAACTTTTTCTATAGCTTCGACAAATTTTTCTTCCGGATAAACAGGCATTTCAAGTCTGCGGCAAGAGTCTGCCATTCTTTTGGCATTCAGGTCAGGGCGGAAACATACAACATGTCCGTCAGCTGTTCTGTAGGCTTTCAATCCCTCAAAACATGTCTGTGCATATTGCAGAACTCCGGCGCTTTCATTTAATGTGATAGTCGCGTCAGTTGTGAGTTCTCCGTCATCCCACCTGCCGTCTTTGTAATTTGATACAAAACGGTAATCTGTTTTTAAATATCCAAATCCTAAATTTGCCCAGTCTATGTTCATTTTTGTTTCCATTGATATCATATCTCCAATCTATTCTATATTTGATTATAGCATTATCGGTTTGTTTTTACAATTCAGTTTGAAAAAAATAAAGCCGATAAAGGGGCTCGAACCCTTGACCTGCTCATTACGAATGAGCTGCTCTACCATCTGAGCTATATCGGCTTGCACATTTTTATTATATCAAATTTTTTTTAAAATGTTTATCTTTTTTACCAATCTTATCACATATCTTCTGAAACATTCATAAAGAAAATGCAGGGTGAATAATTTTTCTCCGGAATGAGGACGGATTTGTCTTGTCGGTAAAAAAGCATCTAAAAATACAAAGAGCGGGATGAATTTCTTTTTGTATTTTGATGAGTAGAAATACTGGTATACATTAATCATCATAGTGTATAGCGTGTCAAAAGACTCATTCTCTTTTCTTATGTAGAATAAAAACCAGAAATAAGCTTTTTGGATTTTTGCTTTAGAAAACTGCGGGTAATTTATACTTGCATTAATACGTTCCTGAAAGGAGTCGGATTCGTGCGGGATAAATTTGTTTTTAACGCAGAAATCGTACAAATCTGTCCCGGGGTACGGGTAAAAAATAGAAAGAGAATATGAGGTTAAATTATTTTCTTTCATAAAGTCAACCGTCATATTATATTCCTCGACGGTTTCTGTCGGAAGTCCGATTAATACGTATAAATTTGATTCAATATTGTATTTGCGTGCCAGCCGGATAATTTGTGCAATATGTTCATTAGAATAGTTTCTGTGAAGAATATCTTTTCTCAAGCGCTCTGAACCGGATTCAAGTCCTATGTTAATCATATTGAATCCTGCATCAGCCATTCTTTTTAGCAGATGGTCGGCATTTTTTAGAAGTGACGGCGTGACTCTTAAATTTATGCAGAATTTTAATTTGTCGGCTCTTGAATTATTATAAGCCTCCAGTGCATCGCAAAACTCCAGACTCCATTTTAAATCAGCGCCGAAAGTTTCAACTTCAAAGTAGATAGAATCAAAGTTTTTGTAGTACTTATGGAGGGTTTTGATTTCACCTATAATATTTTGTGGGCTTCTGTACCTTGTGTATTTGCCATTGGCAACTTTTCTCAACGCATGGTTGCAGCAATATGTGCAGAGATAAGGGCAGCCACGGCCTATTACTATTGACGGAGTTATATTTTTGTTTGTTTTATCAATATACTTGCCCCAGACTTCTCTATCTATATAAGGCAGTTCGTCAAGATTTTCTATCCAGTCTCGTACGGGATTCTTTTTAATAGTGCCATCAGGCTGTTTTACCCACAAGTTCTTAATTTCCGGGGGGGGGGTAGCCCTTTTAGCAAGCTGCTCAAGCAATTCCAGGATTGGGTATTCTCCTTCTCCTATACAAATTGCATCAAAAATTTCCAGCATTTTTTCACTCGGGAATATTGTGGCGTGAACCCCGCCCAGCACAAGATAAATTGATGGGTATTTTTCTTTCACTTTTCCGGCGAGAGACTTCACATAACTATATTCTGATGCAACCGAGGTAAAACCTATCATATCAGGTTTGAAGTCCTCTATCTTGTTGTATAGAACAGAGATGTCGCTTTCGTGGGTCAATACAAGTAAATCAGCTTCATGTCCGTGTTCTTTTAAGACTGTATAAATCATGCTTATGCCAAAATATATATCCCAGTCATTGTTGATTGGCATTTCTGTTGAGTATTTGTTGTTTAGCGTATAAATAAAAAGTGCTTTCATCTGTTAAAACCAATCGATGAGAGGTTTTTTGTCTCCAAATTTAAAATTGTACATTTTTTCAAAATGCTCGCCTGTCAAAAAATCATAGCTCACGTTGTAAGCAAGCGGTTCTTGCGGGATATTTAAAGCTTTATATTTTTCAGTAGTCATTATACCTGTTTCTGTGTCAAATACATTTGAATAATTCAGCCCTTTATAAGCACAAAACGGAATTTTGGGTTTCTCTTCACCCTCAACTGTGTATATCAGTCCGAAAGAACGGCAGATTATTCCGCGGTGCGCGTATACAGCGCATTCATTGTCAATAAGAAACGGACATCGGTAAAGGAATTTGTCGCCCGTAAAATTTTTTTTGGCAAGTTTTATTTCCGCTATATTATTTAGAATTTTATACCGAGTTTCTTTTGGCAGGGCAGTGAATCCTTTCAAGATATAATCAAATTCTATCTGTGAAAAAGGATATTCACCATCCTGACAACATTTTGCGCATCCTTTTTGGCAAAATATGTAAGGTGATTGCGCCTCAAAAAATTTTTGAAGCTTTTTGTTTATAAAATCCAGATATGTTAAATAATTTTGAATCATATTAACGAATAAAGTTAGTCCAAATTTTGCTTTCATTTTCCGGCGGTGTAATGCCTGCAGCTTTTCCTGCCTCTATACATTTAAGCATCCAAGCCATATTTTTCCCGAGGTTTCTCATAATCTGCAATCCCTCAAAATCTTTTCTTACTTCTTCAGGGCGGTTCCCGTGAACCATATTCCAGTAGTTTGAAGAAACAACAGGCATATTGTTGATTGTAAAGTATTTATTCAAAACATCAACGGACGCAGTTGTGCCTGCTCGTCTTGCCGAGGCAACCGCAGCTGCCGGTTTGTAGGCAAAGTCAGCTTTGCCGGCATAAAATACCCTATCCAGCAAAGATAATATTCTTCCGCTCGGGTGTGCGTAATATACAGGTGTCCCGAAAACAAATCCGTCTGAGTTTCTGGCTTTTTCAATGATTTGATTTACAATATCATCTTTAAAAACACAGAGTCCGCCGTTTTTTCCGCATCCGCCGCATCCGATGCAGTCTCTTATCGGAGAGTTTCCGATTTGAATTATTTCCGTTTCAATATTTTCTTCATTAAGTGTTTTTTCAATTTCGTTTAATGCAGTATAAGTGCAGCCATTTTGGTTTGGGCTGCCGTTTATCATCAAAACTTTCATTTCAAACTCTCCTTTATCTCTTTTTATTGTACCACATAGTTTCAAGTTTTATAAGGGATTTGTCCATTAAGATTATTGTTAACTTTTTGTAACATGCTGTATTATAGCAGGCAATTATCAGCCGTAAATATACTTTATATACATGAGATTAAATTGGGGATACCTGGGGAATGAGTTACGTTGGAATATTCAATAGTTTCAATAATTATATAGGGCCTGGATTTGGCGGGTTCTGCCGTCCTTGCGTTCCCGTTGCTCCGATGCCTATAGGACCGATATTCGGATATAGACCGCCTATGCTCATAGGTGGTATTTGTGCTCCGGCCCCAATGTTCGGGTGTTGCGGCCCTAATCCGTGGGCACTTGGTGCCGGTATTGGTTTAGGTCTTGGCGTTGGGATGGCTATGCCTGCGATTTTTAAGGGAATCGGCGTTGTCGGCAAGGGTATCTGGAATGGGCTTAAATGGGCCGGCAAAGGCATTTGGAACGGTATGAAGTGGCTCGGTAACGGAATTTGGAACGGCTTAAAATGGGTCGGAAACGGTATTGCCAAAGCTGCAAAATGGGTTTGGAACGGTATAACAGGGCTGTTCAAGTAATTTTTAGGAAGATTTATACAAATTTAAGATGTTTTTAAACTGCCCGCAAGCATTTTACAATAATTTTGGTCAGAATGACGGATAGCAAACATGATGTTTGTATCAACATTATTTCCGCAGACTGAAAAACCGCCTTTTTGAAGATATTTAATGAATTTTAAATATCTTTTAAGATGCGGCTTTTACATC
Organism: Candidatus Gastranaerophilales bacterium; assembly: GCA_944324135.1. GTDB lineage: Bacteria > Cyanobacteriota > Vampirovibrionia > Gastranaerophilales > Gastranaerophilaceae > CALUVN01. The sequence continues at coordinate 42,411 of CALUVE010000010.1, read as the reverse complement.
GCCCGAAAGAGATTCTCAACATTCACCCCCTCTGACAAAGTTTTTCATTCCTCCCCACTCTGTGGGGGAGGTTAGGTGGGGGGCAAACATAATGTTTGCATCACCATTATTTCCGCAAACTGAGATATCGCCTTATGCAGATGTTCAATGAACTTTAAAAGTCTTTCAAGAGTCGGCTTTTACATCGCCCGAAAGAGTTTCACTACATTCACCCCTCTGACAAAGTTTTTCATTCCTCCCCACTCCGCGGGGGAGGCTAGGTGGGTGAGGGAAGTATTTTGTAAACGACTCTTCACCATTCATTTATATTGCTGCAAATATCAGTTTCCTATATAATATTGTTATGAGAAAGTTTGATTTTTTTAATCAGTTTAGGGATGCTGTAATAGTCACGGATAACAAATATAAGGTCGTTTATAAAAACCATTCTTTCGAGAGAGTTTTCCCGAATTTTACTGACATCAAAAAATTTTCCCACAATACAAATTTTGAAATTTGTCCTCTGTATAATGACGGGATAGAAAACTATACCCCGATTTTTAACGCGATTAATTCAAAAGAAGATTTTTTCTCCAGAATATCCTATCAGTTTTCTCCTACAGAGACAAAATATTTTGACCTGACTGCTATCAAAAGAAGTCGTTATACGATTATGATTTTTTCCGATGTGACAGAGCAGGTTCAAAATGAAACACTCAACAGAAGATTAAATCTCCTGAATAAAAATCTTGAGACTTTGAATTTTGAGAATGAAGAACTCCAGAAAATTAAAAAAAATGCGCAGTCTCAAGCTATCCGTATCGCACTCATAAACAAAGTTTCCAACATTATCAGAGAGTCAATAGATATCTCCACAATTCTTCAATCTACCCTTTCGGAATTGTCAATGATGTTCGGCGCATACAGCGCTTATTATGCTTCAAGTGTTGATGCCGGCTTTAAGATAGAAGAATCTTTCGGAGATACTTCCAATGCAACAAAAAATCAGATAGTTAATTTTGATGTGAATACCCTGAAAACTATTGATTCACGGGAAATTTCGGTTGCAAATTGTTTGATTGAATATCTTGATGCCCCACCTCTGAAACAACCGGTTATGCGTGTGATTGTTCCTGTTCATAATATGCAAAACGTTACAGGCATCATAGTTTTGCTGACCAGACAGATTAGAGAAATCCCTGATGAAATTGAAATTCTTGAGGCTGTATCCTCCCAGCTTGGCAGCGCAATTATAAGAGCAGAGCTTTATCAGAAGAACATTAGAACGGTAGAAGAACTCCAAAAAACTTTAAAAGAATTGAAAGAAACTCAAATTCAGCTTATAAATTCTGAAAAAATGGCCTCTCTCGGTCAGCTTGTTGCAGGAGTCGCCCACGAAATCAATACCCCGGTAGCTTCAATAAAATCAAATAACGGAATAATGGCAAAGTTTATTCCGCAGATTCAAGACCCTGAAATCGCAGATATATTCAAAGAAATCAATGAAATTGATGCCGATGCCATTCAGAGAATAAGTAATATTGTCGTCTCTTTAAAAAAATTCGTCCGTCTGGATGAAGCAGAATTGCAAGAGGCTGATATAAACAAGGAACTTGATTTGACCCTGAATTTGATACGCCACGAAACCAAGAATAGAATAGATATAGTCAAACTTTACGGGCAAATCCCTATTATAAAATGCTACCCGAATATGCTTAATCAGGTTTTTACAAACATATTGATAAATGCGTGCCAGGCAATAGACGGAAGAGGGAAAATAACAATCAGTACGGATTTTCAGGATAATAAATTAATCGTAAAAATAAAAGATACCGGCAAAGGAATTCCTGAAAACGAGCTTCCCAAGATATTTACAGCCGGCTATACTACAAAAGGTGTAGGGGTCGGCACAGGGCTCGGACTTGCAATTTGTTCAAAAATAATTGAAAAACATCACGGGGAAATTAAGGTAAATAGCGAAGTCGGGGTTGGTACGGAGTTTGTTATTACTATCTCTGGTGAGTAGTATTTGTAAAAATATGTTACAAAAACCGTGTTGATATATTTGAATAAACCATAAATTTAATAAAACATTCACAGCGCTTTTAAAAATAATACATATAATGCAAGCAGAGATTAGAAAAATATGTTATTATTATAGTATAAAGTGTTTGTGTTACCCTTAATAAAATTCCTAATTAAAACAAACACAAATAAAAGGTAAATAAATAATTGTTTACATAAATTAATAAAAGTAGGTAAAAAAGGCAATATCATTCTCCAAAAATTTTTTATAAAGAAGTGTAGGTAGAATGATAATGTAGTGTCGGAGGAATGTAGATGACAATTAGTGTTAACAGCAAGAAAAAGCAAGTAAAAAAGACTTTTGATGAATTATTAATGGATTTACGCACAAGCAATTCGGAAAAAGTTAGATATAATGCTGCAAGAATTCTTGGTGAAATGGGCGATTCCAAGGCAGTAGAACCACTTATTGACGTATTGAAACATGATAAAAACGGTTCGGTAAGATTATATGCAGCCCGTGCACTCGGTGAACTCGGCGATTCAAAAGCTACAACTCACCTGATTGAATCTTTGCGCGAAGACAGAAATGTCGATGTTAGAGTTCGCGCAGCCCGTGCATTAGGACGTTTGGGCGGCGAAATTGTTGTTGAACCGCTTGTTGAAGCCCTCAACGATGAAAACCCGCAAGTTTGTATCACTGCAACCGATGCTTTGATTGAAATCGGTGATGTTGCAACAGATGCTTTGATTGCATCACTTGATCACGAAAAAGTTAATGTTCGCTGCGATGCAACAAGAGCTCTCGGCGAAATCGGCAACAAAAAAGCTGTTGATAAAGTTATCAATATGCTTTATGACGAATGGGTAAACGTAAGAATTTATGCAGTTACTTCATTGGGTAAATTAAATGACACAAAAGCTGTTCCGGCTTTGATTGATGTTATGAAAAACCGCAATGAAAACGAACTGGTTAGAGCCGGTGCAGCTGCTGCATTGGGTGTCTTGAGAGACCAGAGAGCATTGCTTCCGTTAAGAGAATTGATTATGGAAGCTGAAGAACTCGGCGAACTTGAAGACACTGCTTTGAAATCATTCAAGAAAATTATGGCAGCTAACTGGCAGGCTATCCCGGGTGCAACAGCTCAAAAGAAACCAGCTGCAGCATTCTAAAATTTTAAACATAGCAATCCCGAAATTGTTATAATAAAAAGCTTTCGTATTGTACAGTACGAAAGCTTTTTAGCATGTGTATAAAAAATTGCAGTCATTCTTGTAGTGCCGGCTTCTGTATGGGCTTTAGTCTACAGATAGGACTTCTTGACTTTTCAAATCATTTTCAATTTTTGTCAGAATTTCATCAAGTTTGGAGGCATCTTTTATACCGCCTTGAGCAAAATTCGGACGTCCGCCGCCGTTTGCTCCTGTTGCTCTGGAGATTTCTCCGACAATTTTTCCGGCATTCACACCTTTTTGTACAAAACTGTCTGAAACTTTTACAGCAACTGTTTTTTCGGAAGCCAATATTATAATGCTTTCACCCAGTTTTTGTGCGCCAAACTCAATTCCTGCTTTGATTGCATTACCGTTAAGATTTTCTATTTTAGTAATAAACAATTTGCCGCCTGCGATATCCTGTGCTTTTGAAAGGAATGTTGCGAATTTGGCTCTGGTGTTTTCTTCTTCAAGTTTTTCGATGTGTTTTGTAAGCTCACGATTTTCTTCAAGAAGTTTTTCTACACGCTCTACAGTTTCGTTGTAGTGGGTTTTGAACATCAAAGAAAGTTTGTCCATTTCTTTAACTTTGGCGTTCATGAATGCAAAGGCAGCTTTTGATACGACAAGTTCAATACGTCTTGTTCCTGCAGAAATTGCACCCTCTGATACAATTTTTACAAGTCTTAAATCACGTGTATTTCTTGCGTGAGTTCCTGCACAAAATTCTTTTGAAATGCAATCAACGCCTTTACCTATAGAAACAACCCTGACAATGTCATCGTATTTTTCACCGAACAATGCGGTTGCTCCGGTAAGTTTTGCCTGTTCAATGTCCATAACGTCAGTATGGATTTCCAGCCCTTTTGCAATCCAATCGTTCATGATATCTTCGACTTTAAAAATTTCTTCAGGAGTCATAGCTCTTGAAAAGCTAAAGTCAAATCTCATTCTGTCAGGTTCAACCTGAGAGCCTGCCTGATGAACTTCATCTCCCAGAACTTTAATCAATGCAGCCTGAAGCAGGTGTGCAGAGGAGTGATGAAGCCGTATTTCTTCTCTGCGAGGAACATCAATCATGGCTTTAACCTTATCACCTATGATAATTTCACCGTTGATAACATTTGAACGATGGACAAAGAGTTTATTTACCTTGAAAGTCGTCAAGACTTCCGCCTTGAGATTTTCACTTTCAATAACTCCGCTGTCTCCGACCTGACCGCCGCACTCTGCGTAGAACGGGGTTTTGTCCAGAACAATATCAACGTATCCGTCACCCTCAATTGTTGCGAGGATTTTAGCATCGCATTCATTTTGTTCATAACCGACAAAATCAGTTGAACCTACTTCATCTTCAAGTTTGGCATATTTCATATCTCCGGTAACAGAGATTTTTGCAGTAGCTGCTTTTGCTCGGTCTTTTTGTTCCTGCATAGCTGTTTTGTAGCCGGCTTCATCAACATTCAAGCCGTTTTCTGCCGCGATTTCTTTTGTAAGTTCCAGCGGAAAACCGAATGTGTCATAAAGTCTGAATGCACTTTCGCCGTCAATATCTTTTTTAGCGTCAATAAATTCATTGAGCATTTTATATCCGCGGTCGAGAGTTTTGGCAAATCTTTCTTCTTCCTTTTTGATTGTGTCAATAATTTTGGTTCTATTTTTAACCAAATCAGGATATGCCTCGCCGTAGTTATCAATAACGACATCAACAAGTTTGTAGAGGAACGGCAAATCCATGCCAAGAATTTTTCCGTGGCGTAATGCACGGCGCAAAATCATTCTCAAAACATAACTTCTTCCCTCATTACCCGGGATTACGCCGTCAGAGATGAGGAATGTGACGCATCTTGCGTGGTCTGTAATAATTCTGAGCGAAATATCTGTTTTTTCTGATTTTTTATAAGGTACTCCTGACATCTCGGAAACTTTGTCAAGAATAGGTTTGAGCAAATCAGTTTCAAAAGTGGAAGCCACACCCTGGCAAACCATAGTGATACGTTCCAAGCCCATTCCTGTATCAACATTTTTACTGTCGAGAGGAGACTGGTTGCCCTCTTCATCCTGATACAATTCGGTGAATACGAGATTCCAGATTTCGACCCATCTGTCGCATTCGCAGGTATCAATTCCGCAGCCGCGCGGGTCGTTGCATTTGTATTGTTCTCCTAAGTCGTAGTGGATTTCAGAGCAAGGGCCGCAAGAACCTGATGCACCCGGAGGGCCCCAGAAGTTATCTTTTTTACCTTTTCTCTTGATGCGTTCTGCAGGGACGCCGACACTTCTCCAGATTTCGTATGCTTCGTCATCAGTTTCAAAAATAGTAATCCAGAGTCTGTCTTTGTCGAGTTTAAGAACTTCTGTCACGAATTCCCATGCCCACGGAATAATTTCTTTTTTATAGTAATCGCCGAAAGAAAAGTTGCCGAGCATTTCAAAGAATGTATGATGGCGCGGGGTGCGTCCGACGTTTTCGATATCTGAATCTTTACCGCCGGCACGTGCGCATTTTTGGCAGGAAGCTGCTCGCGGCGGGTCGTAAGGCGATTTTACAATGCCTAAAAATATTGGCAAAAATTGGAGCATACCTGCTGTAGTCAAAAGTACTGTCGGGTTATCCGGCACAAGGCTGGAGCTTTCAACTATTGTATGCTGGTGTTTATTCTTAAAATAATCTAAATATAACTGTCTGATTTGATTTCCGGTTAGCATAGTTTTCAAAATTCCTCTTAATTTTAATATCCAAGTAAGAAAATTATACCCCAAAAAAAATTATAGAAACAGAAAGTATCTTACACGAAAAAATGATAATTTCAGACTAGTTTTTCTTTTTTGTACAAATTACGGGACTTATGTAAGTTCCAAATTTACATGATTGATTTAATATTGTTTAGGATATACAATATAGTTGTTAAAGAAATCTGAAATTGTAAAGGAAGTAGAAAAATGAATACGATTACCCCGCAGCAAAATTCAGCCCCGACTTTCGGGATGGCTGTGAATTTTACCCCCAGAGGCAAAAAATTTTTTCAAAGAGTTTTTAAAGAAAATTCGAAACTTGGTGATGAATTCATCAGGCGGCAATCCGATAACAAAACCTCAAATATTACTGTCACAGGCTCAAGTGTTTTTGTAGATATTGACGGTAAAAAGTGGAAAGTTCTAGGCAGTATCTTCAGCCAGTGTCCAGGCCGCAAGCCTTTTGAGGAGATGTTGTTTACCCGTCAAAAAGCTATTTGGGGTAAAACTGTTTTTAAAACGATTATCCATGAGGTTGAGGAACCCCTTGCTTTCAGGTATGGCGGAAAAGGAAGAAAACTTGCTATTGCAGAAGATATAGCAAATTTTCAAGCTGAAAAGTATAATAATAAGAAACCGTCAATTATAGACAGATTGGCAGGAGTTTTAAGAATTAATTAACAGCTTAACAGTTTTACAAATCTCTCCTTGTACTTTATATTAGATAGTATAAGGAGATTTTTGTATATTATGACTTTACTAAAAATAAAAAGACTTGCCCATAACGTGAATGTTCCGCAGTATCAAACAGATGGCGCCGCAGGAATGGATTTGTGCGCGGCAATTGAAGAGCCGGTTACTTTAAAACCTCTCGAAAGAGCTCTTATCCCTACCGGTTTGAAAATAGAGCTGGAACACGGGTATGAAGCGCAAATCCGTCCTCGTTCAGGGCTTTCTATCAAACACGGTATCACACTGATTAATTGTGTCGGCACTATTGATGAAGATTACAGAGGTGAAGTATGTGTGCCTGTTGTAAATCTTTCTAATGAAACCTACACTATTCAGCCGCAGGAAAGGATTGCCCAGATGATAATTGCCCGCGTTGAACAGGCTGAGATAGAAGTCGTTGCCGAGTTGACGGAAACTGTTCGCGGTACAGGCGGATTCGGCTCTACCGGCAAGTAGAAAATGGCGGGAATATTTTAAGCTTTAAAACAGTAGCAAATACATACTATTTGAGGACGATAACGGGAGCAGAGCGAGAGTGTGTTCCGAAAATAGTATGTATTTCTGTTGTCTGTAAATTAATGCAATAAAAAAGGAACCTGCCGGTTCCGATAATGTAGGGGGAAAAATTGAGTAAAAGTAGTGTCTTATATTCTTTATATCGGCAATGTTATGTGTAAACTTTAATGTTCAGGTGGATAAATTTACAAAACTTTACAAGTAATAAAAAAACGGAAACTTCACTGTTCCGTTTTTTATGTAAGATATTGAGGATATATTATATTGAGGAAAATTAATATTGTCTAAAGAGAGAACCTTTTTTCAAGTTAACTTCAACCATGTCTCCGAATATTGGAGGAGCGGATTTTGAGTCGTCTTTTTGTTGAGCCCCATCGCCGGTGAGATAATTGTCGGGCAGCGGTGCTTTACCTTCGTAGATTTGAGGTTTTATTATGTTGTCAAAAAATTCGCTCATGAGTTATCCTTTTATTTTTATATCTTTTATTACGGCACAATTCCTCTAAAACTTTAACAACAGGCTATTTTGTAAATGAAATGTTACATTTAGTTATTTCTTTTGAGTGTTAGAAAACTGTCGTATGGAATATAGCTGTCGAGCGCATCAAAATTAGCATTTGCAAACATAAATTCAATAGTATCACCGGGGGAAATGTTAAGAATATCAAACGGTATGCTCATATCAATAACTTTTCCGCAGGCAGAGGTGATTTTTCTTGTAGAGCGTGCAATCCAGAGATTGTTGTTTGTTGCCTGCGCAAAACGTACTGCATCAAGTTTGTTGTTATCAATGGAAATTTTTATTTCATTATGGAATTTTTCTTTTGCAACAGGCAGGATGGTTTCGCGTCTGTGGATTACTCTCACCGGAGAAAGGGTCTCTTTTTTATCAAAGTTCTTTGCATAGATGTAAATTTGCGGCCGCATTTTTTTTGCAATAGGAGTATGTGAATTGTACTCATTTATATAAAATCTCAGATATAAATTTTCCCTGTCGCAGCCGTAACAAATTCTGTCAAAAAATTTGGTCTGCTTGAGTACAGGCCCGTCAGGTATATCTATGCATCCTGCGTTAAGCCAGGCATTATCCTCAATATCACCGGTAATTTTCGGAGTAAATTCCGACTTGGGAAATCTTGATGGTTTTGTTATTGCTGACAACAGCGGAATATCAAGATATTCAGGCGCCGGTATCCCGAGATACAAATAGATATTTTTTAAGTGTTCTCTGAATAAGTAATCAAAAATGTTATCCCGTCCGGAGTCGTTTGGCTCACCGTACCACCAGAACCAGTCGCTGCCTTCGCAGACAAAAAGTTCCTTTCGGGCAAGTTTTATATTCGGATTGAGCGGATTTTTTCTCACATATCTGCAAAAATCGTCGCGAACTTGTTTCAAATAAGTCCAGGCGAGATTTTTTATAGGTTCATCTATCCAGAGCTTAAAAGTTTTGTTTATCCAGGAACCGGCACAAATTTTATTGAGAGGTTTCGGGTGCTTTTCTCTGTCAAGGTAATCGCTGATAAGGACTGTCTCAAGTGTCGGGTCGTTATCTATAAGATTGTACAGCGTGGTCAAAAATTCATTTCCGTCATCAAGGTAATTTTCCCAGCAGTTTTCTCCGTCCATTGCGATTGTTAGCAGGTGGTTTTCGTCCGGAGAGGAAAGAAGTTTGCTCTGGGTAACTTTTATTCTGTCATACAAATCATTAGCAGCACCGACAGAGTCGTGGTTCGGGTATTCAAAGCTTATTAAATTAGGGATAACCGCATCACGGAATATAATATCTATGTTTGAATATTTTGTTTTAAATCTGTAGGATTTTAAAAGGTGATACGGGTCTTCCAGATATCCTTTAAAATCTCTTACAAATTCAAAATTGATTGAATCAGATAAAATTCCCTCATCAGATATAGTCCATTCAACACCGAGTTCTTTGAACATATTGAGTTCTTTTTCACTGACACAATGCTCTGACGGCCAGATTCCGCGCGGGCGTTTCCCAAAGGTCTGTTCTATTCTATCCAGCGCAAACTGAGTCTGGATTTTTGCATCCAGTTCTGTTTTTAAATTAGACGGCAGGTCATCGCTTTCTCCGCTTACGGTGTCTTTTATATCCAGCAGTATCGGCAGGATAGGGTGATAAAACGGGCTGGTCGTTACTTCTATTTTCCCCTGTTCAATAAGCTCTTTGTACTCAGGAACAATCCGTCTTATTATCCGGCGCTGGATTTCTATAATTTTAATCCGATCCTCTTTTGTGTAATTTTTTCCTTTTTTGTAAAGTTTTTTCAGTTCCGGATATTCATTTTTGTAGAGAGGATCCATCCAGGCAAGGTTGAAAAGTGCCATTAAATCAGAATATTCCTGATTATTGAAAACTTCAACATCTTCGCCGCCGGATTCCTGATATTTCTGGTAAAGTCTGTTATATTCCGGATATTTCAGTATCATTGACTGATAATTTGCGTCAAAAAAGTTGTTCAGAATATAGTTTTTGTCATCGGTCGAAAAATCTTCCACATCACTCACCGTAAAACGTGAATGCAGGTCGTGAAGCCCCTTTTCTCCGTAGTTTTCAAATCCGTTCAAAAGTACCGGCGACATATTAAAGTTTAGTTTAATATTTTGGAATTTTCTGACAAGATTTGCCATGTCAAGATAGTCTTTAACCGAGTGCAGTCTGACCCACGGCATTACGTAGTCTCCCTCGGGAGACAGCTGGTAGACCGGCTGATGCATGTGCCAATAGAAAGCAATTGATAATTTTTTTTGCGGGCTTGCCATATTCTTGTAATTCCTAAATAAGTTTAAATTTATTATAACAGAGTTTAACTTATATTACAAATGCAAGATATATGATATAATCTTTTTATGAGAATTTTGTTTATAACTGATTTGTATCCTGTATCAGAAAAAGAGAGAACTACACCGAGAACGCTTTATAATTTTGTAAAAAGCTGGGAGGCGGCAGGACATGAAGTCTCTGTTATTAAGCCAAATTTCCTTTTGAATTCTTTTATACGCAAAAAGCCGTTTTATCAAACAGGGCAGTATGGCAATGTTTTTAATGTGAATTATTTTACTCCGTTTATGTTTAATATTGAAAATAAGCTGCCGGAGATTGAAACAGATTTGATTATTGCGCATATGCCGTCAGGAATTTTGTTCGCAGACAAGCTGGGTATCCCGTTTGTTGCAGGGATTCATAATTCAGATATAGAAGTCTTGACAAAACCTCAATACAGTTTTTATTTCAGGGCAAGATTGGAAAAGGCACTGTATTTTGCTCCCCTGATAGCCTGCAGGTCTTATGTATTGAGAGAAAAACTTTTGAAAATATATCCGCATTTCAGAGAAAAAACTTTTGTCGCACCGTCCGGGATTGACTCTTCTTTAATCAAACCGGTGAGAGAGAAAAAGTTAGGTAAAACTTTGAAAGTTTTGACATGTGCTAATTTTAAAAAGCGGAAAAATATTGATAAACTTATTTATGCCTTGAAAGGTCTTGAGGGTTTTGAACTGACCGTGATAGGTGATGGTGCCGGACGCAGAGAACTACAGAAAATTGATTCCTCTGTCAAATTTACAGGTACTCTTTCTCATGATGAAGTTATGGAGAAAATGGGCGAGGCAGATGTTTTTGTGCTCCCGAGTGTCGGCGAAACTTTTGGCATGGTTTATCTTGAGGCAATGGCAGCAGGCTGTATTACTGTCGGGACAAAAGGCGACGGGATAGACGGGATTATTAAAGACGGTGAAAACGGATTTCTTGTTTACCCCACAGCTGAAGATATAAGACAAACTTTATTGAGTATTAAAAATATGAGTTCAGATGAGCTGAAAATTTTGCGCGGCAATAGTTTTGATACTATAAATAAATACACTTCAGAGGCTTGCGCGCTGGAATATTTGGAACAAATCTTTAAGTTTTTGTAAACATTTGACAAAAGTTTTAACCATTCGACGCATGTTTCTGCTAGACTTAGTAAAGGTTGGTTTACCCGCTTTACAGCAAACCCCCTGAAAGGAAATGAGGAATTTTGATGAAAAAACTTTTATTTGTATTGATGACACTGATTTTTAGTATTCAGTCAGCAATGGCTTCCGGCGTTGATGCTTTTATGGACAAACATGTTGCCCCTGTTTCAGACGCTGTTGCAAGATTTATTTTTTACCCGATTAATATTTGTCAGAATGAAGTTCCGTTGATTATATTCTGGATATTGATTGCCGGTATATTTTTTACTATCTATTACCGCGGCGTTTCCGTCTGGGGATTTAAGCATGCTGTTGATATGGTAGCTGCGCCGGCTCACAAACACGGTGATGACTCCAACGGTGAAGTTTCTTCTTTTCAGGCTCTGGCAACTGCACTTTCCGGTACTATCGGGATAGGAAGTATTGCCGGTGTTGCAATTTCTATTTCTATCGGCGGCCCGGGTGCTGCATTTTGGATTTTTGCAGGTGCTCTGCTCGGTATGTCCATCAAGTTTGTGGAGGCTACTCTTGCTGTAAAATACAGACGATTCAACCTTGACGGGTCTGTTTCCGGCGGGCCGATGCACTATATCGCTCACGGTTTGACCAGAAAAAAATTAAGATGGCTCGGACAGCCGCTCTCTGTAATATATGCAATTCTCTGTATAGGAGGCGGTATTACAGGCGGTAATATGATTCAAATTAATCAGACTGCTCACCAGATTGTATTTATTACCGGAAAAGATCAGAGTCTTTTCCACGGGCATACATGGGTTATTGGTTTGCTTGCGGCTATTCTTATCGGATTGGTTATTCTCGGCGGGATTAAGAGTATCGCTAAAGTTACAACTATTTTGACACCAACTATGTGTATTATGTATATTATCTCAGGTTTGATTGTAATCGGAGCAAATTTTGTTAATATTCCGCACGCACTTGCGCTTATTTTTAAAGAAGCATTTAATCCGACAGCAGTGGCCGGAGGTGTTTTCGGTACTATTATTATCGGCTTGAGACGTTCTGTTCAGTGTAATGAGGCTGGTACAGGGGCTGCTGCTATTGTTTATGCTACCGCGCAAACAAAAGAACCTGTTTCTCAAGGTTTTGTTGCTTTGATTGAAACTTTCCTCACAGGCGTTCTTTGTCTGTTTACTTCTTTTGCAATTATTTTCTCCGGTGTGCTTAACAATTATGAAGTCGGTAAAATTTCAGGTATTGAGCTTGCATCAAATGCTTTCCAATCAGTTATACCGTTCTTCCCGATAATTCTTTCTATAATTGCTGTTATGTTTGCCCTTTCTACTTTAATTTCCTGGGCTTATTACGGACAGAAAGCCTGGACTTTCCTGTTTGGTGAAGGTAAAAAACGCGTACTGGCGTTCAATTTGATTTATTGTATATTTATTATTGTTGGTTCTGCTATGAATGTTAAGTCTGTAATTGATATCACCGATGCAATGATGATTGCACTTTGTGTACCGAATATTATTACTTTGTATGTACTTGCACCGGAAATTAAGAAAGATTTAATTGATTACTGCCAGCGTCATAATATTTGTTTGTATCTCAACAGAGACTGGAGATTAAAACCTGCTGCTGTTGCGGTAACTGCTGATGCTCTTGAAAATGAGGACGATGAATTATGTCAGAACAAATAATTGTCACCGTATCCGGTGTTGATAAAGTCGGTATTGTTGCCAGAGTTACAACTGCTCTGGCTCAATATGAAGTTAATATCGAAGATATTAAACAAACTTTGATGCAAGGTCATTTTGTTATGTTTCTTCTCGGAAATATCGAAAAATCTAAGTTTTCCTTTAAAGAAATTAAGGAAGCTTTAACGTCTGTCGGTGCAGAACTCGGGATGGAAATCTGGGTTCAGCGTAAAGAAATTTTTGATAATATGCATAATATTTAATTTTTCTTAATAAAACTAGCAAATAAAAATTTTTTCTGTTTTCATATTATTACTAAAAAGAAATGAAAGGCATGTTAAAATGATTAGATTTTCATCAAAAGTTACCCCGCACAGATTTGTCAGCATTAATGAAGCTGCAAGAAAGTCTCAAGAAGCTATGCAGCGCTCACCTCAGGATATTAAACCGGATATAGTTGACTTATCAAAGTTTAATGCAGAGACAAACAAAATCGGCTTTTTCAAAAAGCTGGTGAAGAGTGTTAAAATTTTATTCCGCACAAATTTTGGAAAAGATTAATTTTTTACTGTAGAGGTTTTTCTCCAATACAGATATATTTGAAACCACGCTGTTTCATACGGTAAGATTCATATTGATTTCTACCGTCAAAAATTAGCGGGGTTTTGAGGAGAGTTTTTATTTTGTCAAAATCCGGACGGCGGAATTCATTCCATTCCGTCAATAAAAGCATTGCATCTGCGTTAGTTAACGCATCATAAGAATTTTGAGAGTATGTTATTTTATCTCCAAAGATTGTTTTGGCAAGGTCAAATGCTTTCGGGTCATAAGCTTGAATTTTAGCACCGTGTTTTAAAAGTTCATTAATGATAGTGATAGACGGAGCTTCTCTCATGTCGTTGGTTTTAGGTTTGAATGCCAGACCCCAGACACCGAAAGTTTTGCCTGAAATATCATTGTTGTACCAGTTGAGAATTTTTTCTACAAAAAGTAAACGTTGTTTTTTGTTCACTCTATCTGTTGCTTCAAATAAATCATAGCCGCAGTTAAATTCTTTCGCTGTTTTGATGAGCGCCTGAACATCTTTCGGGAAACAGCTGCCGCCGTATCCTATACCGGGGAATAAAAATTGAGCGCCTATTCTTCTGTCAGAACTCATTCCAACACGTACCATTTCTGCATTGGCGCCGACTTTTTCACAGAGATTTGCGATTTCATTTGCGTATGAGATTTTCAAAGCAAGAAAAGAATTTGATGCGTATTTTGTCATCTCAGCAGATTTGACATCCATAATTATTACAGGATTTCCTGTTCTCAAAAACGGCGCATAAAGTTCCTGCATAATTTCCGTTGCGCGCTGTGAATTGGAGCCTATAATGACTCTGTCAGGACGTAGAAAATCGTCTACGGCTGCACCCTGTTTTAAAAATTCAGGATTTGAAACAACATCAAAAGGTGAATTTGTGAGCGCACTGATAATTCCTGTTACTTTTTCAGCAGTGCCTACAGGTACTGTTGATTTATCTACAATAACTTTATATCCGTTGATTGATTTCCCGATATTTTCTGCCACCTGATATACGTATTGTAAATCAGCTGAACCGTCTTCTCCCTGTGGTGTACCTACTGCAATAAAACATACCAGAGAGTTTTCTACTGCATATTTAATATCATCTGAAAATGAAAGTCTGTTTTCTGATACATTTGCCTTTATGAGTTCTTCCAATCCAGGTTCATAAATAGGAACTATACCTTTTTTTAGCTGTTCAAGTTTTTCTTTGTTATTGTCAACGCAGATAACCTGATTCCCCATTTCTGCAAGACAGGTGCCTGCAACTAATCCAACATATCCTGTTCCTATTACACATACTTTCATTGCTTTCTCTCCATTAAGTCAATATATTCATCCATTATATTATCATAAATATCGTTTTTATCATTTGCGTAAAAAAGATTTATATTTTTTTCACCTTTTGAATCAGCTTTTCCTTTGCTTATTTTTATCAAAAATTCTTCTCTGGATTTTGTGTAGTAATGATTTATTCTGATTTTTTCATAATTGATATCTTCATTATAAAATCCGGTAAGCACTTTGAAATCAGGTGATACTATTTTATGCGGCGGAATGCAAATTATCTGGTGCGGGTTTCTGAACTTTTTAATTTTGCGCGGGTTGGCAATGGTTTTTATATGCTTGTTGTCATGAAAATCATTATTTGCCCTGTATTTAAAATTTTTTATAACTAATCCGTCAGGTTTTTTGTCGTGATTTGATGAACCGTATATGCACCAGTTTATTCCGACCCCGCCATATTGTTCATAGTTCTGCAGAAAATTTTTGAGGTTTTTGGGGTTCAGCGGAACTATAAATTCGTCCGCATCAATATAGGCTATCCAAAAACTGTCATATTTATGTTTTTTGACAGATTTTTTATAGACGGGTATTTGTTTTTGTGTACCTTTAATAAAATTGTATTCTACCAACCCGCTCTGAATATACGGCTGCAGTAATTGTTTTGTGTTGTCTGTGCTTTCGTTATCATACAGATAGAATTTTTCTACCCCGATTAGTTTGTGGTATTCAATCCATTCTTTCAGGTAGGGCGCTTCATTTTTGATTATTGCACATATCGCAAGGTAATTTTTGAAACTTTTCAATTTAATATTTTTGTTGAAAAATTTCAAAAAAATTCCATACTCATTTTCAAATCTGAATGTCATTAAACCCTCGAGTTATATTTTTGTCTTGAAATAATCAATAGTTTTTTGAAGTCCGGTTGTAATATCGGTAGTCGGTTTCCAGCCTAATTCTTTTTCTGCAAGCGTGATATCCGGCTTTCTTTGTACAGGGTCATCTTGCGGGAGCGGCTTGTAAATAATTTTTGAACTTGAGCCGGTCATTTCAATTATAAGTTTTGCAAAATCAAGGATTGAACGTTCGCTCGGGTTGCCGAGATTTACGGGGCCGATAAATTTTTGCGGATTATTCATCATTTTTATTATTCCGTCTACAAGGTCATCTACGTAGCAGAAAGACCTTGTCTGAGTGCCGTCTCCGTATATGGTTATATCTTCATTTTTCAGTGCCTGAAGTATGAAGTTTGAGACAACGCGTCCGTCATTTTTTGCCATATTCGGCCCGTAGGTATTGAATATACGGATAATCCTGATGTCAACGTTATTTTGTCTATGATAATCCATCATCAGGGTTTCGGCGCAGCGTTTGCCCTCGTCATAGCAGCTTCTGACTCCTATCGGGTTAACGTTGCCCCAGTAAGATTCTGTTTGCGGGTGGACTTTCGGGTCTCCGTAAATTTCTGATGTAGATGCCTGCAGAATAGTAGCTTTGCAGCGTTTGGCTGCTCCAAGCATATTCATTGTTCCGAGGATTGAAGTTTTTATTGTTTTTATCGGATTGTACTGGTAGTGAGGCGGACTTGCAGGACAGGCAAGGTTGTATATCTGGTCTACCTCTGCAAAGTATTCTTTTGTAATATCGTGGCGTACAAGTTCAAAATTTTTCAAGCCGATAAGTTCGCGAATATTATCTTTAGAACCTGTAAAGAAATTGTCCAGACAGATTACGTCATTATTTTCTTCTACAAGTCTTCTGCATAAGTGGCTGCCAATAAATCCGGCTCCGCCTGTGATTAATATTCGTTTCATATTTCCCTCGTGTTAACTGATTCGCTTTTTCTTCATTATACACGAATTCAGGAAGATTAAAAAATTATGTCGTTTTATTAAATCTATTTTCCGTTTTGCATCGCGGAAAGTCTCTTTATACAAAAAGGATTTTTTAATTTCGTCAGGGCTGTTGTCAAAAATTTCTTTATTTATATCAAAAATTTCATTTGTTGTTAAATCACTTTTTTGAGTTTTGATTATGTATTCTTTGACAAAACTGTGCGGGTTGCTGAAGATGTAGTTTATAATCCTGCAGGGTAGTTTTGAGTAAGAGCGGGTATTCTTTATACCGGCAAGGTTTTTGTATGTAAATTTCAGATTTTCTATTCTTAAATTTATATCAGAAAGAAAGGAGGGCAGATTTTTGCCGGTGAAAATTTTTGACGGCTGCATGTTTAAAAAAACGTTTTCGTAACCATAGTTAAAATCATTATTAAGCAGCTCTGCTTTCGTGCTGGCATGGGCAAAATTCGGCACTGATATAAGCATAAATCCGTCATCTTTTAATAATTTTTTTAATTTTCCTAGCAGTAGCTGCGGATTTTTTAGATGCTGAAGAGTGTTGCCCAGGATTATGCAGTCAAAAAAATCATTATAATCATCAAGCATTTTGCCGTAATTTTCGTCAAGGTTTATATTAAAAACCTCTTCATAAGCTCCTGAACTTCTGGCTGCTGCGATTTGTCTTATGCTGTTATCTATCCCGTAAACTTTGCAGGATTTCATTTTGTTCAGAGCAATCCCCAGATTGCCTGCCCCGCATCCGACATCCAGTACAGTTGCCAGATTTTTTACCTGTGTGAAAAGAATTGTGTCAGAATTATTCTTTTCGGTCATATCTATCGGGCAGCGGAATTTTTTGCTGTTTTTTTTGCCTGTTAATAATGAATTTCCCATATAAACTCCTTTTTTCTACGATAAAAAAAGCGTAGCATATCATTTTTTATAAGCATATATTCCGGTTGGGTAATATTTGTGTGTAAAATAGCCCGGGTGGTTAAGATAAGTAACAATTTATCCCATAAATAACAAAAAAATATGTTTTTCGGGTTTAATGATGTCAGGTAAGGGAAAATATATGAAAAAAATTTTTCAGATAATTTTTGTGTGTATTTTAGCTCTGGCAACCGGTATAATGCCGGCAGCAGCAGCGCCTGTCCGCGGCGGTACAATCAGCGTAAGACCTGTATACTCGCCTGGGCTTGGTGTTAATATTCCAAAACGTACTGTAATCGGTACTACAAGAATATACAAACGTCCTATAGGCGGATTTTATCCTATATACGGCGGTGTTTACTACAGCGGCACCCGATATACCAGCAAACGCAACAGAGTCGCATCTTATGACGAGGTTAGACCGCAGCAGACCGTTGTTAAAGAAGTTTATCGTACTCCTCCTATTACTTCCTGCAGCGGACTCGCTTTTTATGATAAAGACGGTAATATTATAAGATGCCGTTAGGCTTGGAGTTTTAGCTCGTAATCCGGAATTATTAATTTCCCGGTGGGTTTTTCCAGCGGAATATCAAATCCGAAGATACATTGGTTGTCTTTGAAACTTTTTGTGATAATTTTGCCGCCGTGTGCCTGTACAATTTGTTTTGATAAATATAATCCCAGACCTGCGCCTACTTTATTAAATTTTTCCGCATGGGTTACATATTTGTTAAAGATAGTTGCAAGCACGTGTTCCGGCATGTAAGGACTTCTGTTTTTTACACATACTCTGAGATTGCCGGCGATTTTTTCTGAGGTTATAAGTAGTTCTGTATCCGGATAGGCGTATGTTAAAGAATTGCTGAGGAGATTCATAATTATCCTTTTTACCTGTATTTTGTCCGCATTCAAAATGTTTTCAGCTGCATTTGGTTTGAAAATTACTGTGTGTCCCTTTTCTCCGGATAATTGGGATATTTCATTCAAACAGTTTTCTATCAGCTCATTCATGTCAAAATAATCGTAATTAAGAATTATTTCTCCGTTTTCGTATTTATATGTGCTCAAAAGTGTTGAAACCATTTCAAACATATATTTGCATGAATCAAGTGTCAATTTCAAAAGTTCTTCCTGATCTTTATTTATTTCGCCGGTATCTTTTGAGAGCAAAAGTTCAAGCGCTCTGATTTGTGCTATTGTCGGCGTTTTTAAATCGTGGCTCAGGGTCGCTACGTAGGTTTCGCGCTGGCTTTGAAGATTTTTTTCATCCTCAATATTTTTTATTAAAACGGTTATTCCGCTGACGTTGTTGTCTTTGTCTAAAATCGGGGATTTGTAAATCCTGTGCCACAACATTGAACCGTCATCACTTTTAATTTGTATCTCATAGGACAAAGGTTTTTTTTCATCTATTATCTGTTTGTCCTCGGATTGAATTTTTTTTCTGTGACGCAGGCGGTATTTTTGTATATAAGAGCTTTCAGGCGAAAAGTTGCCTATCAGGTAATCTGAATCTGTATTTTTTAAATATGCAACCATCGGCAGCGTGTTAAGAAGAGTTGTCAACTGCCTGTGTTTGTTATGAAGAGTTTTTTTCAGGTGTTCATTTTTGGTTATATCACGTCCTATAGTCAGAACTCCTACTATATCACTGTCTTTTATGACAGGAACGTTTGTTACCTGTATAATCAATTCTTTTTTATTTTGAGGCATTCTGATTTCGTATGTTACTGAATTGCCTGTTTCTATTGCTTCTTTATCTTTCGCTCTGATGTAATCCGCTATATCTTTCGGAAATAATTCATAGCAGGTTTTGTTGATTAATTTTTTTTTATCTTTTATTCCTATATTTTTGCAGAAGATATCGTTTCCGAGCTGGTATCGGAATTTGTAATCTTTAAATGTTATGGAATCCGGACAATAGCGGTAGATACATTCAAGGATTTTATTTTGTTCATCACTTTTCATTGCATATTGTTTCATTATGAAACGTTTTTCAATATTAGAGTGGATGAAAAATATAAAAAATATAAAGACAAGCCCTTGCATCGGGGTTATTATTTTAATAGGGTTTGCCATTATTCCTGCTGTTAAAATTAAGGTTAATGCGAGAAAAACCTTTTGTGCTGCTTTTTGTTCTATATACATTTATATCTCCGTTAGTTTCGAATCAGGGTCATTTTTATGGATTTTACTGCCGCCTGAACTCTGTCTGTGACGGCAAGTTTTTCTAAGATATTTCCGACATGTGCTTTTACTGTATTGTGGCTGATAATCATTTGTTTTGCGATTTCCGTATTGCTTTTGCCATCGACTATCATCTGGAGAACTTCATTTTCGCGAGCCGTAAGATTAAATTTTTCTCCGTACATATCATCAACGTGCAAAGATTTAAGCCGTTGAAACAGGTTCAAAGCGATACGTGCTATTCTCGGGTCAAGCCAGAAAGCTCCTTTGTTTACGGATTCAATCACCGCTGCCAGATTTTCCGGTGTTATGTCTTTCAGCGCGTAAGCATTTGCTCCTGCTGTAAGGCTCGCCAGCACTTCATCATCACTGTCATGGGAGGTGAGAATAATGATTTTTACATCTTTATTCATCTGACGAATTTTGTGTGTGCCTTCTATTCCGTTTATTCCCGGCAGTCCCAAATCCATCAGGATTACATCTGCACTTTCCTGCTGCATTGCGTTAATGCAAGCTTCTGCGGTTTCAAAATCTTTTATAATTTCCAGATTAGGATTATTTTTAGGTAGTGTATGCCTGTAAGTTATTCTTGTCAGCATATAATCTTCAACAACATAAATTCTGATTTTTTTGTTTTCCATACGACTATTCCTCTTCTAATGTGGTTTGTTTTTGTATAGTAACTTCAATTCTGTTAAAATGATATTACCCAGTTGGCATATTTTCTGTGAAAATCATCCGGATGATTGACAAACACAGGTGATATTGAGTATATCTTTATTTATGGGAGTAAGTTTATGCTTGAATTAAAAGTAGCTGAAAATAAAGACTTTAACGAAATTTATAAAGATATGGAGCGTCAGTTTCCGCCTGAGGAGCGAAAATCTTTTGAAGCTTTCAATCTGCTTTTGCAGCAAGAAAACTATAAGCTGATTTTAGCCGTGAATGACGGACAAACCGCAGGTTATATAATAGTTTTTTGCGACCGGACTGAAAGGTATTTGTGGCTTGATTATATTGCTGTTTATAAAGAATTTCAGTCTTCAGGGTTCGGCGGGCGTATGCTTGAGGGGTTGAAGAAACTTTTTCCTGATTGTTACGGAATTTTTCTCGAGGTAGAAAAGCCTGATGAGAATGTAGCGGATACTTTAAGACGGATTAAATTTTATCAAAAACATGGTGCAGTTCTTGTGAACAGCAGTTATCTTTACCCTAACAAGGAGGGCTTTTTACCTATGGATTTGTATTGTATCCCGTATAGCGCAGAACTTCCGGCACCCGATAAAATTTTTCAGGTGATACGGGATACTTTTGCTGCTTTGCATAAGGATTTGGAACATAAAGATTCGGTTTATGATTTAATAGTAAAAGAAAGCAGAGTTTCTGATGCCGACTAATTTTGATTTTTTAAAAGATATTGATAAAGATTTATTCTCAATCATCACTGATGCGGAAAAGTTATACAGGGATGAATATTTTGAGCAGTGCATGACCCAGACAAGGCGTTTTGGCGAGAATGTATGTAAAAATGTTCTCGGTGCATTCAGAACAACCGAAGAAACTTTTGATGACATGTTATCAACTCTGAAAGACAAATCTAACGGCACTGTTCAGGAAAAAGAATTTGTCGAGGATTTGTATTTTCTCAAAAAAAGCGGGAATAAGTCAGTGCATTCTGCTGCAGTGAAAAAAGACGGCATGGAAGCATTGGAATGTCTGCAGCGTGCTTTTGAAGTTGCTATAAGCTATTGCGTTTATAACCGCGGGGCTGACAAAAGAATTTTGAACAAACATTATGATGTAGAACTTCTTGTAACGGGACAGAAGAATAAAACACTGGCAGAGCGCTACAAGCAGGCAAAGGTTAAACTAAAACCCGAAAGAGTTAAATCTTCTCCCGAGAAAAAGAGCAAATCTAAAAACAAAGTATCTGCTAAAAAAAAGAAAAATTCCGGACCTCAAACTGCCGGACAACATAAAATATCCGTTTTCTGGGTGCTATTCGGGATATCGGCTGTCATCTCGGTACTAATGATGTTGTTTATACTTTTGGTCAGTTTTTTGGCTTCATAAAATTTAATTTTTTTTGTTGTGCAGTCAATTTTTCCTTATAAAAATTTTTATAAATAATATAAGGATTATTAAGGGATGACTGATTTTATTAAGAATTTGCAGGGGTATTTGTCCTGCTACAAAAACAGAGAATCATTTGACACTGTGTATAAGACACTGCTCTTTGATACACAGTTTTCAAAAACCGTTAATCAGGAAGATTTTATAAAATATTCAATACTTGCAAAATTTGACAGTCAGAAATCTGTTCCGTCCAAAGGTATCGCAACAAGTTATGATGGTGTTATTGACGCCGATGAATTCAGTACTGTATCACAAAAAGAATATGAAAAATTTGTAGCTGATATGAAAAACAGCTATAAATCAGCTTACGGACATGAAATCAAATATCATATTCCAACCTACAAAGAATTGGAAAATATGCTGAAAAACGATTCACCATACCAAAAAGAAACTCCTGTACACAAAATTCTGCTGAGTGAGCTTGGTGATCCTATTAAACCGGACGGCAAAATAGGTCAGTCAAATCAGGCGTATCTTGGAGAATGCTATCAGAATGCTTCTAACTTTGCCCTATCTTATACAGAAAAAGGTCGGAAACTTCTTAAAAAATCAATAAAAATTAAAGGTGATAACTATTTTGTAACTCTTTACGGGGCAAAACCAAACCCCAGAACTTATAAGATTACCCAGCAGGAAGTTAAAAAAGCTCAGGAAGAATTTTTTACAAAGAACGGCAAAAGGGTTAAAAAGTATTCCCACGGTGATGCTGACATTATTCTGCTGGATTTGGCTGTTGAACGCTACAGAAAGGATACAAATTATAAGCTGCGTCCCGGTGATACTAAAGCTATAAAAGGTTTTGATGACTATTTATCCGGAGGTCTTGTGTCTAAAAATCTCGCTCTTATCACAGGAAAACTCCCTTTTAGAGCTATTTACAGCACGGATAACTATTTTATCAAAGCTGCTAAAACAAACCAAAGTCGTCAAAAATTGAATATGCAAAAGAAACAGAAAAAAGCTGAAAGTCTTATTAAATATCTTGCAAAAATCGGGAATGCCAATATTGCGGCAGGATGTACTTTCAAATGCGTTGACGGTAACTGGGGGACTTTCGGTCAGAAATACGATATGCACGAAAATCATGCATACTCTATTAAAAACATAGATACCAAAAACGATACAATAACTATTTGTAACCCCTGGTACGGCAAAAATGCAGATGTAATTGTTCCTTATTCTGATTTTATCAAGTATGTTGATTCAATTCAGTACATTCAGTTATAAATTACAGGTAGCATTTGCGTTCCTGACCTTCGACACCTGCGTATAGTTCAACGTATTTTTTTGCAGGGCTTGAGTCGATTTTGGTCAGAAGAACTTCTTCTATCTGGAAAAATCCGACATCGCCTGACATTTCTATATCAATTTGGATAGGTTTTCTTGTTCCGTGGTGAATTCCAATTCTGTTGATAGCGTTTGCAGAATATTTATGGATATCTCCGACTTTCGGAGTTTTGTTTATAGAAAGCGGAATACGGGCTCTTCCTTTTGTCATATCGCATCCGTCAGCAATAAGGATTATACCGGCCTCAATTGAATGGATTTTTCTTGAAGACATGTGACCTATGATTGCTTCAGTTGCAAGCGACTTGATAATAACGCGCTTGTGTAAGTCATCAGGAAATACGTGCATCAAAGCTCGTTCTATAATCGGCTGTGCAAGCATTGCAGACATATCTTCGTGTCCCTGTCTGCCTATCATCATTCCTAAATCATGCATTATTCCGGCAAGGATAACAGCGCACATACTGTCCTCAAATGTGCCGATTTCTTCTTCCTCGAGAGAAGTTTTGACACCGGCATCCTGCAGCAGATTAAGCATTTTGATTGCGTTTCCGACTACCTGTCTCATGTGTACGGGGCCGTGGTCATTAAATCCCAGCCTTTTGATTGAAACATTGTTTGCATATTCCTGCATTTCCTGCAGTTCTTCGTCTGCAAACAGATAGTTAACTAGTTTAAGGCAGTTAGGATTGTTTTCTAATCTTTTTAAAATTTTTGATTCTATTGAGATTTCTTTGACTGATTTCATTTTTACATCCTTTATTTTATATGATAACACATTTTATAGTTTAATAACATACTTAGGAACTTATTTGGCAAATTTCACTAAAATTTTTTAAAAAACTACGTAGTACTAAGCGTTAGCGAAGTGTACTGATAAAAAAGATTCTTCAGGTTAAAACCCTCACAATGACAGTCTTTGTATAGTCTCCTGCGAAATTTACTATATAAGCCCGCATACTTAACATTTGCTAAAGTTGGAATTTTTTTATATTATAAGATTATGGGAATAGCTGGAAGAAAAATATTGAGCGCAGCAGTTTTGCTCATATATGCCGGATTAACATTTTTTATGCCTGCGTATGGACAACAGGCTGAAAATGTTGATGTAGTTGTGCTGGAACATACCAAACTTGTTACTAATATCACTGCACGCGAGCAGGTTGAAAATGAGGTTGCTTTGGAGGCTGAACAAAATTCCGGACAGATTGATGCGCAGAATATTCATGATTATATTAACAAAAATCCGTATGACCCTCACGCGATGTCTTTTGAAAAAGAAAAGACTGCCGGTGATTTTTCTTACGGACTAAAATATGATGCGTCAGTAAAACCTGATGATTATAAGCAATCGGAAACTATTTTCTTCAGATACCAAAAAAATAAGCTATCCGTTGACACCTCATTTAACAATGAAAATTTTGCCTCGTGGCAGCAGCGCGGACAGGGAACGCTGGCTTTTTCTCCGGAGTATAAATTGAATGACCATTTGTCTATCCAAAATATTTATTCAACAAATTTTCTTGAAAAAAATAAAAAAAGTGAATTTGTTTTTAGTATCAAACCTTTTAATGATGACAGGGTTAATTTTAATGTCGGCGCAAGTCATGTTATGTTCTCTGAATCAGTAAAACCACCCCATTCTCAGCTGAATTTTTCTACAAGGTTTAAATTGTAAAAAAAAAGTTTATTTATGTTAGAGTAAAAATATAAGATTACACAAGTGACAGGGAGAGAAGATGTCCGAAATTACACAAGCCGAAGAGTGGCGGCCTACGATTAACCCCTGGTTAATGGTAACACCGGTTATGCTTGCAATATTTATGTTTGTTCTGGATGAGACAATATCAAACGTTGCTCTGACATATATTGCCGGATCAATGTCTGTCAGCTTGAATGAATCCACCTGGGTTTTGACAAGTTATCTCATCGCAAGCGGAATTGCTATACCGCTTGTTAATTCTGCTTCAAAATTGTTTGGACGTAAAAATTATTTTATGATTTGTTTGATAATTTTTACATTTTCTTCGTTCTTGTGCGCTGTGTCTACATCAATGATAATGATAGTTCTTGCGAGGTTTTTGCAGGGGCTTGGCGGCGGCGGGCTGCTTCCTCTGGGGCAGTCTATTATGCTTGAGAGTTTCGAAAAGAAAGACCGCCCGAAATCAATGGCTATTTTCGGGATAGCGATTATTTTCGCACCGTTGATAGGCCCTGTTTTAGGCGGATGGATTACGGAAAACTGGTCGTGGCCGTGGATTTATTTGATAAATGTGCCTCTTGGATTTCTGTGCGTTTATCTTGCCAAAAATCTTTTGCAGGAACCTCCGTATGCTAAAAAACAGAAGAATGTTAAATTTGATTTTAAAGGAATGATGTTTTTGTCCGGATGGCTGATTGCGCTCCAGATTGTTCTGGATAAAGGTAATGATGCGGATTGGTTCGGAGCTGCATGGATTTGCTGGCTGAGTGCAATTTCGGTTGTGTTTGCAATTTTGTTCTTTGTGTCTCAGGTCAGAAACAAGAAAGATGCTCTGATTGATTTGAATGTGTTAAAGGATAAGACTTACTTTTTCGGAACTCTTGTACAGGTAATTTTGATGGGTGTATTTTTGTCATCGGCAGCGCTTTTGCCGTCTATGCTCCAGAATCTATTGGGGTACACTGCTTATCTAAGCGGTTTATCTATGGGTTCAAGAGGTATTGGTAGTTTTATCGGAGTTGCATTGTATCTTTCTATGTCAAAACACATAGGCGACAGACGTATAGTTATGATTGGTCTGATACTCCTCGGGTTCGGGAGCGTATTTTTCGGAAATATTAATCTGCAGATAAATCTTTCCACCATTGCTATACCGAATATTCTTTACGGCTCAGGGTTGTTCCTTTCTCTCACTCCTTTGATTCCGCTTTCATTTTCTACAATTAAAAACGAAAGTATGACAAATGCTACAGGGCTCCAAAATCTTGTGAAGAACATCGGAGGCGCTATAGGAACTTCTATAGGAACAACAATGGTCTCAAGATTTGCGCAGGTGCATCAAAATATGCTTATCGGACATTTGCATGAAAATAACAATATTTTTGTAGAACGTGTGGGGGCGGCGGCTTCAACTTTTTCTACAATGACGGATTCTCTGTCTGCGTATCATATGGCACAGACTCAAATCTATTCACAGCTTGTGCAGCAGTCTCATCTTTGGGCTTATATTGATACTTTCAGATGGTATGCGTTTGCAACATTCCTGTTGATTCCGATGCTTGTATTTATCAAAAAGCCGAAATCTGTCTACGGCGGCAAGTAATTTGGAGAGCCGGATGTTATGACGGCAAACTTGATATGTCTTAATATGTTTTGTGGAATTTGCTGTATAAACCCAGCAATTTCGTGGTATGATGTTTTAAACATAGATACTATTGAAAGGCAGATATATGAGCAGTATGGAAAGAATTATACGTGTCAGTAAAGGTGAAGACTCCGCCGATTTGGTGATAAAGAATGCAAAACTTGTAAATGTCCTGTCAGAAGAAATTTACGAGACGGATATTGCAATTATTGATGACAAAATTGCCGGTATTGCAAAAGGTTACAAAGGCAAGGAAGAAATAGACGTGAAAGGTGCTTATGTAACACCGTCATTTATTGACGGGCATGTACATCTGGAAAGTTCTATGCTTATGCCGTCAGAGTTTGCTAAACTTGTTCTTGCATCGGGTACAACAACTGTGATTGCAGACCCGCATGAAATTTCAAACGTAATGGGATTGCAGGGGATAAGTTTTATGCGTGAAGCCACAAAAAATCTCCCGCTGGATGTGTATATGATGCTTCCCTCCTGCGTTCCTGCGACTGCTTTGGAAACCTCAGGGGTCGAACTTAACAGCTACGATTTGGCGCTATTGATTGATGCCCCGTGGGTGCTCGGGATTGCCGAGATGATGAATTTTGCCGGTGTTGTAAATGGGGATGCCGGAGTTTTGAGTAAAGTTAAACTCGGAATTGAAAAACAAAAAAGGGTTGACGGGCACGCTCCAAATTTGTGCGGGAAAGCCCTTGATGCCTATATTGCGGCAGGCGTCTCTTCCGACCACGAATGCACAACTCCTGAGGAGGCTATTGAAAAACTACGCCTCGGAATGTATTTAATGGTTCGTGAAGCAACCGGCGCACGTGATTTAGAACCGCTCATACCTGTTTTGAAAAAATACAATACCCGAAAATGTATGTTTGTAACAGATGACAGACACCCGAAACATTTAATCAAACATATTTCAAGAATGGTTAAAAAAGCTGTGCGCCTCGGTGTTGACCCGATAAAAGCCGTTCAAATGGCAAGTATAAATACAGCCGAGTATTTTAATCTTCATAATGTCGGAGCTATTGCCCCGGGTTACAAGGCTGATATTGCAGTGTTTGATGACTTGAAAACATTTGAGCCTGTTATGGTTTTTAAAAACGGGAAAATGGTTGCAAAAAATGGCAAAGTTACTGTAGATATGGCGGAGATGAAACCGCCTGCATTAAGAGGCTCTGTCAATATTAAATACCTATACCGCGAAGATTTGCAGATAAAAATTCCTGATAACAAATCTAAAATAAAAGTTATAAATGTAATTCCAAAACAGCTTATAACAAAAATGTCAGTGGCAACTCCGAAAAATGAAAACGGTTTTGCCGTATCGGATACAGAAAATGATATCCTAAAAATTGCAGTAATCGAACGCCACAGGGCAACCGGAAATATCGGACTCGGTTTTGTGAAAGGTTTTGGTCTGAAATCGGGCGCAATAGCCTCAACTGTTGCCCACGACAGTCACAATATGATAGTTATCGGAACTAATGATGAAGATATGTACTATGCGGCTGTTGAACTTGTAAAATCTCAGGGCGGAAAAATTATTGTCCGGGACAGCAAAACACTCGCTCATTTGCCGCTTCCTATTGCAGGTCTGATGTCTGATAAAACTTCAGAAGAGGTTATGGCAAAAATTGCAGAATTGGAAGAGGCATCAAGAAAAATCGGATGCAAAATACCTGATCCTTTTATGAGCATGGCATTTCTTTCGCTGTCTGTTATTCCCGAACTCAAAATAACTGACAAAGGTCTGATTGACGTGAATAAATTTGAGATAACAGATTTGTTTACCGAATAGATTTGAGAGGATTATTTCGTTTCAAGCTCTGCAAATTTAGCAGCCATTGTAGGATTATTTTTTGTTAGGCGTTTGATACTTAAATCTTCGGCTTTGTTATTTGCAAGCCGCAGATTGTTTTCGGAAGAGAGCAGTGCTTCTTTTGTCTTTTGCAGATGCTCTATTGTTTTGTCAATTTCTTCTATTGCGGTTTTGAACTTTTTGCTTGCAAGTTCATAGTTTCTTGAAAATTTTTCTTTGAACTCGTTCATTTCTGCTTCAAAATTTGAGATATCAATATTCTGATTTCTTATGACAGCAAGCTCCTGTTTATATTGAAGCGAATTAAGCGCAGCGTTTCTCAATAGTGTAATCATCGGGATGAAAAATTGCGGGCGGATTACATACATTTTTGGAAAACGGTGCGAAACATCTACTATGCCGGAATTGTATAATTCATTTTCCGGCTCAAGAAGTGATACAAGAACAGCATATTCGCAATTTTTTTCTCTTCTGTCTTTATCCAGTTCTTTCAGAAAATCTTCGTTTTTCTTTTTCGTGGCAGTTTCATCCATCTCGTTTTTCATCTCAAACATTATGGAGATAAATTCAACCCCGTCAGAGTCGGATTCTCTATAGATATAATCCCCTTTGCTGCCTGTTTTGGCGTCGTTATCTTTTTCAAAATATGCGTTTTGAAATCCTGTTGCGCGGAGTTTGTTAAATTCTATTTCGCAGTGTTGTTCCAGACTTTCTCCGACCATTTTGGTGGAAAGTTTTGCCTTAAAATCTTTGAGGCGGGCAACTTCTTCATCTTTCATTTTTAGCTGGGTTTCGTAGCTGTCTTTTAACGATTTTACGGTTAATTCATTTTCTTTTTCCCCTGTTTCCAGTTTCGCGGTGAGTTTTACTATACAGGTTTCTTTTTCAGCAAGTTCTTTGTCTTTCTGTGTAACAGCGTTGCTGACAGCGAGCTGTTTATCCATATCACAGGCCTCCAGCCGGGCTTTCAGTCTGGTGATTTCACTATCTTTTTCAGCTAATTCTTTGTCTTTTTTTGTTTCAATTTCTGAAAGCGCCAGAAGTTTTGCATTATTCTGGGCATCAATTTCTGACTGGAGTGCTGATATTTGCAGTTCTTTGTCTTTCATGACAGAGTTAAACTCTTTTTCTGCTTCTGCTTTTGCGAGTTTAACGGCAGCATCTTTCTCGGATTCAAACCGTTCTTCTCTGTCGGAGATTTCTTTTTCAAATTCTTTATCCCTTACCTGTTTTACTATTGCAGCGTATCCGGATTCATCAACCTGAAAGACTTCCCCGCATTTGGGGCATTTTATTTCCTGCATTATCTTACTCCTTTTTCACTTATCATTTTGTTTTATTATAGCATTTATCCGGCAAAAATAAATTCTGAAAATTAAATAAGGTTGTAAAGAAATGTAAATCTTTTGCTTTTTATATAAGAAATTGCGCAAAATTATTTTATCAGAAGTTTTCCCAACGAAAAGGATTTTAAAAGGGAAGAAAATGCGAATAAACGGGATTAATGAGTTTTCTAACGCATACTATAACAATTATTTTTATATAAATAATACTAAAACCAATAACAGAATTGTATTCATGGGTCAGCTTGAGGACGACTTTTTTGAAGCATCATTGAATAACGATACTAAAAAACAGCTAAAAGCTCTTTCTTCTCTTGATTTTGACGTAACAGCCAAGGACAAAAATACCGGTAATAATTTTCTGCATGTTGTTTTGATGAATGATAATCAAACGCTTATCAAAAAGGCGATTAATCTTTTGTTGAACAAAAAGAAAGATGAGCGTATAAAGATAATCACTGCAAAGAATAATTCCGGTGCCGAACCTCTTGATTATGCACGGGATGAGTTGATTAAGCAAAAATTGTATAATCTCTGCGGCAGACAGCTTCCGGTTGCGCAGACTCCTGTTGAACCTGATGCGGCTGACAAATTGAATGAACTTTCAGCCGCTGAAGAGATTCCTGAAACAGAGGATACTTTCGGATTTTTTGATGAAATTGAAGAAACGAATGCCCCGGGCAGTATTCAGACCCCTGCCGGTGCTGCAAAACCAATCAGACAAAACCAGCTGCTTGATGATGTTATAGGTTTGGACAATGCAAAAGAAAAACTAAATAGCTTGATAATTCAACCGTTTAAGAACAAGGAGTTTATCCCGATTAACGGTTTTTTAATATACGGAAGCAGCGGGTCAGGGAAAACTTTCCTTGTAGAATCTTTGTTCAAAGCAATGAATGCGGAGTATCTGCAAGTTGCATCAATAGCTGATTTTGAAAAAGTTCTTGAAAATGCAAAAGAAAATTTCCTCAAAACAGGAAAACAAACACCGGTGTTTATAGACAATATAGACACATTCCTCCCTAAAATAGACAATTACAGGGATAATACAAAGACCACAAGGCTTATGCAGCTGATAGAAAATTCTTCACAAAAAGGGATTATTTTGCTGGCAGCAACTGACAAAATGTTTTCCATAGAACCAGGCGCAATTTCGCCTAACCGTTTTGACGAACATATAGAAGTATTACCGCTGACTATAGAGGACAGGGCTAATTTAATAAAATTACATACTAAAAATATAGAAATGCAGGAAGAAGAAATTTCGGATTTAGCCGCAATATCCTGTCAGTTTTCACCTGCTGCAATAGTGAGTATTATTAAGAAAGCCAAATTTTTGCATAAGGATTTGAACTATGACTCTCTGAAATCTGAGATGGTTAAATACGCAGCAGATAGAAAAATAGATATTTCAGAAAAAAGCAAAACAGTTATTTATGATACATTCTTGAAACGGGAAGTTTTGAAAGATTACGACCCGAAATCTCTTGATGAAGTTAAAGGTATGGAGACTGCTAAAAGAACTCTTTACAATACAGTAGTAGCCTCTTTTGACGCTGAGAAACAGAAAGAATACAGAGAAAATCGTATTAATATTCCAAACGGTATTTTGTTATACGGGCCTCCGGGCTGCGGAAAAACTTATATAGTAAAAGCGGTTACGGCGCAGGCGGGGCTGCCGTTGTATCAGATTAAAATGTCAGAATTCGGAAGCAAATACGTAAATGAGACCTCTAACAGATTGAAACAGGCATTTGACCAGTTGAGAACAAAATATAAAAATACAAATGAGGCAAGTATTCTGTTTTTTGATGAGTGCGATTCTTTTTTCAGAAATCCTAAAGATAATGAAGCTTACAAGACAGACGACCTGAACACTCTGAAAGAAGAAATGAACAACGCAGGACGCGACGGGATAATTATTATTGCCGCTACAAATGAAATTCAGGATTTAAACGATGCAATTGTAAGAGACGGCAGGTTCGACGATAAAATCTTTATTGATTTACCGGATACAGAGGCACGTTTCGGCTTGATAGAAAGTTCTCTGGAAAACAGAGTCAAGACTAAAAATCTGTTAAACAATATGGAATTTATTAAAGAATTGACAGAATTAACAGACGGTTTGTCAAGCGCAACAATTACTTCAGTCATAAACAAAGCAGTAAAAAAAGCTGTGGATTATAACATTAAGGAAGTCTCGGCTGAGGATTTGAAAAAGGCATTTACTGCAAAAAAAGAAGAAACTTTGGATATAATTAACAAGGGGGAATATAGAAAACAATGAAGATATTAAGAATTTCTCCTCAACTTTTTCATAATAATATTGATTTGAAAAATTCTGCATCAGACAGGTATAATCCTATTCAGTCTAATTCTGCACAGGATATTCCGTTTACGAGTATTTATTCAACCTCCAAACTTTATGAAGCCGGATTCAAACCTTGTAATATTTCTGCAGATAATACAATTACATCTCCGTCAAATAAAGTTATCATAGATTCGCCTGAAAAATTGGCGGCTCTATCAAACAGCCCTGATATGTGGAATAAGAATTTTGTCCTGACACGCGATATTGATTTGTCGGATATAAAGGATTTCAAACCGATAGGAACTGTAAAAAAGCCGTTCCGCGGTAAGTTTGACGGTAATGATTATGTAATAAAAGGCTTAAATATTGAATCTCCTGACAAAAGTAATTGCGGTCTGTTCGGGGTATGTAAGTCTGCAAAACTAAAAAATATAAATCTGAAAGATTTTAGTCTTAAGACAAAGACGCAAAGCGGAATTCTCTGCGGGATAGCTCAGAATTGCGAGTTAGACAACTGTAATATTTTAAACGGTAAAATTTCAGGCTTGAACAAAATAGGCGGACTTATCGGTTTAAGCGCTAACAATAATATTTCAAACTGTTATTCCAGAGCTGCAATCACTGCATCCAAAAATGCAGCAGGCGGTATGATTGGATATGATGAATACAGCCAGCTTGATTCAAATTATTCTAATGCTACGCTCAGGGCAAAAGAAGAGTGCGGCGGGCTTGTCGGGTATTCAAATATGACAAATATCAGTAAT
This sequence comes from Candidatus Gastranaerophilales bacterium, assembly GCA_944324135.1. Lineage (GTDB taxonomy): Bacteria > Cyanobacteriota > Vampirovibrionia > Gastranaerophilales > Gastranaerophilaceae > CALUVN01. Next base: position 9,746 of record CALUVE010000010.1, on the reverse strand, counting down.
TCTTGTTTTATCGGAGATGTTAATACTGTGGAAAAAGCCGGCGGGCTTGTCGGCTGGGGCGATTTTACAGGGATTAATGACTCTTATGCAAGTTGTAGTAAGAAATCTTTAATCGGCTATAATTCTTCCTGCACAATCAGTAATTCCAAAATTATCAATAAAACCGGCGATTTGGATTTGAGTTTGAATAATCAGATATGGTATACAAAAGATAATTTTCTTCCGCGTTTGAGAAAAGTTCTCACACTGGAAAGTCCTGAAAAAATATTTATGGAGGACTTGAATTTTAATATCAAGTCCGGAAATTTCAATATAAAGCTGCCGGAATATTCAATTTTTGAACGCCCGAAACATTATCCGGAAAATGATTTACTGCTGCAGTCGGCACGTATTTCTCAGAATAGTAATGACTTACACGATTTGTTCGGTAATCTGGTTTTGAAATTATACAATAATTTTGAAGATAAGCAGTATGATGAAATTCTGCTTGAGATTATAAAAAATCCGTATTTTGAACCGAACAGAAAATATATCATCCCGTCAAATGATAATTTTTCCTGTACGCCGATATTTATATTAACAACACTGAACAGACCGTATCTTTTGCAGGAATGTTTTAAGAGAAATGACCTCGGGAATGTAGAAAAATTAAACGGCTGGGCAGAGACAGGCAAAAAAACAGTGATGGAACGTGCTATTAACCACAATCTGCTCGACTGTGTATATGTTATGTTAAAGGCTAAAAATCAGAACTTTGATATAGAAAAATATAAGAGTTTGAGCCGGTTTTCTTCTCCGGAGATTCAGGATTTATTTGAAAAATATCCGAATATTCCTGACTATGACACGATAGTCCCGCCAGAGGCAAAACAGGTAGATCAGATATCAAATATCAGAGATGTTCTTGTTTCTGTTGAAATTCCTGCTGATTTTGAAGATTCGCAGCAGAACACACTTCTGAATGTTGCGCCGTTTCTTGAGGATGAAAACATTGGGCTGCAGATTACTCTGAATGCTATCCATCGCAAATTTAGTATAGAGCATAAAAACAAAGCCGGCGAAACTCCGTTAAAAACTGCTCTCAATAACAACAAACATAATATCAGTCTCAATCTATTAAAATACGGTGCTGATAAAAATACTGTGAATAACAACGGAGAGAATGCACTCCTTGTCTATTCACAAATTTCTAACGAAGATGTTGCAAACAATTTCATTGATTTTTGTCTGTCAAACGGATTTAATGTAAATTCCCGCGACGCAGAGGGCAACACCGCACTTATAAATGCAGTAAATCTTGAGCATTATGATGTTATGAAAAATCTTTTGCAAAAAGGTGGTTCTGTAAATATTTCAAATAATGAGGGGCAGACTCCGCTGCATTATGCCTGCAGTAACCAGGACGAAACTGCTATGATATTGCTGCTGGAAAACTTTGCGGACGTGTTTGCTATGAATAAGAACGGTAAAACCCCGAAAGATTACTTAACGGAGGATAAACTTGCAGATATTTATACAAAATACGAGGAAATGTATAAATATAACAATATAAAATCTGATACTGAGTGTAATTTGGATTTGGATGACTGTCAGGTGCGCCAGTTCACTACAGTACAGGATTTGATTGAAAATTATGATACTCTTGAGGAAAATCAGCAGGTGGCTGCAACCTACAATTTGATTAGAGATTTGAAAAATCTTCAGCCTCCGATGCCGGAATTAAAAATTGATTTTGAAGATAATACTCTGCTCCACTGGGCTTGTGCTAACAATACAGTTCACAGTAAGGAACTGATAAAATTTCTTCTGGACAGTAAATTTGATATAAACAGACAGAACGCTAACGGAAAAACTCCTCTTATGTTTGCTGTAGAGAATTATTTGTACACGAAGAATTCTAAAGAGAAGATGACAGTGCTCGGCAACATAAAATTTTTACTGGAGCATAATCCAAACTTGGAATTGACAGACAACAACGGGCAAAGCGTTTTGCACGATGCCTGCAAAACAGATAACTCAATTATTTTGAATTTGATACTCTCAAAAGACCCGAAAATTAACTCAAAAGACATCCTCGGCAACACTCCGATGAACTACATAGAGTCAGAATGTGTAAGAAATGCTATGAACGACTATATTAAAAAAATTACTGAATAGAAAGGATAATTATGCTGCAACCTGTTAACCAAATAAAATTCTACACAAACAATAATTTACTCAGAACAAAACAAAATACAGATAAAACACATACGGATAGTTTCGTAAACAATAAATCTCTGCCTGTAAGTTTTGGCTGGTGCGAAAAACATCAGGTCCGTTCAAAAGAGATTTCAATGATATTTCTTAACCAATTGAAATTGCAAAATGCCAAAGAACAAGAAGCAAATTATAAAAAAACAAGGCTTGAATATTTAGATATCGCGAATAACTCCAACAAAGAGGCAATGAATTTTTTAATGCAGTTTACAAACCGTCAGAAAAATGAAGCCGAATTTATTCCGCTCTGGAGTTTGATGAACAACGAAGAATTAAGAACAGAAATGAACAAATCTCCGATATTCAAAGACCCTGTTCAGAATTTAATTTCATTGAATTTGCTTCAGGATATAAAAGTTAAAAACAGTAAAATTACTCAGGCTCAACTCAATAGAGCCCGCGGAAGTCTGCAGGTTCATACAGCGGCAATACTTTTGAACCAGATTGACAACAATTTAGGAGATGCTGACGGGCTTGTATTTGTGAATAAAAAAGAAATTAAAGAGCTAGCTGCCATTGTAAAAGATAAAATAGACCGCACTTATGGTGCAAATACTTATGAAAAACTGATAAATTTAAGTAATATCGGTGCAACTCCTGATTTTAATTCAAAGAAAGACTCTCTGGATTTTCTATTAAAAATAGATAACAACGCAAGACCGATTCAATGGGGAGAGGAATTTGAAACGAAGCTTAAAAGCCTTGTTGAAAAACAGAAACAGTTAGAAACAGAAAAAGCAGAACTTGAAATTTTGTACGGCAGAGAAATCAGCATAGGTTCAGAGCTCTCGGAAGCAAAAGTAAATAAGCTTAATCAGATGCTGCGCTTGTCTAAATCAGAAAAAGATAAAAAAGCTGCAAGATTTATGCTGGATATCAACAGAGAAATCCGTTTTTCAAAAGAAGAGTTGTCTCACGATGCAATCCACCACAGAGAGCATTTGACAGGCAAAGCCAACCATACACATAAACATGCAACAGAAGAAGTTGAACTTGATGATGTTCCTGTCGAACATTATCACGAACACTCACACGATGGTCACACTCACAAGCACTAGATAAAGGAGAAAAATATGAAAGTTACGTTTGAAACAATCAATACAAAATCGCAAATAACAAATAAAAAAATATCAATAAAGAACACCAATCAAGTGCAGCAGAATCAGAATCAAACATCGCTGCCATCCTTTCATACTCCCGGCATGAGTCTGGTGTCATTCAAAGGTGAGGATATTGATATTGAAAAATTAGAGAAAACTAAAAAGGAATTGACTGACCAAAAGAAAGCTGCTGAGGCACAACTCAAGAAAGCAGACAATTGGGATTACACAAGGGAACATAACAGAGCGTCCGCAAACGCTGAGGCAGAAATTTCCAGAAATAATCTATCCTGGTATAACTGGAGCAAAAAGTCGAGAATACGTGACAAGTGGATGAATGATTTTTATAGTCGTGACAATGAAATCAGAGATATCAATAATAGAAGAAAAGATTTAGAAAATATAATAAAAACCTGCGATACGGCATTAAAAGATTCTGATAATCAAATAGCAATCGGTATCAGATTGAACAATTTGAATGAAGCGCAAAGAGCTGTAAATAAAATGTATAATGCCAAGGGCGGTTTGCAGGAACGTATTGCGGGATACGGAGCTGAAAAAAGTAAAATTGAAAGAATGTTTGTAATGCCGCTTGCAAAATCTTTAGAAAATCCTGATGTAAAAATCCCGTCAGCAATTTTGCTGCATGGAGCAACCGGTACAGGTAAAACAACATTCCTGGACGCAATAGCAGAACAATCTGCAGGTTACGTTGTTGTAGATGATATGACAGAAGAAAAAGACAGCGAAGTCCTTGTTAAAGATTTCTATAATAAACTGCGAGTTGCCAGAAGAAGATTTTTAGGAAAAGATGATGTTAAATCTCCGTATGGTACAAGAACAATACTGTTAATCAACGAAGCCGAAAAAATTCTTGCAATGACTCCTGAATACGCAGAGGAAAACTTGGATTATTCACTTGACGAATCTGACAAAAAACTTTTGAGAAAATATGATGAGGATACAAATCTGGTTGATAACGTCAACTTTTTCAAAGGATTTCTTGACCACTGCAGTCAGGCGCCGGCAGATGAAAATGACATCCAACGCGGCGGTCTGACAGTATTTATAACCACCAACTATCCTCACCTTATCCATCCGGATTTGCTGACAAGAGACGGCAAATTACCTTACATTGCAATTAATCCGGCAGAAGACAGTAATATTGAAGCAGTTGTCAAACATTATGCCAAATTAAATTCAGAAGCTCTCAAGGGCGCAAAGAGTGTAGAAAATATAGAAGATATTGACACTCTGATAGGTTTGACAGATAAAGCAAAAGCTACACTGAAAGAATATAAAAAGAATGGCAATCTGGATAAACTTTATATTAATTATGATGCTATCCCGTATGATAAAATTGCCGCAATGTTTAAACCGACAAAACAGCTCGGAGCATATAGCAACGACAGATACAGAAAAGTATCAGAAGATGCTTTCCAAAATTATCTGGAAAATCCTGAAACCCCGTATTATACACATTTCTTGAAAGTTTTAATGAGAGAAAAACGTGATATTGGCCCGAAAAGATACAATAAATTTAATGAAATCTACAAACTTCTAGCTCCGTTAGAAATCGGTGAAAGAGAAGAATTAATAAGACTGGAAAAAATGAATGCTTTAGATGAAAAATATAAAGCAAGACTTGAATACATCAGAATGCTGGAAGAATCAGATAAAGAAAATCTTTTGGCAAAACAAAAACTCGGACAAATCAACGACAAGGAACTCGAGCGTCTGAAAGAAATTGAAGAATACCAAAGATTAGATAATATGACTTTCGAAGAATATATGCTTCGAGACGTAGAGCCGGATGATGATGAATACTAGGAGATAATTATCATGAATATAAGACCAATAAGTCCATTATACACTTATGCAAATTATCAAGTTCCTTTTTCTTCCCAAAAACGGTATTCTGATAGAGCAAAAGAGGAACATTACCGTGAGATAGGCGAAACCACCGGAGAAAGATTTGTTCGCAAATTTTATGAATTTTGGGGGCTGCAACCTCCGCTCAGCAAAAGCGAAAAGAAATATATCGCCGCTAAAGAAAAAGAATATCAGCAGCGTAAAAAAGCAAAACAAAATGATTCTCTAAAAGCAGATTCATATGTTTCTTCCGGTAAAAGACAGCCTGATGTTAAAGAATCACCTGCTGCTGCGGTTCCATCCTCCCAAAAAAGAAAACCTGAAAAGGCTCCGGATGCATCAATAGAGCATCGTACCCCAAAATCACAAAAAACTGATTATGATTTAAGTGACTTTATGGCAAGATTAAGAGAATCTCTTAATAACGAAAACGCCAAATTCGGTGATATTGTGGAGATTCTGGATTCTAAAATCACTAAACTCCCTGAAACTGATTCCAGAAAAAAAGCCTATCAGGATATACGTGAAGAAGCCAAACGGAGCAATACATCATTTATGCCGTCAGTTGTAATAACAGACAAAGACCTTGAGGATAACGATGTTATCATCAAGAAAGTTAATCGTCTGATAAATCAGGCACCGGAAAACGAAGCAACAGTTCTTGATGTTTTAGATTGGTTTGATAATAATGGTGAAAAGATTAAAGATTGCAACTTTTCTGTTTATAAAAACTGTGCCGTTTCACTGATAGACGAAATTTCTTCAACAGTCGATTTGTTTGCGGAATTTAATCCAATGTCTGATGATGTGTTGAAAAAATATGTAAAATTGTACAAAAAGTTTGCAAAACCTGCTGAAAATAATGACATATTAAAACGCAGTAATGACGCATCAAATCTTGTGAATATTTTTAATAAATATTCTGAGAGTATGAACAAGGATACGGCTTATGCATTTTTTGATGAATTGAAACGTACTTCAATGAATTACAGACATTTCCATGATGTTAAATTTTCAGCCGGCTTGATATCCGATATGACGGACGGAGAAAAAGAGGATTTTGCATGCGAAATCGAAACGCAGGAAGCAAAGCTCTATGACCGTTATAAAAGATTAAAAAGAAATAAAAACATGTAATTGTAAATTTTTTGACATTATTTAGCAAAAATTAATATTTTTAGGTTTAAATATGAGTATGAAAATCGGAATCAATAATAATATAGCATTCAGCAACAGTTCAGTATTCAGTACGATGAATATGTCAAAACCGGCAGAAACAAAGGGCAGAACCAGCACTTCAGCCAATAACGGGATATCTTCTAAAAAAGTAATTGCCTATTCAGGAGCCGCACTTGGTGTTCTTGGTGCTGTTGTAATCCTGTTAAACAGAAAAAAAATAGGGCAGTTCTTTTCAAATTTGTTCAAAAAAGCTCCGAAACCTAACATAGAACCGTTGTCAGAAGCTCCTATAAAACCTCAAAACTCTTCTGTTTTTCGTAATATTCAGATAACAGAGGCTGATTTTAAGGATAAATCTGTAATAGTAAAAAAAGTTCAATCAATAACAAATGAAGCCTCCAAAACAGAAGAATCAATGCTTGATGGGCTGGATTGGTTTGAACAAAACGGACATTTGATAAAAGATTTCAATTTCTCTCCGTATGAAAATAACCGGATGTCATTTATGGATGAAGTTACTTCAGCCATAGATGTTTTTGCAGAGTTCAAACCTGTAACAGACAAAATTTTGGGCAAATATGCAGATGTTTACAGTAAATTTGCAATCCCTCATGACAGACAAGGTAATATTTTAAAGACAGTTAAAGGCAACGGCGACCCTGCAAATTTAGCAAAATTATTCTACAAATATTCAGGAGAAATGAGTAAAGATACGGCATTCAAATTTTTGGATGAGATTGAGCGTACCTCTGTAAGTTACAAACATCTTCATGACTTCAAGCTCGGGGCAGACGATTTGAAGATTCCGCCAGAAGATAAAGAAGTATTTGTGCAGCGTGTAAATACACTGGAAGCAGCTCTGCGCAATCTCTATCAGGATGCTAAGAAAAATCAAAATAAATAATAAAAAAGATGAAAATTTTACCAGTTCATTACAGTTATCTGCAGATTCAAAACAATATACAACAGCCGCAAAATTCTACCAGACCGGTACCGGATAGGATATCTGACGGGAAAATTTGCCTGAGCGGCTATAAATATGTGTATAGAGATTTAGTGAACTTCAAAGGGGCAGAAAAAGATTTTGGCTTTATATCTAATCGTCCGGAAAAACAGGAGATAGAGCTGAAATTTCTTGAGCCGCTGTTGAGACAGAATTCTCGCAAGGGGAAAAAGATGCCGCCGATTTTTATGCTTGCGGGGACTAGCGATGATGAAATAAATTTATTCAAGGATTATATATCAAATAGAATTGTCGGTAAAAATATACAAATAATTGATTTGACAGGTATTCCAAAAGAATTGTTTGAAAAAGATGTAAAACGTATATTGCGGGATTCTAAAACACAGTATCTGCAAAATAAGACAAAGACAATAGTTTACATTGAAAATGCAGACAATTTTTTCGGAGTGAATTCTGTTGATGCCGAGAGTACGCTTGATTTTTATTTGACGGATGCAGAGAAGAAACTTACCGTTCAAAATGACTATAATCAAATTATAGTAAATTTGATGAAAGGGGTTGCAGATTATTGTAGTGAAGAACCTGTTGGAATGTCAGATAAAGGCAATGCACTTACTTTTTTAATAACGAGTAAAGTTCCGCATTTGGTGAATCAGGATTTACTGACAAGAGACGGAAAGCTGCAATATGTATATGTTGATTATCCTGACAAGGTGAATATAGCGGCTGTTCTACAGGATTCTGTTGATAGAGACAGAGAGTATTTGGGGCAGTTGAAAGTTCTCTCTCTAAAGGACATAGAGGATTTAGATATGCCGTTTGAAACGTGGCAAAATTTGTATAATTTAAAACGAAACAACAAATTATATTTACTTTCTATAGAGAATAATGTTCCTGTCAAGTTGTTTTCAAATTTTTGTGTACCGGATGAAACCTCCGGAGCGTTTTCCACCGGAGGATTGCAGAAATCATCCAGAGAAGCGTTATACCGGTATATTGCAGAACCTCAAAAATCTTATTCGGAACATTTGGCAGAAGTGTTAGCGCAAGGTGGACGGGATGTTTCACAAGAAACATATAATAACAGTATAAGGATAAAAAAAATATTGAACAAAGCTATTACAAAACCTGATTCTGAGATGTTGCGGGAGTTGTTTGAGGTATGTAACCTGTCAGTACGTGAGCGGCAGCAGTTAGCAGAGATGCTGGTTGATGATAATATAAAAAGAATAAGTTTATTGCATAAAGAAAATAGTTCAGGCTTGAATAGCCGCGAAAGACAAGAACTGGACAGACTATGCGTGCTTACAATAAATGATTCTGATATCAAAAAAGATTTAGCGCCGGAAATGGTAGAATATATTAACGCCCGAACATACAAACTATCTAATGGCAGATATAAACTAGGTTACGGAAACCAAAAAGAAGATAGTGTGAATTTATATCTTGGAAATTTTGGGACAAATCCGAAAGTTTTGTGGGTAGACAGTACGAATCCGGAAAAGATAGAGGTAGTAAAGTTTTTAATAAAAGAATTAAAAATCCTGCCGCAATTCCGTAGTGTAGAGCGTTTAGAATTCTCACAGCCGGCAGAATCATTGAATATAAAAAACGCAGTAAAAACAGACAGACTCACTCTTGACTACCGCCCAATCTATACAATCAAGGTAATGTAGTTGAAAAATTGCCTTTGCCGGCTCAATTCTTTCGCTATTCGGATTAGCAGGGCTTTTTTATTATAAACTGGAGAGGGCGGACACGTGAGCAAGAGGCTCTATTTATAGGCCCTACAAATAGAATATTTATAGAGAAAAATTCCCTGCTAATTCAATTTTCAGGGAATTTTATTTGGAATATGAGTTTTTTACTATTAAAATACTCTTGCGGTAAGGCTTTTAAAAAATTCCCTGTTCAAATAAAAACAGGGAATTTTCGCAGTTACATTACAGTTCGTCAGGATTATTTCGGTAATAATCTTCTAAGATTTTGCGCAAAGTATCTTTGTAGAACTTTTCATCTTCTGCACTTGTCTCAGGCTCAAAATCCTCAAAAGCCTTATTCTCAATCATCTGCCAGAAATCAAAGTTCAGCAAATTCAAGTTCTGCAGAAGCATTTTCCGAGAAGGTCCGTCATTTTTAATCGCATCTTGTACTATTTTTTGTGCGAAAAGCTGTATAAAAGAAATTTTTTCACGATTTCCGTTTTCATTAGTAATCGTAGCTTCTCTTATAAATGCTAGACGCAACGCCTCCATAATTGTTTTAGGCAGTACTTTCTTCTTCCGCCCCTTAGGATTTCCGCTTACACCCTTTTTAAATTGTCCGCTGACAGGTGGCTTTTTGTACCCAACTTCGTACAATTTATCTTTGATTTC
>CALUVE010000009.1 GCA_944324135.1 Candidatus Gastranaerophilales bacterium | reverse complement strand
GTGCCCGAGAGGCTAAAGGGAGCAGACTGTAAATCTGCCGTCGCGAGACTACGGTGGTTCGAATCCACCCCTGCCCAAACTTTTAAACTTCCATAACGGAAGTTTTTTTGTTTTATTAAACGGGTGATTCTCACCACCGTGGTGGTTCTTCCCTCCATTTTGAACAGACATTTAGTCAGTTCAAAACGGAGTCCTTACCCCTGCCCAAACTTTTAAACTTCCATAACGGAAGTTTTTTTGTTTTATTAAACGGGTGATTCTCACCACCGTGGTGGTTCTTCCCTCCATTTTGAACAGACATTTAGTCAGTTCAAAACGGAGTCCTTACCCCTGCCCAAACTTTTAAATTGAGACCGTAATGTCTCTTTTTTACTGCTCCGGTGGATGAGAACCACTCAAAATGCAAAAAATCTGAATATTAACATGACTGCACCTGATTGTTTAATAACGTAGAAATATTGTAAATTCAATTACAAAAAATATTGAAAATAAGACTCAAAAAAGGTAAAATGTAAAAGTGGAATTATATAGGAGAGATAAATGAAAAACGTATTTAAAATTGCTCTTATGTCAATGGCTCTGTCATGTACACTAATGCCTGCACTGGCATTTCCTGACGTGGATTCGACACACTGGGCATCAAAACAAATTGACGAGTTATCAGAACAGGGCGTAATTGTAGGCTACCCAGACGGCACATTCAAACCTGATGAGAATGTTACACGAGCCGAATTTGCCACAATGGCGATTAAAGCACTGAAACAAGAGCACGCAAATGTTGCTCAAACCATCAACTTTCAGGATATAACACCTGAACACTGGGCTTATGACTCAATCCAAAAAGCTGTATATTTTGATTTAATTTCAAATTCAGATAAAGCTGAAAACTTCCGTCCTGATGATTCCGTATCAAGAGCTGAATCAATAACGGTTGCAGTTAATGCTCTGACTACAGAACAAATCAGCCAGTATAAAGCAAAAGAAGTTCTCTCAAAAAAATACAGCGATGCCGATACTGTACCGGAATACTTTTTGATACCGGCAGGCAAAGCAGAAATTTTAGATATGCTTGTTACCGTTCCATCAACAGACAAAGCTAAAATTGAAGCAACAAGACCTGCAACAAGAGCCGAAGTCGCCGCTATTTTATACGAAATGGTTGAACAGGCAAAATTAAACCCGAATGCGAAACTTGCAGAAGCAATGCGCAAGAAAACCGGCGAGGGTTACGTTATTGACAACGCAATTGTGCAGGGCAGCGTTGGTGTAATCCCTGCAGGAGCAATTGTTCCTGTTGAATTGACATCATACATAAGCTCACAATCATCAAAATCCGGAGATTTGTATGTAGCTAAAGCTCCGCAAAACTATATTACAAAAGAAAAATTCATCCTTGTCTATGAAGGGTCAAACCTCAAAGGGCAGCTGCTTGACGTAAGAGCCGGTAAATGGTTTGTAAGAAACGGTGTTCTCGTTCTTGATAACGCACTGTTAATTACAAATAATGACCAGACTGTACCTTTCCAGGGTATCGGCGAAGTCAAAAAAGACAGAAATTGGTTTATGAAGTTTGTACGCTGGGCATTTAAAGGTGAAAAACTTGACGTGCCTGCAGAGGGTACTGTTTACATCAAGCTAATGAAACCGTTAAAAATTGACCTCACAAACGGCTGGGTAATAGAATAACTATTTAAAGTTACCTGAATAAAAAGAGTCTTTACATAAAAGTAAAGGCTCTTTTTTTAATCTTCTTTGACAAAACCTGTTTGAATAATATTTTTTCCGAATTTATTTTCTAATTTATCAATACACTTTGCAAGCCTGTCTTTTTTGGTATCCTCGTCAGAATTTGCAAAAAGAAATAGCTGTTCGCCGCTGTTGTAGGTAATATTATCGAGAACAACGCCTGAGCTGCGATACAAAATATTAGGGTTATATATTTTTTCTAAAAGTTCAAAAGCAATGTCGGATATTTCCATCTCATAGCAGGTTGAGTTAACAAGTACTCTCTTTTCATAAAAAACTCTGAAGTCCTTAGTTCTCAGCATAACAGATATTGCAGAGCATTTAGCATCAATTTTACGCAGCCGCGAACAAGACCTGTGGATATGATAATTCAAAGAGTTTTTAATATAATTTAAATCAGAAGTAAATTTACCAAAAGCGCTGGTGTTTTGAATTGACTTAGGGAGTTTTACCCCGCTCACAACAGGAGAAACACATTCACCGAGCAGCTCATGTTTCATCTCCAGACCACGGATTCCGATTTTTTTATCAATCCAGCTGTCCGTCTGCGAGACAAGCTCATAAGCGTTCAAAATCCCGTTTTTATGCATTAATGTAGTAAGATTTCGTCCAATACCCCAAATTTCACTGATATCCGTATGTTTTAATTCCGTCAAAATTTTTCTTGAGCCGATAACATAAACACCGTCTGTAATATTTTTTGCTTTATCAGATGCCAGCTTTGCCAGAGATTTAGAAGAGCTGACCCCGATAGAAACCGGAATATCAACACGCTCCTTAATCACTTCTCTAATATAAAGGGCTAAATCAAAATAATTGCGCTTATACAAACGTCGAAGCCCTGTCAAATCAATAAAAGCCTCATCAACAGAATAAACTTCAACATTGGGAGAAAACTCTCTTAAAACCGACATAACTTCGCGTGAAACTTCGCCGTAAAAATCATGATGAGAGGAGACATAAATAGCTTTCGGATAATCTTTTTTCGCCATAAAATAAGGCATCCCCATAGTAATCCCCATTTTTTTAGCTTCTTTGGAGCGTGAAATAACGCACCCGTCTTTGTTGGACAAAACGCAAACAGGCTTACCTTTCAGCTCAGGATTAGCCTTTTGCTCACAGGAGACAAAAAACGAATCGCAGTCAACAAGCGCAATAATTCTTTTACTTCTCATAATATCAGTATCAGGCGCAATTTAGTTTTTGTCAATATTGAAATCATTAAGAATAGTATCAATAATCACGCCGGCACAGCGTTCCCAGGAAAAATTCTTTGCCCTTGACAGACCTTTTGCAATACATTTTTTCCTAAATTTTTCATTAAAATACATTTTGCTGTACGCAGAAACCATCTCTGCATCATCGTAAGGATTAATTGTGATGCCGCAGTCACCGATAACTTCTGGCATAGCAGATGTTTTTGAGCAGATAACAGGGCACTCGCACTGCATAGCTTCCAGAATAGGCATCCCGAACCCCTCATAAATTGACGGCATGACAAACATTAACGCTCCGGAAAGAAGTACCGGTACATCCTCGTCATCAACATATCCGATTTTCAAAACTCTTTCCTTTACATCCTCCGGCAAAGATGCGAGCTTTGTATCCATAACTTCACGGAAAGATTCTCTGACCGCACCTGCTACAACCAATACAAAATCATCAATCTCAAATGTTTTGATAAATTCAATAAAATTATCCAGAGCAAAGAAAAAGTTTTTACGAGGGTCAAAAGATGACAGGATAAAAGCATACTTTTTATCCGTCGGAATATCATATTTCAATTTTACAGATTTGATTAAATCCTGATTATCCACTTTACGGAATCTGTCAGCAGCACCTAGTAGAGCAACATGGAACTGTTTCTCTTTCAAAAACGGATAATATGTAAGAAAATCTTCCTTTGTAGTCTCTGAATTTGTAAAATAAGTACACTCTACAGAAAGCGACTCTTCCAGATTGTTATACCATTCAATAAAGGGATTTTTGTGAAGATAAAAATCTTTTAAAGAAACAGGGACAGTGTCATGTAAAAAGGCATACTTTTTTAACTTTTTTATCTTCAACATTTCCGGGGAAATAGGATCACTTGGGGTGAAGAAAGCGTCATAATTCTGCACATTCAGCTTGGAAAAATATCTTTCGTAAATATGAAAGATTCTGTATCCTATGAATCTCACGCCTTTTTTCAAAATATTATCCCGCCCATGTCTTTTCTGGTACTTTAAAAGCATACGGGAAACAGTCATAGTCAATTTATCAAGGGTAGAATTATATGAATAAATTGAATATCTGCTATAATCTTTCAGGTATTTTCTGATAAATTCATTAAGAAAAATATACTGTCTGTATTCACTATATAAAGTTACATGAATTTTATCGCACTTCAAAAGTTCAAGCAGCAGGTGATACGCCACGAAAAATTGTCCGGCTCTTCGCCCGCTTGCAGAAGATTCGTTCAGCAAAAGTGTTACATCAAATAAAAGATTTACATGCTTTTTAGACATATTAAATATGATAATTTATTAGCGTACTGGTGACAAAAAATAAACATTTTTTAATATTGTGTGGTCAAAAAAGATTATTTGAAGTATTATAAGAGTAGTAAAAAAAATAAGACTGGAATTTTAGCATGGAAAACAATAAAAACAACAATGAAAAAGTTATCGGTATCCCGCGCGGGATGTCATTTTATCACAATTATCCGTTCTACTACGGATTTTTCACAGACCTTGGAATCAAAATCGTTTTGTCGGATGTAACTACAAAACAAACCATGTCCAGCGGGTCAGCACTCGTTGTTACGGAAACTTGTCTGCCTATCAAAATTTATATAGGTCACGTCCTGAACTTGATTGACAAAGGTGTTGATAAAATTCTTGTTCCGTCACTCCAGTCTATTGCACCTAAAATTTACAACTGTTCAAAGATTAGAGGACTCCCTGATTTAGTAAGAAATGTTGTAAAAAAAGATTTTACAATGATAGAAGCAACTCTTGATAAGTCTGAAAAAAATCACGGGCTTTATGAATTTTTAAAAGAAATGGTTGAACCATTTGGCATAACAGATGAAAAAGCAATAAAAAAAGCTTCAAAAGTAGGCTGGAGATGCTACAACAACTTCCATATCATGTCAAAATCCGGCATGAGCTATAAAAAAGCAATGAACTACGCACTGCAAGGAAAAGTATTTATTGAAAGCTCAACAAAAGAATATCCGATAACAATTGCACTTGTTTCACACGGATACAATATCTATGACGAGCGTGCTTCTATGAAGATATTTGACAAACTGGAAGCTATGGATGTTAGAGTTTGCACCTCACTTCAGCTTTCCAGCGAACAGATGATGGATGGTATAAATTCACTCGGTCAGGAACACTACTGGGCAAATGAATTTGAAATGACCGGAACAGCAGGACACTACCTCAAAGACAACAAAATTGACGGTATAATTACCCTGACAGCTTTTGGCTGCGGTCCTGACTCCCTGATGATTGAAAGAATTATCCGACGTGCAAAATCTTTTAACAAACCTATTTTGCATCTGACTATTGATGAACACACCGGAGAAGCCGGTTTTATCACTCGTTTGGAAGCGTTTGTTGACATGTTATTCCGCAAAAAACGCGCTAAAATTATCAACAAAATTAATATCAACGAACACACTCAGAGTGAATATATTCCAAACACCAATTATATTGAAACTCAAAGATAAGTATTAATTGAAAAATCTACAGTTTTGCGACATAGAAAAAAGGAAGAAATAAAATTTATTTCTTCCCTTTTTTATTTATTGATTAAATCAGACTATACTTTGCGTTTACGAGCAGCTTCTGATTTACGTTTTCTTTTAACGCTCGGTTTTTCGTATCTTTCGCGTTTTTTAACTTCTGAAAGAATACCGGCTTTTTGAATTTTTTTCTTGAAACGACGCAATGCGCTTTCAATTGATTCGTTTTCGCCGACTTTAACTTCTGCCATTATATTTTCACCACCTTTATATCTCTTGTAACTAGTGCTGTAAAAATATTATATACCAAACCTGATTTAAATTCAAGTCATACAGGATTTTTGAATAAACCTGTTAGTCCAAACGCAGTAGAACAGCCTCTCAAAACGTATAAAAGGTTGATGTAAATTGAAGCATATTTTGAAATAATATAAACAAGTCGAACATATTATATAGGTGATGAACAGAATGAACCTCCACGAAAAATGCCTCCTGAAATATCTTAAAAATCCTGATGAGCTTTCATATTCTACAGATGTACTAAAATTGAACAATTTTATACTGGAAAAACATTTTTTAATGCAAAATTTTATTGCCAAATCTTCGCTATTCCACTATACTGAAAAATAACAAAGTAAGTATTTTATAAAGAGAGCGATATGTTAAAAAAAATTTTATATATTATCGGTTTGATACTGATATTAGGTTTGTTGATTCTGGGATTTAAAAAGACTAATCTGAATTCATTTATAGACATAGTTGAGAGCAGAACTTTTGACCTAAGGCAGACCATAATGATTAATGCAAATGTCAAAAGGGTAAACGAAGATATAGTAATTGTAGCAATAGATGACGCAAGCTACGAATATATACTTGATAACTATGGCGAATGGCCTTTGACCAGAGACATTTATGCCAAAATGATAGAATACCTTGAAACAGAACAGCCAAAGATAATAGCCTTTGACCTGATGTTTGTAAAATCTTTAAAAAGCAAGCCTGATGCTGATAAGGCGCTGGTCGATGCAATGAAAAAATACAAAAATGTATACACTGCAATGAATTTTGACAATCAGCCTGAAGAATTACGCAAACCTGCACAATTGTCAGATACTCTCGCAATTGATGTGGAAAATCACTCTGATAAAATAAATTTTGATGACATAACCTTTACAAACTGCCGCGCAATATTAGCAGACATTTTGAATTCAACAGCAAATGTCGGGATAATAAATGTATCCCGTGCTGATGACGGGATACTAAGAAAAATGCCGATGTTTGCGCTGTATCATGGGAAATTTTATCCGCACCTTGGACTGAAAGTAGGATTAGATTACCTTAAAACAACTGAAAATCAAAACATCGACAAATTTGTCGTAGATAAAAATTCACATCTGCTGCTTGGAGACAGAAAAGTATATCTTGACACAGACGGCAGCGCCATTCTCAACTGGTACGGTCCCAGCGGAACTTACACATACATACCGATGTATAAGTTAATCAAAAAAATAAAAGGCGAAGAGACGGACTTAAACTATTCATTTAAAAATAAAATAATCTATTTTGGGACGACAGCAGCAAGCCTATTTGACATAAAAACTGTTCCTGTCGGGAAAATATATCCCGGGGTAGAAGTTCAGGCTACTTATGTCAACAACCTTATAGACAACAACTTTATAACAAAAGCCGGCAAACAAGTAACAACTCTGGTCAGCGTAATACTGGCAATAATAACAGTATTATTTGTTATGCGGATTCCGTCAGCCGTAATTGCATCAATCAGCACTGTTGCAATTTACATGGGGTATGTAATATTTTCATACTATGCAATGAAAATTTCCGATTTATGGATAGAACTTATCTACCCGCTGCTTGCAGTAATACTTGCATTTATCACATCATTGATAATTAAGTATTTGATAAAATCACGCGACTTTGAACAACAGTACAAACTTGCAACAACAGACGGACTGACTGATTTATACAATCACAGATATTTTCAGGATCAAATGAAAATGAACGTTGAACACTCAAAACGCTATGAAACCAATTTTTCGCTGATAATAATTGACATAGATTTTTTCAAAAAATTCAACGACACTTTCGGACACCAATCAGGAGACGCCGTTCTTCGACAGGTCGCGCAAATCTTAAAACGTAACGTCCGCGCAACAGATATAGTCTGCCGCTATGGCGGAGAAGAAATGAGCATAATTCTTCCAAACGCAGGAAAAGAAGAAGCTATTACAACAGCAGAAAAAATTTGCTCACTTGTTGCACAAAAACCGTTCAAACTAAACAATGATAAAGAAACAAATGTAACCATAAGCCTCGGGGTATCCACTTATCCGTTTGACGGTGAAACCCCGTCAGATTTGATAGAGGCTGCTGATAAAAGACTTTATTACGCAAAAAATAACGGAAGAAATCAGGTCGGACAAGAAAAATAAACAATAAAATTAAAAAAAACGGATTGGATAAAATACCTAACCCGTTTTTTCTATCAAAATTATCCTTGAACTAATCGGCGTTATATAACAGGAACATCAATCGGTTCAACAAGAATAACCGTCATGACTTCTCCAGTTGGCAGAGCAACATCTTTGCCTTTTCTTATCATATCGGCAATACTATCATAGACAAAATAAGCACCGCCTCCGATACCGCCTCCAATTGCACCAAGTGTCATCATTGTATATCTGGCAGCATCGTTATCAAATGTATAATCTGCCCAGTCAATGCAGCTTTTTGTAATTTCTTTTGTTTTACGTCCGTTTTCTTTTACTGCATCCCAATAGCCTTTTGTTGTAGTAATTCCACCGTCATTTGTCAGGTCAGTTCTTCCGACAACAGCCATAGATAACGGCACCTGGCGTCCGTTTGGTGTAACAACATGGTCAAAGTCAAGATACACAATTGCACCTTTAGAAAATCTTTTTGCCGGCACAATTTTATTTATAGCGCCTCTGACAACAGAACCTGACGGCAAAATTACATCAGTTTCCGCAGTCTGGTCATTAACCATAATTGCAGAAAAATCTGCATTTCCTCCGATTGAAGATATCGGGTTTAAAAATTGCAGGGTAAATTTTGTACCTGCCGGAATACGTTTTGTCTTAGCGTCAGCCTGAAATGGCGCAGCCAAAACGCTTTGAATGGAAAACATGACCAATAAAATAAAAGTTATAATTCTAAATTTAATAATACTAAACTACTATTATTTCGTAATTTTAAACTATTTGAAATAAAAAAGCAACATATTTGCAACCGGATGAAAATACTGGTATGATTAAATTATGTCAAATATTGATAAAATTGAAGAACTTCAAAATATACTAAAAGATGACCAGTCGAATTTTCAAGCCAGACGTCAGCTTGCTGTACTTCTTCTTGATAGCGGGTTTCCGGAAGAAGCTCTCCAGCATTTTCTCTATCTTGCAAAAATTTTCCCGTCAGACAGCGGCATTTTTTACAATCTCGGAATAGTATACGAAAAATTAAAAAATTACGACAAAGCCGAATACTTTTATGAAAAAGCAATAGAAGCAGCACCGGAAGAAATAGATGCCTACTACAATTTAGGATTAGTTTACACAGAACAGCAGGAGTTTGACAAAGCAATAGGTTGTTTTGAAAAAGTTCTCCGGACGGATACTGACGATTCAAATTCATATTTTAACCTTGGCATCTGCTATCTAAAAAAAGGCGATAACGTAAATGCACTCTTAAACTTTCAAAAAACAATAGAATTGAATGATGACGATATCTATGCCCATTTTTACATCGGTAATATCTTGAAAGACGCAGGGGACTATGACGGAGCAACGGAAAAATTTAACAAAGTACTTGAATTGTCACCGGAATACAGCTGGGCATACTATAATCTTGCTGTAATTGACTACGAAAACGGAGATTTTGACGCTGCAATACTAAAACTAAACAGAACTCTGGAACTCAATCCAAAAGATATAGACGCCTATGCAATTTATGCAAAACTGCTTGCAAAATCCGGAGACCTTTCAAAAGCAGCACAGGTAATCCAAACAGCAATAACAAATTGCGGAGATAACGGAGATTTATACTACATTCAGGCGCAAATAGCAAAAATGAATGAAGATATGAACTTATACTCAGATGCAATGGGCAAGACTCTTGCTAACCACCAGACTCTCAGCGTAAACCCTAAACTTGTAAAACTGGAATACGACAAATTTTTAGCTAAAAATCCGCAATAATACTGCACAAATATTTTTCAGCGTGGTAAAATATAGCCATATCATTATGAATTAAGAGGGAAAATATATTATGAAAATGTCAAAACTATTTGTGCAAACACTGAGGGAATTTCCGTCTGATGCGGAAGTTGTATCCCATAAAATGCTTGCACGCGCAGGTTATATAAGAAAACTCACATCAGGGGTTTACAACTATTTGCCTTTAATGTGGAGAGTTTTGAAAAAAGTTGAAAATATTGTAAGAGAAGAAATGGACAAAGCAGGCGCCCAGGAATTATTAATGCCGTTTGTTCAGCCAAAAGAATTGTGGGAAGAATCAGGCCGCTGGGAAGTTTACGGCAAAGAACTCATGCGTCTGAAAGACCGCCACGACAGAATTATGTGCCTCGGACCGACTCACGAAGAAGTCATAACCTCCATTGCGCGTGACGGATTGAAATCTTACAAACAACTTCCTGTAAATTTATATCAAATCCAATCAAAATTCCGCGATGAAGTTAGACCCAGATACGGACTTTTACGAGGCAGAGAATTTATTATGAAAGATGCCTACAGCTTTGACATAGATGAGGCCGGTCTGGATAAAGAATATGAAAATATGGCACGCACCTACAAACGAATTTTCGACCGCTGCGGGCTTGATACAAAAATGGTTCAATCAGATTCCGGTGCAATCGGCGGCAGCGTTAGCCACGAATTTATGGTAATCACTGACACAGACGCCGGTGAAAATGATGTTTTCTACTGTAACGACTGTGACTATTCAGCTAACTCAAACCACGCTGTATCAAATCTTCTTCCTGCGGTTGTTGACGGCAAAGATTACTTTAAAGAAACAAAAGTAATTGATACCCCCAATACTCATTCCATTGAAGAGCTGAGCAAGTTCTTAAATATTCCTGACACATTGATTTTGAAAACTCTTGTCTACATTGTGGACAAAAAGCCTGTACTTGCTCTTATCCGTGCTGATAAAGCGGTTGAAGAAACCAAATTAATGAATGCGGCAGGCGGCATAGATATAAGAATTGCATCTGCGGCTGAAATTGCTGAACTTATGGCAAATAACGGTTTTGATGCCGTACCTGGATTTATAGGTCCGAACGGAATGAAAGGAATTCAAATTATCGCTGATGAAACCGTAAAAGAACTGAAAAATTTCGTAGTCGGCATAAACAAAACCGATAAACACATGGTTGGCGCGAACATCTCTGATTTAAATCTGCCGGAAGATGTAAAATACGCAGACATCAGACTTGTACAAGCCGGCGAACTTTGTCCGCAATGCGGCAAACCGCTCTTTGTGACAAAAGGTATTGAAGTCGGTAATATCTTCAAACTCGGTACAAAATATTCAAAACCAATGAATGCC
Organism: Candidatus Gastranaerophilales bacterium; assembly: GCA_944324135.1. Taxonomy (GTDB): domain Bacteria; phylum Cyanobacteriota; class Vampirovibrionia; order Gastranaerophilales; family Gastranaerophilaceae; genus CALUVN01. Next base: position 63,443 of record CALUVE010000009.1, on the reverse strand, counting down.
GTATACCTTGACAAAAACGGTAAAGCTCATCCGTACGTAATGGGATGCTATGGCATAGGTATCTCAAGAACTGCAGCGGCTGCAGTTGAAGCTCACCACGATGAACACGGTATCAAATGGCCTGTATCAATTGCGCCTTATCACGTTGTGATTGTACCGGTAAACATTCAAGATGAATTGCAAATGAAAACAGCAGAAAAAATGTATGAGGAATTACTAAAAGCCGGTGTTGAAGTTGTCCTTGATGACCGCGACGAACGCGCCGGTGTAAAATTTAAGGATGCAGACTTAATAGGATTCCCTTACAGGATAACTGTTGGCAAAACCATCACAGACGGGCTTGTTGAATACAAAAACCGTGCGACAGATGCAGTTGAGACAGTTCCTCCGGAAACTGCTGTTGAACACTTGATTGAAATAGTTAAAAATATCAAATAAACAAAATACACATAAATAAAAAGAGGCGGTTAATCCAAAACCGTCTCTTTTTAATCTTTGTTTTGGTCTTCGGCAGCCTTTTCAATATCTTTAATTGAAATATTACATTTCAAAAGATAATACCCGCCTAAAACCGTCAAAATAATCATATATATAGCCTGATGGATAGCAGAAACAGCAAGCGAAGTTGATTTTTCTATACTAAAAATACCGAGTGCAAGAATATACGCATACTGATACGGGCCTAAAAATACTGATGTTGACGGTATCATTGTTGAAAATGAAGTCAAACTAATTACAAAAAGAGCGGCCGCAAATCTCAAACCTAAATCAAAACTATCAACTATTAAATAAGCGACATAAGCCTCTAATCCCCAGACTATAAAACTTGATACAAGAGAAATCAACGTGTACTTTAAACTGTCCAAAACCTGAAATCCCTGCATAAAAGAATTCATATAGTTACGAACTTTATCTGTAAAATTCAACAAGGGAAGAGCAAATTTTTCAGGTAAAGGTTTAAAGATTTTAGAAATTTGAGCAAAAATCCAGTCTATTTTATCAAATTTGTAAATCAAATAAAAAACTAGAAGAGCGCCGATAAACAGAGCCCCAATGCCGTAGGAAAGCTGCAAAATCCACTTTTGTCTGCAATACATAAGTACAGCAAACAATAATATTAAAAATACACAAATACCGTCAAAAATACGTTCCAGAATAATAGACCCGAGGACTTTCATTTTACGCTCTTCTTTAACTGTCCCCAGATAATACGCACGGTAAACGTCACCGGCTCTTGCCGGCAAAAACACATTCAGCATACTGCCGACTGTAAAAATTTCAGCAAGCCCAAGTGAAGAATACTTCGAATCGTTTAAAAGTAAAGCTTTCCATCTCACCCCTCGAACATACAGTGACAGGACATAAAATAAAACAATCCAAATAAGATTTTTACAATCAAAATTTTTGAATGTATTAACAAGTTCAGACAAATCAATCTTGTAAAAAATCAACACAAGAAAAGCTAAACTTACAACTAACGCAAAAATCTTTCTCTTCTTCATAGTATATATATTAACACAAAAACGGTAGTTTTATGTTAATATGCCTTTCCAACAAGTGAAAGATGCGTACGCAATTCAAAATCATCATCCAGTTTTGATAAAGGAATGTGTTCGCCGTATTTTTTTTCAAGAGCAAGCTCAATCAGGTAATCTGCAAAGTGCGGATTTTTAGGGAGGAATGAGCCGTGCAGATATGTGCCGAAAACATTCATAAATCTTGCGCCCTCAGTTTTGTCGGTTCCGTTATTACCATTTCCGACAACAACAGAGGCAAGCGGTTTGGTATCTCCCTGCACATAAGTAAGACCGCTGTGGTTTTCAAAACCTACAAGAGTATCAGGTGTTAGATAATCAATTTTTGCTGTAACATTGCCGATAAAACGTTTTTTGCCGGCAACTGTATAGGCATCAAGAAGAGAAATTCCCTCCAGCTTTTCACCGTTATGCGGCTGATAATAATGTCCAAAAAGCTGATACCCGCCGCAAATTCCCAAGAATACAGCGCCATTATCACGTTGTTTCAGCAAAAAATCTTTATTCTGTTTCAATTCCTCCGCAACATCAATCTGTTGTTTATCCTGACCACCGCCGATAAAATAAATATCGGATTCCGGAATATTTTTTCCCTGATTAACCTCATGGAAATCAACACCGATGTCGCGCCACTCACAGCGCTTTTTTAACGTGATAATATTACCTATATCTCCGTACAAATTTAATAACTTAGGATACAAATGCGTAATCGTGATTTTTAAATCGCTCATCTTTTCCATAAATAAATTATAACATATTTTTGAAGAAATTTGTACGTGTTATAATAAATTTATGGAAAATTATCTTATAGACACGCACTCACATATTGATATGCTTGAAAACATATCCGGTGATGAAATTATAAAGCTAGCTGAAAACAACAATGTTAAAAAAATAATAATTCCCGGAGTAACACCTGACTCGGATACTGTAATATTTCCGCTATTGGAAAAATACGAAAACTGTTACGGTATGCTTGGGGTTCACCCATCCGAAGCTAAATCCTATAACGATGAAGTTGAAGCACATATAGAAAATGCATCTAAACATCGCAAAATCGTAGCAATAGGAGAAATAGGACTGGATTATTACTGGGATAAAACTTTCAATGACCTCCAGCAGGAAGTATTTATCCGCCAGATAAAACTTGCAAACAGGCTTAATCTTCCTATCTGTGTACACGACAGAGAAGCACATAAAGACACTTTCGATATACTCAAAAAATACAATAAAGCTTCAGAAGTTGTTTTGCACTGTTATTCCGGCAGTGCAGAATTTGCCAAAGAATGTATAAAAGAGGGCTGGTATTTAGGCCTCGGAGGTGTTGTAACATTCAAAAATGCAGTAAAAATGAAAGAAGTTGCAAGAGAAATTCCTCTTGAACATATAGTTCTGGAAACAGACGCCCCGTATTTAACTCCGGTACCATTCAGAGGAAAAGAAAATCAACCTGCGTATGTCAAATTTGTCGCCAAAGAAATCGCCTCAATAAAAAAGATATCAACAGATGAAGTAGCAGAAATTACATCAGCAAACGCAGAAAGGATTTACAGGATATGAAAAAGGAACGACTGGACAAATACCTGACTGATTTAGGCTACTTTGAAACAAAAAGTAAAGCTGCTGCTGCAATTCTTGCCGGACACGTCAAAATCAATGACGAATACATAACAAAATCAGGCTATCAAATTTCTCCTGACAAGGAATATGATATTCAGGTTAAATCAATGCCTTATGTGTCACGAGGTGGATTTAAACTAAAAAAAGCTCTTGATACTTTTCCGGTCGAAGTGAAAGATAGAATTTGCTTTGATGCTGGAGCTTCAACAGGTGGTTTTACAGACTGTCTTTTGCAGAACGGGGCAAAATTTGTTTACGCCGTTGATGTTGGCTACGGACAACTGGACTGGAAAATCCGCTCGTCAGAAAAAGTTAAAACCATTGAGCGTACAAATCTGAAAATATGTGATTTTAATGATATATATACTGAAAATGAACCTATTGCAGACTTGCTTGTGAGCGACCTGTCATTTATCTCACTCACAAAAGTGTTTGAAAATCTAAAAAAGCTGTTAAATCCAGACTTTCATGAGATGATTTGCCTGATTAAACCCCAATTTGAAGCAGGGAAAGAAAAGGTAGAAAAAGGCGGGGTTGTCAAAGACCAAAAAGTACACGAAGAAGTTATTCATAATGTTCTCGACTGCGCTGCAGCACTCGGTTATTCCGTAAAAGGTCTGACATTTTCTTCAATCAAAGGACCGTCCGGAAACATAGAATACCTTGTCTGGCTTGAATTCGACGGGAATAATACCTATCCTGAACCGGATATAAAAGCAATAGTGGAAGATGCCTTTAACACATTGAATTAAATTTTCTTCAACTCAACCGGCTGCAAATCTGTATTAAGTTCAATGTATTTAAACAGATTCACTACAACCCCGAGCGGGAAATGGTATATATTATCAGCAGGAGTAACCTTTAATATAGCCCGTTTGTCATCGAGAGATGCAATATTTGCTAAAAATTGTTTGCTGGCTCCTGTGAACAAAATATATCCTGATTTTGTCTGTATTTCGTCTATTCTAAACTTATTGGCGTTTATGCTGGCAATAGTTAAATAGAACAAACGCTCAGAATTCATATTGAAAATTTTATTGCAATATTCAAAATCAACATTCTGCGGGGTAACCAGAGACTGAACTGTCATAACAGTTTCAGCTGATACAGGAATAACTGATAAAAATAAACTTAATATGATAATTACAATTCTTGCCATGTTTCCCCCACATTAATATCAATAACAAGCGGCACTCTGAGAGGCTGATTGAGCTCCATAGCTTCACTTACAAGTTTCTTGACTATATCCAGTTCAGATTTTTCTACCTCTACAACAAGTTCATCATGAACCTGCATAATTAATTTAGATTTCAAATTATTTTCTTTTAATTTTTTTGAAAACTCAATCATAGCTATCTTAATCAAATCAGCAGCAGAACCCTGCATAGGCTGGTTAATAGCGGCCCTTTTAGCAAATTCTCGTATCATTTTATTAGGACTGTTTAACTCAGCAGCCAGATAGCGTTTTCTGCCGTACATAGTTTCAACAAAACCTTTTTCTTCCGCCACTTGGACAGTAGCTTCCATATAGGCTCTAACTCGCGGGTATGTTGCAAAATATTTTTCTATAAAACTTTCCGCCTCCTCATTAGATATCCCTATACTCTTTGCAAGCCCGTATTTGCTCTGCCCGTAAATAATACCGAAATTGACTGCTTTTGCCTTATAACGCATCTCTTTTGTTACATCTTCAACAGGAACATCAAAAACCTTTGAAGCAGTCAAAGTATGAACATCAACAGACGAATTAAAAGCATCAATAAGGTGCTTATCTTCCGATATATGAGCAAGCAGCCTGAGTTCTATTTGTGAGTAATCCGCAGAAAGGATGAAAGAATTTTTTCTGTCTTTAGGAACAAATGCACTGCGAATTTTACTTCCTTCTTCTGAGCGGACAGGAATATTCTGCAAATTCGGGTTTGAAGAAGATAATCTGCCGGTTGCAGTAATAGTTTGATTGTAAGTTGTGTGTATTCTGTCATCTGCAGGACTGATAAGCTGAGGAAGAGCTTCCGTGTAATTTGAACGGAATTTTGAGTATTTTCTGTAGTCTAAAATCAACTGCACTATTTTATTATCTGGAGCGAGTTCCTCAAGAATCTCCGCACTTGTGGAATACTGATTTTTATTACGTTTTTTCTTAGATTTAATTCCGAGTTTGTCAAAAAGAATCTCTCCTACCTGACGCGGAGAATTGATATTGAATCCCATACCGGCAATATCAAAAATCTCTTGTTCAAGTTTTTGGATAACAGTTTCTTGAGAGTTGGACAATTTTTTCAGATAATCCACATCTACAGAAACTCCGACCTGCTCCATATCTGACAAAACTTTTGCCAGCGGAAGTTCTATATCCTGCAAAATTTTTAATTCGTCTGAATCAAGATTATTTTGCCAGAATTCAACAAGTGCAAAAATTGAATCAACAATATCAGCTTCATAGGATAGAACATTGTCCATCATAGCATCTTGAATTTTTACCCGATTTTTTTTATTTTGTTCAAATTTGGCAAACTCACACATTGCATGCCCTAAATGTTCAATAGCCTGAATTTCTATCAAATGATTTCTTGCAGGATTTTTAATATAACTTGAAAGCATTGTATCAAAGACAACCCCTTGCAAATCAATTCCGCAATTACTCAGAATATTACATTCTGTTTTATAATCATGGGTAACTTTTTTTATATAGGCATTTTCAAAAATAGGTTTTAATTCACCAAGAACATCTTTCTCTAATAGTTGATTTTCAACGTTGTGATTCAACGGTATATAATAAACATAAGACACAGAACCATTCTTGTTTATGGACAATTTGCCGTCTATTGAATCAAAATTATCATTAAAACCAATACATATACCGATTAATTTTGAAGATACAGGGTTTGAAAGCTCTGCCTCAAGCTTAAAACCGATGACATTTTTCCCGCGTAATGTTTCAACCAATTTTGAAAAGTCAACAGAATCGGTAATTAAGAATTTTTTACAATTAAGTTCGCAAGACTTGTTCATTTCTGTTTTCAAAGCTTCAGAAAAAAAGCCCAGCTGCAAAGGAGAATTATCATCTTTTGCTATCGAAACAGACTGATTTTCATCAACAAAATTTTTGTTAAAAGAAAACATAATTGCATTTATATTTTTTATAAAAGTATAAAACTGCATTTTTTTCAAAAATTCAGTTACATTAGCAAGTTCAGGAAGATTAATTTTTGCCTCATCAAAATCAAATTCAATATCAACATCTCTAATGATAGTAGCTAAAAACTGACTTAACTTTGCCTGTTCAACACCTGCACAAATCTTTTCTCTCACTGCTTTTTCAGGAATATTTTCGCGCTCGGCAATCACATTATCAAGTGTTCCGTAACGCGCAAGAAGTTTCTGTGCTGTTTTTTCCCCGATACCTTTGATGCCCGGAATATTATCAGAACTATCTCCCTGCAGCCCTTTATAATCAATAACCTGATTTGGATAAACACCTAATTTGTCATATACAGCCTGCCAATCATATTCTTTTAGTTCACCCTTGGACGGAATAATGACTTTAACGCAGCCATCCCTATCAATTAATTGAAAAGCATCCTGATCACCCGTAAGAATCAAGCACTTGTGGCCGAGCTCGCAGGCTTTCTTTGAAATTGTGCCGATGACATCATCAGCCTCAAATCCGGCTTTTTGATATACAGGAATATTGAATGCACTCAACCCCTCTGAAATTAAATCCATTTGAACACGCATAGGATCCGGCATTGCTTCACGATTTGCCTTGTACTCAGAATATTTTTCAGTTCTGAATGTATGATGGCTCACATCAAAAGTAACAGCAATTGCATCCGGCTGAATGTCAGGATTTTTCAACAAATCGAAAATAGCCTTAAAGAAACCATAAACAGCCCAGGTCGGAGTGCCGTCAGTAGTTTTCATATTAGTACGCTCAAGAGCAAAATACTGTCTGAAAGCCAGAGCATGACCATCTATTAAGATAAGTGTTTTGCTATTTCCCATTTATACTCCCGTGAAGTACAGCTTGCTATGCACTAATTTCTTTTTCAGACTCAAGTTTTGTCGGAAGTTTGATAAGTTCTGCATTTTTACGGTTTTTAACCATATCAGCAGTAACAACAAACTTTTGGATATCACCTTTTGACGGAACATCGTACATAACATCAAGCATAATTTCTTCAACAATTGCACGGAGAGCACGGGCACCTGTCTTGCGCTTCATAGCCTCTTGAGCAATCAAATCAACTGCATCAGGCTCAAATTCCAACTCAACACCATCCATATCAAGGAGGCATTTATACTGTTTGAGAACCGCATTTTTAGGCTCAGTTAAAATCATCTTAAGAGTTTTTTCATTCAACTGGTCAAGAACAGCATAAGTCGGAATACGACCGATAAATTCAGGAATCAAACCGAATTTTAACAAATCTTCAGGCTGAAGTTTTTTAAGCATTCTGACGGCATTAGCCTCTTTTTCAGCCTGAGACATCGGAGGTTTTGCGCCAAAACCGACAGAAGAACCATCAGCGGTACGGTGCTCAATAATTTTTTCCAATCCGACAAAAGCGCCGCCGACAATAAACAAAATGTTGCTTGTATCAATTTCAATAAACTCTTGATGAGGGTGTTTTCTGCCACCTTGAGGCGGAACGTGAGCAACCGTCCCTTCAATCATTTTTAACAGAGCCTGCTGAACACCTTCACCTGAAACATCTCTTGTAATTGAAGTATTTTCAGATTTACGCGCTATTTTGTCAATTTCATCAATATAAATTATACCGCGTTCAGCCTTTGCAGAATCAAACTCGGCATTCTGGTAGAGACGGAGAAGAATATTTTCAACATCATCACCGACATAACCTGCTTCTGTCAAAGTTGTAGCGTCAGCGACAGCAAACGGAACGTCAAGCATCTTTGCCAGTGTTTGAGCAAGCAAAGTTTTACCGCTACCGGTAGGTCCAACTAAAAGAATATTTGATTTTTGAATTTCGACATTATTCTTTAAATCAGCTGATTTGTTGTGTTTAAGACGTTTATAATGGTTGTAAACAGCAACAGCAAGGACTTTTTTTGCGTCGTCCTGACCTACAATATATTCATCAAGATATGCTTTGATTTCGTGCGGTTTAGGAATAGGTTTTTCTGCGGTTTCCGGAGTTTCGATATCACCGTCCTTTTCCTTGTTATCAAAAAATTCTTCATCTAGAATTTCGTTACAAAGTTCAACGCACTCATCGCAAATATAAACCTCAGGACCTGCAATCAATTTTTTAACCTGATCCTGCGATTTACCGCAAAATGAACATTTTAATCTGCTGTCATCATGTTTAGGCATTATTTATCACCTTTCAAAAGTTAATTTTTAATAACATCCCTTGAAATAACTTTGTCAATCATACCATATTCAAGAGCTTCAGCCGGAGTCATAATATAGTCTCTGTCAGTATCTTTTTCGATTTTTTTGAGAGACTGACCGGTATTTGATGCCAAAATTTCATTCAATGTTTTCTTTAATCTGAGGATTTCAGCAGCTTGAATTTCAATATCTGTAGCCTGACCCTGAGCACCGCCGAGAGGCTGGTGAATAAGAACTCTTGAATGAGGAAGAGCCATTCTCTTACCTTTAGCACCTGAAGAAAGAAGAAATGCACCCATAGAAGCAGCCTGACCAAGACAAATAGTTGAAACGTCTGCTCTAATATGCTGCATTGTATCATAGATTGCTAACCCTGCAGTAACACTTCCACCCGGGCTGTTGATGTAAAGCATGATATCCTTTTCAGGATTTTCACTGTCCAGCAAAAGCAATTGAGCAACAATAAGGTTTGCAACCATATCGTCAATAGCTGTGCCGAGGAAAATAATTCTTTCTCTCAACAATCTTGAAAAAATGTCAAATGAACGTTCTCCTCTGCTGGATTGTTCAATTACTACAGGTACAAAACTCATGATTATTCCCTTTCTTATTTAATATATTATATCTACTTTTTATTTTGATTCAACTTTTTCTTTTTTCTCTTTTTTTTCTTTTTTAGCCGGAACAAATTCAACTTTGTTGTTAGCCATAAGAATATCTCTTACTTTATCATTGAGAACCTGTTGAGACAAAGAAGCTACAAATTCAGGATTTTTTCCGAACTGTTTCAAAACATCAGCAGCAGTCATTCTGTAAGCTGCGCCGATTTCATTGATTTTAGTTTCAATGTCACCGCGTTCAATTTTAATATTTTCATCTTTGGCAATTTTATCAATAACCAGAGAATTTTTTATTCTCAATAGAGCATCTTCGCTTATTGTTTTCAACAAGTCAGATTCATTCTGAGCTTTTGTAACCATTTCCCAGGTCAAACCTTGAGCCGCAAGTCTTTGTTTATAATCTTCTTTCAAAGATGCAGCTTCTCTTTCTACCATTGACTGCGGAATATTAACTTTAGCTGAGTCTACAACAGTCTTAAAGACTTCATTTTCAGCTGCATGCTTGTCTCTTGTTTCTTTTTGAGACTTGAGAAAAGCTTCAATATCAGCCTTTAGCTCAGCAACAGTTTTGAAAGATGAAACTTTTTGAACAAACTCATCGTTGAATTCCGGAAGTTTTCTTTCTTTAATTTCATTGAGTTTAATTTTGAAAACAGCAGCCTGACCTTTAAGTTTTTCATCATGGTAATCAGCCGGGAATGTAACATTAATTTCAAATTCATCATTCAAATTCTTACCGACAAGCTGTTCCGCAAATCCAGGAATAAATGTTGAATGAGCGATATCAAGCTGATAATTTTTACCTTCACCGCCTTGAATTTTTTCGCCGCTGGAAGAACCTAAAAATCCCTCAAAATCGATATTTACAATATCAGTATTATTTGATGGTCTGTCAACAACAAGCTCAAGAGTTGCATGCTGTGTCAAAAGATTATCTATAGAATGCTGGACTCCGTTTTCAGGAATTTCACTTTCTTCAACCTTGATAGTAAGACCTTTATAGTCACCCATTGTAACTTCAGGACGAGTTTCAACTTTTGCAACAACTTTCATATCTGAACCGACATCATACTTGAAAGAAGTAACATACGGCTGAGTAATAATGTCGAGTTTATTATCTTGAATAGCTTTTGCAAGTGCTGACGGAAGAATAGCTTCAAGAGCTTCCTGTTTAATTCTGTCAATACCGACATGTCTTTCCACAACAGCACGCGGAGCTTTGCCACGTCTGAAACCATCGACATTGATATACTGCGAAATACGTCTGACAGCATTATTATATGCTTCAGCAGCATCTTTTGCCGGTATGGTTATATCTAATTTAACAACGTTGTCTTTTTCGTTTTCTAGTGTAATATTCATTTCCTTATCCTCTAATTATACATGTATCTTATTGAATTATACCTTAAAAAAGAATTTGTGCAAGTACGCAGGATATATGATATTAGTTATAAAATAACCTGCGCAACATGACAAAAATTTATGGTATAATAAAATTTATGGTAAGACTGTCGAACAAAGAAAATTTAAAATGGCTAACAGAAATAGCCTGGAGAATAATGCATCTCCAAGAATTTTTTACGCATATCGTTGAGATTAATAATAAGGAATTAAAACCCTGCCTTTACGCTATGTGGCACATGCATCAGTTTGCAGTATACGGAATCCGTGATAAAGGGAACCTGAACATTATGATAAGCAATTCTGATGACGGCAAAATTATCGCAACCGTTGTCGAGAACATGGGCTTTAAAACAGTCCGCGGCTCTTCTAACAGAAAAGGCTGTGTAAGCGGAACGATGCAAATGGTAGAGCGTTTAAAAGCCGGAGAATGCGGAGCTATTATGGTAGACGGTCCAAGAGGGCCTTTAAGAGAGGTTAAAAACGGGATAATAAAAATTGCAAAACTTACGAATGCCCCTATAGTGCCTGTCGTATGGTATTGCCCGCAATTCAATTTTGTAAAACTTCCAAGCTGGGACAGAATGAGCACACCTGTCGGAGATTGCAAAATAGTAAATCTTTACGGCGAGCCTATTTATGTTGACCCGTCGAGAGACGATCCGGAATACGATAAAGAATTAAAACAAAAAATCAAGTCATCATTAATTGAATTAGAGAGCCGTATTCCTGAAGTCTACAATGAGGCAAAGAAAAATAAACTATGGAAGAAGTTGAAAAACAAAAAATAAAAATTGCAGCTCTTCAAATGAATTCTGCGATTGGGGATATAGAAAAAAATTGTGAAAAAGTTATCAGTATTGTTAATTCAGAATTAACGGCTGACACAGATATACTGATACTCCCCGAGGTTTGGACATGCGGCTGGGCGTGCGGCAGTTTTTTGAAATGCGCTGAAAATATAGAGACTTCAAAATCTATAAATTTACTAAAGAAAATCGCAAAAGATTTTGACGTGAATATCCTCGGCGGCAGCATAATTCTAAAAGCATCAGACGGAGTCTATAACAGCTGCCCTGTCATTGACAGAAAAGGCAACCTTGTTGCAACTTATGAAAAAAATCATCTGTTTTCCTACTACGGCTGCGATGAGGGAAAATACGTAAAAGCCGGCAAAAATCCGGTTATGGTCAATTTAGACGGAATAAATATCGGATTAACAATATGTTTTGACATAAGATTTCCGGAAATATACAGAGCCTACAGAAAAGCCGGAGCTGATATTCTTGTAAATATGGCAGCATGGGGGTTGTCAAAACCTGTGCCTTGGGAGATGATGACGCGCTCCAGAGCTATTGAAAACCAGACGTATATGATTGCACTCACCCAATCCGGCCCTATTGAAAACGGTGAATTTAACATTGGACACTCAAGAATAATCGACTATAATGGGAATATTATCTCTGAGATTAAAGACCAGAAAGAGGGCTTAATGACAGGAATATTAGACCTGCAAGAAATGTATGAATTCAGAGCCAAATGCACAATTTTAAATGATATAAAAGAAAAATACGAGGTAAAAAGCTTATGCGTAAAATAATTATTTCAGTATTACTTTTGATGATGACAATATTTTCCGGTCAGGCATTTGCCGATTCAATCAATAAGGCTATTGCGGATTCCGGAATAAATAAAAGCGCAATATCAATTTCAATAAAAGATATTTCAACCGGTGCTACAGTTTATGAACTTAATTCAAAAACTCCGACTCCGCCGGCATCTACTCTCAAACTGGCAACTTTTACGGCGGCATTAAATACTCTCGGGAATAACTACGAATTTAAAACAGGACTGTATAAAGGCTTGAATAACGAATTATATTTAAAGCTCGGAGCTGACCCGTATCTGACAGCAAAGGATCTCGACAAACTCTTTGAAACTGCAAGACTAAAAAATATTATTGAACCCAAGGCAATATATATAGATGATATGATTATTGACACCAATGAATGGGGAGAGGGCTGGCAATGGGATGACGATTTGAACCCTCTTATGCCGAAGTTCAGTTCCTACAACATAGATTCAAACTTGCTTGATGTTGTAATTACGCCGACTATGCCGAACGAACCGGCGCAAATAACTATGAAAGTCTTTTACCCTACAACGTTTATGAATTACGCAACAACAGGCAGCGAAAATAAAATAAAACTTTCCAGAAAAAATTATATTTCACCGGATATTATTACAGTAGAGGGTACTGTAAAAACACAGGTGACAAAAAAAATTCCGGTAAATTATCCTAAAAGATACTTTGGACTGAGACTTGAAAATGCCCTGAGAAATGAAAAAATTGACTACTACGATGCTATCGCCCAACGCAGAGTTCCTACAAGAGATATAACTACAATAGAAGAAATCAAACATCCGATATCACAAGCGCAAACTGCAGTTTTAAAAAACAGCAATAATATGGTTGCCGAGACTGTCTTTAAACTTGCCGGCGGCAAATATACAGGTTCAACCGGTTCTATAGAAAATGCGCTCAGGATGTTCAACGACTATTGCAAAAACAACGGACTCGACACTGCTGACATAAAAATTGTGGACGGCAGCGGGGTTTCCAAAAACAACCTTATGACATCGGACTTTATGACGGGATTCCTCGTTAAAACAGCAGCCCAAAAGGATTTTGCAGAATACAAAAAATCCCTTCCGACTGCAAACGAGGGCACACTTGCTAACAGAATGCTCTATTTTAAAGACAACCTGAGAGCTAAAACAGGTACGCTTGCTGATATCAGCGCAATTACAGGATATCTGACAGCAAAATCAGGCAAGACTTACGCATTTAACATTATGATAAATGACCCAAAATCAAAGGCTTCAGATAAAAAAATGCTTGAAGAATACATTTTGAGAGCATTGTATAATAATTACTAATATGCTATAATTTTGAAAAAACGGAGATGTTATGGATGAACCAATAGTATCGGTCATTACACCGGTTAAAAATTTAGTAGAAAATGGCAAAATAGACGATTTTAATCTGCTGCTATCACTCCTTGAGCTGCAAACATATCCTAATATAGAATTTCTCGTAATTGACGGCGGCTCTACGGATGATACGATTGAGCTGTTAAAAGATTTGAAAAACAAAGATTATCTCAATTTCTATTCCGAAAAAGATACAGGTAAATATAATGCACTGAATAAAGGGATAATGAGAGCTAAAGGAAAATACGTAACATTTCTGAGCTGTGATGATTTTATACACGATATTACTGCAATATATGATATCGTAAACATTCTTGAGACAGAAAACGCGGATTTCACATTTGCTCCTGCATACTGCAGACATCCGGAAGGATTCACGTTCCTTTTCGTGCCATCTATGTTTAATTGTTTTCAGGTAATGCCGTGTGCAAGACAGGCAATGTTTTTTAGAAAATCCATGCTGGAAAAAGAAAATTACTTTGATGAAAAATATAAAATCATGGCTGAATTTGATATGATTATAAAAATTATGCTGAAAAAATATAAAGGCATATTTTTTGATACAAATTATGTTACATACAAATTGAGCGACAAAAGTTACGAAAATCCGAAAAAAGTAGAAGAAGAGACAAAACTGCTTTACTTCAAAAACTACAGAAATCTGTACCCGCTCAACGAGCAAACCCTGAATAAAATGGTATCAGAATCACTGTTTCCGAGAGGATTGCTGGAAAAACTGGCGACAAGATTTGTGCCTGAAGACGCACAAATTTTCTATCAAAAATGCGAGCAGATGCACAGATTAAGAGTACAAGCAATGCAAATGCAAGCTGATCAACAGGCTCAAAAACAGATGCCGCAGCAATGATAATGTTAAAAGTTATGTAAATATTTGCAACTCAAATTTTGCGCGTAATATAATAATTATTAGAAAATTACATTTGATAAAGGGATAAATATGAATCACCAAAGAATAGCTGTAATAGGTTGCGGAGTATGGGGCAGAAATATTGTCCGTAATTTTTACAACCTGAATGTATTAGATACTGTTTGCGATATTGATGAAGAAAATTTGAAAAAAGTTACCGAACAATATAAAAATGTAAAAGTAACAAAAGACTACAACGATATAATTAACAGCAAAGAGATTACCGCTGTTGCCGTAGTAACTCCAAGCCACACCCACTTTAAAATGGTAAAAGCAATGCTTGAATCAGGCAAACACGTTTATGTAGAAAAACCTATTTCAACAGTTGCCAACGAAGCAAAAGCATTGAAAGAACTGGCAGACAGCAAAGGGCTTGTCCTGATGGTAGGGCACCTTTTACTTTATCATCCGGCTGTAAATCGTTTGAAAATGCTTATTGAAGAGGGTGCGCTGGGTGATATAGTATATGCACAAAGCGACAGACTGAACGTAAACTACTTTAAAAATGACAGAAGCGTAATGTGGGATTTAGCACCGCATGATGTTTCAATGATAAGTTATGTAACAGGAAAAGAACCTGTCAGAATAATTTCAGCAATCGGATGTTCATCAGAACGCAATGACATTATGGACATAACTCACCTTGGTATATTATTTGAGGACGGAGTTATCGGACATATTTCAGACAGCTGGATTACCCCTAAAAAGCACGTAACGCTGCTTGTCAGAGGAACTAAAGCCACAGCAATTTTGGATGATACAGTAGCTGAAAACAAACTTGTTATTTTTGATAATTTTGTAAAAGATAATACACAGAATATTAAGCTGGATTACCTTGAAATCGAACCTCTGAAACTTGAATGCCAGCACTTTATAAGCTGCTGCGAAACAGGTAAAAAAGCTCGTTCTGACGGTGATAACGGCTTTATGGTAACACATATCTTAGAAGAAGCTGAAAAAATTATGCTTGGCGACAGAGTTAAAAATCTTGATGAAGTTAACTTTGCGCTATCCAGATTAAAAAAATAATTTGTTAGATGAAGAGGTGATATTATGGCGAATTTTATTTCAATATTCAGAATTTTTGTTGCGTTTCTGGCAATCTACTTACTATTCTGGAAAACAACACTCGGCTACGGGCTGGCACTGCTGCTCACTGCAATAGCGTTCGCACTTGACGGATTGGACGGATATATTGCAAGAAAATTCAACGAGTCCTCTGACCTCGGCTCTGTACTTGATATTATGGGAGACAGAATTGTTGAGGCTTCATACTGGATTGTTTTTGCAGTACTCGGATGGATTAATATATTATTCCCTCTCATCTGCATTACAAGAGCCTTTGTAACAGACAGTTTAAGAAGTGTTGCACTGTCTCAAGGTTACACGGCATTTGGGGCAAAAAGTATGCAAAGCAGCAAATGGGGGCAGCTAATATGTTCTTCAAAAATCACAAGAATCAGTTACGCTGTTGCAAAAGTAGCTGCATTTATTCTGCTAATTGCCGCAAACACACCTGGAATAGAAATTTTTGAACATTACGAAACTGTAAATACAGTAGCTCAAGTATTTGCATGGATTGCAATTATCTTCTGCGTAGTCAGAGGTATTCCTGTTGTACTTGAAAGCGGCAAATTATTTGAGAATGCAAAAAATGGCAAAGCTTAATATAGTCCTATATGAACCTGAAATTCCGCAAAATACAGGAAATATTGCAAGACTCTGCGCCTGCACCGGAGCAAGTTTATATCTTGTGGGTAAACTCGGTTTTTCGCTCTCCAGTAAATACACCAAACGTGCAGGATTAGACTACTGGGATAGCGTTGACCTCCATAAAATTGCTACAATGGAAGAATTGCTGGAGGCTCACAAAGATGCTAAATTTTACTATCTGACAACTAAAACAAAACGAAAATACACAGATATAAAATTTCAAGAGGGTGATTTTCTGGTATTTGGACCTGAGACAAGAGGTCTGCCGGAAGAATACGTCACACGGGATACAGCACTTACCATTCCGATGAAAGAAGGACAGAGAAGTCTAAATCTTTCTAATTCAGTAGCAATAGTTGCTTATGAGGTTATAAGACAAAATGGACTTTAAACTGCCGCCAAGGATTGCAGAATCAAATAAGGGAACTTATGGCAAAGTTTTGAATATTGCCGGTTCAAAATATATGTCAGGGGCTGCATTTTTATCCTCAATTGCGGCACTTCGTAGCGGCTGCGGATATGTTCAGCTCTTGAGCGAAGATATAGTTTTAAGAGCCGTTGCGCGGCTTGCTCCTGAAATTATTTTTGCACCCGCTGAAGAACTTGAAAATGTCATAAAAACAGCCGACGTTTTAGCAATCGGATGCGGACTTTCAACGTCACCGGAGGCAATTGAATTATTCCAAAAAGCCATTGGGCTTTCCAAAATCCCGACAGTGATCGATGCTGACGGGTTGAATATTTTATCAAAACTTGACGGGATAAAATTACCTGAAAAAACAATTCTCACACCACATCCTAAAGAGGCTTCAAGACTTTTACATACAACGCTTGAAAAAGTCCTTGATGATATGGAATACAGCGCCAGAGAAATTACTAAAAAATACAATTGTGTAACGGTATTGAAATCACACAGAACAATTGTTTGCGGGCTTGATAACAGAATTTATCACAACTCAACAGGAAACAGTGCACTAGCAAAATCAGGCAGCGGAGATGTTTTGTGCGGAATAATCTCAGGACTTCTTGCTCAAAAAATGCCACCATTTGAGGCAGCCTCGCTCGGAGTTTATCTCCACGGACTCACAGGAGATATTGCAAAAAATGACCTGACCGAGTACGGAGTTTTGGCGTCCGACCAGATCAGGTACATTCCTTATGCATTTAAAAGTTTGATTAAAGATTAACCAAACATATGTCCTTCAACGATGTCTAATTTTTGACCTACTACTGCTTTGTCAACAGATTCATGGTTGAAAGCTTCTACTTTGTCGATAATAGCACGCGGGCTAAAGTATTCAGCTGTTTTTACAACTTCACGTTTGCCGGCGACATTTTTAGCTAATTCAGATGCTTCTTTGATTTCTTTTGCAGTGAAAACGTGATCAGGACCAAGATATTCGTATGCATTTTTTACTGCTTTTGTAATTTCCGGTTGAATTTTTTGAATCATTGTCATTTTATTTCTCCTTTATTTTGACAATCATCTTAACACTTGTGAAAAAAATTTTTTGTCAGAAAACAAAATTATTTTACAAATATTAATATGAATTGGGACTATATAATAACACAAACAAAAAAAATAGCAAACTCTTTTTTAGAAAAATTATCCTAAAGGATTAGCTATTTTTTATAAAAAATCTTAAATATTAGCCCCAGAAATGTTGATCACTGACAATATCTAATTTTTCACCGACAATCGCACCAGATTTTTTAGTAGTAGCCGGATTTATAGTCTGATTGAAAGAATCAAGAGCTGACATATCCATATATTTACGTTTAGCATTATTCAAATCTTGAAGAAATTGAGGACTTGATAACATAAATTTACCTTGCGGAATGAAGCTTTCAGAAACTCCATCAGGAAACATTTTTTCACTGGAAACAGATTTTTGCATTTTTTTAATTGTATTTTTAGCAAGCATTTGTCCATCCATAATAAATTCACTTGCAATAGTTGGTTTAATCATATAATTTTACTCCTTTATTTTTTGATTTTACGATAGGGATAAAATTTGTAAATAATATTAATTGCTAAAAAAACAAAAGTAATTAATAAAACTTAATAAAGTGAGGTAATTTTCCCCATAACAACGCGTTTTTGTGCACCGGTACAGCAGGGGAGATTATTAGGAATATGATAATATGTACAATATCCAAGAAGTGCAAAAGCCATCGCTTCTTTAAAGTTATTGGAGATACCGTAATCTTCGTGAGTTTTAAGCAAAACATGATTTGGAAGATAAGACTTTAAAAAATTCATTAGTGCAGGGTTGTAAGCTCCGCCGCCTCCAACAATCACTTCCTCAACTTCGGCAACAGGAGCAATAAATCTTTCGTAAGCAGCCGCTATAGTCTTTGCAGTAAGCGCAGTAACCGTTGCGATAACATCTGCTTTGTTTTCAGGAGCAAACTTGAGTGCATTTTCTATATACCGTGGTGAAAAATATTCTCTGCCTGTAGTTTTAGGAGGAGCTTTGAAATAATATTCGTCTTGCATAAGACAATCAAGCCAGCTTTCACAGATACATCCGGATTTTGCAACTTCACCGTCTTTGTCATAGGGCTTTGAGAAAAATTTATTCATGCAGTAATCAATCATAATATTTCCAAGTCCTGTATCAAACCCGAAAGTGTCAAAGTTTTTTCCAAGTACTGTGACATTGGATATACCGCCAATATTTTGCACAGCAATAGTTCTGTCTGTTGTCTTAAACCATTTTTCATCTGCAAAACAAACCAGAGGCGCCCCCTCGCCGCCAGCTGCTATATCTCCCTCACGAAAATTTGAAATAACATCGCATCCGGTTTCTTTTGATATAACAGAGCTTTCTCCTATTTGAAAAGTACTTTTGAGAGAAACATTATCAAGCATCTCGTCAAAGGGGAAATGATAGACGGTCTGCCCGTGGCTGGATATAAAATCAGGTTTGCCATGCTCTGATATTAAAATATTACATGCATCAGCAAAACATTTTCCAACTGCAAAATTCATCTGGCACAAATCCTTGACAGAGGCTTCGCCCCTGAAAATTTGGAAAAGTTTAGCTCTGATATGTTCAGGATACTTATAATTGATACCCTGAATAATTTCAGTCCTTAAATCAGGATGTACAATGCACAATGCTGCATCTATACTGTCACAGGAAGTACCTGACATTAACCCGATAATTTTTTTTGATTCCAATTCACCGTTCATACGCCTATGATACAAAAAAGCCTGCCGATAGGCAAGGCTTTTAACTAAGTTATCAACTGTCTTGTTTTAATCCCAAAACCAAAGATTTAATCTTCTTAATCTCCCAATAAAAAATATCCCTAATCTACTCACACCTCATGCAGTTGTAACCGTTTTTAATCTGTTTTTCTTAATCTTCCTCTCCGAACACGGACCTTTTAAGCCATCACCTCTTTTTCTTCTGTCCAATTTTCAATATAGTAACGTATTTTCCGGCAGCCATTCTTTTTTTTAGCTTAACCTTTTTAAGGAACCGGATTCAAACTATCCTTTGTTTTTCCTTATGATATTAATGTAAAACTAAGTTAAATGTTTGACAAGTAAAAAAAAATTAAATAAATTTTACAATTGACCATGCCCCGCAGTTTAATCGTAAAAAATTCAAGTTCTTAAATCTTAATGAAGTTTTTTTAATGAAATTACGTAAAATTTCTCTGTGTTTTTGTTGACAATATTTTTTTTAAACGGAGCAAAAAAGCATGCTGCGGAAAGTTTTGGAAACAGTGAATTTCACTTAACAATTACTCACAAATACAAAATTTATAGTAATATAAAAAGAGGGACTTAATAAACATGAAAGAATTTCTCAAAACAAAGACTGTGACATACAATCTAATGTCTTTCACCGGATTTAAGGCACTATTGCTTTTTTCTTTGCTTGCAGAATCCCCGAAAAGCTATGAAGAAATCAACGAACATTTTTTTAACCATCCGTATCTGCATGAAAAAATATCTATTGACACCTTGAGAGTTTACATAAATTCTCTTGAGAGAATCGGCTGCAAAATAGAACGGACAAAAAAATCACAAGGCGCCAAATATGTTCTGATGAACAATCCTTTTGAAATTAGAATTACAGACGACCAGATAAACAGCATAGCAAAAGTTTATAAATCAATCTCAAAAAATATCAGTGTCGAAGACTTGATGTACCTTGAAAAATTCTTTTTTAAACTGGCATCACTGGTAAAAAACGAAAAATATACACAGACGCTGGAAGAAATTTCACTTCTAAATAACATCGACAAAAAGCTGCTTGAAGAACTACTCAACGCCTGCAAACGAAAACATTCAATAATCATAAAATATAATTCACCAAACTCCAGCATAAAAAACATTGAAGTAAAAGCCGACAAACTGGAATTTACGAACTCTAAACTATACCTCTACGGTACGAGTTACGAATATAACAAATACAGCAGCTATCTTGTCTCAAGAATTATAGAAATAGTAGCAACTGAAATAAAAGAACATCTCGAAACTCCAGAGGAGATAGAAGTTTTCTACAGAACGAATTTAAACAAAAATGAAATATCGCTTCAAGAAAATGAAGAAATAGTTTCAAGTGACGAAACCTACACAACCATAAAAATAAAAAACTCAAACAAATTCTTCATAACGCAAAGGATTTTATCCTACGGAGACAGCTGCGAAGTCATATCACCGCAAAACTATAAAGATGAAATTATCGCAACACTGAAACAAATGCAGGAGGTTTATAAAAATGACTGATAAAAAACTTCCAGAAAAATATAATGATTCATGCATTAAGATGTTTCAGCTTATAAAGATGATGACAGAGGACTGCGCTGATTATGACAAAGTAATAGAACTGTTTTCAACAGGCAAAGAGGGCAAAAATAACCCAACAGTCATTCTAAATAAATACCTTAACACACTTAAGATTTTCGGACTGAAAATAAAAAAACACAACAAAAAATTTTATCTGCTGAATCCGCCCCTGAGTCTAGAGATGTCTGCAGGTGATATTGAAGCGGTTAATCTGCTTTCAGATTTTATGGAAGTTTTTCCAAACGGGAAGAACAAGAAAAATTTTCTTCAGCTGCTAAAAAAAATTGAAGCTATGATACCTGATAACATGAAATCACAGCTTCAGACAAACTCTTCAGACAAAGATAGTATAATGCACTTTAAATTCTATTTTTCGGAATACGAAAAACTAATTGAGGAGTGCGAAAATTATTGCACTGAAAAATTCAAACTAAAAATTCATTACGTAAACACTAAAAATGAAGAAGAAACAATTATCGCGATACCTCAGGAAGTAAAATACCATAAAAGCAAAATATGTTTTTCTGTATTCAACACAGCTACAAATGAAATCCACGACATTCCGCTAAACGAAATCAAGCGGATAGAACAATTTCCGACAAAATCCGGCAACACCTGTTTGAGTATGACAGTAGTTTACAAACTAAAATCCAGACTTGCCAAAACCTATAAACTTAAAGAAGGAGAAACCTCCAAAGGTCTTGACGAAAAAGGGCATCTTGTAATAGTAAACAAAAATGAAGATCATAGGGAGCTATTAAAAAGATTAATGAGATACGGCTTTGATTGCGAAGTCATATCTCCGAAATCATTCAAAGCAAAAATGAAAGATTTAATAAATAATACTCTTGCTAACTACAAACAAAATCAATAAATACTATTTTTGGAGTTTAATTTTGCTGCCCCAGTAGTTTTTGACATCATTATTATAACCGACAAGCTGATTTTCGAAGTTCAAGCCTTTTTCTCTGCACTCAGCTTTCAAAAGCTCGATACCTCTGTTATAAACTTGCTGAGCTGTTCTTATAACAGACTCAGGCGGATTACCGTCATACATTTCAGCAGCAAGAGCCATATCAAAAAGTCTCCGTTTGCTGAGTCCGCTCATCTCTTTTTTAGTCGCAACAGAACGGTTATCAGTCATACGGCAAATAGCACCCTCATAGCGTTCGTTTTTCAACGCCCAAACCATACCGTCAGCCTTTTTGATAATCCCGATACCTTTGTTAAATGTCATATCAAGAAGAGCCTCTTTCAAACTTTGAGGTAATTTTCTGTAATTATCTTTGCCTATTAATTTCTTCAGGCTGTTTTCTGCTTTCAATAAATCACTTGCAAGCAGCTGACAGACTTCCGCATCTGATAGCTCAGTCGGATCGCCTTTTCGCCACAAATGACCAATTCCTATTGTAAGATTGCCGGCTTTATCGCGATATCTGACATTGTGGAATTCATCATCACCAAGTTCGCCGTCATCTTCAACTCGTTTTAATTTTAAAATAAAATCTTCACTTACCCCCAGATGTTCAGCAACATCATCAAGCGAGCCTATTTCAGAAATCTCACCGCGCTGATCCTCTGTAACTTCTGAAAGCTCATCAGACGCCGGCTTGAAATATTCAATAACTGCATCAGTCAAATGTTTTGCAAAACCCTGTCTGTAGGTTGAAGAATCAATATTTGCAAGATCCTTTGGGTTGGATTGAAAACCGGTTTCTATAAGTATAGACGGCATATTAGGAACTGCATTCAACACACCGAGACCTCTGTCATCTGCTTTTGTTTTACAAGCTTCCGCACTAATCCAATCATGCTGCTCAAGATTATTTTCCACAACAGATGCAAGCCTTTTACCGGCATCGCTGCTGCCCTTGTACAAAATAGTCTGACCGTTTGCAGATTCATTAGCACTAGAATCACAGTGGATACTAATAAACAAATCCGCATCCTTATACTCGCGTTTTGCATTCATAATACAAGCCGCAGAACCGTTCATATATACAACTTTTGCACCCTGTGCCTGCAGTGCAGGGATGATTTCATCAACAAAATTTTTATTTTTATACCACTCTTCAATAAGTTTTCCGTTTGCGTCGTCAGCGTAAGTGCCTATATCAAATATACCGTTTTTAGGATTATATCCGCCATGTCCGGCGTTAACGATAATTGTACGGCCACTCAGCTTTCCGTCAAACGTAGGTTCAAATTCTTTTACATTTGCAACAATATGTCCGTCAGCATCAATAACAGGCTCAGGACGTGAAACCGAAGCGCCGGTTTGACCTGCCGTAGCGTGCGCACCGTTTCTGAGCTCCTGTATTGTCATTGTCTTACCGTTACGGAGATGAACTTTTGTTTTATTAGTTGATACCGGAAAACCGTATTTATCAATACCGGAAGTTTCCCCCGCAGGATCAGCCGTCTGGTGTTTTGGCTGTTTGTAAGCAGTAATCATCTGGTTTATAATTTTGTCCATTTTCTTTGTTGAAATCCAGAAAAGCGAATCAAATTCATCTTCAAGTTCATCAAAGAATTGTTTTTTAATCTCATCGTTTGCAATGGTCGGACCAACCTTTTCGCATAATGTATTAAAAAGTTTTGTGATAGCCTCCTTACGTGTAGTTTTTGAGTTGGTAATTTCATCACAAATCATTTCTACAAGTGATTCATTCTTTGAAATTGAATCATAAGATGTGATAACCTGGATTACATTATCTTTATCAATTTGGGCAAACGGAGTTTTGAAAGCTTTTTTACTTACCGCCCCCCACTTATTTGCCGATTTTTTAAGCGCTTTTGCAATCTCCTCCGGTTGCATTTCAGTTTCTGGCTGTGGTGTTTCAGCATCAGCTGCAGCAGAAACTGAACTGTCAGGCTTATTAACCCGTTGGGTGTCCACAGCAGGTTTGGCTTGTTTTTTAGCCGGAGTTTGTGGCTGTTGTGCAGGAGCAGAACCCTCTTTTGATGCAAACGGTCTCACAGGTGTAATAATCGGAGCATTTTTCTTGAGGACATCAAAATTTTGGATTTGAGGATTAAGAGCCTTTAAATCAGCAACAGGAATATTGTATTTCTTGGCAATAGCAGTAAAAGTCGTCTCAAGCGGTGTCGTTGGCACCTGTAATTTCTGACCGGCTTTCAATACGGAATTGCCGCTCATCCCAAAATACGCTCTACACTCCTGCTCGTTTTTAAAATTAAACATTTTGACGAGTTTTGTAATAGTATCACCCGGTTTTACAGTATATACAGGAACTTCTGCATTGTCGTTTTGCTTGGATTTCTGTTCAACTTTTGCAGTGGATTTACCGTTTTTTTCGATTCTCATAACCTTTTGACTCCGAATCTTCTACACAAAAACAATAACGGTATTTTTTAATTTTAACTTTAAAAAATACCGTTACATGTTAAAGAAATTTTACAATTTTAATATCTAAGTATTGAAGATTCTATCACCGGCATCGCCCATACCAGGGATAATATAACCTTTTTCGTTTAATCCTTCATCTACTGCTGCAGTAATAATTTCAACATCAGGGTAGTGTTTTTGAATATTCTCAATCCCCTCAGGAGCCGCGATAATACAAATAACTTTGATATTATCAATAGGAATACCTTTATCTGCATAGAGTTTTATAGCCTCAAGAAGCGAATTTCCGGTAGCAAGCATAGGGTCAGTTATATAGATATAGAATTTTTCAGGATTAGGAGCTTCCATCGGAACTTTGTTATAGTACCAGATAGGCTTAAGTGTTTTTTCGTCTCTGTACATTCCGATATGTCTGATACAAGCCTGCGGAAGAATATCAATAGCTTCATCCGTAAAAATTAATCCGGCTCTTAATATCGGAGAGATAATTAAGTTAATGTCCGGATCAACAGTCTTTGCTTTAAACGTAGCAACAGGAGTCGTAATTTCTTTTTCGACAAGCGGTAAATTTCTTGTTGCCTCATACAAAAGGCATCTGGTTATTTTTCTGGTTGCAATACGAACCCCCTGGGAATCAGTTTTTGCATCGCGCATAGTGCACAAATTAAGAAGAACAACAGGATTCGAAATAATTCTTACTTTTTCACTATTCATCTTTTAACTCCTTCATTTTATCTTTAAAGTGTTGTCTATCATTATTATATTCTTCCAGCTTTTCGTCAAATACATTCAAATTATCCTGAATTTTTTTGATATCAATCTGCTCTGCAGAAGTTGAAAGCACTCCGGCGTCATTAGCAAAGGTTGATAACTTGACAGCAATAGCACCGATTTTATCAAACATATCATCCAAACGGACAACAGTAGTACTCAACCTATTTGTATCTTTTACCGCTATAAGCCTTTTGCTGCTTTTGCTTTCAGGTGTAGGCGGATAGATTTCCAGAGACTTTGAACCGCCCATTCCGCTGAATTCAACATTCGCAATAGCACCCTGCGGCAGTTTTAAATCTTTATCCGTAATAACAAATTTGACATAAACATCATTTGTTAAAATCTTGATTTTTTGAATATGACCGACCTGCACACCCATATATTTAACAGGAGAACCGACAATCAAACCGTCAACATCCTGCAAAAAAATCTGATAAGTAGCAAGCTGCTTGTTGTGCTTGTAACTGCTGTATCTAAAAGCGATAACAATAATACATAAAATAAGAAACCATACTAAAAATTCAATCCAGTGATATAAACGAATATTTTCTTTTGAACTATTCATATGCCTCATTATACATGGAATAACCAATTTTTGCTACTTGATAAAAAATTTTTTATATTATATTATTATAATATCAAATTTAATGCAAGAAAGAGGTTTATAATATGGATCAAATAATTAAAGTAGCGTGGGATTTGAACGAAAATACCGAAAACAGATATCAGCTTGTTTACGAAATAGCAGAACTTGCAAAAAAATTAGTTGATGAAACACAGGCTAAAAAAGCACGTGATGAATACGGTTTTGAAGAAAATTTTGAAAACGGATATAAAAAAGAAAATCCGGTAGAACACGCCATTATGGTTAAAGCATCCGAAGCTGACGACAACAGATTAGTCGGTTAATTATAAATTTATCAACACAAGAGCCCGACTGGTCTCTTGTGTTTTTGTGTCTGGGGGGGAGTTAATATGAAAAATACTGTCGATTACATAAACGAAAAAACGAAAAATTTTGCACCGGAAATAGGCATAATTTTAGGTTCAGGACTGGGTGAATTTGCGGATGAGCACTGTGATATAGCTATTTCATACAGTGAAATTCCTAACTTTATCAAATCAACTGTAAAAGGTCACAAAGGCAGACTGGTTTTTGCAGTCATAAACGGCAAGCGAGTTGTTATGATGCAGGGAAGAAACCACTTTTACGAGGGACACACTATGCAGGAGATAACTTATCCCGTAAAAGTGATGAAAAAACTTGGTGTAAATACTCTTATCCTGACAAACGCAGCAGGCGCCGTTAATGAAAACTTTGCACCGTCAGATTTGATGTTGATAACCGACCATATAAATAATATGGGAACAAATCCGCTGTTAGGCGCAAATGATGAGACTCTGGGCGAAAGATTTCCGGATATGAGCGAAGTATATAAGAAAAAACTTATAGCTCTTGCAGAAAAATGCGCAGAGAAATTAGGTATAAAATTACAAAAAGGAGTATACCTGGCAAACAGCGGTCCAAGTTACGAAACTCCCGCAGAAATTCGTATGGCAAGAGTCTTAGGTGCTGACGCCGTTGGTATGTCAACAGTTCCTGAGGCTATTGTTGCAAATTATTGCAAAATGGAGGTTCTTGGTATCAGCTGCATATCAAACGCGGCAAGCGGAATTGGAGACAGCAGCCTTTCACACGAAGAGGTTATAGATGTGACAAATCAATCAAAATCAAAATTTAAAGAGCTGTTATCATCAATAATAGCAGCTATTTAGACAATTGTTAAGTCATGTTAAAATTTTATGTAAAGACTCTTGCCAAATTTTTTACTTTGAGTGAAAATCATGCAAAGGAGGAAGATTCAAAATGTTGAATGAAAGACTGCAGCAACCTGCCAGACTTAAACAAATGCAGAGCACCAAGATACCGGTGAAACGCATTCCCCTTTCTCATCCGATGAGCTCAACAGAAAATTTTAATAAAGAGAGACCTTTAAAAACAAATTCCGAGAATTTATCTTTTAAAGGTCTCTCTTTTTGGTATAAACCGGCAAAAACATATTCAATGGAAAAATATTTTGAGCTGGTAAAAAAATATAGAATATCAGATATGGGCGAAGAATTTATGGAAAGCATCCGAAATTCAAAATTCGCTCACGGTATGGTCAAATTTTCAAAAGACAAAGTAACAGGCAAAGAATTAATAACCATAAGAGAAAAAGGTATAGCACAACGCATCTGGAATGATTTAACCTACCCGCTGCGTTTGCCTGGCGAACTTTTAAACGGCACTGTTTCTCTTATGCGCAAAATCAAACCGATTCAAAATTTTGCAAACAACTTATACAACAAAAAATTCTTTAAAGACATAAGACAGCAGGCAAAAACTGATGCAAAAGTCAACGCTCTCAGAGGTATTTTTGAATTTGATAACATTAAAAAACTCGAGTCAAAAGGACTGCAAGAGCAGTCTTCCATCATATTCCAGCAGGGTATGAAATCATTTGACCCGAACCTCGGGAATTACGATACAAAACATGAAAGAGCTTTGACACGTATTGTTTCAGGTATGCCGCCGGCAATATTCCTGGCAAACGACGCATACAACCTGTCCAGATTAATGGATGACGATCCTGCTGCGGCTAAAGATGAACAGAAATCAAGATTTAAACAAGAAGTTAGCCGTGTCGGCTGGAATGCATACTTGCAGCTCATTACATTCGGTGCACTTTCTAAATATGTAAACAATTCTACCTGGGGTGTAATGCTGATTACAGCAATCACAACAGTATTAACAGAGGGTGTATCACGTATCACAAACGGCAAACACATCAAACGCCTGACTCCGGAAGAAGCACGTGCGGAAAATGAACGCAATCACGCGCCGGAAGCTGAAATCAAACCGGATGCCTCATTCAAGGCTGAACCTAAATCAGAAGAAAAAGAAAAAGTTCAAAAACCGCTGCTCTCATTTGATATACTAATGAAAGCCTCCGGCTTAATCATAGCAGCAGGCTACGGAATTAAATTTATCAGAGGCAAATTCGGCGACCACAGCGCTGTTAAAAAATTATTCAAGCCTATAGATGATACTATGGACTTTATCATAGGCAAGAAAAGTGCTGCTTACGATAAATTAACTAAAATTGAAAATTATCAATATCCTAAAGAAAAATTTGATAAGATAGTACAAGTTCTCCGCGAAAACGGCTTCAATGATATTGCCGATGAATATGAAATTTTCTCAAAACCTGCAATCAGTGCTGACGGAAACTACATTAATCTCGGACCAAAAGATAAAAACTATGCTCCGCTTATCAAATTTGTAAAAGCACCTATTAAATTTGCAATGGATGCGGTAACACTTCCATACAGAATGACTGAACTGGCTGTAAACGGAATCAAAAAAGCAATTTCCGGTAACAAAGCAGTTAAACCTGTCAAAACTGAAACACCTGAAGAATTAACTCAAAGATTAATAAAAGGCAATATTGCCGCACTTCAAAAGAGTGTAGAAAACATAGGACCTAAAGCTTTGAGAGATGATTTTGACCCGGTTAAGTTCAAAGAATTTGTAAAAGACAACAGACTCAAAGCATTTAATGCGGATTCTATGTCACATCTTTCAAACGCTGAGCTTTCAAATCTGGCAAAAGCCGCAGGTACAGCTGCTACATTGTGGTTCTTGATGACAGATAACTACAATATGGTAATGTTGAAATCAAATGGTAACAACGTTGAAGGTGCTGAAACCAAGTTCAAAGAACGTGCTGTACAAGAAACCTCAAGATTATTCTATCAAGCTCTATTGATTGACCTGTTTAACAGTACATTCAGCAAGCAATACCACAAATCACTCCTCGGCGCAAGCTGGGTAACTCTGACAAATACAACTATCAGTGAATGGTTGAACAGAAAATCAGTAGGTATTCCTGTTGGTAAACACACACGCGATGAATTAATAGCTGAAGAAAAGGCTCAAAATGAAGCAACCGGTTTTGTCAAAGATTACTACACATTTATGAGAAGATTAACCGGTAAACGACCTATTGAAAGTTATAAGGTAGAACCAAAAACAAATTCTAATATCAATATGACAGGAGCTCCAATACAGGAATCCAGCATACTTGCACAAATGATTAGAGGATAGCGTTTTCTCAATACTATATATAAATAAAAAACTATCAGGGAAATTACCTGATAGTTTTTATTTACAATTAACAAATCTAATTAAGCGTAAATTTTGATTTCGCCTACAACATCACCGTGGGATGTTTTGATAAATTTCGGGATTTCAATCTGCCCCCAGTGAAGATTATTTATAGACTGCAAAGCGACAAGCTCTCTGGCTTTCATATTACAATCTGATATTTTAACAACAAAAGCCTGTTCTTCTTTTGTATTAACCACGATACAAAGTCCGCCTGCGCCGACTTTTGCGACAATACCGTCTGTTAAATCAATAATTTTTGTATCGGTTCTGTCTTCCCCGCCTATTATATAAGGATGATTAAGAAACGCATTCTTAATCTTTTCATAACGAGGATTGCAGAACAAATTCAAATATCCCTGCAGCATATTTTCAAGAGGCATTGACATAATAGGAACCCCGCAGCCGTCTTTTGTCATCGGATATTCTTTTTTAAGCTGACACAATTCTGTAATTTTTTTCTTGATAGCAATTTGCAAAGGATGGTCGGGCTTATCGTACGTATCTAAATCCCAATCATTCATCTTACACAAACCAAGCATCATAATATGTTTACCGGAACAGTTGTTCTGCAAAACAGATTCTGTTTTATTTTCCATGACAAGTTTCATCTGCTCAGTCTTTGACAGCGGTTTTAAAAGTCCGCATCTCAAATAGCTTTCATCAAGTCCGATTTTTTCAAGCAGGCTTTTGGCAAGTTTTACATGAACCTCTTCACCGGCATGAGAACCACAGCAAAGAGCAATTTCTTCTTCTGACATATTGTATCTGATATCCATGCCGTAATCAATGAGGAGCGCAGCTTGCAAAGGTTTTCCGCAAGAACGGAGAAAGAACGGATATTTTTTGTCGTCACCTGTAAAATCAAATGCTCTGTCTTTATTAGCAAGGACAACAAACCCGAAATGTTCTTCTTCCGCAAGCCCATCTCTTAAATATTCAACTAATAATTGAGGATCATTATTCTTCATAATTTTTCACCAAACTTAAAAGCCTTTCTAATTTTAACTTCAACTTCTTATTTTCATCACGCAGACGGCTCAATTCATCCTTTTCTTCTCTGGAATAAGAAACTGCAGAGATAATATTAGGAATCTGAGAACAATCAAGCACAAAACGTGTCTGCGCTTCAGTTTTCAATGCCAGAATATACTTTAAATCATTTTCTGAAACATATTTTTGCTGCAGGAGAGCAGCACCGGAGGGCATATTAGAATCTTTCATTACAGAAAGCACCCTATCCAATTGCTCCTGATTAATTAAACCGCATTCTACAAAATATTCCCCCAGCCTGATTTTTCCTGACAGAAAAGAAAGAATCGCATAAATTTTACGGGAAACAGGCATCTCAACATACCCCTGTTCCAGACAAAATATAAAAAATTTACAAACTTCTTCCATAGAAAAATAGGAATTCAGAGCAATTCCGGCAAGAGAAAAATTATCTTCACAGTAATGCAAAAAATTATATATATTGCTATCCCAACCGCATTTTTTGTCTGATAGTTCAACTCTTCCCTCATAAGTCAAAACAGGAGAATAAAGAGCATAAACATCAGTTTTATCAGACAAAGATGATATCAGAGATAAATCTTCAGAAAGAGAGGAATATACAACCTGCCTCAACCACAAAGGCAAGGACAATATTTTATCCGAAAATATTTCTAACAAATTCCTTTTCACAACTGTCTCTCAACAATATCTAGCAAATAATATTTTAAAACATTATATTAAACTTTGCAATAAATTTTTGAAAAATTTTACCTACTTTCTGCTATTGATTTATAAAACACAAAATTGTAAAATAATTATATCGGATAGTATTTAGAGATATGGAATTACGGGAATTA
The DNA here is from genome assembly GCA_944324135.1 of Candidatus Gastranaerophilales bacterium. Taxonomy (GTDB): domain Bacteria; phylum Cyanobacteriota; class Vampirovibrionia; order Gastranaerophilales; family Gastranaerophilaceae; genus CALUVN01. The sequence goes on along the minus strand of CALUVE010000009.1, from coordinate 32,259 downwards.
TGAACATTTCAAAAGAGACAGCAAGAAAAATTACGATTGCAATACTTACACTAATCGCATTTGTGACAACAATCAAACTTGCAATAATATACTACAATGCCAATTTTAACCCTTATGCACTTGCAAGTTTTTGTTCGGTGAATGATTTTATTGACTGTGACGGAGTAGCAAAAACCACAGAATCTCAGTTTTTCGGGGTTCCGCTTGCTTACTGGGGATTATTTCTGTACTCATTCATTTTCTTAATGCTGCTTTCACCAAAACTCAAAGACTTCAAACTACTTAAATTTCTTGAAGTTTTCAAAAATCCATTGAGCTACATATCCATGCTCGGGTTGATTGCATTTCTTATCTCTATCAGCCTGCTGTTTGTAAGTTTGTTTGAGATAAAGAAAATCTGTGTGCTGTGCGCATTTACATATATTTTGAATTTACTAATAAGTTTAACCGCGACAGACTTCAAAAACGGCGGCTGGGTCGGAGCATTCAAGACCTGCGTGAGAGATTTCTTTGATGCCGTAAAAAATAAGGCATATCTGATTGCATTTATTTGCGTAATGCTTTTAGCGGGCGGGTTCTTGTATTGGTCAGGCACAACTTATACTTTTGCACCACAGGTAAAACGACAAAAACAATTCAAAGAATTTTTTGCAACAAAACATAATAAATATGCAGTATCAGGAAACATTCTTGGGGAAAAAGATGCGCCGATAAAAGTACACATTTATACAGACTATATGTGTCCTATATGCTCCGGCTACAATATAATGATACACAAACTTGCAAAAGAGCTGAAAGGGATAGAAATTATCCACCACGATCTTCCGCTTGATATGGAATGCAACAAACATCTGCTGCGTCCGTTCCATAACGGCTCCTGTACAATGGCAAAATATGCGGCAGCAGCCTCAGAGCAGGGCAAATTCTGGGATATGAACTCTATCTTATTTGAAAGAAAGCCTCAAAATGAAGAAGAATTCAAAGCTATATCTGATGAACTCGGACTTGATTTTGAAACACTCAAGAAAACTGCCGAAAGCTCAAAAACGGATGCAGACATAAAAGCTAGTATTGATAGCGCTTACGCTCAAAAAATAGATGCAACACCTTCTATGAAAATAGAAGATGAGGTTGTTGTCGGGCTAAAATCATACGATGATTTAAAAGAAATACTGATTAAACATGGAGCAAAAAGAAAATAACAAAAAAATACTTCTGCACGCGTGCTGTGCGATTTGCTCCGGCTATCCGATAGAAAACTTACGGGAAGCCGGATATGAACCGGTAGTTTATTTTTACAACCCGAATATTTATCCCGAGGCTGAATATCAAAAAAGATTAGAAGCTGAAAGGACTCTATGCAGCCATTTTGGTGTTGAACTTATTGAAGAAGAATACACACCAGAAGAATTCTACACAATCGCCAAAGGGTTTGAAAATGAACCCGAACGTGGGAAACGCTGCGATAAATGTTTTGAATTAAGGCTTAAAAAAACTATTAAAAAAGCCAAGGAACTAGGAATAGATACAATAACAACATCTCTGGTAATAAGTCCGCACAAAAACTTTAATAAAATTACAGCAACAGGAGTAAAACTTTGTGAAAATACCCCTGTTGAATATCTGGGAATTGACTTCAAGAAAAAAGACGGATTTTTAAAAACAAACAGAATTTCCAAAGAACTAAACTTGTACAGACAGCATTACTGCGGCTGCAAGTTCAGTATCCTCCGAGAAACCAATTAATAAATTAATTTTCGTTTACATTAAAAGTTTTTTGAAATTGTATGTGATACCATGAGTTTATGAGTACACAATACGTACCTTTACACTTACACAGTGAATATTCTTTGCTGGACGGGGCGATTAAGGTAAAACAACTATGTGAATTTGCAAAAGAAAACAACATGCCGGCAGTAGCAATTACTGACCACGGTGTTATGTACTCTGCTATTGAATTTTACAGGACAGCGAAAGAAACAGGGATTAAATCAATCATCGGCTGCGAATTTTATCTCCACGACGGGGACATCCACGAGAAAAATCCTCACGACAACCCGCTTTATCACCTTGTACTTCTTGCAAAAGACAAAGACGGCTATATGAACCTTGTAAAACTTGTTTCAATAGCGCACTGCGAGGGTATGTATTACAAGCCGCGTATAAATTTTGACCTGCTGCAAAAATACTCACAAGGCTTAATCTGCTGTTCCGCCTGCCTCGGTGGGGAAGTTCTCCAAAATCTTTTAAAAAATGATTACGAAGCCGCAAAAGCCACTGCAAAAAAATATCAAGATTTGTTCGGCGATGACTACTATATTGAACTACAAGACCACGGGCTTGATGAACAAAAGCGGACAAATCCTGACTTAATAAAAATTGCGCAGGAACTCGGAATAAAAATGGTCATCACAAATGACTCGCACTATTTAAAACGAGAAGATGCAGATTGGCACGATACACTTCTTTGCCTGCAGACAAACGCACTCAAAAGCGATACAAACAGATTTCATTTTCCAAACAATGAGTTTTACGTAAAGACTCCATTAGAACTCAGAGATTCATTCAAGTGGATGGACAGCGCAATGTTTGACGAATGTATTAAAAACACAGTCGAAGTTGCAGAAAAATGTCATCTTATACTTGAAATGGGCAAATCACCCTTGCCGCACTATGAAGTTCCTGCAGGACACACCGCTGAAACTTACCTGAATTACGTTGTTCATCAGGGACTTAAAGAAAGATACGGAGATGTGCCACAGGAGATTGAAGACCGTGTTAAATACGAACTCGGCATCATTGAGCAGATGGGATTTTCCGCATACTTTTTGATTACCTGGGACTTTGTACACTTTGCCAAAACACACGACATTCCGGTCGGTCCCGGCAGAGGTTCTGCAGCCGGCTCTGTTGTTGCGTATGCGCTGGGCATAACAGAACTTGACCCGATTAAGCACAATCTATTGTTTGAAAGATTTCTAAACCCTGAACGATACAGCATGCCTGATGTCGATATTGACTTTTGCATTGAACGCCGCGGAGAAGTTATAGATTACGTAGCTAAAAAATACGGAGAAGATAAAGTCTGCCAGATTATAACTTTCGGAACATACGCAGCTAAAGCAGCAATGAAAGGGGTAGCACGTGTTTTTGATATTCCGTATGCAAAAAGCAATCAGCTGGCGTCACTCATACCGAATGAGCCTAAAACGCATATTGATGATGCGCTGCAAGAGGGAATGGAGCTTAAAAAACTTTATGATGAAGATCCTGAAGTCAAAAAACTCGTTGATATGGCAAAAGCCATTGAGGGAATCAAAAATAATACCGGAACACACGCTGCTGGCGTAATCATCGCGCACAAGCCTCTAAATGAAATTGTGCCGGTTCAACCGTCAAAAGATGGTATCATCGTTACAGAATACCCTATGGCGGATTTGGAAAAACTCGGACTTTTAAAAATGGACTTTCTTGGTCTGCGTAACCTTACAATGATTACCAAGACAATGAAACTCATAAAAAAACGCCGAGGTATAGAGTTTGATATCAATAAAATTCCGCTTGATGACAAGCCGACCTATGATATGCTAATCGCAGGGGATACTGACGGTGTATTCCAGCTCGAATCTGCAGGGATGAAACGACTCGTTAAAGATTTACAGCCTGACGTATTTGAAGACTTGGGCGCACTTGTTGCACTCTTCCGCCCAGGTCCTCTTGAATCCGGAATGGTCAAAGACTTTGTTGAGCGTAAACACGGGCGGCAGGAAATTAAATATGCTCACCCGAGTTTGGAACCAGTATTAAAAGACACCTACGGAACAATCGTATATCAAGAACAAATTATGCAGGTTTTTCAGGTGCTTGCTGATTATACTCTCGGACAAGCCGATATGGTTCGCCGTATGATGGGTAAGAAAAAGCTCGACGAAATGGCACAGCAAAAGGGTAAATTCGTAGAGGGAGCAGGTCGTCACGGGATGGCGGCAAAAGACGCAGAAGCCCTGTTTGAACAGATAGAAAAATTTGCATCTTACTGTTTTAACCGGTCACACTCAGCGGCATACGCTTTTGTAGCATATCAGACAGCATATCTCAAATGCCACTACAAAGTTGAATATCTCGCCTGCCTGTTATCAAGTGTTGCGGGCGATCAGGAAAAGACACAGCTTTACATAGAAGAAGCTCAGAAAAACGGCATCAAAGTAATGGCGCCTGATATCAACAAATCATATTCAGAATTCACACCTGACGGAAACGATATTCGTTTCGGGCTATCCGCAATAAAACAGGTGGGAGAAGGTGTAATTGATGCCATAATAAAAGAACGCGAAGAACACGGTGAATATAAATCCATTTATGACTACTGCACTCGTCTCGATATCAAATGCAGCAACAAGCGTGTACTTGAGGGATTAATCAAGGCAGGCGCTTTCTCTAATATAGAAAAAAGCCGCAAACAACTGCTTGACAATCTGGAATATATAATAGCAACCGCAGCAAAAGAAGCTAAAGAAAAAGAACTGGGACAGGTCAGCCTGTTTGCGGGCTTGCAGGACAATGCAGATTTTGCAGGCTCTCAATTCCAGCTTGCAGGAAGCGATGAAGAATACGATCAGCGGCAGATACAGTTGTTTGAAAAAGAATTTCTGGGCTTTTACGTAACCAGCCATCCGCTCTCAACCATAAGAGACAAGCTGCCGTTTTTGATGACACATAAAATTTCAGAAATATCAGAAACCCCTAATGACAAATACGTAACAATCTGCGGTCTGGTAACAGCTGTGAAACAAATTCCGACCAAAAAAGACCCGACAAAATTCATAAGGTTCTCTACAATAGAAGACCTCACCGGCAAAATTGATACAATCTGCTTTAACGGCAAAATTGCAGAGTTTGGCGATATGCTCCAGACTGAACAACGTGTAATTGTATCAGGGAGAGTGAACAGACGTTCTGAAGAAGAAGCCCCCGGAATTATTGTAGAAAATGTAAAGACTGTAGACAATTCTAACATCTTCACCATTGAGCTTAAGGACGAATTCAAATATGAAGAACTTGTTCTATTAAAAGAAATGCTCTGTTCTTCCAAAGGCTCTGACCCTGTTATGATAAAAATGGATGACCCGACAGGGCCTGTCAAAATTCTGTGTTCTTCAATTCTGTGGGTTAATTCAACAAATGACCTTGTGAATAAATTAAAAAGACAATTTGCGGACAGACTTGAAATCACCGTTAAATCTCTTGACAGCAATATAAATTAAATGGGATAATTAATTTATGTTTAAATATTACGGGAAGCTAACACCATATTTGTTTTTACTGCCTGCGGGAATTGTTTTATTAATATTCTTTTTCATCCCGTTCTTTCAAACAATTTTGCTAAGTTTTCAGGACTACTCAAACAGCATATACTCCCCTGAAATGGTTGGTTTACAGAATTATATCGCATTATTTAAAAATCCCGTATTTTACAAGGTTATGTGGAATACTTTTATATACCTTGTAGTTGCCGTACCAGTACTTGCAACAGTTCCGCTTGTACTTGCAATATTGATTAACCAAAAGATAAAATTTGCCAATTTGTATAAAATATTAATTTACCTGCCTGTTATTGTATCAATAGTTGTAGCCGCAATAGCATTCAAGTGGCTTTATGCAGATCAGGGAATATTAAATTACCTTGTGGCAAGTCTTGGATTAAACAGCATAGGCTGGCTCACAGACCCTGATTTTGCATTGTATTCGGTAATCTTTGTAACTATATGGAAAGGCATAGGTTATTATATGATAATCTACCTTGCTGCCCTGATGAGCGTACCGAAAGAACTATACGAGGCGTGCGATATAGATGGTGCAAATTTTATTACAAAACATCTTACTGTCACAATTCCGCACATAATGCCGACTATTGCTCTTGTCACAACAATCAGTTCAATTTCTGCAATGAAAGTTTTTGCTGAAATTTATGTTATGACTAAAGGCGGACCTTTAAATGCCAGCAAAACCATTGTTTATTATATTTACGAAAGAGCATTTGAAAACCTTGATTTAGGTTTTGCCTCTGCAATGGCAGTTGTTCTGCTGGGAATTGTTATGGTATTTTCACTGATTAATATTTTCTGTTTTGAAAGGAATAAGTATCAGATATGATAAAAAACATTATAAAAAAATTCTCCATACACTTTATATTGATAATCACCTCGCTTTTATCAATATTTCCGTTCATCTGGCTTATTTCAACCTCGCTGAAAGGTAATGCTGAAAATATTTTTGCATACCCGCCGCAGCTTATTCCGACAGATTTCACGTGGGCAAATTATACAGGTGTATGGAAACGGGTTGATTTTATCGCCTATTTTATTAACAGTATGATTGTTGCAGGCGGAACTGTCATTTTAAACTTGCTATTGTCGGCACTTGCCGGATATCCTTTAGCAAGAATGGAATTTAAGGGAAAGAAAATAGTATTTTTCGCAGTACTGGCAACTATTATGATTCCATTCCAGGCAATAATGCTTCCTGTATATTTGATAACAATTAAACTCCACATGATGGACAGTGTGAATAATTTTGCTGGATTTATGGGGCTTATTATGCCGTTTGCAGTGAATGCTTTCGGGATATTTCTAATGCGTCAGGCATTTTTAGGAATACCGAGAGAAATGGAAGAAGCCGCGATAGTCGACGGATGCAATGTACTCCAACTCTTTTTTAAAATACTTCTGCCAATGGTAAAACCGTCGCTTGCAGTTCTTGCAATATTTACATTTATAGGTTCATGGGGCGAATTTTTATGGCCAAGCATAGTTTTAACAAAAGAAGCCATGTACACGCTGCCGGTAGGTATAAACAATCTGCAGGGGATGTTCAGTTCCAACTGGAGATTTATCGCAGCCGGCTCAATTCTTGCAACAATCCCGATAATTATTTTCTTTCTTGCACTGCAGAGATACTTTATCTCTGGTGAAAACGAGGGTGCCGTAAAAGGATAACTACTTATTTTAAATCTTTCATATCCTCAATTTCTTCAAGAAAAATCTTTTTAGAACCGCAGGTACGGAAATTTTTCAAAATAGCTTTGTCTAGTGCATCCGTTGCAACAATCTTACCGTTAACGTAAGTCACCGGAAGACTTTCTTCATTTTCTCTGTCAAGCTCTTCAATATAGCGTTTGCCGTCGGTATTTGCAAGAATTGTTCTTGTAACATCATTCATAACATCAAAAATATAACGCTGACGGTTTGATATACCATCGCCTGTTGTAATAAGACTTGTAGCCTTTTGCATTTCCGCGAGAGATTCTTTATAATAGCGCAGGTGTCTTAAAAGAATAGCAAGGTTGTAATGAGCTTCATAATTCATAGGAGCAAGTTCAATAGCCCTGCAATAATTCAAACCCGCATTAGTGTAATCCCCGTACAAATGCTGAGCAAGCGCCAGATTATAGCGAGCATCATAATCCTTTTTCAAAATTTTAACAGCATGCTTGTAAGCATCTATTGCCTGCTCCAGATATTTTTTCTGCTGGGCTAAATTATCATCCGCGAGATAAATTGATTTTTGTCTGTATGCAATCCCCATATTATACCAGGCGCGGCCGCGGTTTACTTTGGTTGACAGCTTGTTGCTGTAAATAAACGGGATATATAAAAGCCAACGTTTTATGCCTATAATTTCTTTATACTGCGCAATTGCGCCGTCAAAATCACCGAGTTTTTCCGCAGATACAATGCCGTAATTCATTCGGGCCATAACATACTTTGAATTATATTCAATAGCCTTTTCATACGCATCGACAGCAGAAAAATAATCTTCATACAAAACGTAAATATTGCCGAGATTATACCATGCGCCATAGTGTTCCGGATAAAGTTTCAGACCTTTATTATACAAATCAATAGCTTTTTGAACTTTAGCTTTACGAAGAGCCTTGTCGCCTTTATAAACGCAATACATGCCTCTAACTTTGTCTATCTGCCTGTTTGTCCAATCAGGAAAGACAAAAACTGCGCAGCAAACAAATGCCACAATAAGAATAAATGAAATTATTGAAATAATTTTACGCAAAGCAAAACCTCAAACTATATAATAACATCATACCTGTCCAAAGCCTATCAGGCAAGTATATTGCGATAAATTAACCGTGATTTTATTAAGAAATATTAACAAAATTTATATTAAGAAGCAATTTGCCGCAAAAAAAAGTTTTTATATAAGTAAGGTAGGTAGAAAATCAATTTTGGAGGTTAGGTTATGACCGTAGATGCTGTAACAGGAGTCTCAAGGGAATCTTACAATCCTTTTGCACAACAGGGAAAAGCGCCGAGCATCAGCATGGATGAATCAATATGGCACATGGATGTACCATATAATATGCCTGGTTTTAGCTTCGGAGGCGATATGGGATTTGACTCATTCGGCTTTATGGGAATGCCGAGCTTTATGGGAGGTTTTGGAGCATTTCCGATGTTTGGCGGTATGGGCGGCAATTACCAGTCATACTGGGATATGATGAATGAATACAATCAGGCATTCACAAATAACCAGATTAAAAATAACGAACGTCAAAGAAACGCAGAATTGCAATATAACGCACCGTATGAAGATGTCAAATTAGCAATGACAGATTTGCGTGAAAAAGTACAGACAAACAACCAGGATCAAATCCTCGGTGCATATAATGACTTTAAAAATGCGGTAAAAGCAATGTACGGCGGCACAGATGAACAGGTTGCAGCACGTGCGAGAACAATTTACGAACAGGCTTATGATGTATCATTGACAGAAGATATTAGAAACCATGCAAAAGGTGCATTTGAACAGGCATTTTTGCAAAGCACATCAGGCGGTATAGGGGTTGACGATACATCTGCAGAATACAACGTATCACAAATTACAGGTCAGCCTATAGGTCGTGCACAAAGAGATAAGAAAATAGCAGGACACGCATTAGGCGGTACAATACCGGGAGGTGTATTCGGTGCAATAGGCGGCGGAATTATCGGAAGTTTATGCAAAAAAGCCAAACCGCTTGCAATAGTCGGTAGTATTATCGGTGCGATAGCAGGCTCAGTTTACGCAGCCGAAGTAGGTTCTAAAAAATATAAATAATTAAAATTGTGTGTGTATATATTATGTGTGAATAGTGTGTGTATATTTGGAATGTAAAACAAAAGGCTGATGTAATATCAGCCTTTTTAATTTGAACAGCAAAAAGATTAAAAATAAATTAATAAACATAGGAGAGAAAAATTTTTGAGTTAAAATGTAAGTATGGTTAGATAATAAGAGGAAAAAGAAATATGTGGGATTACTCCGAAACAGTAATGGATCACTACAGAAACCCCAGAAATGTCGGCAAAATTGATGATGCAGATGCAATAGGGATTGCCGGCTCGCTTTCTTGCGGTGACCAGCTGAAAATATATTTAAAAATTAAAGACGGTATAGTAACAGATGCTAAATTTCAAACTTTCGGATGCGGCTCTGCTGTTGCAAGCTCCAGTATGCTGACAGAAATGATTATCGGCAAAACAATTGACGAAGTTAAAAAGATTACAAACAAAGATATAGCAGACAAATTAGGCGGTCTGCCACCTGAAAAAATGCACTGTTCAGTTATGGGGTATGAAGCACTTGAAGATGCTCTGAAAAATTACGGACACGATGATATGGTTGATTTAGACGATTTGAGAGAAGAAGCTGTCAGAGAAAAAATCGTATGCACCTGCTTCAATGTAACAGAAAATCTTATCTGGGATGCTATCAAACAAAACGGACTTAAAACCGTAGAAGAAGTCACGAATTACACAAAAGCCGGCGGCGCATGCGGAAAATGCAAAGCTCTGATTCAAGATATAATTGATACCTACTATCACAAAGAAGAAAAGCCTGTTCAATTGACTGCTGCTCAAAAAATAATAAGAATTAACAACATAATCGAAAAAACAATTTCTCCGGAGCTGCAGAAAGACGGCGGAGATATAACACTTATTGACGTTGATGGCAACAAAGTTATGGTGAAACTCCGCGGCAAATGCTCTGGCTGCAAAAATTCAGTTCACACCCTGAAATCTTTCGTTGAAACTACCCTGAAAGATACAGTTGATAAAAATATTGAAGTCGTAGAGGTGGAATAATGGATAAAAAATTAATATATCTTGATAACAATGCCACAACTAAAGTTGATGACAAAGTACTGGAAACCATGATGCCATATTTTCAGGAAGAATACGGTAATCCGTCAAGTATTTATGAATTTGCTAAAAAAGCAAACCACGCAGTAAAGGAAGCCCGCGGACAGATAAAAGATTTCCTGAATGCGGCAAATGAAAAAGAAATAATTTTTACCTCCTGCGGTTCAGAAAGCGCAAATACTGCGATAAAAGGGGTACTTGAAGTAAACAAAAACAAACGCCATATCATAACAACAAAAGTTGAGCACCCGTGTGTACTTAATCTTTATAACACACTGGAAAAACAAGGTTATAACGTTGACTATATTGATGTAAATTCAAAAGGAGAACTAAACCTTGAGCAGCTTGAAGCTGCAATAGATTACGACACAGCCCTTGTTTCTGTCATGTTTGCAAACAATGAAACCGGCGTGATTTATCCGATTGAAAAGATTTCTGAAATCATAAAATCCAAAAATAAAGAAACAAAATTCTTTGTAGATGCCGTACAGGCTGCAGGAAAAATTCCGATTGACGTACAGGCTCTCGGGATTGATATGCTTGGGATTTCCGGACACAAATTTCACGCTCCAAAAGGTGTTGGTGCATTGTATGTAAATTCTAAAACTATGATTACCCCGCTGATTGTCGGCGGACATCAGGAAAGAGGGAAACGTGCCGGCACAGAAAACGTACCTTATATTGTAGCTCTCGGACAGGCTGCAATGGAGGCTCAGGATAATCTTAAATACGAAATGACAGAAGTAAAACGATTAAGAGATAAACTTGAAGCCGGCATTTTGAAAAACATCTTCAACGCACGACTCAATACAGGTATCTCCAACAGAGTGCCAAACACAACCAATATAGGTTTTGAATACATAGAAGGTGAATTAATTCTTCTTCACCTGAGTGATTTAGGAATCTGCGCAAGTTCCGGAAGCGCCTGTACCTCAGGTTCGCTTGAACCAAGCCATGTTTTGCGAGCTATGAATGTTCCGTTCACATCAATACACGGAAGCATAAGATTTTCTCTGAGCAAATACACCAAAGAAGAAGAAATCGACTATGTGTGCGAAGTCTTGCCTGGCATAATCGAAAAATTACGCAATCTTTCACCGTTCCAGGAAGAGCTTGAAGCATTAAAAAATCTAAAAGCAGTCGTTCGCAGTTAGACTTTTGCACTAGAAAAAATAAACTATAAGCAGAAAGTCTTACAAATTTCCGGCTAAATTCAAATAAAATTAAATAACAATTCCGTAGAATAGTTTTTGGTAACGTTCACATTTATCCTAAAGCTAAGGAGTTGTTATGAAGAAAATAATTATAATTTCATCACTGATACTTAGCTTGAATATAAACTGTGTATATGCACAAAACAGCATCCTGAATAAGATAGAGGATGCGTTATACGGATTTCAATACGAATCACAAAACGACACAGAGCGGCTTTCCCGTATAGAAGAAACAGTATACGGCGAGAAAAAAACAGGTACGAATGCCCAGCGGCTTGCGAAACTGGAAAAAGACCTCGCCGCAAATCTGCTCGGACAGGAAATTTCTCCGGTAGAAGACACCTTTGCGGAAAGTGAAGAATTTACAGAAGAACTTGCAGATACAGGTGCCAACATAAATTATCCGGCGGTGAACGAACTTGAACAGCACGTATTTAAGCAGGAATTTCGGGATAAAAAACTAAAAGACAGACTCGCTGCCCTTGAAGAAAAGACTTTCGGAAAAACCTACAATGACGACCTGAGCACACGTGTTGACAGGCTGAAAGCGGAAATTAAACCTAAATCCCTGATGGATAACGCAATAGCACAATCATCAAATGAATATTATGATGAAGATGTTGTACATCTGGATGAGGATTATAAATTATCAGAGTACAATCCGCCATCAGAGTTCAGCTACGAAGATTACAATGCGAGAAATCACACTTTCCCGTTTGCGAACAAAAGCCGCAAAATGAATCTATCTGCAATGGAAAATGCTGTATTAAACCGTTCTTACCCGAACGACAGTACGGATACAAGACTATCACGGCTTGAATCTCAGATGTTCGGAACAATTTTTGACAGCGATGAACAGGAAGAGCGCTTGAACCGTCTATCCAGCGCTTATAAAGCACAAAAAACAGCGACCAGATACGATTCAAACAGATTCTCTCAGAATATGGCAACAGCAATGCAAATCGGCACAATTCTGCTAATGGTTCTTGCTTGCATACTGTAAAATTGACTTAAAAACTAAACAGCTTTCTAAGACTATCCTTAGCAGAGTCAATCTGATTTTTCATGTCATCCATAATAGCATCTTTTGTTTCGTTCAATTGATTTTTGACATCAACAGCAGTCTGTTTTACATCAATGATTTTAATATCAGATGTGTCGCCCTGTGCAAGCCATTTGAAAGATTTAACAGCAGACGGACTGTCGACACCGCCGTTAAATTCCACCTTAAATTCTTTTGCTCCGGCATTATCGGTTGTTAAATCTGGAATGAGCGCTACATTTTCGGTATCCGGATTAGTTGTCATAGCCTTGATAATAGAGGAGGTTAACAACCCGAATTTCGGAAGATTTTCGGTAAGTTTATCAACAGAAAGTTCCCCGAGCGGGCCGAGAAGCGTCACTACATCTGAAGCAAGTCTGCCGAGAATAATGACATTTGTAGTTCCGTTCAAAAGATTATACCGACCAGAAACATAATACGAAGTATAAGGCCCGCTGACCTTTATAGAAGAAATATCCGCCCAACCGTCATCAAAAGCCATATTTCCGTTAATCAAAGCAAAATCAGCAGTTTTGCGCAAAGTTTCGTTTTTGGAAACAGAAGAAACAGCACCGGAAAGGATTTTGTTTGAATTAATATTCGGAGCACCTATAAATGTATCAAAGCGTCCTATATTTCCAAATGTACCGTTTGACACATCAAAAGTAAGACTACCGGTTAAAGATTTCATCATTTCTTCAAAGTCTAATGCTCGAAGCCCCAATTGAGCGTTGAAATCCAGCTTGCCGCTGAGAGCATTTTTGATACCGGCAGCTCCCTGAATAGCCTTCTCAGCATCAAGCGTCTTGCCTGATAAGTTCAAAGCTGTTTTAGCGGTGGATAAACCATAAGCCAGCGAACCAGAAATGGTACCTCCAAAAGCATCTCCTGTAATATTTTTTAAATAAAAAATATCATAATTTTTCAAACCGAAATCAGCCGCAAGATTTTCTGCAACAATTCCGCCGGACTGGAATTTTTTCAAAGTTGCATACCCGCATAACAAAGGTCCATTGACATCTGCGACAAGATTTTCAGCAGTAAAATCAATGTCAGGAATTTTTATCAAAGGTATAATAACATCACCTTTCAATACCGGTGAAACCGGTGTACCGGAAATAAAGATATCCCCTTTTGCAGATAAAGTTGAATTTATAAATCCGGGAATATTTGATGTTATCATCTTAGGCAGGAGCAAATTCAAATTCAATTTTTGAGAAGAAGAAAGATGATTTATATTACCGGAAAGTGAGAGGACAGGGTTGCTTAAGCTGTCGGCAAAGACCCCTGTTTCAAGAAACTTCAAACTGTCATCTGATATTCTCATAAGAGAATTAATGATAGTTTTTTTATTTTTCAACGCGTCAACATCAAGAATTGAAATGTAATTTTGAGTATCAGCAGTAAGCTTGAGATTGATATCCTGAACTTTAGAATTACCGACAACTACAAGCGAAAGCGGAAGACTGCCGACAGCAGGCATACTCTTTCTCAAATCTTGAGGGAAGAATTTTTGAATATCAGTTGCAAGTATATTTCCGCTGCCTGTTATATTCATAGCAAGTTTATCAGTCATATAATCCGTAATAGTGCCGGAAAAATTGAATGAAGAATCATTCAACAAAAGATAAGTAGTCAAAATACTGATGTTATCTTCATCAATTTCAATTTTAGAATCGCTCATGCTCAAAACAGCCATAGGATTGACTACACGCAAGCCGACAATATTTAACAGCCCCTCAAAAGAATTGCCGTCAGACAGAAGAGAAAGATTAACTTTAGGAAGTTCAACCGATGTTGCTGACGGAATATTTTTTACCATCAAATTATTCAAATTGACATCTACTACAGGGAGCAGCTTATTAAGTTTACCGCCCAGAGATGCATCAATAGAAACAGTACCGTTTTTGAAATCATTATCTTTCAACAAATCAGCCTGCCCTGCAAGAGCAACAAGGGATTTGAACATAATATCCGATGTCAAAAGGTGTAAATCAACAGAGGAATCATTTTTTACAGTACCGTAAATCTTCAAAGGATTATCTGCAACACTGAACCCTGCATTTTTCAAATTCAACATATTATTTGAAAAATCCACATCTGCAAATATATTCTCAATTGAGACATTATACGGTTTAAATTTTAAATAAGCATTATCCGCTTCCGGAATAGACAAATACCCGTCAGAAAGGACTGTTTTTAAATCAGATTTAAGCCTGAAATCAGCATTCAAAGTTCCTGCCGCAGCAAGCTCATCATACTCTTCTATTCCGAAAGATTTCATCAAATGGTTCACAAGAGAAAGCAGATGAGCAAAGTTTAAGTTTGATTTGCAATTCAAATCCAAAAGCGGTTTTCTGCCATGATTAATTATACCGGATAGAGAAGTTTTTTCTTCACTGCCGGTGAACAATTCAGAATCTAAGGTAATATCTTTATTTTTAAAAGTCATATACAAATGCCCTTTAGGGAGCATATTACGTCCGGAGGCAAAAGTGAAATCGCTTACATTAAATATCCCGTTCAAAATAACATTATCAGGTTTGCCCGAAATTTTTAAATCAGTAACAAGAGCGCCGGACAAATGTATTTTAGATAAACCGTCTAAAATAGTAAGAATATTCATATTAACTGATACAGGAACATCTGCCTGTACAGCAGGCGCAGAAGCCACTCCGGATTCCGGCACTGAATTAAACAACATATCGTTCAAATCAATATCAGGCATGATTTTATTAAATATTTTTACATCATAAGTAATCTGCTTTCTATCAAGAAAACGCATCTCGCCGTTTGTACTGACTT
The DNA here is from genome assembly GCA_944324135.1 of Candidatus Gastranaerophilales bacterium. GTDB lineage: Bacteria > Cyanobacteriota > Vampirovibrionia > Gastranaerophilales > Gastranaerophilaceae > CALUVN01. The sequence continues at coordinate 16,999 of CALUVE010000009.1, read as the reverse complement.
TAACTTTTTTATTCAATATAAAGTCTTTGATAACAAAATCTTTACCGTCAATAAGCGATTCTTTTGAATTTTCAGAATTAATAATTTTTATCTGATAGTCTTCAACTCTAATATCCGGCAGATGATTTGAAAGAATAAAGCCGCCAAGAGGATTTTGTGTTACAGCAGGCGTGTCAGAACTTCCGGTTTGCGCTGATAAATCTGAAATATAATCTTCTAGCTGGAATTTACCTGAATTATCAACCCCGAAAGATAAAGCTAAACTGTCAGCTGATATAACATCAAGTTCAATCCTTTTTATAATCAAAGGTAAAAGCGAAACTTTTACTTTTGCATTTTTTGCAGAAACCAGCTCTTCGCCTGACGGGAATTTCACATTAATATAACCGGCTTTGACACCTGCAGTAAGCTTTGGAGTCGTCACTATACCGATATTTTTTAATGCTACATCAAGTCCTGCAACATCTTTGGCAAGAGACGAAATTGTTGAGCAATACTTGTTGATAAATGGATTAACCCCGAAAGGCAAAATCAAAAATATCAAATATAAACAACCTAATATTGAACTAAGAATTATTGAAACTTTTTTAATAAAAGCTTTTTTATTTATATCCATTACACACATCCTCTATTACTTGATTATATATTACCATAAATTTTGACACTTGTTAAGACAAACGTTCAGGATAATGATTCCACTTAATATTCTCGTTTTTTCTAAACCAGGTTAACTGTCTTTTTGCATACCGTCTTGTATTCTGTTTTAACAAAGCAACAGCATCATCAAGTGTGGAGATCCCATCCAAATACGAAATAATTTCCTGATACCCGATTGTATACAAAAGATTATTAATTCTGCCATGTTTTTGTAAAAGACGCTTAGTTTCTTCAATAAGTCCGTTTTCAATCATCATATCCACACGGTTATTAATACGATCATAAAGTATATCACGCGGGAAGTTGCACCCGAGCCATTCAACATCGAATTCGGGTTCAGATACTCCGCAAGCCTCACTGATTTTTTTACCTGTTGTTTTAATAATTTCAATATAACGGATTAATTTTTTCTTATCATTTGCATAAATTTTTTCGCAAGCCTCACGGTCAAGTTCATAAAGCATTGAATGTAATGTATCGCAATCCAATTCCCGGAGTTCGGAACGCAATTCATAATCCGGTGCAGCCTGCGGCAGGCTGTAAGCTTCCAGAAGAATTCTGAAATACAATCCTGTACCTCCAGCAATGATTGGAGTTTTACCTCTGGAAAGTATATCATATATACACTTTCGCGCAGCATCAACGTACAATCCTGCCGAATATTCAATCTCAGGTTCTACTATATCAATCATATGATGAGGTATCCCCTCACGTTCTTCAATTGATGGTTTGGCAGTTCCAATGTCCAGCCCTTTGTATACAAGTCTGGAATCCGCCGATACAATTTCGCCGTCAATTTTTTTTGCCAGTTCTATAGCAAAAGCAGTTTTTCCTGATGCTGTAGGCCCGACAACGGCAATTACTTTATTCTTGCCCGTCTTTGCAAAATTCGCGTTCATAATATAAGAATACTAACACAACCAGATACACTATAAAATAAAAATAAAGTATCATCATCAGAAAATACGCAATAGGATTAAGTATCGCAAAAGTATTCAAAAATGACAGTACAAAATTCAAAAATGCTATATATATAAATAATTTAAGAGATTTAAAAAATTTCACAAAAACTTTTTTAACAGACTTAAAAAGAGCTGTCAGAGGATTTTTATCTGAAAACAAAATTTCCGGAGCCCAGAGCATAAAAACAAATGAGAACAGAGCATTTGAGACAAAAATCAAAAAGCTCCACTGGCTCAATTTCAAAAGCTGCTCCGGAGAAAGACCGTCAATAAAAACGCCAAGTTCCTGAATAGAAGAAATAGGAGCTTTCATCTGTGCTGCATCGAGATTAATACTGCCTATAAAAGATTGTCCGGCATTATAAACTGCAGCGCCCCACAACACAAGAATTGTGACGAACAATACCAGAAATCCCAGAAAAGAAAGAAAATAACAACCAATACCCGCCGGTATTTCCCGCATCAAATTAAATGAAGCTTTTGCCTGATCCTCATCAAGAATATATACAGACTTGGAATTTTCAACAGCTTTTTTGACCATAAAAAACCACGCAGCCAAAAAAGCTCCGAACATAACCCACAGAGTAAACATAAATAATACCATCTCCGGAAGTGTATCTACAGTGCTTCTGGAAAAACCAAGATACAAACTCACAAGCACCATAAATAAAACAAGCGGAGTCGCGAGTATAATATTATAATAAGAAATTCCGAAAGAATCTTTGAATAATTTTATCATAATTTAGTTATACCTCATTAGCATTAAAAATTTAACCTCTGAATTACTTAACAGTTTCAGCCTGTTTTTGGCTGAGCTGATTTTTGCGCTTACGTCTGCGCATCAGGTCAACAAAAGCCTCTAATCTCGTCAAATAACCTGCTTTTCCGGTCTGCTCATCCATAATCAACGGCAAAATCGGAATATCACAATTTTCACGCATTGCTGGGAATATATTCTGTGACATAATTTCAGGCATACAGGTGAACGGACTTATGTGTATAATGCCGTCAATACCTCTTTCATTGGCATAAGCTACATCTGAAACACACTCTAGAGCATCCCCGCCAATATCACGGCTGAGATATGGCTTAGCCAATCTGAAAGCTCTTTGCAGGTGTGTTTCCCCTTTTCTGAAGATTTTTGGTATGATAGCATCCTTTAAAAAGCCGCTTACCGTAAGGCTTTTTCTTGTTTCTACACCCATCTTCGCAAGTTCTTTAGCAAGATTCTGGTTAGAAAAACTGTCACATACAAGATAAATCTCGCCTGTTATATCAACATGTAAAATTTCACGTTTCGGATCTATTTCTGTTTTTGCAATTTCTGCAATAGCCTGCTTTTGAGCTTTTAAAAGTTTTTTAGTTGTGTTTGCTTCATCAATCATTTTCAAAGCTTTGAGAAAATGTTTTTCAGCCTCCCCCTGACGGACTTCTCGGGCACTATAATAGGCAAGCTTTCTTTCCAATTCGTCACAAATAAATACTTTTCTAATAGCAATAAGGATAGCTCTCAGAAACAGAACAGGATCGTTTTTTCCGCTGATTTTCTTGAGAAAATCGTACATACCTTTAATTCCGTCATACAGAGTCAGCTCAATATAATTTGCATGATACCCCATATCATCGAGAGCATTTTTAATACAATTGCCGTATTCACCCAACCTGCAGCAGCCAGGAGATGAAATCATTGCAACATAATCAGCCCCGCCCTCGATTGCTTCTATAAAATTGCCTAATATAAGTTTATAAGGGAGACAAATAGCCTCCGGAGAATATTTTGTTCCGAGAGAGAGAGTTTTTTTGCTTGTATATGGCGGGATAAAAGCTTCACAGCCAACTTTTCTGAGCGCCGCAGCCCAGGCTATATATATAATTCCCATATGAGGAAATGCTACTTTAATTTTCTTTTTTGGTTCTGTCATTTTTATTATCTTTCTTTTTCTATTCAGTAAATTTCAAATCCGGATGTCTTGCAGCCTGAGTTTCATCAACACGTTTTACCGGTGTTGTATGAGGGGCTGAAATCAATTTTTCAGGATTGGTTTCAGCTTCTTTAGCAATTTTCAGCATAACATCCACAAACTCATCAAGTTTTTGTCTGGTTTCGGATTCAGTCGGCTCAATCATGATAGCCTCGTGAACAATAAGCGGAAAATAAACTGTCGGCGGATGCGTATTTTCATCCATAAGACTTTTCGCAATATTCAAAGTTGAAACTCCGAATTGTTTTTGTCTGTCGCCGGAGAGTACAAACTCGTGCATACAAGGTACATCATAAGGCAAATCGTATGCTTTTTTCAGTTTTTCTTTGAGGTAATTAGCATTCAAGACAGCATTTTCACTAGCTTCTTTAAGATTTTTCCCCATCATAAGGATATACGCATAAGCTTTGACAAGGACGCCAAAATTTCCGTAAAAACCTTTAACAGCGCCGATAGAATTTTTTATATCATAATTTCGGAAATATCTGTCGCCGTCATAACCGATGACCGGAGACGGAAGAAAATCTTTCAATTTTTCAACAACACAAACAGGACCGGCACCCGGGCCGCCGCCGCCGTGCGGAGTTGCAAAAGTTTTATGAAGATTCAAATGCACAACGTCAAATCCCATAAGTTTCGGATTTGTGTACCCCATAATTGCATTAAAGTTTGCACCGTCATAATAAAGAAGTGAACCGTTATCATGCATTAATTTAGAAATTTCGAGAACATTTTCTTCATAAATACCGAGAGTATTCGGGTTGGTGAGCATAATAGCAGCAACATCTTTATCAAGAACAGCTTTTAAAGCCTCTATATCAACCTGTCCTTTTTCATTAGAGGCAATCTGTACTATATCAAAATCACAAATTTTTGCACTTGCAGGGTTGGTGCCATGCGCGGAATCAGGGATGATAACTTTTTTTCTGTTTTCACCGATAGATTCGAAATAAGCTTTTATAATCATCATGCCGGTAAGTTCACCATGAGCACCGGCCGCCGGCTGAAGAGTAACTCCATCCATCCCTGTCAGAACTTTCAAAGCCTCCTGTAATTTATACATCAATTCCAGAGCACCCTGAGAATCTTCATCTGTGGAAAACGGGTGAAGATTTGCAAACCCGTCCAATGAGGCAAGCAGTTCATTAACTTTGGGATTATATTTCATAGTACAAGACCCCAGCGGGTAAAAGCCTTTTTCTATGCAGAAATTTTTATCTGACAATTCTTTGTAATGACGGAGGACTTCAAGCTCGCCGAGCTGCGGCAGTCCGACTTTTTCCGAACGCAAAATTGAACTGTCAAGAAAATCAATATTACAAGGCATATCAGTCAACGTAATACCGTCAACGTTATTACTTTTTTCAAAAATTGTTTTCATCCTTATATAATCCCCTGCTTTTTCAGTTCTTTTTTGATTTTATCCAGTCCTGACTGAATAATACGGGAAATTCGAGACTGCGAAATATTAAATTCCTCAGAAATTTCCCTTAATTTTTTTTCTTTAAAGAACTTATATTCAATAAGTTCACGTTCTCTTTGAGGTAATTTTTTCATAGCAAGCAGAATTTCATGTTTCAATTCCAAAAATTCAATTGACTCTTCCGGAGTGCGTTCTTCTGCCTTTATTTGTGTAGGCACCTCCGCATCCTGCATCTCATCAATTGACAGAATTGTTTTATAAACTTCAACCCGCAGATTATCTTCCTGTTCTTCTCCCAATTGTTGTTTTTTATTTTTCAGACTATACCACTTGTAGCGGCGTCTTACTTCGTTTCTTATAGCCCACTTTATAGCAGTTGAAAGATATGTATTGTTAAATTTATCCGGCGAGTTATTTTTAAACAAAATATATAGAGTATGATTGCCAATATTGATGAGTTCAGGCAATTCAACAAGATGAGAGACCGAAAACTTCTGGTACTCAACCTTTGCGATAGTTTCTACTAAATCTTTATATTCCCTTAAATTAATCTTCTGAGAAGCCGGCATGACTACTTTTAACCTTATTATAAAAGATAATTACCTCACAAATATCATAGCAGAAAAAAATATAGAATACCAGACAATGTAATTTCTCTTAACATAAGTTATAGATAGATAAAAAGGAGAAAATATTATGAAAGTTTTATTCTGCACAGACGGCTCAAAAATAAGTTTTAATGCATTGGAAAATTTTGCCAAGTGGCATGGCTCTGGAGAGGTGGATATAATTTGCGTAATAGATTGGAGCTTTTTGCCGGATGAAGTTTATATAGAAGAAAGCGGCTTCACAAACTCATGTACCAATATAGCATGCACAATCTTAGAAAATGCTAAACAGAAAGTAAACGAATTAGGTCTTAAGCTGAATGAAAGCTACAGGGTTTGCGGCAGTGCGGTAGACAGCATCTTAGAACAACTGGACACCGTAGAATATGACCTTGTACTGATGGGTTCGCATGGCAAAAAAGGGATTCAGCGTTGGCTCGGGTCGGTTTCCAGAGAAATAATAACAAACACAGAAATATCCGGTTATGTTACAAAAAACAGTAACCAAGCCGAAAAAATTTTATTCACAACGGATGGCAGCGAGCAGACAGCTTTTGCAATTAAAAAAGTTCTAGAAAATTTCAATTTGGAGAATAAAGAAATACACCTATGCACGGTAAATGAAGATCCCGAGCTATTATTTCTAGAGGGGAGCTTAGACACAAACTGGCTTCTGGAAATTCAAAAAAGACAAAAAATATTTGCACTAAAAATATTAAATACAGCAGAAACTCTAATCACAGATAAAAATTTGAAAGTTGCAGGAAAAAGTGTGCTAACAGGGCAGCCTGCACACGCTATTATAGATTATGCGTCCAAAGAACACATAGACCTCATAGTACTTGGCGGCAGATTAAAAGCAAAGCACACATTTTTAAGAAATTCCGTAAACGAAAGAATACTTGAAAATACCACAGCAGACGTACTGATTATAAAATCTCATTCAGAAAATATTGAATAACATATTTTTTATAATCAGACGGGGTGAAAAATCCTGCTGCGAATTCTGCAGATACATCTTGAATCAACTGTGCATCTGGAACTTCCAACGGCGGGCCTGCAGGTGTTGAACGGGAGGAATTCTGCGGGCTGGAAATTACACCGACACTTCTCAGCAGAGTGATACTAAGAGAATTTTCACTGACTTCATATTCTGTTAAACCTTTAGTCATAACAGACACCCCTTGAGCACTGACAAAACGCTGCATTGGTGCAGTATTTGTCTTAGCTTCTAGCCCTCTTTTTTCCGGCAAATGCTCACGGATTTTGTATGCCGGATTAAAGGTGCGTCCGATAAGTTCATCCATATCTTCTGAGAGTGTTTTTTCAACAGGAGCAGGCAAATTAAATCTTACCTGCCAGAGGTGATTTTTCAATTTATTATTCCACCTGATTTCAAAGCGCAAGAATTCTTCACCCTTGTTGTGAAAAATTTTCACTACAAAAAAGCTTGTTTTGAGAGTCCACTCATCACGACAAATTCCGCCGGTAAAAGACAAATTTTCCATAACAGCAGTTTCGCCGTTGTCATCTTTGACAGGGCCTGTGTTATACGTATCGCCGTTATCAATAAATCTCACAAAATCAATCGATATATTTTCTGAAATAAATAGTTTATTGTCTTTCAAATGCAGGTCAAATTTTACATCATTTTGAATATTTCCATTTGGCTTCAAAAGTCTGTATATTTCCGTATAATCCTCAGTTACCGGGATGCGCTGCGTATCATATAGAATTGTATCATCAAATCCGTTACGAATTGCAACGACCTGTTCACCATCATCTTTACGGAGGCTTTCAAATTCCGCTACAGGAAGATTACAGCCAAGAATTTCCGCGGTCTTATTCACAAAATCAAAAGAGGTCATTGAATTTTCAAACTGAATTTCTTTCAGTACAGTTTTGGCAATTTGGATAACTTTTTCATAACGTGTAATATTTTCTCTATGCACCAAATCAGTAGAGCAGCCGCAAATACCGTCATGAGCCTGATTTTTAAGGAGCATTCTGTAAGCATAATCTATAATTCCACTATATTTACCCCCGAAATATTTTTGCACCTTATCCGCGGCATCAAGCAGAAAAGACGCTCTGATGTTATACTGCTTTAAATTTACGCGGGCAGAATAGCATCCGGGCAGAATAAATGTTTTAGAATTATCTCTCAATTCACCATTGAATTCGACTTTGAAATTATCTTTAACCGCATCAAAATATTCAAACGGAGATGACAGGATAATTTCATAATCCGTCAACAGATTGTTCACCTGAGCGATTTGCTCCTGCAGATTTTTTTCAACCCCGAGATGATCCGCACCCACCGGCAGAAGACTTACATCGGAAGATTTCTCAGCAATCATATCTAAATTTTTCTTTAAAAAATCAGCCTTTGCCTGAACATCAACAGGAGCAGAAAAAATATCCATAAAGTAACCGCGCCTGAGATTAATCGTATTCACTCCGTTAAAAACAAATTCTGACGGCAAATCTCCGCATCCGCGCCATACCATACACTTATCAATCCCGAATTTTTTAAACGCCTTGCACACATTGCCGCTATGCCCGAAAGTGTCTGCCAGATATCCGATAAAATCACGGCACCCGAAATCTTTTGATATCTTCATCCCTATCTCAAGATTTTTTTCAAACACTTTTCTATCTGTTAAAAATTCATCCACAAGACAATAAAAAGGTCCGATAAAAAGTTTTTTTTCAGAAATAAATCTTCTGACCAAATCCTCTTTTTCCGGACGAATTTTCAAATAGTCTAAAAGAGCTACAACCTGTCCGTCAAAATAGAAAGAGGGCAGCGAACCATTTTCCAGCATTTCAAGAACATTATCAAAAACCCTGATAAGCCTCAATCGAAACACTTCAAATTCTCTATACCATTCTCTATCCCAGTGTGAATGAACGTATGCGATAACTTTCTTTTTCATAAATAAATTCTATCACACCCCCGCACCGGCTGGCAAAATGTTAAGAATACCCGCACGCAATTGCCTGATAGAGGAATGCAAAAGCAAATACCTTACACCAAAATATTGAAAGAATAAAAGTTGAGGAATAAAAAAATGTTTAATTTAATTACAATAACAAGATTACTGCTTACTATTACGCTTATAATGAACACTCCGAGTGTTTTTGCCGCCGGATACCACCACAGAGTGACCAGCCGCCCGTATAACGGAGTAAGACAGGTATCAAAATTTGAAAACAAAGCCGGCATGAGAGAGCTTTCAAGAATGGAGAAAAACCTGTTCGGCAGAAGCTTTAAAAACGACTCGCAGGCAGAACGTGTTTCCAGACTGGAAAGAGAAATGTTCGGGATGAACCAAACAGGCGACATTAACAGACGATTTGACAATTTAAGAGCAGGCTACAGGGGATACAGGAACAATATTCACCAGTGTCCGCCCAATGTCTATACAAGAACGGTACCCTATACAACATATAACAACCCGCAATACGGATACTCAACCCCTATTATACAAAGCGGCGGAGGGCTGCGAGGTGCTCTTAACTCACTAGGGAACTTCATGCTCGGAGGGACACCCACCGGCATGACTCCGCCTGTAAATCCTGTTTTTGAGGACTGGTATCAAGATGACTTTACAGACTCCTCAAGCGGTTACTCAAGAGGATTCACAAGCAACAGAGGCTACGGCTACCATAATACACGCACCGGAGGGAGCACAGGTGTCACAATTCTGGATTAGTTGACTTTTGATAAAAAATAATTAAATGAATATCATACGTTTAGATGTTTGCCACTGAACTTAAAACAGCAATAATAAGTTTAAGAAAGTGTAGTCTAGACAAATGCCTTTTCGATACAGGTTACAAAAAGTACTTGAATTTAGAATCCGTAAAAAAGAAGAACAATTAATGGTTGTGCAAAAAGCACAGCAGGCAGTGTTTATTGCGGAAGAAAACATCAGAAAAAATAATCAGGAAATTCAAGATACAAAAACCAATATGAGAAAAGCAGACCCTATGATGTATGAGACTTACGACAAATATCTTATATATCTGTATGAAAAGGCAAAGCAGCTAGAAGAAATCAGAATTGAAGCACAGCGGAAACTGGATGAAGAAAAACAAAAACTGGTCAAGCTGGAACAAGCAGTAAAAGTTCTGGAAAAACACAAAGAAAAAAACAGAGAAGCATACATAGCAGAAGAAAAAGCTGCAGAACTAAAAAAATATTCCGAACTGGGTGTAACAAGATTCTTTGCGCAATCACAGGAAAGACAGGAAGAAGAAGCAAAAGAATTGTTGAAACAACTGGAAGAATTGGAGGGTAATAGCTAAAAATGAATATAAGCAGTGCATCATCAACCGCCGTATCAGGAACAGGAAGCACCTCGTCGCAATCTAAAACATCTTCATCTTCAAAGAGCAATTCCGCATCTTTTGATGAAGAATTAAAAAATGCCTCAAAAACCGAAGAGATGGAAAATTCTCCGGAAACTGAAAACAAAACCGAACAAACCGCAAAAGATGATAAAACATCCAAGCAGGAAGAGACAAAAGACAAAAAAGATGACAAGAATAATGATTCTCAAACCCTGAAAGGCGAAGTATCACAGAATGAATTGCTCAACAGCGAAGAGCTTCTTGCGCAGAATATTCAGGCTATGATTAACAATGGCAAAAATAATCAGCTGTTCCAAAACCAGTATCAAAGATTAAATATTGCGAACATTGACGAATTATCCAGAACCTTAACAGCACAGGTAGACTACACAAATATAAATATGGATATGAATGACGCGCTGTTTTTTTCAAACCTTGCGCAGAATACTGATATGTCTATGAAAAGTGTCGCAGCAGAAATCCAAAATCTGGCAGAAAACAATTCACAGCAGGCACAGAAAACAGCCAATGTTTCTGCCACTTTGATGAACGCCCTCCACGAGGGATTGAAAACTAATCAGCCGTTCAGAATAAATTTTGACAAAGATATTTCTGTCATTATAAAAATAAACAGAGACGGAAGTATAGCCGCTAACTTTATTCCGGGGGATAAAGCAGTGGAGGAATATTTGAAAATGAACATCTCAACACTCAGACAACGTTTTGACGAGCAGGAATTATCCTATAGTGACCTGAGTTACAGCCGCTCAAGACGTGAACAAGAACAGGAAAACAAGCGTAAAGATAAGGAGAGCAGCCATGAATGATTCATTTATCACGGCACTTAATACCCAGAAAGCAACCCAGAACTGGATGGATGTCATAGCCTACAACATGACAAACGTCTACACCCCTGGTTTTAGAGAAAAACAGGTAAACTTTAAAACCTTTTTAGGCGGTGCTGTTGCTGACGACTATGACAAAAAACTGGGACAGGGAAAATCAACTCCAGGTACATCAAACGACAACCTGTTTCTTGAGGGAAAAGGATTTTTCCTGACAAAAACTCCAGAGGGCAAAAGTGTCTACACAAGATTAGGAGAATTCACTTTTGACAAAGACGGTGTCTACAAAGCCAAAAACGGAAACACCGTACAGGGTTACATCCTCAATGACAAAGGCGAAATAATGCAGGGTACAAAACCTATAAGTGCAGATTTGTACCAACAAACAGCACTGAAAGGCGGTTCACTTGATATCCCGACAACAAATATTAAAATGTGGATTGACCCAAACAACGGCAAGTATCTCGGTAAATATGACGATTACGAAATCAAAACTGACGGTACCATTTACGGTAAAGCAGATGGCGGCAAAAGAGTAGTTCCGCTCTATAGAATTACGACTAGAAACTTCCACAACGCTGCAGCACTCTTTGAAATAAAAGAGGGATACTTTATCGAAACAGAAGAATCCGGCAAACCGGTTCTCGGTACTGGTGAAATCCGTTCAGGACTACTGGAACTGTCAAACGCAGATTTCAAAGGAAATATTTCATACTATCAGATGGCTAAACTTCAAATGGAAATAACCAACAAACTTATTTCCTCCAACAAAGAACTGCTTGAAGAAGCTTTGAGGCTGGTAGGGAACTAGGAATTATACAACAGATATTTTAAAAAGATTAAACTCCATTTTACGCAAGGGTCTGCGCGTATGCAGATCCTTTTTGTTTTTTTTGGGGGGGATTTGGTAAAAAGACGTTCTGGGAAATTATATTTTTCAAAAAAATTAAATAAACATTAATTTTATAGATTTTTTAGAAAAATAAATTAAAATAATAATATAGAGATTATTATTATTTTAAAGGAGTTGATTATATGGTTGATTTGAACAGATTCACAAATTACTCTCAGGAGATTTTGTCATCGGCAAATGCAATTACCAATTCATATAAAAATACGGAAATGCAGCCGGAACACATTATGCTTGCAATGATTAAAGACAGCGGCATAATAAAAGACTACCTGACGGAACTCAAACTTCTGAATCAGGGATTTATAGACAGAGTTGTAAATTCAGCAAAATCTTTCCCTGTGATATCAGGTGTCGTGAACGGGCAGCAGCTGTTTTTGTCAAACCAGACAGCACAATTGCTTGATTTAGCTGACGAACAGGCAAATGAACTAAAAGACGAATACATAGATATTGCAGATATTTTACTTGCGATGACCAAACTTGAGGGCTCAAATATACAGAAAATTTTATCAGACTTCAAGGTAAACACAAATACTGTACTAAACGCAATGAAAAAAATAAGAGGTAATAAAAAAGTGGATAATAAAAATGCAGAAGAAAATATGAAAGCACTTGAAAAATATTCAACAGACCTGACAGCACTTGCGAGAAAAGGTAAATTAGACCCGGTAATCGGAAGAGATGAAGAAGTCAGAAGAATAATTCAAGTACTTAACAGACGTACAAAGAACAATCCGGTACTGATAGGCGAACCCGGTGTAGGTAAAACCGCAATAGTAGAAGGGCTTGCACAGCGTATAGTCCGCGGTGATGTTCCGGAAAGCCTAAAAGACGTAAAACTTATCTCTCTTGATTTGGGCGCACTGGTAGCAGGGGCTAAATTCAGAGGTGAATTTGAAGAACGATTGAAAGCCGTATTGAAAGAAGTTGAAGATTCAAACGGTGAAATTGTAATGTTTATTGATGAACTTCACACAGTAGTAGGCGCAGGAGCAACTGAGGGTTCTATGGATGCGGGGAACCTCTTAAAACCAATGCTGGCAAGAGGGGTTTTGAGAACAATAGGCGCTACAACCATAAATGAATACAGAAAATACATAGAAAAAGACCCCGCACTTGAAAGACGTTTCCAACCGGTGCTGGTTAACGAGCCGAGCATTGAAGATACAATAAGTATCTTAAGAGGCTTGAAAGAAAAATACGAAGTTCACCACGGAGTAAGAATACTTGATAGTGCCCTAATTCAGGCAGTAAAACTTTCCGACAGATATATCACGGACAGATTTCTACCTGATAAAGCAATCGACCTGATTGATGAAGCCGCATCTTCACTGCGTATTGAAATTGATTCAATGCCGGAAGAAATAGATGCAATGATGAGACAAAAAATTCAGCTTGAAATAGAACGTGAAGCGCTCAAAAAAGAAACCAGCGATGAGGCAAAAGCCAAAGTTGAAGATATTTCAAAACATATTGCGACTTTGGAAGAAAAAATTTCCGCAATGAAATGCCAGTGGGAAAAAGAAAAAGCTTCTATCACAGGTGAGGCCGCCATCAAGGACGAAATTGACAAGGTAAAAAAACAAATTGAAGAAGCTGAACGCAACACTGATTTGCAAACTGCTGCAGAACTCAAGTACGGTAAACTTATGCAATTGGAAAAACAATTGAAAGAATGCCAGAACCGCGACCGCTCAGAAAATAAACTTCTGAAAGAAGAAATTGATGATGAAGATATCGCAAATGTTGTAAGCAAATGGACTGGCATACCGGTATCAAAACTTGTAGAAAGCGAAAAACAAAAACTCATCAATATGGAAGAAATTCTCCACAAACGACTGATAGGACAGGATGAAGCTGTTGAAACAGTATCCGATGCCATCCGCCGTGCCCGTTCAGGCTTGAAAGACCCGAAACGTCCGATTGGTACATTCTTGTTCTTAGGCCCTACAGGTGTTGGTAAAACGGAACTAGCAAAATCATTAGCGGAATTTATGTTCAACGACGAAGATGCTCTAATCCGTATAGATATGTCTGAATATATGGAAAAACACAATGTTGCAAGACTGGTTGGAGCGCCTCCGGGATACGTCGGTTACGATGAAGGCGGTCAATTGACAGAAGCAGTCAGAAGAAAACCTTATTCAGTCGTACTGTTTGATGAAATCGAAAAAGCACACCCTGATGTATTCAACATAATGCTTCAAATTTTCGATGACGGACGTTTGACCGATTCTAAAGGCAGAACAGTTGATTTCAAAAACACACTCATCATTATGACAAGCAACATAGGAAGCGACATCATTCTTGAAGATTCTCTGAACAAACTTGTAACACAAAAAGAGTTTGATGATACAAAAGAAAAAGTTATGGCTGTATTGAGAAGCAGATTCAAACCTGAATTCTTAAACAGAATTGACGAAACAATCTTCTTCAAAGCTCTTACCCTGCAACAGTTATCAGCAATTGTAGATATCCAGATGGATTATCTGAGAAGATTACTGAAAGATCAGGAGCTCGACTTTGAAATAACAGAAGAAGCCAAGGAATTTCTTGCGACCCGCGGATTTAATCCGGTATACGGTGCAAGACCGCTGAAACGTGTAATCAGACAAATGGTAGAAAACCCGCTGTCTAAACTTATACTTTCTCAAAAATTCATGAAAGGCGACAAAGTTATTATTGATGTCGACAACGATGAAATCAAATTCATCAAAGACAGAGAGCAATCATAATAAGCGTCTTTAAATCGTTAGGGCTATAAGTCCATTGCACAAGAGTCAGGCACTGCCTGACTCTTGTGCCGTCTACAAAAAAAGTTTATGTAGGTCAGACACTGCCTGACAAAAATCCAAAAATGTAAAACTTTTATAAGGATATTTTATTTTGAATTTTTCAATGATATAATTGACATATGTCAGGGATAAATTGAGCCCTGACAATGCAGGTTGGGTTTACGAACCCGGCGAAAAAATAAAAAATAGCGCGTTGCGCAGCTGATACTGTAGGTCGGATTCACAAATCCGACATTAAATAAGGGAGCAAAACATAATATGTGCGGAATAGTTGGATATGTAGGTGAACAATCAGTTGTTGATATTCTTCTTGACGGATTGGAACAGCTTGAATACAGGGGATATGATTCAGCAGGTGTTGCATTACAAACACCGGACAAACTTGATGTTTATAAAGCTGTCGGCAAACTCTGCAACCTCAGAGAAGAACTTAAACATCACACTGATGAAACCAGAAAAGCCATAATGGGGATAGGCCATATCCGCTGGGCAACCCATGGAGCCCCAACTCTTTTGAACGCACACCCGCACTCCTGCAACTGCGGACGACTAGTTGTAGTCCATAACGGCATCATAGAAAATTATAAAGAACTACGTGAACTTTTGACCTCAAAAGGGTGCGTATTCAAAACACAAACAGACACAGAAGTTGTCGCCCACCTTGTTGCTCAAAAATACTCTCAAACTAAAGATTTAACAGAAGCCGTACGACTTGCAACAAAAGATTTGAAAGGTGCTTATGCCCTCTGCGTGATGCACAAAGACGAAAAACATAAACTTGTCGGGACAAAATTAAACGCACCGCTTTTAATCGGTGTAGGAGAGGGGGAAAATTTCTTTGCCTCAGATGTTCCGGCAATTATCAAACATACTAAAAAAGCTATTTATCTTGAAGACGGGGAAATCGCAACATTAACAAAAGACTCTTACACAATAACTAACGGTGAAGGCAGCCCTGTTGATAAAAAAATAGAAATGCTTCCGTGGGAGCCGATTGCACTCAGCAAAATGGGTTACAAACACTTTATGCTTAAAGAAATCCACGAACAGCCTGATGTTATAAGAAACATCCTGACAGGCAAACTCCACACCCCGCAGGATAACGTTATCCTGAACGAAGTTAAACTGACTAAAGAACACCTGAAAAAGCTGAACAGAATTCAGATTATAGCCTGCGGAACATCACTACACGCGGCAATGATAGGAAAGTATCTTCTGGAATCTTTATGCGGAATTGCCGTTGATGTTGAGGCCTCAAGTGAATATATCTACAGAAGAACAGTTACAGATGAACACACACTTGTCATAGGGGTTTCACAATCCGGCGAAACAGCTGATACTCTAACGGCAATCAAACAGGCAAAAGCCAAAGGGTCACACGTTTTGATAATAACAAACAGACCTGATTCTGCTATGGCACGCGAAGCTGACAGTCTTGTACCTGTTAACGCCGGGATAGAAGTTTCTGTTGCTGCAACCAAATCCTACATTGCACAGCTTGTTTCATTCTATCTTTTAGCTATTTATCTTGCTGAAATTAAAGAAAGTGCAAATGAATATCTTTTGCTTTCTTTAAAAACTGATTTGATGATTTTGCCGCAAAAGATTGAGCAAATTTTATCCCACAAAGAAGAAATCCAAAAATGCGCAAGAAATTATTCATGCACAAAAGATTTTATCTACATAGCACGCGGCATAAATTACCCGACAGCGCTTGAGGGTGCATTAAAACTCAAAGAAATCAGCTACATAAATGCGACAGGTTATCCGGCAGGCGAGCTAAAACACGGTCCTATAGCAATGCTGGATGAAACAATGCCTGTTCTGTCTATCCTGATGAAAGGCTGTGTATATGAAAAACTTCTTTCAAACAGTGAAGAAGCAAAAGCACGGAATGCCAGAATGATTGCTCTCACAAATTCAGAAGATGAAAAATTAAACGACCTGTTTGATTTTATAATCCGTGTTCCGGATGTTCAGGATATGCTCTCACCTATAATTGCGATTGTACCGCTTCAGCTTTTAGCATACTATATAGCTGAATTCTTAGGCAAAGACGTTGACCAGCCGCGCAACCTTGCAAAATCCGTAACGGTGGAATAATGACAACAATTCAATCTACAACAGTTAATATTCCAATTAACGCCAAAGATAATATTGAACAAGAATTAAAAAATCTTGGGTATAATGTTTTGAGATGGGCGGTAGTCGAAGTCAAAGAGAGTGTTCTGGTTGTTAGTTTGTCTTACATTTCAGGTTAACATATATTAATACAAAATTTGATTTTAAAAATTTTTAGAGGTACACTGTTGCTTAATGGAGTGGCCGGGTTGGAATTAAAAAACTTACCGGCGGTAAAACAATTAAGGAGAATTTGAAAAATGACACCAAGAAACTTTTTATTCACTTCCGAATCAGTAACGGAAGGACACCCCGACAAAGTATGCGATCAGAT
>CALUVE010000008.1 GCA_944324135.1 Candidatus Gastranaerophilales bacterium | reverse complement strand
CATGCTGAACTTGTTTCAGCATCTTATCATCGTAAAAGCTTACGTATGCTTTTCACATTTAAGTTATTTATCAGGCAATACCTGACCTACTCTTTATCTGCCATGCTGAACTTGTTTCAGCATCTTATCATCGTAAAAGCTTACGTATGCTTTTCACATTTAAGTTATTTATCAGGCAGTGCCTGACCTACTCTTTATCTGTCATGCTGAACTTGTTTCAGCATCTTATCATCGTAAAAGCTTACGTATGCTTTTCACATTTAAGTTATTTATCAGGCAATACCTGACCTACTCTTTATCTGTCATGCTGAACTTGTTTCAGCATCTTATCATCGTAAAAACTTGCGTATGCTTTTCGCATTTAAGTTATTTATCAGGCTGAGCCTGACCTACTCTTTGTCTGTCATGCTGAACTTGTTTCAGCATCTTATCATCGTAAAAACTTGCGTATGCTTTCACATTTAAGTTATTTGTCAGGCAATACCTAACCTGCTCTCTGGACGATTTCATCCAACCCATCCGTTAGAGTCTATGTTTGCTTTTGTAAAGATTAATGCCCGAAACTGTGTTTTTATGCTATAATACAAGTAAAGAATTAAATTTTACAGACACCGGAGGATAAAAGATTGAGTAACCAGCAAAGTATGTTCCATGACGGAAAAATCGTTCCAGTTAATATAAGAGAAGAGATGAGACGTTCATACATAGATTACGCAATGAGTGTAATCGTAGGGCGTGCGCTCCCTGATGTACGTGACGGTTTGAAACCGGTACACAGACGTATTCTATACGCAATGAACGAACTTGGAATGACTCCTGACAAACCGTTTAAGAAATGTGCACGTATTGTTGGTGAAGTTCTTGGTAAATACCACCCTCACGGTGACAGCTCTGTTTACGAAGCTCTTGTCCGTCTGGCACAAGATTTCAACACAAGGTATCTTGTTGTTGACGGTCATGGAAACTTCGGTTCTGTAGATGGCGACAGTGCGGCTGCAATGCGTTATACAGAAGCTCGTATGCATAAGATTACTCAGTCCATGCTCGCTGATATAGACTGCGAAACTGTTGAATTTGAACCGAACTTTGACGGCTCTTTGCAGGAACCGTCTGTTCTTCCTGTCAGACTTCCTATGCTGTTATTGAACGGAAGCTCTGGTATTGCTGTCGGTATGGCTACAAATATCCCTCCGCATAACCTCTGTGAAATTGTTGACGGAACTATTGCTCTGATTGATAATCCGAATATCACAGTTGCAGAACTTATGGATTATATCAAAGGACCGGACTTCCCGACTGCCGCAACTATTGTCGGATTGAATGATATTAAACAGGCTTACGAAACAGGCAGAGGCTCTATTAAGATGCAAGCCGTTGCAACTATTGAAGAAATTGCAGGCGGCGGCGGTCGTCAGGCTCGTACGGCTATCGTTGTAACCGAAATTCCTTATCAGGTTAACAAAGCTATGTTGATTGAAAAAATCGCAGAACTTGTTAAAGACGGTAAAATCAACGGCATCTCAGACCTTAGAGATGAATCTGACCGCGAGGGTATGAGAATTGTTATTGAACTCAAACGTGATGCAAAACCTGATGTAGTTAAAAACAATTTGTTTAAATATACCCAGCTGGCAACTACTTTCGGGGTAAACATGCTGGCTCTCTGCGGCAAACAGCCTAGATTGATGAACCTTTATGAAGTGCTTAATGAATTTGTTGAACACAGGGTTGAAATCGTTACAAGAAGAACTATTTTCTTCCTCAAAAAAGCAAAAGTAAGAGCACACATTTTGGCAGGTTTGATTATCGCACTCGGGTCGATTGATGAAGTTATTGAACTAATCAAAAATTCAAAAACAACAGACGATGCAAGAGAAGGCTTGATGTCAAGATTCGGTCTTGATGCAGACCAGGCTAACGCAATCCTTGAAATGCAATTGAGAAGATTAACAGGATTGGAACAAGATAAAGTTAAAGCAGAATATGATGAACTTTTGAAGAAAATAGCTGAGTATGAAGATATTCTTGCAAGCCGTCAGAGAGTTCTTGATATCATCAAAAAAGAATTGCTTGAAGATAAAGAAAAATACGGCGATGACAGAAAAACCCAAATCCTCCCTGAACAAGGCGAAGTTACTATTGAAGATTTAACTCCGAATACGCCTATGGCAGTATTCATTACACATCAGGGATACCTCAAACGTATTTCTCTTGACACATTTGAAAGACAAAACCGTGCAACCAGAGGAAAATCAGGCATTAAGACAAAAGAAGACGATGATATCCAGCATTTCTTCACTGCAATGATGCACGATAAAGTGCTGTTCTTCTCATCCAAAGGAACAGTCTACAGCCTGAATGTATATGACTTCCCTGAAGGCGGACGCCAATCTAAAGGATTACCGATTGTAAATGTTCTGCCGATAGAACAGGGCGAACAGATTACGGCAGTTGTACCGGTCAGCACTTTCTCTCATGAATTGAACTTGATTATGCTGACTAAAAAAGGCTACATCAAACGTATCGAATTAGATAATTTCTCAAATATAAGAAGAAACGGTATCATAGCTATCGGTTTAGAAGATGGAGATGAGCTTAACTGGGTAAAACTTGCAACTGCAAGAGACGAAATAATCATCGGAACCTCCTGCGGTATGGCAATCAGATTCCCGATTGAAGACTTAAGACCGCTCGGCAGAAGCGCACGCGGAGTTACATCAATGAAATTACGTACAGGCGATACAATCGTTGGTTGTGACATTGTTCCGAGAGATTACGACGCAGACTTGCTCGTTGTAACATCAGACGGATTCGGCAAACGTACTAAACTTTCTGAATTCAGAAGCCAGAATAGAGGCGGTATAGGTCTTATCGCAACCAAATTTAAATCTCCGTCATCAAGACTTGTTGCACTCACTATCGTAAAAGATTCTGATGATATTATGATGGTAACAGCAAACGGTGTTGTAACAAGAATTAACGCCGGCTCAATCAGCTGCCAGGGCAGACCGGCAACCGGTGTCAGAGCACAAAATCTGATGGAAAATGATTCTGTTGTTTCTGTAAACAAAATTCTGAATCCTGAAGAAGACGATGACGCCGTAAATAAAGCCCAAACCTGTGCCGCTCAAGAATTACCTACAGTTGAGCAAACAAGTTTGCTGGATAACACTAACACGGAAGAATAAAAATCCAGACCAATAATTTAAACTTAAAAAAGCCTTTTAAAATTTATTTTTAGGAGGCTTTTTTAAATTATTATCTTATTTTTTCATAAACATAATCAATATAAGTTTCTTCAAAGCCGTACCTTGTAAATATATCCAAATTTCTTTCGCCCTGCGTATCATATTTTCCAAGAACGATTATAGAATCTTTTTTCAACTTGCTGCCTAATTTCTGTGCTAGCAGTTCCTGCTCATAAGGTTCTAAGTACATCCAGAAATTTCTGGCCATAACAACAGTATTTTCCCCCTCCATACTGTCTACTTTTGTAAGCACATTCCCGACACTGAAATTTACGTGTTTTCTTGTCGCGTCATTCATCTGGACAAGCTGACCGAACCCGCGGATTTTTTTGTAATTCAAAAACCTGTGCTCCATAAACATATTTTTTAATTTGAGCCTCCATATATCAACAATCGTATAAGGTTCCGGCAATAGTGGTATTACACCGGTTTTTGCCATGTTAATAAGACTTGAATTCAAATCAAAAGCCTCTATCGGGAAAAATTTTTCAGCTTTTTCGTGCCCGAGTTTTCTTATAAGGCTCATCACAAGAGTAAACGGCTCACTCCCGTCTGAACAGGCTGCGTTATAAACATTGACTTTCTCAGCATTTGCAAAATGTCTGTTGAGGTACTTTGCAAAACTCAACCACTCAAAATCACCTCTGAAAAAGTACGTAAAATTCGGACGCTGCCCGTTTAAATTTGTAAAAAAATTCGAGGTGAAAGCCGGAGATTTTTTATTTGCAGGGGGAGTTGGTATATAAGGACTTTGAGGGGGTAATGCCGTTATCTTCATAAACGCATTAAAACTCCTCAAAGAATTTTTTGCTACTTGCGAAAAATTTTATTTTTGAAAATCTTTGCCGCCGACAATACGGAGATGGCGCTGCTCGCCCTCACCGACAGACTTGCTTTCAAGATTATGCTGTTCTACGAGTTCATGCTGAAGTTTTCTGATATGCTGGTTCTGCGGCTGAAGTTCTACATGTTCAGCCCCTGCAAGAATTTTATTTATGGCAGCCTTTGCCTCATCCAGAGCACGCTCCGCATCATCATAATACCCGCATAAAGTTTCTGATGATTCGACTATATCAAGCGCCTCTTTCAAAACTTTCTGAATTTGAGCCATTGAGTTTGTTTTTATAAAAAATACCTGTATCCTGTAATCATTTGCAGTACTCAAAATCTTAGCACCGCCTTTGGCAAAATTCTTGTGGGCAAGCACTATATCTGCATCATCAATATTACGCGTTATCTCAGCATTCAAATCAAGTCTTTCAATAACTTTTTCTACAATACTACGTGAAACCGCATACAGATAAATTTTCTTGAATTTTTTCACATTCTCAACATATTTCTGTCTTGAAAAACTGAATTTAAGACTGTCAGACGGGCTGATTTTTTGTTCAAGCTCGTTAATTTTTTCAACAATAGGATGCTGCTCCTGCGCAGGAGGTGTCTGTTGAGTTTCTGCAGCTTGAGTAGTATTGTTGTCATAAGCTTTATCAACTTTTCTAATCTCGGGTCTTATCGGCCAGCCTCTAAGAATATAGTCAACAGCCTCTGCGGTGTCCTTGTAAACTGCAAGGGTATTTCTATCAAGAATCTCTATTACAATATCAAAAGTAGGCTGTTTTTCTCTTTCCAGCACGGTTTTTTGGGAAGCTCTGCGTTTTGCCTCATCATCACCTAGAGTAACAGACTGTATACCGCCGACAAGATCAGATAACGTCGGGTTCTTAATCAAACTTTCCAAACTGTTACCGTGTGCGGTTGCAATAAGCATTACCCCGCGTTCTGCAATTGTTCTTGCAGCCTGGGCTTCTTCTTCCGTCCCGATTTCATCGACTACAATGACTTCCGGAGTATGGTTTTCGACAGCTTCTATCATAATATCTTTCTGAAATTCCGGCTGTCTGACCTGCATACGGCGCGCATGTCCTATTGCCGGATGCGGTGTATCACCATCCCCTGCAATTTCGTTTGACGTATCAACCACAACAACTCGTTTACCGAGTTCATCCGCTACAAGCCTTGAAATTTCTCTCAGTTTTGTAGTTTTACCAACCCCAGGGCGTCCTAAAAACAGAATGCTCTTATTCAACATACAAAAATCTTTTATACAGGCAATTGTTCCTGTAACAACTCTGCCTATTCTACAGGTGAGACCAACTATTTTGCCCTGTCTGTTTCTTATTGCGCTTATTCTGTGGAGAGTTCCCGGGATGCCCGAACGGTTGTCTGATGTAAATTCCTGAATGTTATTAGTTATGTATTCTATATCTTCATAAGTAACTGCATCACAATCAAAATATTCTATCTTGCCGGAAGAATGCCTTATCTCCGGAAGCCTGCCTATATCAAGCACTATCTCGATTACATCTTCCATTTTTTCATACGTAACCTGCCGTCTGATTTTGTCGGGTAAAATGTCTATCAGCTTGTCTAAGTCATTTTGAAATTGTAAGTTACTCATTTATCTTTTCGCCTTTCATTTTGCTATGCTATATGACAAAATAAATTTTTGGCTTATTAAATTTTCAATGTTTTATCTCTCCTATTATTATTATAACACTTTTTATTGGCATGTTATCATATTTTTGTATTACAACTGTAGTAATTTTACAAAAGTTAACAAATTTGCCTGTTTTTATATTGTAAACAATTGTTACAAACTTTCATTAGAAACTAAAGTTTTGAGGGGAAAAAGCCGTAATACCATGTGTACACCCAGGAAAATGTTACTAAGAATTGAAAGGAAATTCAAACAGAGATGGGATTAGCAGCATCACAGGCTAGATTACTAACTATCACAACGAGAAAGGCTGATTGCGAATATCAATCAATGAGATTGTCGCATCAGAAAATCGCGTTGTCTCGTGATATGACTACCCTTTCTAATGAATATCAAAATTCTTTAACCAAAACTAAACTGGTTTATGATTTTTATGGAACAGGCGATACATCAACACCGTTATCTTACAGTTTGATGATGACGCCGTCTATTTTGAATAACAATGTACCTATAATGCTGACAAACGCTGAGGGCAGAGTAGTACTTGATGACAAATACGCAGCAGCAGCAAGAGCAGCCGGCATACCGCAAGAAGGTCTTAACGGCTATCCGTCTAATGCAATCCGTGACGCATTCTTACAAGCTTTAGGCGAAGAGGGGATTATTTCTCCAAATGTTGCAAAGGACTTACAAGATATTACTTATGACCCGACAACCGGTGTCGGTACAACTCCTAGTACATCAATAATCACTGAAACAGGAAACATTGATGCCTTAAAAGACAGAATCGCAGAACTCACTTCATCCTGTGAAATCCCTGTATTAACTAACGAGGAAACAAAATCTGAAGGTGATAAATACCACGATAAAGGTTCTATTAACCCTACCAATGGCAATGGTACTGTTCTTGCAAAAGTTGCTGCCGGAACAACCAGTGCTACAACAGATCCTATAACACTGGCGGATTTAATGGGGGATGATCAATACTTATGGATTGGAGCCAGCAAAGACAGATTAGCAAACGATGCATCTAATGCATTAGCCGAAAGGATAGCTAATGAAATAATTCCTTGGATTCACGAACAATTATGTGAAATCTTGGATATTGGGGATGCTGAACAGGCTGCAGCTCTTGACTATGCATTGGTTGAAACAACCAACTTGTATCAAGATGTTATTGAAGGGCAAAACAAAATCCAAGTCGGCAGCAAAGAAAGAAAATGGAAAAATAACGTAAATAAAACTATAAACGGTAGTAAAGACGGCCAAATATTTGGTTATGCATACACGGCTAAACGCCATGATAGCTTATGGTGGAAGATATTTGGTAACGATGATGCTTCTGTATCAGTCAACTTAAATAACATTGTTGATGCATATTTGACATTCTTTGCAGACAGCTTAGGCAATCTTGAAAGCGGATATGATATCAGCTCCGGTCCAAACAGCCGTGCATCTTCAAATGTTGTTACAGATGACGAAAAATATTTATATACATTCAAAGTTGGTTCTAAATATTCAGCAGCAAACCTTGAAACATCACAATTCTTTGATGCGTTATTCAACCAGTTATGTGAAAGAGGCTGGATTGAAAGCGGCGTAGATAAGAATGGTGAATCACTTGTACACGATCCGGCTTACATTCAGGAAATGATGGCAAACGGTATGATGTATATGACAACTCTGGATGATGACGGATATTATTATCAGGGCAATTACAGCACAAACTCTTACGTTAAAGAAGTTGCGGATGAAGATGCAATTGCACTCGCTGAAGCTAAATACCAGACAGAGAAACAAAAACTCAACAGCAAAGAAGAAACTATTGATATGAAAATGAAAAATCTGGATACAGAAATTTCAGCACTCACAACAGAGTACGATACGGTCAAATCAGTAATTTCGAAAAACATAGAAAAATCGTTCAAACGATATCAAGCATAGATTGAAAAAACTCCTCAGAAAAAGAGGAGTTTTTTAATGTTTAAAAATCTTACACGCCTGACACCGGCGGCAAATCAATACGTTTCAACCGCTGCTCAATGCGTCTGTACCATTTTAAATGCTGTTTGAAAAGTATTTTATAATCGTCAATATGTCCGTGGGAAATATCTTCTGCCAGACTATCACAGACATTTTCAAGGCTTTTTGCCAGAAAATGCGTATATTCTTTTCTGTTTACGGTAGAATCGGTCAGTTTAATTGTTTCGCCGAATTTCACCATAACCTCAGGGCGGTTATCACGGAAGAAAGTATAATCCACCCCGACAGGTATGAGATTAACTTTACCGTATTTTTTCACCGCATTTTGAGCAATATAAGCAAGACCTGTCTGGAATTCAACAGGTCTGTAATGAGGCGGTCTGATAATTCCTTGCGGAAAGATGAAAAGCAAATTATTCAAATTACCTATGACATCAACAGAATATTTCAGAGCCTGCATAGAAGATTGCGCGGATTTTTTGCAAACAGAATACGCACCCCCGCGGCGGAGCAGCGGGAAGCGGTTTAATTCTTCAACCATCAGACGAATTTCTTTATGACAAATTCTGTGAGAAATATTATAAAGCACAATGCCGTCCCACCAGTTGCAATGAGGGGCAAATAAAATCGTCGGTGCAGACTCATCACGGTTAAAGTAATTTTCCTCACCGGTATATCTGAAAGCATAAAATCTGTTCTGCAGCATATTAAAGAAGAACAAACTGGCTATCATAAGCCAAAATTTGTTTGTCTTTGCCGGTTTAAATTTCTCCTCTTTATTCCTCAACTTGGTAGGAGGGATGTCAGAATATAGTTTTTCCTCAACAATCATGATGTTATATATTTTACTCCAGTAAGGTTGTTTTGTGAACACCTAAAAGTATATTTTTTAAGAAATATAAAGGTATTCTGTAATTATTGCTGACGCTGGAAAAAACCTGCGATTTCTTTGTGCGGAAAGAATTTACAAATAGGACGTCCATGCGGACAGGTATATGGCATTTCACAGGTTCTCCATTTTTTGACAATTTCGGACATCTGCCAGGTAGACAATTTTTGTCCGGCTTTGACAGCAGCTTTACAGGAGGTGGTAATTAATATTTTTTCTTCCAGTCCGTCAATATTGCCGGCAATATTCTCCAGAATATCAGAGAGGATTTCTTTAGGATTAACTTTTGCCAGAAGCTGCGGGACTTTTTTGAAAATAAGCTCGTTTTCTTTTAGAAATTCTATGCCGTAGCCGAACTTTTCAAACTTATCAATATTTTCCTTGATTAATTCAGCCTCGCTTAAAGAAACCTCAAGTACATCAGAAACAAAAAGCAATTGAGAAACAATATTTTTTTCTGATTTAAGTTTCTCATAAATGTAGCGTTCTTCTGCAATATGCTGGTCAATAATCTCCAGTCCCTCTTCTTTTTCAACAAGGATATAGGTATTTTTATACTGACCGATAATATTTTCTTCCGGCTCCGGAGCTTTTGTCTCCTGCACAATGAACATCGGCTTCTGTTCAATGTTCATAGGCTGGATAACTTGTTTTTCTTCATTCAAATAGATTGTATCATCTGCTTTGTCTATAAAAACATCCCTGCTCTGAAATGATTTTTGCGGGAACTGTACAACAGACGGCGTAACATCAAAAACCGGCGGGGTATCAACTGTTTCAGAATCCTGTACATTTGGTCTTTCCTGTTCAACATAATTTGAAAGCCCTGCGATAACTGCTGTGTATATAAAATTAAAAATCTGGTTTGTATTTTTATACCGGACTTCTTTTTTGGTCGGGTGAACATTAACATCCACATCGCCAGACGGAATTTGTAAGTTCAAAACAATGAACGGATATTTACCGCTTGCTATAAGATTTTTATAAGCCATATCAATTGATTTTTGGAATACCGCACATTTTACAACACGTCCGTTTATATAGAGGTGGTAGCTTTTTTTACTGGAACGGGTATAGTCCGGTTTGCTGACATAACCGCTGATTTTTAAACCTGCAAGCTCATCAGTTTTCAAAACCTCTTTCAGATTATCAACAACCTCCTGAGAATAAACTTCTTTTATACACTGGAGGAGATTGCCCTGACCTGTTGTCTTTAAAACAGTTTTGCCGTTACGCTTGAGTTCAAACGATATTTCCGGATGAGAAATCGCAAGGTTCTGAACAAGCTCCTGAATATAAGAAAATTCCGTGTTTGGATTTTTTAAAAATTTCAACCTGACAGGGATATTATAAAACAAATCCCTGACATCCATAATTGTACCTACAGCACAACCTGTTTCAGTTTTGGACACTTCGGAATTTTCGCATTTAACCTTTGTACCGTGTTCAAAATCCTTTGTTCTTGTAGTACAGGTGAGTTTTGCAATAGATATTATGCTGGAGAGAGCTTCCCCGCGGAAACCGAGAGTATTTATGGCATACAAATCTTCATCCGTCGAAATTTTGCTTGTTGCGTGTTTTGAAAACGCAAGCATTATATCATCCGGATGAATCCCGGAACCATTATCAGCAATTCTTATATCTCGGCATTCATTTGTAATTTCAATACTTATCTTAGACGCACCGGCATCTATGGAGTTTTCCGTCAATTCTTTGACGACAGAGGCAGGACGTTCAATTACCTCACCCGCTGCTATCTGATTTATTAAATGTGTTGATAACTGTTTTATTCTTTTCATAACTGCACCCTAATCTAAATAAAATGAGACATAAAGAAACTCTTCACAAGATTATACTGCGTCAATAATACAACTACAACAATTGACACAACGAGTCCGAAAGTAACTTTTGTCAAATCTTTCAAAATATGTTTGTACATTTTTTTAGGCGATTCAAATCTCAGCCTGTGATATAAAGCTATTTCACGTCCGGCAAGCAATCCGACAAACACCCACGTTGTAGACATCGGAACATTATTAAGCTGTATAAAATACAACAGCAAAAATGCGTAGATTAAATCAATAATAGTAGCAGAGCGCGGGTCTTGAACATTGGTTTTCATTTTTACGATTTTCTGGATTTCTCCTCCGCGTTTGTAGGCCACAACCCACAAAAAAGCACAAAATGCCGCCAATACAAATAACAATTCCCCAAAAGATGCTTTTCTCGGAAGATAAACAAACAGATTAGCCGCATCCTGCATAAGCCACTGCGACCACAAAAAAGCGGTTGAAAGCCATTTTGCGGCTATCCACCACTTGGAAACTTTTTGATTCTGCGTGTAATAAAAATACCTCTCAACCGGTCTTGCAATAAGCGTGTATATAATTATTGAAGCCACAATTGCAATTATGTATCCTAAGATTGATTTGGTGAGTATCATCCCGATAACTTCCACATTGCTTGCTGAAAATATACTCAAAATCAAAAATGTTGTAGATACCGGAATTCCGTATTTGGTCAGAAACAACAGAATAATAGGCGGAAGCACATGCACGAGCGTAAAATTATCAGGAAACGGAATTCTCTCCAAACGTCCGAAAGACATATCCCCATCGTTAATCATCCAGCCCAGAGATATTGTAAGCACTAAAACAGCACTGGTAAAAGACCAGATTATCCAGGTCGGAAACTTTTTACTTGAACTCAAATACGTTCCCAGAGTCTGAATTACATCATTAGATACGCAAGAATACATTGATATAAGAAAACCAACCACCATATATAATGTACTAAGCGTAAAAGGCTGTGAGAACATACTTCCTCCATTCAAAACTAATTTACTCCAAAAATGATTTCATCTAAATGTTTGATTACAAATTTGAAACATTTCTATAAGATAAAATCTGTAAAAGGGAACATCAGGGGAGAGAGTACTTTGGCTAAGTTAAGAACTAATACAAAACTAAAACCGTCTAAAAAAGCAGACTTACAGGTAGTAAAGCCTGTAAAAACCACAAAATACAGTGATATAGACCTGAATAACTGGAAAAATTACCCGCATATCAAAACAGATACTCTCTGGGAATTTCCGAGCCGTCTGAAAGAGGGCGGTCACTCCAATGAATACCACGGGAATTATATCCCGCAAATTGCACAGCAATTATACGAAAGATTTACAAAGAAAAATGATATAGTGCTGGATTTGTTCTTTGGCTCCGGCACCTCCGGAATTGAAGCAATAAATATGGGCAGACGCTGTATCGGAGTTGAACTTAAAGAGGATTTGGCAGAAAAAGTTTCTGAAAAATTCACCCCGAAACAACTCGTCACAGATGTGAACATCATCTGCGCAGATTCCGCATCGGAACTTGCCAAAGAAAAAGTACAGGCAAGACTGGAAATTATGGGGGAAGACCACGCACAAATGCTTATTCTTCACCCGCCTTATGATGATATAATCAAATTTTCAGATAAAAAAGAAGATTTATCTAACTGCGAATCAACAGAGCAGTTCTATGACCTGTTTGAAAAAGTTGCCCAAAACGGCTACGACCTCCTTGAAAAAGGACGTTTTGCCGCATTAATCATAGGCGACAGCTACAAAAATTCTGAAGTTCAGCCGCTCGGTTTTGAATGTATGGCAAGAATGATGAAACTTGGTTTCCGCCTCAAAGGTATAATCGTAAAAGATATTCAAGGCAACGAAAGAGCTAAAGGCAAAACAGCAAACCTCTGGAGATACAGAGCACTTGCCGGCGGATTCTTTATCTTCAAACACGAATACGTTATGCTCTTCCAAAAAGTAAAATAACCGATTTTGCCCGCCAAAGGCGGTTGTGATATAATAATATTATGCGCAAAATATCAATACTTTTATTTTTGATAATGTTCGGTTCATCTGTTATTGCAAGCGAAATAACAGACGACTACATGGATATTGCCAAAAATTACTGTGCTCTGGGACATTACAAAAACGCCATAATTTACCTTGATAAAATTTTGCAGCTTGAGCCGTCAAACAAACAGGTTCAAACCCTCAAACACGGACTGGAAACAGTAATTTCAGGCAAAAATCGTAATTCTTACATAACCTCCGTTGATAAACTGCTTATGCAGTCTCAGGATTACAAACTGGCTGGGAACCTGCAGGGTGAAACTAACACCCTGAAATCAGAATCAGACAAAGGCAGCCACTGGGCAAGCTATCTTTTAGGTGAATACTACCTTTCTCATAATAACCCCTCAATGGCTGTTTCTTATTACAACAAAGCTCTGAAACAAAACTCAAACTTTATCCAGTGCTGTCTTAAAATTGCGGAATGCTTTGCGGCAATGGACAGATACGCAGATGCGATTGATTTCTTAAATCAATACCTGATAATAAACAACGAGGACGATTATGCCTATGCACTCCGTGCTAAAATAAATCTTCATCAGGGATATGCAAGTGATGCTGAAAACGATATTATAACAGCCACTGCCCTGAATGATGATATTACATACAAATACCTATACGGAAAAATTCTGTATGAACGCAACAACTACCGTGAAGCTAAAAAAATTTTGGACGAAGTCTCTGCTGATATAAAAACCTCCGAAGTTTATAAATACATCGGTCTGTGTGATTATCACCTCGGAGACTACAATAATGCACTATTAAATCTTGATAAAGCAATCATATTGTCTGATGACGACACAATATTAAAAAGTAAGTATAATGAGATAAAAGCTATGCTTCAAAACAATTCAAGCATATCGGGAAACCAAAATGAAGAAGAAACAACATCACCAAAAGAATAACTTTTTCACAACAATCGTGAACACAGTATTTACACTTATACTCACGGCTGTAATGTTTTACGGGCTGCAGGTTTACAGCGCGTCAAACCTTAAATTTGCACAGGTGAGTGATGTACACTTCTATACCGGCGAAAATAACACCTCTTTCAAAATGATAGCCGAATCAGACAAACTCCTTGATGATGCTGTTAAACAAATAAACGAAACCCCGAACATCTCATTTGTTATGTTCACAGGCGACCAGATTGACAAACATTTTGAAAAAGAACTGCGTGCATTCCTGCCGCACGCACAAAAACTTAATGCACCGTGGTACACCACTTTCGGAAATCACGATACATGTCAGGGAGGCTATCTGACACCTGAAGTTTATCTCAAAATGATACGTGAGGGAAATCCTGACTTTAAATTCACAAAACCATACTATTCCTTTGTTCCTCAAAAAGGTTACAAGGCAATAGTTCTGGATACCATAATCCGCGACAGACTCACATCAAACGGTTATATTGATAAAGAGCAGCTGGAATGGCTTGATAAAGAACTCGCCTCATCAAAAAAAGATATAGTTCTGATTTTTATGCATGTGCCTGTCATAGAGCCTTTCCCGAGCGCAGGACATAAACTTTTGAACGCCACTGAGGTGCAGAATATTTTGAAAAAATACAAAAATCCGATAGCACTATTTCAAGGGCACTACCACGCAGCAAAGATTACCCAGCAGGATAACATCCTATATGTAAGCACTCCTGCCCTTGTTTCTTATCCGAACGCGTTCAGGATTATTAATATTACAAATTACAGAAATAAAGTTGTTTTTGATATACAAATGAAAGAAACTAACGAAAAAAATATCCAAAAACTTGCAAAACTTCTGGTCTTTTCATCATCAATTTATACAGGTGAAGAAAAAGACCAAACTTATACTTACACAATCAAAAAATAGTTGAGGTTA
This sequence comes from Candidatus Gastranaerophilales bacterium, assembly GCA_944324135.1. GTDB lineage: Bacteria > Cyanobacteriota > Vampirovibrionia > Gastranaerophilales > Gastranaerophilaceae > CALUVN01. The sequence goes on along the minus strand of CALUVE010000008.1, from coordinate 62,126 downwards.
AAGGTATGAATGAATTCAAAATAAAATTTAGAGGGGTCAGAGGGAGCTACCCTATAGCAGACAGAAATTATCTGGAATACGGCGGAAACACCTCCTGTGTAGAAGTTCAGGTTAACGGACACATGATTATTCTTGATGCAGGAACAGGTTTGATAAATCTCGGAAACGACCTGATGGAAAAATACATCGCATCAAACATTAATCCGCACGAAAGAGAACCGATAAAAGCTACCATCCTGATTTCGCACATCCATCAGGATCACATACAAGGATTTACATTCTTCCGTCCGCTCCACATTCCGTCAAGCATTCTGAATGTATACGGCAATGTAAACTACAACGAAAGCCTCTCTGATGAACTTGCCGAATTACTTTTTGGCAAATCATTTCCGCTCGACCTCGGAGATATTGCGGGCAACCTCAATATCCACGACCTTAACGAAAATGAGGGAATCATCCTCCGACACGGATATCCGCCTATTGTAAAAAGGATTGAAACTCCGGAGGATACAAAAATTGAAGAAGATGATGTCCTAATCACCTGCTACAAATCTTACGCACACCCGCAGGAGGGCGTATTTATCTATAAAATTACCTACCGTGACAAAGTGCTTGTATACGCAACCGACAAAGAAAGTTACCTCGGCGGAGACAAAAAACTGGCTAACTTTGCAAGAAACTGCGATGTGCTTATACACGATGCCCAGTACACCACAGAAGATTATCTGAATTCTTTTGTATCAAAACAGGGTTACGGTCACTCTACTTACGATATGGCAATCGAGTGCCAGAACCAGACAGATGCAAAAAAACTCGTATTCTTCCACTTTGACCCGGGCTATGATGATGCAAAATTAAACAGCATAAAAGAACAGTACAAACCGCTCGGCGACAGGGTAATCCTTGCATACGAAGGGCTTGAACTTGACCTTTTTCAATAAATAATTAAAAGGTAATTTAGATGAAAAAAACTGCATTGTTTGTATTACTACTTGTATCAATGACATTTTTAGCCTCGGGGTACAAACACACCGAGACATACACTATTGACGCAGTTCCAAACGCTTACGAGCACAACAACATTGCCCTGAATTATATGGAAGAAAAATGCTATTATGCGGCAATTCAGGAATACAAAATTGCAATCAGCCTGAGCCCGAATGTACAGGCGACATCAGTTTTTTATAACAACCTTGGAGAAGCTTATATGATAATAGGCTATCCTGATTACGCGCAAGACTGTTTTGAAAGGGCAATCAAACAGTACCCGCTGAATTTTAAATACTATGTAAATCTTGCCAGATGCTATCAGGCACGCGGTATTGTTCCTTTGAAAATCCAGGAATACAAAGCTGATACCGAAAACCCGCTCAATCAAATAATGGTGGGGCTTTTATACGCAGAAAACAATGAAGTACCCCGAGCAATTACAACGCTGGATGAATTTGTAATGCTGGAACCTGATTTGATGATTACACCGGCTGTGAGCCAGCACGTGAAAGATTTAGTCAAAAAAATGAACGAAGAGGCTATATAATTTTTTTTAAATAAATAAAAAAAGAGCTCCGGAAGAAATTTCCGGAGCTCTTTTACGTTTTAATTACGTATAGACTACACTGCAGCCAGTTCGCGAACCTTTTGAGCTTCAACAACAGCTTGAGCAGCTGCGAGTTTAGCCTGAGGGATTCTGAACGGTGAGCATGAAACGTAATCCAGACCGATTCTGTGGCTGAATTTAACAGAATCCGGATCGCCGCCGTGTTCGCCGCAAACACCACCAACCAGTGACGGATTTACGCTCTTACCTTTTTCCATTGACATTTCAATCAATTGACCGACGCCTTTTTGGTCAAGAGTTTCAAACGGGTTAGCAGGGAGGATTTTCTGTTCAACATAGTTGGTCAGGAATTTACCCTCTGCATCGTCTCTTGAATAACCGAATGTCATCTGAGTCAGGTCGTTTGTACCGAATGAGAAGAATTCAGCGTATTCTGCGATTTCATCAGCAGTCAATGCAGCACGCGGAATTTCAATCATAGTACCGAACTTGTAATCAACTTCAACGCCTTTTTCAACCATAACTTCTTTAGCTACGCGAACAAGGGTATCTTTAGCGATTTTAAGTTCGTTAACGTGACCGATAAGCGGAACCATTACCCAAGGTTTAACAGCAACACCTTCTTTTTTCAAATCACAGCATGCTTCAAAGATTGCTCTTACCTGCATTTCGTTGATTTCAGGGTAAGTCAAACCTAATCTGCATCCTCTTAAGCCCATCATCGGGTTAGATTCAGAAAGTGCTTCTACAACATGGAGAAGTTCTTCTTTTTCTTTTGCGTCTTTACCGAGAGCTTTCAATGTAGCAACTTCAGCGATTAAATCTTCCTTAGACGGGAGGAATTCGTGAAGAGGCGGATCGAGAAGTCTGACGGTAAGCGGTTTGTCGCCGAGAGCTTTGAACATTGCGTAGAAGTCTGAATACTGCATAGGAAGTAAGTGTGCAAGAGCTTCTTTTCTTGCTTCAGGAGTACCTGCAATAATCATCTTCTGAACCCAAGGCAATCTGTCAGGATCCATAAACATGTGTTCTGTACGGCAGAGACCAACACCTTCTGCGCCGAATTTCTTAGCATTTTCGATATCCTTAGGAGTATCAGCGTTAGCCTCAACTTTCATAGTCTTAATTTCGTCAACCCATGAGAAGAATTTATTCCAGTTTTCGTCAATTTTAGCTTCTACGAGCTGAACAGCGCCTTCCATAACGATACCTTTGCCGCCATCGAGAGAAATGATATCATCTTTGTGATAAACAGTTCCGTCGCAGCCTGTCAAAGTTTCATTAGCGAGGTCGATTTTCATATCTTCGCAGCCTGAAACGCATGGTTTACCCATACCTTTTGCAACAACTGCTGCGTGAGAAGTAGCACCGCCTCTGAGTGTCAATACACCTTGAGATACTGCCATACCGTGAATATCGTCAGGGCATGTTTCAACACGGACGAGGATAACTTTTTCGCCAGCTTCACCGCGTTTTGCAGCTTCTTCAGTATCAAATACAATTTTACCAACAGCAGCACCAGGAGATGCGTTTACACCCTGGGCAATTTTATGAGCCTTAGCCATTGCATCTGTATCGAAGCAAGGGAGAAGTATCTGATTAACTGTATAAGGGTCAACGAGCTGAATTGCTCTTTCTTTTGTGATAATGCCTTCTTCGTACATATCAACGGCAATTTTAACTGCAGCAGCAGCGGTTCTCTTACCGTTTCTTGTTTGAAGAATGTACAATTTACCTTTTTCAATAGTAAATTCCATATCCTGAACATCTTTGTAACCGAGTTCAAGTTTTTTAGCAATATCAACATACTGTCTGTAAAGGTCAGGCATTTCTGTTTCCAGTTCAGCAATAGGTTTCGGAGTTCTTATACCGGCAACAACGTCTTCACCTTGCGCGTTTGTCAGGTATTCACCGTAGAATTTATTTTCGCCTGTTGCAGGGTTACGGGTGAAAGAAACACCTGTAGCACAGTCATCACCCATATTACCGAATACCATTGTTTGAACGTTAACAGCAGTACCGTAATTGTGATCAATTTTGTTCATATTTCTGTAAGCAACAGCACGCGGAATATTCCAAGAACGGAAAACGGCTTCAATAGCTTCCTGCAATTGAACATACGGATCTTGCGGGAATTCTTTGCCTGTAACTTCTTTGATAACGTTTTTGTAGATAGGAATCAGAGATTTCCAGCCGTCAGCTGAAACTTCTGTATCTGATTTTACGCCCTCTCTTGCTTTAACTTTTTCTACTTCAGATTCGAAGTATTTTTGTCTGTCCATTTCCCAGGCAACAGAGCCGAACATAGTCAAAAATCTTCTGTAAGAATCGTAGCAAAAACGAGGATTGTTAGTTAATCTAATCATTGCCTCAACAGTTTCGTCATTCAAACCGAGGTTAAGGATAGTTTCCATCATGCCCGGCATAGAAACTCTGGCACCTGAACGAACAGATACCAAAAGCGGATTAGTTACATCACCGAATTTTTTTCCTGTTTGTTTTTCAACATCAGCCAGAGCTGTTCTTACTTCGTCCATCAAACCTGCAGGCATTTGATTACCGTTGTTAATGTAATCCATGCAGGTTTCGGTTGTAATAGTCAACCCCGGAGGAACCGGCAACCCCAAATTTGTCATTTCAGCAAGGTTTGCACCTTTGCCTCCGAGAAGATTACGCATGTTAGCATTACCCTCTCTAAAAAGCCATACGCGTTTTTCTGCCATAGTTTTTCTCCTTTTTCATTAAAATGCATAAGTTCACATCATTTTAGCTTTGATAAGATTATAGCACAAAAATACAATTTCAAACATTTAAATGCCCGAAAAATCTACTAAAATCAAAACTTTTTAATTAATAAACTGTAGCAATATATGCAACAATGCAGTCGATATCTGTTTGAGCCTCTTGTGTAATATCCCGATATTAGCATTAATAGCCTTGCTCAATGAATTATATATACCTGCGGCAATCCTGGTTTTGCAGAAAATTTCCGCGACTTTCGGGGCTTATATACATCCCCGGTTTGCTGCCGGAACACATCTGCAGCAGGGAATTTTCATTACTTTTTAAAGTAATCGCAGATTAAAGTTTTTTTGCGGGGAAGCAGATTTTTCAAACTTTCAAAAAACTGATTTTTGTCCAATTTTTCCAGCTCTTTTTTCAGGATTGCTTTTTCTAAAACGACTTTGTTGTATAACTCTGAACACACTGAACTTTTATCAATATGTTCTTTGAGTTTTTTTAATTGCAGTTCTTTTTCTTTAATAGATTTTATGAGTTCATTTTTCACGACTAAAAAACCTCTTGTACCTCACATACAAAGAATAGTATACCGGAGAGATTTTTAAATCAGCTTTTTAGTCGATTTGCGCTCATAATCGCAAAAATCATACAAGCAGTCTATTTCTGCACGGGTTTACGTTTATAAGAAACTATGATATTATTCAAGTATGGATAATCTAGTCATTGACAACACAAACCTTATAAAAGCTCTGGAATCACTTAAAAAAAGTATGCAAAAATTATCTGAAAACAAAGATGACAGCATACGTGATTTGATTGAAGATTCATGCGTAAAACGTTTTGAATATACACTGGAAACATCATGGAAACTGATGAAAAGAGTTCTTAAAAAAGTTTACGGCAAAAATGAACAAGAACTCACAGTCAATAATATCTTTAGATTTATGCAAGGATACGGCTTTATTGAAAATTGGGAAAACTGGAAAGATTATTACGCAAAACGCAACGATACTTCCCATGAATATAATATTGAAAAATCCAGAGAATTAATAAAAATTATTCCGCAATTTATTGCTGACGCAGACTTTTTTATCAACAAACTGCAAAGGGAATTATAATGCTCAAAGGAACAACCAGCAGCGAATACGGCATTATTAAAAACATTTTAAAAGCCTTTCCTCACAAATTTTATGCATACGGTTCCCGTGTCCGAGGAGATTTTACACCGTTATCTGATTTAGATTTGGGAGTAAAGGGAAAAATCTCACCAGATGAATTAACAACTCTTAAAGAAGAATTTGACCGAAGTTCTCTGCCATACGTTGTGAATATAACCCTGTTAGACAACATTGACGAAAATTTTTATAATTTAATTAAAAAAGACCTTGTGGAATTATGAATTATTCAAACAGCACGAATTGTTACAGATTCTTCGCTGCGCTCAGCATGACGTAGTTTTGAAAAATTTTGATGGATGCTATACATATCCTTTTTGCTAGTTTACATATTTTTAAATTTACGATATATTTAGATAAAAGTGTAGTTAACATATCATGTAACTTTTTATAGAAATTATAAACTCAAAAGATAGGATAAAAATGGAAAAGATTAAAGTAAGCATCATTATACCTGTATATAACACTGAAAATTACCTGAGAGCATGCCTCGACAGCGTTGTTAATCAAACTTTACGGGATATTGAAATCATCTGCGTTAATGACGGCTCAACCGATAACTCCCTATCAATTTTAAAAGAATATGCTGAAAAAGATTCCAGAATTGTTTTAATCAACCAGAAAAATGCCGGCGTATCCGTGGCACGCAACAATGCCATAGCTGTTGCTAAAGGTGAATACCTTGCGTTTTTAGACAGCGATGACTGGTTTGAACCAGACGCGATGGAGGCTGCCTATTCCAAAATTTCTCAGGATAAAACTGATGTTGTAGTTTTTGCCGCAAAAAGTTTCATTGCCCATAAATATAACCGTGATTTTAATAGTAATATTATTGAAAAAATACTCGATGGAAAGGGTGGCATAAAAGAGTTTGTAGAACTGAATATATTAGTATGGGATAAACTGTTTAGAACTGAATTTATAAAGGGTAATAATATTCAATTCCCAGTTGAATTATCACTGGCTGAAGATATAATTTTCTGCAATCTGGTAAATTTTGCACACGCAAAATATAGTTTCCTGAATAGATATTTAGTTAACCACAATGATCTTGTAACAAATTCTCTTACTTACACACATGCAAAAGCTATAAGACAAGATTTGGCAGCACTGAAATATTTATTAAATCTTGAAATTTATAAAAAACAGGATAGAAACTTTCAAATAGCAATAGGCAATCAATTTTGTGGCGGTGCAAATTACTACTGGACCACTCTTGAGGATGAAAAATGCAGAGCCAGTCTACTTGAAGATATGATTAATTTAACAAAATATATTGAAGCGAACTACACAAAGAAAGAATTAAAATCACAAGAATTATACCAAAAACTTATAAAAAGAATTAAACAATACAAAGGTGAATTTCCTTATAATCTTTTGAGCAAAACAAAATTTAGGACATTCAAACAATTCAGGGTACTCGGGGTTGAGTGGAAAGTCCCGCTGAAAAAGCAAACATGATGTTTGCATCACTACTATTTCCGCAGACTGAAATATCGCCTTTTGAAGATGTTCAAAAAACTTTAAATATCTTTCAAGGAACGGCTTTTACATCACCCGTAAGAGCTTCTCAATATTCTCACCTCTATCAATGTTTTTAGTTCCTCCCCACTCCGTGGGGGAGGTTAGGTGGGGGGGGCAAACATGATGTTTGCATTGCTGTCATTCTGAGCGTTAGCGAAGAATCTCATAATTTACAGAGATTCTTCACCCCTGAACGGCTGTCGGGTTCAGAATGACATGAAAACATAATGTTTGCCGGCATTTATGCAGGGATTAACTGATAGCCGTAGCCAATTTGGAGCGCCTCAAGATTTTTCGGCAAAAGATGTTTTCTGTGCGGCGGCAAAACTGTATCAAGCGCATGACTCAACGCATCAATAGAAATCAGACCGCTAACCTTTGACAAAAAACCGAGTGACATAATATTTGCCATTCTGATATCGCCAAGATTGTCAGCAAGCTTGGAAATAGGCGCAAAAAGATAATTTATATCCGCTCTGCTTTTAATCTCTTTCACAAGGGTGGAATTTGCAATCATCCAGCCGCCCTTTTTGATTTTGGGAAGAAATTTATCAAATGACAACTGATTCAACGCAATGACAAAATCTGTATCTTTTTTGCAGACAGCACTGACTTCTTCATCGCTCATAACTACTTCACAGTTAACAGTTCCTCCTCTCATCTCAGCACCGTAGCTGGGATACCAGGTTACATATTTTTCCATTAACATAAAAGCGTTTGCCAAAACTTCACCAGCGAGCAATACTCCCTGTCCGCCAAATCCTGCGATGATAAAATTCTTTTCCATTTTGTATAATTTCCCTTAATTGTTTTGTGTAATATCTTTGTATACGCCGGGTTTAAACACTTCCATCATTTGTGTTCTGACTCTTTCATGAGCCTGTTCCGGTGTCATTTTCCAGTTTGTCGGACAGGTTGCAAGGATTTCAACAAACCCGAAACCCAAACCGTCCATCTGTACCTGAAAAGCTTTTTTAATAGCCTGTTTTGCTTTTCTGATATTTGCAATAGTATCAAGCGAAACCCTTGCACTGAAAGCAGTACCGTCGCATAAAGCAACATGTTCCGCTATTTTAATCGGATAGCCGTAGTATTCAACATTTCTTCCGTCAACAGAAGTAGTTGTTTTCTGCCCCAGAAGAGTAGTAGGCCCGAGCTGTCCGCCCGTCATTCCGTAAGTTGTATTGTTGATACATATTGCACTTAATTTTTCACCTCTTAGGGCAGCGTGCAAACTTTCGGCCAGCCCGATTGACGCAAAATCACCATCCCCCTGATAAGTAAATACAAACTTGTCAGGTCTGGCACGCTTAACACCTGTCGCAGCAGCCAATGCCCGTCCGTGAGGAGCTTCTATACAATCAATTTCCAAAAAATCATACAGGCAGACAGAGCAGCCTATAGAAGTTGCAGAAATTGTTTTTTCACGGAGCCCGAGTTCATCAAGCACTTCCGCTACTAATCTTATAGCTACACCGTGGTCGCAGCCAGGGCAGAATGAGAATTTGCAATCTTTTTTTATTGAATCCGGAATTTTAAAAACTTGAACTGCCATCTCTACACCATTAACCTTTCTGCAGCATTCATAACATCTTCAACGTGAAGCATAGCACCGACAGGTTTGCCTAAAAATTCAACCGGCACTCTGCCGTTTACTGCAAGTCTGACATCTCTGACCATTTGACCCATATTGATTTCTGTTACAAGGAATTTCTTAGCAGTCTTAGAAAGTTCTCTAATCCTTTCTGTCGGGAACGGATAGAGGGTAATCGGTCTGAATGCACCGACTTTAAGTCCTTTTTTGCGGCATTCTTTCACTGCTGACTTCACAACACGTGACATGCTGCCGAAACTTACAATAACCAAATCAGCATCTTCTGTCATATATTCTTCACACATAACTTCATTTGCCTCAATTTGTTTGTATTTTTCGAACAGATGTTCAATATGAACGCACTGACCTTCTTCTGTAGGACCGTAGGAACGGATTTTTCTGGAGGGTCTGTTTTTAGCGCCTGTCAAAGCCCAAGAAGAATTGTCCACCTCCGGATAAGGATATTCACCAAATTCAACAGGCTCCATCATTTGAGCAAGCAAACCATCAGCCAGAAGCACTGTCGGATTTTTGTACTTGTGCGCAAGATAAAAAGCTTTGTAAGTCAGGTCAACACATTCCTGAACAGATGCCGGCGCAAGAACGATAAGTTTGTAATCACCGTCGCCCCCGCCGATTGTTGCCTGATTGTAGTCACCTTGTGACGGATAAATATTTCCGAGCCCCGGGCCGCCGCGCATAACACTAACCAGAACAATCGGAAGTTCATCAGAGGTTGCGTAAGACAACCCCTCCTGCATCAATGAAACCGCACAGGAAGATGATGATGTCATGGCTTTTGCTCCGGTAGAACATGCACCGAGCACCATATTTATAGCAGCAAGTTCACTTTCTGCAGAAACATAACCTCTGCCAAGGTCTTGCATATGTTTACTCATAAATTCGCCGATTTCGCTCTGCGGAGTAATCGGATAACCGAAATAACACTCACAGCCTGCATTAATAGCAGCCTGAGCAATAGCATAATTACCTTTTGTTAAAACTTTTTTGTTTTCAGCCAGACACTCTGCCATATTTTCCACCTCTAGCCTTTGTATACTTCTGTAATAGCCATATCAGGGCATCTTGTCGCACACATAGCACAGCCCAGACAAACATGCTCAGGATCGTCAAACTCAACTATACGAGCGCCGAGTTTATTAACTCTGTCACTTTTCTTGATTAGTTTTTTAGGGCATTCGTTTATGCACAAATAACAAGCCTTGCATCTGGTTTCATCTATAACTATATGACTCATTACCACCTCATATTTCACTAGTCTGATATTAATTATACCACTTAAAAATAAAAAAGTTAAATATGTCTTTACAATTGTAATAATAGTACTAAATATATTGCCCATTTAGATATTATTCTGTTAAAATATTTATCAGGGATGTAATATTTTATAGAAAGTGGATATGTAAATGGCACAGAGAGTAGAAGATATAGACGGTTTGGTCAAACTTATCAATGATGAGAAAAATGAAATTTTAAACAAAGTTAACGAGCTTAATCAAAACACCGAAATTAATAAAATTTTAAATGTGTCATTACCAGAGCTGGAAGAGCTGATTAACAGCAAACACAGCACAGCCCTCGCACAATTTTCCGCACTGAATTCCGCATTGGAATCAGTGCTTGCAAAACAGGATACACTATCAAAATCTGCAGAGACAGAAGAATTTTTCTCTTCTTTAAAAACTGACGTTAATAATTTTTACAACGAACTGTTGAACCAGCACAACTTTCTGGAAACTGTCCGCCATAGATTGAACGAAATCGCTGACGACAAAACTGACAGAGACGAAGTAATAAACAATGTTGTTTCAATAAAAGGTGATGTAGAAAACTTCAACCGTTCTCTTGAAGCTTATATTATAGATATCAATTCCAATCTGCAGGAAATTCTTAAAAATATCCTCACAATGGATACAACAGAACAGAATGATATTATTAAAAGAGAACTTGAAAATATCTTTTTGTCCTCAAATGCAATCCTTTCTTCACTGGAAATTTCCGACAAAAAAGATGACGAATTGTTCAACGTAATTTCTTCTGTCGAAAACAAAATTGATGAATTAATAGAAAGAGAACCTGTAAATGCCGTAAAAGCAATTCAGGATTTGCAATCAGAAATCGGTACGAGATTTGACAAAACCTCTACGGAAATAACTCAAATCAGCGACAATTTCAAATCTGTTTCAGCATCAAATCTGCAGCAAATTTTATCGGATATAGGAAACTCCTCCAGAAAAATAGATGAATTAAATCTGGTTATACATGAAGACTTTGCCCAGAATCTTGCGGCAATCAAAAATATTGTAGAAAACATATCCATTGACCGTCCGACAATTACACCGGAAAACCCTATCCTTTCAAACAGGCTTGACGAGATTTTAAAAGCCGTAAGCGATATAGAAATTCCGGCACCTGCCTCTAATGAATACGATATTGAACAAAATATAAATACTCTCAAAACATCCCTGAACTCAATATCAGAAATCCTGAATACAATAAATCTTTCAGATAACGGGGCAGCTGCAGAAAAACTTGTGTCTCTTGAGGTCACAATTTCAGAAAGCATTAGACACTACGAAGACAATATTATTGCTCTCACCAACAGATTTAATGAATATCTTTCTGCGGTTGCCAAAATGAATGAGCTGACCGAAACAAAGCTTGACGACTCCATCACAGGAATTGCTGAAGTTAAGCTGGAAATCAAGGGCTTGATAGAATCACTTGAGGGACTCAACTCAAAGGCTGATGTCAGATTTGAGACTTCGCTTGAAAACTTCAAAACAGTAGACGAAGCAATCCGCGAAAAATTAAATGATATTACAAATGCTCTCAGAATAAGCGGAGATTCCGTCGTAAATAAATTTGAACAGATTAACGGCGCAATATCCGCTAATATCGACGCTGTTAATGAAAAACTGGATAACCTTTCAACCGCTGTCGACACCGGAATTACAAATGTAGATGAGGCTATTAAAGGAAATTCTTCCGGCATAAATGAAAAACTGGATAGCATTTCTGCAAATTTGGATGAAAAATTTAATACTATAACAGAAAATTTCAACCGCGCAGCGTACGGAGTGAATAATTCCGTAGAAACTAACAATAATACTGTTCAGGAAAAAATCACCCTGCTCGGTGAAAACATCTCCGAAAGAAATGATAGAGTCAACGAAAAATTAGACAACCTGAACACTTCTTTAGATGAAAAACTGAACACAATTTCAACATCAATAGATGAAAAATATAATACAGTCACAGAAACACTTAACCAGACAACAGGCGGTATAAACACAACTCTTGAAACAACAGTGAACACTGTCCAAGAAAAGTTTGACCTGCTCAATGGAAACATTTCAGAAAGAAATGATAGAGTCAACGAAAAATTAGACAACCTGAACACTTCTTTAGATGAAAAACTGAACACAATTTCAACATCAATAGATGAAAAATATAATACAGTCACAGAAACACTTAACCAGACAACAGGCGGTATAAACACAACTCTTGAAACAACAGTGAACACTGTCCAAGAAAAGTTTGACCTGCTCAGTGAAAACATTTCAGAAAGAAATGACAGGGTTAACGAAAAATTAGATAACCTGAATACCGCTGTAGATGAAAAATTCAATACAATTAACGGCTCTCTTGAACAAAACGCCGCAGGCATCATTTCCGCTGTTACAAATACCGAAAATAATCTGGCAAATTCAATTAATCTGTTGAACTCATCAGTTTCAAACAACCATACTGACCTTAGCCAGAAACTCGACGCCGCACAGATTTCAGTTCAGGAAAACTTAAGCGGACTCAGTGAAACTATCACAAATTTATCTCAAAATGCAGATACAAAACTGGATTCAATACATAATACGCTTAGAGAACAACTTCAATCAGTAGATGAAGCAATAAGTATAAATACTGCAAACCTGAATTCAGTAAATGAAAATGTCAACAATTCAATCCAAAACGGCATTAATATTTTGAATGATGAGTTAAAAACAAACACCGCCGCCTTTAACGAAAAATTTGATGACGTAACCTCCGTAATCAATTCAAAACTTACATCTGTGAATGATGCTCTGAACCTGAATACAGAAACCTTTAATACAAAAGTTGACAGTCTTTCAGGCGAACTTCTCGGACAAATCCAAAATGCAAATGAATCTCTTGCCATAAATACTTCTAACATATCTGCCTCTGTAGAAAATCTGAACATCACAATGAAAGAAAACATTGAAAATATCAACTCCATGATTTCTACAGGCACAATAAGTCTGAACGAAAAAGTAGAAAACATAGACGGCTCTGTAAGAGAACAGCTTGCAGCAGTCAATGCAGCTCTTGCTGATAACATAGAACACATTAACAGCATTCTCGGAGATGTAAATTCAACCGTAGAAAGCAAGCTTGTCGAAATCGGTTCTGATGTAAAAGTAAATGTCGGTTCAATAAAAGAATGTTTTGATTCAGCACTGTCAGCGCTCGATATGGTGAGAACAGATATTCTCGATAACCTCACTGAAAACAACGACAGCCTGACAGAACTTGTTAATAACACAATAAAAGAAATCAAAGAAATTAATACCGGCGCCGATGACGATATGCAGGACAAATTCACAAACCTGAGAGAACACATTCTTGCTGTGATTTTAGAACTGCAAGCCCGTCAGGAAGAATTATTGAGCATTGCAAAAAGAAGTGACGAACGGAATTTACAGGCTCTTGATGATATCACATCAGCAATTAGAAATGTTGAACAAAATCTTCAAATAAATACAGCAGAATACAAACAAATATTTGAAGAAAAAATGACAGATTTAAAAGCTGATATGAATATTCTTCAGCAGATGCTGTCAGTAGAGGGCGAAAATTCCAACGAAAAAATCTTCAACAAATTATTCACGGTAGAAGCTTTGATTAATGAAGTTTCTGACAAATACGAAGAAAAACTCACAACTTTGAGCGGCAGCATTACAAGTTACATAAATAACGTTGAAAAAAATAATGAAGATGCCGAAATAAAATTAGGAAACTCCGTATCGGAAATCACCGGAATACGTAATGATCTTCAAAAAATTGCAGAAGAACTTTCAGCGGTTGAAAGCAATCAGGACGTAAAATTCTACGAATTAACCGAAAACTTTAACAATAAAATAAACGAACTTATATCAAATATCTCAGGCATAAAAAATATTGTTCAAACCGGCGACAAAGGAGAGGTCAAACAAAATCTGTCAGAGATTGATTTGAAATTTGAACAGCTTTTCAACAGCCTGAACAAAGTCAGAGAGTACACCCCTGAGGACATTGACCAATCAATTATTGAACTTGAAGAAAAACTCGGCGCCGTAAAACAGGAAATCAACCTTGTTAACACTGATATAATTGATGTCATAGACACAAAAACCGCAGCAATTATAGATAACTTTGCACCGGTAAGAGAAGCTGTTGCACAAATTCTTGATTTTGACTTTAACAAAATAATTACTGAAGTCAAAACGCAGGTAGAATTATCATACCTGAATCTGACATCTGATTTAAACAGCAGTCTCACAATGAGTCAGGAATCCGTTTCAAAACTTGAAACAGTATTCAGTAATGTTGCCAAAAAGATTATCGCTATAGACAATCAGATGACAGATTTTTCAAGAAACAACCTTGAAATATTGAATCTTACAATAGAAAACATTAACAAAGTTGTAGAAAAAAATCTTGACGAAACAACAACCCTCTCTCTCCAGTGGAAGAACGGACTTGAATCTATTGAAGAAAAACTTGCATCTGTAAACGAACAATATGAAATATCTTTGAGAAACTGCATGGCAACACTCAAAGAAGATTTACAAAAAAATATTGATGCAAATTTTGAAAACATAAAATCATTTGTTTCAGTAGTTGCAAATGAAGAAGATGCCCTCCACTCAATAGACATATTAAAAACAGAATTGACCAACAGAATGGAAATTTTGACCAATTCTTTCAGAGAAGAATTGGCAAAATCCAACGGAAGTTCTGTTAACATGCAGCAATTTTCAACGGATTTGAAATCATACATCGACAAAATTCTGGTGAATTTTGCAAAACATATAGAAACAACTGTCAACGGTTCAGAACTAACTGCCCAGCAGGTTGACGAAATTCTTTCTAAATGGGCCGGAAATCTTAATTCCGATATAATCAAAGAATTTGACGCCATCGCTGACAAACTTTCTGATATTCAGACAACTATAAATCTCAATGATACTTCTGATATATCAAAAAATATTCAAGAAACTCTCGACGCCTTGCACGAAAAAGTTGACGTGCTTGCTATGTCTGATGATTCAAGCGATGACATCATATACGAAATTGAAGATATCAAAAACATTCTGACAAAAGTCAGCGGCAAGAGTGAAGAATTCAGTGAACTGCTGAAAGAAATAAACAAAATTGAAGAAAATTCTTCCAAAAACGCAAACGACATAAAAGAATCCGTAATGTCAGCAATAATCGCAGTATTTGACCAGATTTCGTTTGTGGAAGAATCTGAAGATATCAAAGATTTTGTAGAAGAAAAGACCGATGAAATTAATCAAAATCTTATAGAAGTCAGAAATCAGTTAAAACAAATCGGAGTAGGAGATTCAGAAGAGTATTCCTACACCCTGCAGGACGTAGAATCAGATATTGCAAAACTCCGTATGGTACTGAATGAGATGTCACAATCCTCATCAAGTGATGACGTGCTGGAAATTTTAGATAATATCCACAAAATTTCCGGCTCAATAGACGGTTTGCAGGCAAGTCTGACAACAGACCAGATTTATGACCTGAAAAACGATGTTGAACGTCTCAACGAAGATATTGTAAGCATCAGCACAAGAACAAACAAATTACTTTTGACTTCTGATGAATCTTACAAAGCACTAAACAACGGACTTGACGAGTTTAGCAAAGTAATTCTGAAACTTGAAGAACGCATCAACATCCTTGACAATACAAAAAATTCCGAAAGAATCGAAAAGAAACTTGATAATGTAAATTCTATGGTGTCAGTAATTGCAAACTCCGGCAAGGTAATGAATCAGGTAATGATGTACCTTGGAGAATGGATAGACACCACAAGTGAAAACATCAGTGCAATATCGGAAAAAACTTCTGAAATTGATGAAATAAAAGAGATAATAACGGATTTACGCGACACAATCCCGTCAAAATCCGCAATATTAAATGAATTAGAAAACCGTTTTGAAGAGCAGCAGCAGAGATTAGACAGGCTTGAAATGAAGTTTGACAGAGTGCTTGCACTACTGGAGGACAGAGAAGACGCAAGACTGAACAAGAAATTCGAAAGAATGGAAAAACAAATGACTAAATTAAGTATTAATATCGAAAAGCTGGCTTCTTATGTTGACGAATAACAGATTAATAAACGAACTAAAGAAAAACTTAACCCCTGACAATGTCCTCTCAACAATAGAGGAACGATATGTTTATGCTCAAGATGCGACAAATACACGCGAGATTAAAAATCTGCCTGACGCAGTTGTATTTGTAGACAGCATAGAAGATATTCAGAAAGTTTTGGCAACTGCAAACAAATACAAAACTCCGGTAATATGCCGCGGTGCAGGTACAAATGTAGTAGGCGCCTGCAGCACAGAACACGGCGGGATAGTTTTGAACTTTTCACGAATGAACAAAATTCTTGAAATTAATCCTGAAAACATGACAGCAAGGGTGCAGCCCGGAGTAATTGTCGGTGAATTGCAAAAAGAAGCAGAAAAATTCGGGCTTTACTATCCACCGGATCCGTCTAATCTTGCCGTTTCAACTATCGGCGGGAGTATTGCACAATCTTCAGGCGGTGCTAGAACTTTCAAATATGGAACGACAAAAGACTACGTTCTGGACTTACTTGTTGTAATGGCAAACGGCGAAGTGCTAAAAACCGGTTCAAATACAATAAAAAATGCCACCGGATACAACCTTGGCAGTCTGTTTATAGGTTCTGAAGGCACTCTTGGTATAATTACAGAAGCGACGCTCAAATTAATTCCGCAGCCGGAATGCAAAAAAGTCATAATGGCTTATTTTGACAGAATAGATGAAGCCGTAAAAGCTGTAAATTCCATCATTGAACAGCGGATTTATCCGACAACACTCGATTTTATGGATAAAAACGCACTACAAACAGTAGAAAAATTCTATCCGTCAGGACTTTTATGCGACAAGGATGCAGCGCTAATCATAGAAGTAGACGGATTCAAAGCGGCGATAGATTATCAAAAAGATATTGTTGTTTCTATTTTGCAAGAATGCAAGGCAAGTGCAATCCAATATTCAAATAATGAAGAGGATTACAACCGCATCTGGACGGCGCGGCGTTCATCAATGGGGGCTTGTGCAAAATTAAAACCAAATGTGACAACAGATGATATGATTGTTCCGCGCGCCAAGTTACCTGAACTTATAACAGGAACACGGGCTATTTGCGAAAAATACGGGCTTACGGTTTGTATGGTAGGACACGTAGGAGATGGAAGCATACATCCTCAGATTCCGATAGACTACAGAGATGAAGATGAATACAGCCGCTATAAAAAAGCCAAATCCGAAATGTATGAATTAACCGCAAAATTAGGTGGACTGCTTTCCGGGGAACACGGGGTAGGCGCGGCAAAACGGCCTTACATATCAAAAGTTGTAAACTCAACATCGCTGGATTACATGCGCCAGATTAAAAAAATCTTTGACCCGAATAATATCTTAAATCCGTACAAAATTTTCTAAAAGGAACGATGGAAGAACAAACACTCATAAAATATTTCAGAGCACTCGGGCTGACCGTAAACCGTTCAACAAAGGCACGCGGACATCAGGGATTTTATCTGAAAAACAGAATTGATGTTTCCAGAAACACTCCGCCGGATAGGGTTGTACCGACACTTTTACACGAATTTGCCCACTACATCCACTCTCAGATTGAGCCGGACATGCCGCGTACCGGCGGGACGTTTACAGCATTATTTGGAGAAGAAAATAAGATTTTTACTGAAGAATTAATCAAAGTTACAAACTTTGTTGACGAAAATTCTTTATTTCTTAAACTATACGAACATAAAGACCGGCTCAAAAACAAGATAAAGGATTTGGAGAGAATAATAAAAAAAGATTATCCGGCATTTTTACGCTCAAAGAAGTTCAAAGAATTTGAAAAATACATCAAAAAATCCAAAGCCCGTTACCTGTTAAAATATGACAGAGTAAAACTTGTAGAGAGAGGATTTTTCAAAAAAACAACAACAATATACACAATAGACAGGCTTGAAGAGGATTTTCCGGACATGCCGGCAGCTTTTGCAGCATACATAAGACTTCGTTCCGCCCAACGCCGGCAGTGGAGGGTTAGCGCAAAAATTTCCCGTTACAAAAAATACTACGAAAAACCTGCAGAGCTTTTTGCACGGCTGGTTGAGGGGATATACATTGACAGGGAATGGACAGAGGCTTTAGCGCCGTATACCTGCGAAAAATTTTACGAAAATCTTAAACACGGCAGCTACAGAGAACTTTCTGATGTAATAAATGCCTGACATAACAGTTTTTTTATTGTCGGGCTAAAAGCTCAAGCCAAAGCGAAAAATCTAAAACTTACACTCTGCCGTACATATCCTCGTATCTGATAATATCATCTTCATCAAGGACATCACCCTTTTGCACTTCAATAATTTCCAAATCCTCCTTGAACGGATTCTGGAGAGAGTGAATAGCTTTGACCGGGATATCCACACTATGCCCCGGAGAGAGAATCAACTCATTTGCTTCAAGCACAACTTTTGCCATGCCTGTCAATACAACCCAGTGTTCGCTACGGAAATTATGGGATTGAACGGATAATTTCTGCCCCGGATTAACGTGAATAATCTTCGTCTGGAAACCTTTTCCCTGAGCTATCACCGTATAGAATCCCCACGGACGGTAAACTGTTTTATGAATCAAAAAAGTATTGTCATTTTGTTTTTTAAGAGTTTCAAAAATATGTTTTACATCTTGAGTTTTATCTTTTCTGCACGCAAGAATAGCATCCTCTGTTTCCACAATGACAGTATCTTCAAGCCCGATAGAGGCAACGAGTTTTGAGGAGGAGTATACAAACGAATTTTTAGATCCTTTGTCCAGAACATGCCCGATAAATACATTACCGTTTTCATCTTTCGGGCTGACATCATAAATTGACTGCCAGGAGCCTAAATCATTCCAATCACTTTCAAGAGGAACGAGGGCTATTTTGTCTGATTTTTCCATAATCGCATAATCAATAGAGATGCTCGGCATTTTGTCAAACTCGGTAAACGGAATATTGTCAGAGTAGGCAAAATCAACATTTTCTGATATCTTAGCAATCTCCGGCTGCAATTTTTTGATTTCATCAAGCATCACAGATGCCTTGAACATAAATATACCGCTATTCCAATAATAAGAGCCGTCAGAAATATATTTTTCCGCAGTCTGGTAATCCGGTTTTTCAACAAACTTATTAACCAGATAACCAATTTCAATAGAAGATGAAACGTTAATATATCCGTATCCGGTTTCCGGATAAGACGGTTCAATACCAAACGTTACTATGTACCCCTCTTTTGCAAGTTCCATACCCTTTTTAACGGTATCAGCAAATTTTGTATTATTTTCAATCAAGTGGTCAGACGGAACAACAATAATAATTTCATCTTCGCCGTGTTTTTGAGCAATATATTTTACCGCCAGCGCAATGGCAGGAGCAGTATTTTTAGAAACAGGTTCAGACAAAACAACAGGATTATCCAGAAAGTTAGTAAGCTGCATACGAACATTGGAAACATGCTTTGTATTTGCAATACTTATAATATTATGCTTATCCATACAGTATTCCAAGCGCTCAAACGTTGATTGCAAAAGGCTTTTGTCTGAATTTAAATTAAGCAGCTGTTTTGGATAAAGCTCTCTTGAAAGCGGCCACAGTCTGCTTCCGGATCCGCCAGCCAGAATAATCCCGTACATTTTTTCTCCTTATTCCTCATTGTGACTTAAATATATTATATAATAAACTTAAAATTAAGTCAGGATTTTTAAGATTTTTTTAGATTAATCACATACTCCATATCGGAAGCTATGCGGCTTTTGTAATCAACTGCATTTTGAAGATAGACATGCGCGGAATTTTTGATAACCTGTTCAAATGCTTCCTGCTCAATGTCTTTCTCCGTAAACAAATGGTATTCCTGACAGCACAGATGTTTTTTACCGAAAGTTTCCGCCATAAAATCAAGAGTTTTGTTAGTGTAAAAACTTATATGCTGACCGCTATTGGGAGCAAAGTACCACCAGTTTCTTTGTACAGGCAGCGGCAAAACATTCTGTGTGAACAAAATCTCAGGAGAAATTGAAAACATCCTCTCCAACTCTTCCATAGGATTTTCCAAATGTTCCATAACTTCAAACGCTGTCATAAGTTCAATTTTGTCGTTATTATATTCAAAATTTTTTGCAAAGAGGTTTTGAGAATATTTGTCCGCCCATACAAAATCAAATCCGACATCCCTCATCAACCGCACAAAAATCCCGTAACCGCCTGCATAATCCAAAAATTTTTTATCCCCGTCATAAAAACAGGATATAACAGACGCCGTCACAACTCTGTTATTTAAGTTTCGCTGCAAAATTCCTGTATCTTCCGGGGCAATAGGTTCTTTATATGCCTCATCAAGCCAGTATGGTTTTTCTGTTTGCAGATGTTCACAATGCGGACAAAAATAATATTTGACCTTATATCGTCCAAGAATAATCCCCTCAAATATTTCTACTGTATCTTTTTTACAAACATTGCACTCCATAATAATTTCATTAAAACATATTTTTAAAAATATGTCATTAAATTTCCACATCAAAGAAATTTTTACACTCTTTTTGTGCGCTCTCAACATCGTCAGAGGAGTGCATCAGGTTAAACCTTTTCTGCCCCGGAGCATATTGTTCTCTGACAGACTTCTTAATCCCACTCACCGCGGAAATGGCATCATCGCCGCCGATAACCATGGCTCTAATTTTACCGGAAGAAAGAAAATCAATCCATTTGCTAAAGAACGGTTTATCTTTATACTGGATGTAGTTTCTTTCCAGTTTTTCTCTCGGCGCGATGCCCTCCCATTGAGACAAGACTTTCATCCCTGCTGAATCGATTTTTTTCATAATAATACCGTCAATGTTACGGTGAAAAGAATCCGGTTTCAGCATGACAAAAGTCTTTTCATAAGCGGTAAATGTCTGTGGATAATTTTTAGTATAAAGCGGGGTAAAATGTATATTAGTCTTATTTATCATAATTAATTTTCTGTGGGGCTCTATCATAACTCAAAAATAATTTGCCGTCAAGATGTTATATGTGATAAAATTTATTTATGATTAAAACAGGATTTTCAAAAAACATTTCCGTAAAATATTCTGAAATGGACTGCCGGCTTGCATTAAAGCCCTCCGCGCTTTTGAACTTTTTACAGGACATGGCAAGCGATAATGCAGAAATGCTCGGATTTGGGTATTCTTTTATTACAAAAAAAAATTTAATGTGGTTTCTTTTAAAATACCATATGGAATTTACGGACTATCCGGTTTCCGTATATGATTTGACACTGAAAACAGAACCACGCGGATATGCAAAACTGTTTGCTTACCGTGACTTTGAATTATACAACGGTGAAAAATGTCTCGGGCGTGCTGCCAGCCTCTGGTCACTGGTGAATACTGACACAAAATCACTTACGCCGGTAGGTACAGCTCTGGACAATCCTAATATGCCTCTTCACGAAAAGCGCGCAGACGATTTGAATTTTGAAAAAATTCCGGAAATCGAAAAAGTTGATTCTGAAAAAGTTTTTGACATCCGGTATGAAGATATTGATGTCAATCAGCACGTAAACAACGGAAATTATATTATCTGGGCACTTGAGCCGCTTGAGTTTGATTTCAGATGCCGTCACAAGATAAAAAACCTTGATATTGTTTTTAAGAAAGAAATAAAATACGGTCATAAAATACTTGCACAAATTGAATTTAAGGACTCTTTAAAAACAATCCACAACGTGAAAAATGCCGACACTGGCGAAGATTTATGCCATGTTCAGATTGAATGGACAAAGTATGAATAAAAAAAGTTTTTGGAAAAGAATAATCCGTCATCAAAATACAAAAGCTTATCGTCGCTTTATCCAATCATCAGGTTTATCATAATAGAGAGGCAGAAATGTTATTTGAGGACGATAGCACGAACGAAGTGAGACGCGTGTTCCGAAAATAATTTTTCTGTCTCTTTTTTTTAATAGGAGATTCTTCCCTCTACTCCGAATGACACCCCCTCTTAGCACAATACAAAAACTTAACGTCTTATCGTCCTTACATAGCATATGAATAGCAAAAATTTTTTTGTTTATTTTTTATCTAAATATTGAGAAACATTAATATAACTTAAAGAAATATTGATGTAATATACGCAACGTTCTATAATTAACATGAAAAAGATACAGAAAGGATTCAGCAGAATGGTTGTAGAAATGACTTTCCCGCAGTTAGATAGGGCAATCAACCCTACACATGACATTAAGTTGTTTGCGGGACGCGCCAATTCAAAACTGGCACAGGAAATAGCCGATTACCTCGGGACATCAATCGGTCCGATGGTTATAAAGAATTTTGCAGACGGAGAAATTTACGTTCAGGTTCAAGAAAGCGTCAGAGGGGACGATGTTTTCATTATCCAGCCGCTTTGCAACCCTGTTAACGAAAATCTGATGGAACTGCTTATTATAATTGATGCGTTCAAACGCGCAAGCGCAAAAACTATCACTGCAGTTATTCCATACTACGGCTATGCAAGACAAGACAGAAAGACCTCCGGCAGAGAAGCTATTACAGCCAAACTAGTAGCAGATTTGCTGACAACAGCCGGCGCCACAAGAGTTCTGGCAATGGATTTGCATACAGGACAAATTCAAGGCTTCTTTAATATTCTTGTTGACCACATTTTTGCAACTCCTATTCTGGTAAATTATATAAAAAATCTTGATATTAATCCTGATGATATGGTTGCAGTCAGCCCTGATACAGGCGGCGTTCAGAGAACAAGACATTTTGCAAAAGCAATCGGCTGTTCTCTGGCTATCATCGACAAACGCAGAGATAAACATAATGAAGCTATTGCCTCCCATGTTATCGGTGAAGTAAAAGACAAAGTCTGCGTTATGTTTGACGATATCATAGATACGGCAGGCACAATCTGTGAGGCTGCCAAACTCCTTAAACGCGAGGGAGCAAAAGATGTTTATGTTTGTGCGGCACACCCTGTATTTTCAGGGCCGGCACTCCAGAGACTTGCTGATGCACCTATCAAAGAATGTATCGTTACAAACACTATTCCGCTTGATATGGAAAAAATGCCTCCGAACATCAGACAACTTTCTGTTGCTCCGCTTTTAGGACAGGCTATCTCAAGAATCCACGATGATGAATCCGTTAGCTCATTGTTCGGATTTGAAAAAGAAATGAACGTTCTTTAAAATATAGATAATTATAACAACATACTAATCTCCTCTATTTAGAGGAGATTTTTTATTATTACAAAAGTTTTTGTTCTGCATTGCCGACATGTGGAATATAGATATGAAAAACATTTTGTTTTTCATACCTCCTCCCCAAGTCTGGTAGCCGTTCTTCTTTCAAGACGGCTTTTTTTTATTATATGTTGTAAAACGGTTTTACAAATCTTGCGGCAGGAGTGTTGCCTTTTTGAACAATTTTATACAAAAATTGTTCCAGACGTTTGTCATACTCGGGTTCTTTAGCGTAAACAGGCTCTCTGAGCATCTGCATATAAAGTTCATCGTTATTATCAAGCTCTTTTATCCGTTCAATAACTTCATCAAAATTTTTGTAATCTGCAACATTGATAAAAGCTTTTGAATTAAAATCCTCTGAAATAGTCGAGCTGCCAAGATAAATAGGTACTGAATCCGCCATAAACGGATGCCATATTTTTTCTGTTGCATATCCGGCTGCAATGCTGTTTTCAAACGCTATTGTAAATTTGTAATTTTTTAAGAATTCAATTTTCTCTTCAGACCAGTTGATTTTCTCACCGGAAGAAAGTCCCTCCATATTATTCAGGCACTTGCCCGGACAATCAACATGTTTATATTTTTCAAGCGCTAGACAAAAATCTATTCTGCTTCTTACGTTGTTTCCTCTATATTGATTGCTGTAGATAAAATTACAAAATTTCCTTTTCGCCATACTGTCAGGGAGATTTGCTCTGTGTTCAACAGAAATTTCCGGACAGATACAGTGCCTCAGATACCTTTGAGCCCCAGTGTTGTCAATGGCAGACAACTGCCGCAAACCTATTGCGTAATTATACCCCTGAGCAAACATATTCAGAGAATGATTTTCATGTGAATAGAATATCTTCACACAATCTTTAAATCTGCACGGAGCATCTGCAAACCAGGAGCAGAATACAAAATCAGGCTCTTCAGAAATCTCTACATCAAAATTCTTTTTCAATGCGTTATATAAAACATTGTCCTCAGTAAAAAAGTCGTTCCAAAAGCCGTGATAATTTATCTTTACCGTTTGTTTTTTAGCCATATAAGTTAATAATAAAAAATAACATTTTACTTTGTCAAATTCTAAACAAAAGATTAATAAATTAATAAATAATCCAAAAATCTGTTATAATAAGCGTATGGATACAAGAGAACAAAACTATGCGGATTTCATATCGACAGTCAGTCACGAACTGAGAACCCCTCTGACATCAATCAGAGGTTTTTCACAGACAATGCTCCAATCCTGGGACAAAATAGATGACGAAAGCAAAAAGAAATTCCTGAAAATTATTGAAGAACAATCCAACCGTCTCATAAACCTTGTGGAGAATATGCTCTCTGTGACAAAACTGCAATCCTCAAAGGATAATTTCGTCTACAAAGAAACAAACATAAAACCGCTCCTCGAGCAGACTATTTCTATTGTAAAAAATCAGTATAAAACACATAACTTTGATTTGGATGTCCATAAGAATATCCCGCCGGTATTCACAGACAGAGACAAATTCCAGCAGGTGATGACAAACCTTATAGAAAATGCCGCAAAATATTCGGATGAAAATTCAACAGTCTATATAACAGTAACACCATCTGATAATCCTCATCATATCTCAATAAAAGTAACAGATACAGGAATAGGGATTGATGAAAAAGATTATGAAAAAATCTTCACAAAATTTTCTCGAATAGACAATCCGCTGACAAGAAAAGTCCAAGGCAGCGGGCTTGGATTATACATAACAAAAAATATTGTTGAAAAAATGGACGGCACAATCAGCGTCTGTTCAAAAGACAACAAAACAACTTTTGAAGTAGTTTTGCCTGTAGGCAATATGGAAGATTATGCGAGGGCAAAATGCAGTCAGTAACTCTTATCATAGATAAAAGAAAGGAACTTTCAACAAAGTACAAAAAACTCCTTGCAAGTTCTGAAAATATCGTCATTATTACAAAAGACCTGATTTCTGCGATGAAAACCATTCAGGACAAAGAACCTGATTTGATTTTGATTTCCGACAGCATAGATAATGACCTGTCTGATTTTTGTAAAAAAATCAGAGCCATAACCTACAACACCCGTCCGATTATCATAGGGATGTCAAAATCTGCGGAACTTCAGGACAAATTGCAGGTTCTACAAAGCGGTGCAGACGATTTTATCTCAGAACCAGTAAACCCGGAAGAATTTGTAATGAGGATATTTGCCCATTTGAGACGGGAATTTGAATCTAACCTTAACTACAAAAAGCTGCTCCCGAATAAAAATTACTCAATAAGAGCAATAAAACGCGTCCTACACTCTAACACAGACTGGGCAGGGATGCTTTTGAGCATAGAAAACTACACCGGCTACAAAGAAAATTACACTGAACTTGCCGCGGATAAACTAATCCAGACATACATTGCAATAATCAATTCCGCCCTTAATGAAACCGACTACCTCGGCGAATTATCAGAAAATGAATTTCTTGTCATTACAGACAGCCTGAAAGCGGAAAAAATAGCCAATTTCTTAACCTTTGCCTTTGATTCTGTCAGAAACAAATTCTACACAATTCCTGACAACAAACGCGGCTACATCATCATGAGCGGAGATGACGTTGCCGGCAGGCGCGCAGACTTTGTCCATACAACAATAGGTATTGTGACCAATAAATTTTACAAATATAAAAATCCGGAACAACTCCTCGGAGCGCTTTCACAAATTCACAATATGGCAGATGTTCCAACCAAATCCAACTACCTTATGGAACGCCCTAAAATTACAGGTGAAAATTCTATTGCAGAAGAATATTTTAACAAAAAAGTTTTAATAATTGAGCCTGATGAATCCATGACACTTCTTCTGAATACAATCCTTGGGATACAGGGTTATGAGGCAGAAACCGTTCCGGATAGAGAAACTGCCGAAAATATTTCTCCTGCTGTTGTTATTTTGGATGCAGGCAGTGCTGACGAACTTGCAGGTATTGAAATTTGCAAAAACTTGAAAAAACTTGATAATTATAAAAATACAAAATTTATCATGACTTCCATAATACATGATAAAGAACTTATATTAAATTCAGGGGCCGATCTGTATATCCCTAAACCCTATGATATGGCAATGCTAATCAAATGGGTGGAAACCTTTATACGGGAATATAATCGTTAGAGAATTAACCGAGCAAATCATCAAGGATTTTAGCATCATCAGCCGCTCTTTGAGCCTGCTGCATAGATACACGTCTGAAATATGTTCTGAGCGCTTCTCTGATGAGTTCGCTTCTTGTTCTTTGTTCGTTGTTTGCTATACTATCGACTTTGTTTAAAAATTCATCGGGCATTGTAACTAAAACTTTAGCCATTATTCATACTCCTTATATAAAGAAAATACCTTTATTATACATGATAACACTTTTTAAAAACTTTTGCAATAAATTATTCTATAATAATACCCTGTTTAACTATAGACTTTTTTAATTTGCTTGCTCTAAAATAATCATATCATAAGAAAGGAGTTTATAATGGACGAAAATATCAGAGAAGAAGAAAGACACGAGCACAGGCACCATGACGATTGTTTTTTATGCAATCATCACGTAATGAGACATCTTATCACGGCGCTTTTAGTATTTCTGGGGGCATTCTGTGCGTTTTACGCTGTATCTGACTGGCATTTCAAAAGACTGTATGACCCATCATATCAGATAAGAAAAATGGAACATGCCATGATGAATCAGGAACGCAATATGGAAAGAGCGTTCAGAAAACATATGAAAAAAGACTTTCTGCTTGAGAAAAAAGCCGGCGAAATTTCGCACATAGAAAAAACACCTGACGCCTACAAAATTATCATTGACCTGAAACCGTTTGATAACGACCCCAAAAACGTTGAAGTTAAAGCAAACGGCGACACTCTTAGCATTAACGCTGCAGGTATCAAAAACGGCAGAAAGGGCGAAGCTATCTACAAATTTATGCAAAATTACTCATTTGACGAAAATGTTAACCTCTCCGACATGCAGAAAGAAAAAATCGGAGATGCTCTGGTTATAACAATTCCGACGGAAAACGACTAGTATTAAAATTTAATATACATATACCCGATTCTTAAAAAAAGACAGGATACTGTAATCCTGTCTTTTTATCTGTTATAATAAATTTATGAAAAAAATTCTGATAGTTGATGATTCACAAAAATGGGTAGAATACCACAAAAGACACGTTCTTGAACTTTTCAACGATGATGTTGATATAACCACCACCAACTCGGCAAGAGAAAGCTTAGACTGTGTTACTCTCAATATTGACGAGCCTTTTGACATAATTCTGACCGATATGCAGATGGAAACAGACTTTGCACCGCTGTATGCAGGAGAATGGCTAATTAAACAAATCAAAACTTACAAAGAATACCTCAACACAAGAATTGTTATAATTTCTGCAACCTACAACATAAGAGTTATTGCCGAAAAATACGGCGTTCTGTGCATCCCGAAAGCAGCATGCCAGTTACCTGAAAGTTACAGAAT
Organism: Candidatus Gastranaerophilales bacterium; assembly: GCA_944324135.1. Taxonomy (GTDB): domain Bacteria; phylum Cyanobacteriota; class Vampirovibrionia; order Gastranaerophilales; family Gastranaerophilaceae; genus CALUVN01. The sequence continues at coordinate 34,377 of CALUVE010000008.1, read as the reverse complement.
TTTAATTTGAAATTAGCAAATCTTACTATACAACTCCTATCCCTAAAGGGGATTATTTCAACTCCAAAAACATTTACAATTTTTGTATAAAGATATATTTTTGGAGTATTTACTAATGATTATGGGAAATGACTGTCACGATTGCGGTAAATATAATCGTATGGAATTGAAAAATGTTAATAAAAATATAGTTGGCTGGCTTGAAGATATTGTAGAAGAAAACAACAGCCGTATAGAACGTAAAGAATGGAAAAGCAAATACAACAGCTACGTTGTATATGATTACGAACCTTTTTGTACCGACGGATTTGAGATTAATCTTATTATAACGTCTTATGACGCGGCGTATTTAAGCTTTATCAAATATTTGTATGACGAAAAGATAAGCACCATCGAGTATTTGAATAACTGCATAGCACAATGACATATATTTTTTCATCATCGGAAAATCAAAAAGTCAGGTATAAACAGGTTTTCAAACGATAGCGTAAGCATAGCGGGAGCGTGTTCTGAAAACCTGTTTACGCCTGAGTAATACAAGTTTTATTTTTATCAGCCAAAAGGCGGCGATGCTGAAATTGCATCGCCGCCTTTGAAATTTGTTATTAAGTTTTTAAACACCGGTTGCTGCATTAACCTGAGCAAAGCAATCTTTACAATAGACTTCTTTTCCTTCTATCGGTTTGAATGGAACCTGAGTTGGTGCGCCGCATTTTGAACACACAGCATCATACATTTTTCTTTTGCTTCTGTTTTTCTGTCTGCGTGCTTTACGGCAATCCGGACATCTTTTCGGTTTGTTTACAAGACCTTTTTCTGCGTAAAATTCTTGTTCTCCGACCGTGAAGATGAATTCTTTTCCACAGTCTTCACAGACTAATTTTTCATCTTGGTACATTTTTCTTCTCCATTTTAAAGTATCGTTGAAAAGAAATCTAGTAGTTTTTAATTATTAAATTCCTCTTGTCTAATGAATTATACAGTATATTTCAAAATTATGCAATAGATTAGCAGCGGGACTTATATAAAATTATCTTTATTTATACTACATAGTTATACGCGCATACACAAACCCGTAGTCGTCTGAAACCGCCCCGCCCAGAGTAATATCACTACCCTTAACTTTCATATTCTTTTCAAAATTAACAAGCACACCATCACCCTCCCAGACTGATGCGTTAATTTTTACCCCTTTTGCCCTGTATGATGCACCTATACCGCTCACATCGCTAGACCATTTAGCTTCCACTGACAAATTTCCGAGCCCCGTGTCATAATTGTAATTCAAAACTCCCGCACTCACGGACGGCTTATGCTCAACCCCGAAACGTATCGTAGAATCATTCTTTTTATATTCCAGTCCCAATCCCTGCTTAGTAGGGCCTATATTCGTATAAACAGAAGTATTTTTACTCTTTGTAATCGGTTTTTCTAACCTGAAATAAGTGCCCTTAAAGTCGCAGCCAACGTCATTAAAAAGATTGCTCCCTTTCTGCTTCTGTGTCAAAGGTAAAGCATCTTTTGCCGGAGCGCCGGTTCTATCTTTATCCTTGCGGCTCGAAAAAGCATTCTTAACTCCGTCGAGTAAATCCTCACCCACTCCGCGCGCAAATTTCTCGACAGTGTTAAGCTCCGCACTGTATGCAGCTTTGGCATCGTCCAGCAAAACTTCATCACCGTCACGGCTTTTCAAAATGTCTATAAAATTGTCCAACTCTCCGGGCATAGCGAGTCCTCGTTATATATTATATATATAAAAACAATCCGTACATAAAAATTGCCCCTAAACAAAGAAAAAAGGTGAATAAATCCGATATTTGAACTTATTCACCTATTAACTTTTTCGAATATTGAAACTACTTAACTTCTTTGATAACGAGTGTAGCGTTTTGACCGCCGAAACCGAATGAATTGCTCAAAGCAGCGTGTACATCAGCTTTTACAGCTTTATGCGGCACGTAGTTCAAATTAGCAACATTTTCATCCTGATTATCGAGGTTGATAGTAGGCGGAACAATATGCTCGTTGATAGTTTTAACACAAACAATAGCTTCAATAGCGCCTGTAGCTCCCAAAATATGACCGTGCATACTTTTTGTTGAACTTACAAGCAGAGTCGGATTTTTATCCAAATCGCCAAACACATTGGCAACAGCTTTAGATTCAGCAACATCGCCTAGTCCGGTACTTGTACCGTGTGTATTGATGTATTGAATTTCTTCCGGTTTCATACCGGCATCTTTAAGGGCAAATTCCATAGATTTAGTAGCACCTTTACCCTCAGGGCAAGGAGCAACAACATCATACGCATCGGCAGTTTGACCGTAGCCGACAATTTCTGCATAAATTTTAGCGCCGCGGTTTTTAGCGTGCTCATATTCTTCAAGAACAAGAACACCAGCCCCCTCAGACATAACAAAACCGTCTCTGTCTCTGTCATAAGGACGTGATGCTTTTGTAGGTTCATCATTTCTTTTTGATAAAGTTCTTGCACTTGAAAAAGCTCCTACACCGACATCGCAGATAGTAGCTTCGCAGCCGCCCGCCAGGATAACATCAGCATCACCGTACTGGATAGAACGGAATGCATCTCCTATTGAGTGAGAACCTGTTGCGCAAGCTGATACAACAACTTTATTAAGACCTTTGCATCCATATTTTATGGATATTCTGCCGGATGGCATGTTTACAATCATCATTGGGATAGTAAACGGCGAACATTTATTCGGACCTTTTTCAAGAATTCTTACGTGGTTTTCTTCAAAAGTTTTATAACCGCCGGCAGCAGAACTTACTATAACACCGACTCTATAAGGATCTTCTTTTTCCATATCAAGCTTAGAATCTTTTACGGCTTCATCTGCCGCAACCATTGCAAACTGGATAAATCTATCCATTTTTTTAGCTTCTTTCGGATCAAGATAATCCTCCGGATTAAAATCTTTTACTTCACCGGAAATTTTTACAACGTGCTTAGAGATATCAATAGCCTCTGTTGTACTTATACCGCTTTTACCTTGAATCAGGCTGGACCACAACTTGTCAACACCAACACCGAAAGGTGAAACGGCACCCATACCTGTGATTACTACTCGTCTTTTACTCATCTCTTTACCTTTTTATACTATCCTGATAAATTTACGAGGGCGAAAAAAATATTATTTTTGCACCCTCGCAAGTTTTTATAACAGTTTATTTGTTTAAAACAAATATTAAGTAATTCCTACGAATGTGAATCAATATAATCTACAGCATCTTTAACTGTTTGGATTTTTTCAGCATCTTCATCAGGAATTTCGCATCCGAATTCTTCTTCGAAAGCCATAACCAATTCAACTGTATCTAATGAATCAGCACCCAAATCAGCAGTGAAGCTTGCTTCCGGAGTTACTAATGCTTCATCAACACTTAATTGATCTACAACAACTTTTTTTACTTTGTCAAATGTACTCATTTTTTTTTCCTCATTTATTGTATTACTACACTATATTAAGTCGCTCGCTCGCTTTAAACGGGATTAGTTTTTACACTTTTCTCCCTCGACTCGCTTTTACTCTAAAATAATTATACCCAGTTAATATTTTTTTGCAAGGAATTTACATTCCAAAGCGCATATTGTTAAAAATCTTAACTTTTTTGGGCTGACGGATTACAACATCAAGCCGCCTGCAACTTCGATAGCCTGACCTGTAACGTAGTCAGTATCAAGAGCAAGGAATTTAACAACTTTAGCAATATCTTCCGGAGTACCGAGTCTTTTCATCGGAATAGCTTTCAGATATTCGTCAATATTAGCAAGGTCGTGAGTCATAGCAGTCTGGATAAAACCAGGGCATACAGCATTAACTCTGATACCGCGTGAACCAAATTCTTTTGCCAATGTTTGAGTCAAACCGATAAGACCTGCTTTAGAAGCGGAGTAGTTTGCCTGACCTGCATTACCGTGGCGTCCGACGATACTTGACATATTGATAATAGAACCCTGACGAGCTTTCATCATATATTTGATTACGGCGTGAGTAACGCAATATGCAGAAGTCAGGTTAATTTTGATAACTCTTTCCCATTGTTCCATATCCATTCTTACGAAAAGACCGTCTTTAGTGATGCCTGCATTGTTAAGCAGGATATCAATTTTGCCGTGTTCAGCAATCATTTTATCGACATTTTCCTGAACAGCTTTATCATCAGAAACATCAAAGCTGTAGAAATATGCGTTTGCACCGCATGCTTTGATTTCATCAAGAGCCGGCTGAGCTTTTTCAGCATCACAAATATCATTGATAATGATATCGCAGCCTGCTTTAGCAAGTTCAAGTGCGCATGCAAGACCGATACCGCGTGAACCGCCTGTTACTAATGCAATTTTTCTTTCTGTCATTAAATTTCTCCTTATTATCTTTGTCAGGCGATGCCTGACCTACATTATGCCCTACATTCTTATTATTTTTTGTCAGACATTGCCTGACCTACTACTTTTATAACCTAGGATTATACTCCGGCCATTTGCTCTTTTAATGCAGCAAGAGTTGCATCCAGAGAAGCTTTGTCAAATACATTATATACAACAGCTTCCGGAGCTATTTTCTTATTCAAACCGGCAAGAACTTTACCAGGTCCGATTTCAATGAATGTATCAACACCATCTGCTGCCATTTTCTGGATTGTCTGAGTCCAGTATACAGATGAGCAGATTTGTTTCGGCATTTTAGTTCTGAAATCTTCAGCCTCTGTTGTCACCTGAGCATCAACGTTTGTAATCACAGGAACTGAAGCATCGTTCAATTCAAGAGAGGAGGCAAATTCTGCAAAGCCCTCGCTGGCCTTTTCCATAAATTTTGAATGGAAAGCGCCTGATACCGCAAGCGGAACAACTCTTCTTACACCGTTAGCCAGCATATAGTCACCAGCGGCTTTTACAGCTTTTTCATCGCCTGTAATAACCACCTGTGCAGGTGAATTGTAGTTTGCGACATCAACATACCCGGCTTTAGCGCCCTCCTCAAGTCCTGCTTTCAGCTGTTCTTCAGATGCGTTAAGGATTGCGGCCATTGCACCGCCGGTAGCAGATGCATTCATAAGGTCAGCCCTTTTCTGGATAGCTTTCAATGCTGTTTCCAGAGACATAACGCCTGATGCGTACATTGCACAGTATTCACCGAGACTGTGACCTGCTGTATAAGCAGGTTGAATGTCTAATTCAGATTTCAAAGCTTCCAAAGCTGCAATAGACATTGTTACAATACAAGGCTGAGTGTTAACTGTTTGTTTCAAAGCGTCTTCTGGCCCGTCAAAACAAAGGCTTGTAATGCTTTTTCCCAACACGCTGTCTGCAGTATCAAATACAGCTTTTGCGCTTCCGTAATTTTCATACAAATCTTTCCCCATGCCAACGGCTTGTGACCCCTGACCCGGAAATAAAAATGCAATCTTTTTTGTCATATACATATCCCTCAATTATCTCTCTAATTATTTTATAGGTTTGATTTATACAATAGACTAACTCTCTTAGCAAATACCTTCTCTGAGTCTTACAATGGCAGCACCCCAGGTCATGCCTGCGCCAAATCCGCACAGGATAGCTTTTGTATCTTTACCTAATTTTACAGTACCTTTTTCTACGCCTTCTGCAAGAGCAATAGGTACAGATGCGGCAGACGTATTGCCATAGTATTTGATATTTGTAATAACTTTTTCGTCAGAATATTGAAGTCTTTCCTGAATAGCCTGGATAATTCTCAAGTTAGCCTGATGCGGAATAAGATACTCAATATCTTCGGCTTTCAGACCAGCTTTTTCAATAATTTCTTCAATATAAGGCGGCAGAATTCTTACAACAAATTTGTAAACTTCTTTTCCGTTCATATGGATAAAACCGTCATGCTCAGGGCAAGGTTCAGCCAGCGGGCAGTTTTGACCGACGTTATCCTTGTAAATATATTCACCGATAGCACCTTTAGCCTTGATATCAATTGACAGAACATCATCCATACCGTCTTCAGCAACAGTAACAACCATTGCGCCGGCACCGTCACCAAAGAGAATTGATGTTCCTCTATCTGTCCAATCCAAATATCTTGTGTTGTTATCGGTTGCGACGATAAGAATATTTTTATAAATACCTGAATTGATAAAACCTTTTGCAACCTGCAATCCGTAGATTAAACCCGAACAAGCAGCGGTGATGTCAAAAGCCGGAATATCAGTTTCAATCCCGAGGCGAGCCTGAATATGGCAGGCAATTGCCGGATACAACTGAGGCGGAGCAGAAGATGCTGCAATAATCAAATCCAATTCTTCAGGTTTGATACCGGATTTTTCCAGTGCATTCTGAGCAGCTTTCAAGCCTAATTCAATAGCGTCCTCATTACCTGAACAAACGCGTCTCTCTTTTATCCCTGTACGAGTGTAAATCCACTCATCAGAGGTATCGTATAATTTTGTCAAATCATCATTTGTAACAACAGTTTCAGGTATACTGTACCCTACACCGGCAATTCTTAACGGAATCAAATTTTCAGCCATCTATTAATTACTCCTCATAAAACTTAGCTATTTTTTCGTTAACGCCTGTTTCTACGGCATCTTTTGCAACTCTTACGGCATTTTTAATTGCATACGCCTTACTTCTGCCGTGAGAAATTACCGTAATTCCTTTGACACCAAGCAGGAGTGCACCGCCAAATTCTTCGTAATTTATTTTTCTGTAAATTCTTTTCATAAACGGTTTAGACATAAGACCGATAATTTTACCGACCAAATCCGATTTAAACTCGTTTTTAAGCATTCTAAACAGCATTGAAGAAGTACCCTCGGTGATTTTCAGAGCAACGTTGCCGACAAAACCGTCACATACAACAACATCGCACACGCTGAGGAAAATTTCTTTACCCTCAATATTTCCGACAAAGTGGATTTTTTCCTGATGTTCTTCAAGCAATTTATAAGTTGCCTGAGCAAGTTCATTTCCCTTGCCGGCTTCTTCACCGATATTCAAAACCCCGACACGCGGTTTTTCAATACCGAGAACATTTTTAGAGAAAGTTTGACCCATGACAGCAAACTGATAGAGCATTTCCGGGGTGCAATTACTGTTAGCACCTGCGTCAATAACAACAATAGGTCTTTTCATAGTCGGGAGAGTAACGGCAATAGCAGGTCTGTCAATTCCTGGCAGTCTGCCCAGACCGAACAAGCTTGATGCCATAGCAGCACCTGTTGAACCGGCTGCAACAACAGCGTCCGAACTTCCGTGTGCAACTGCATCAACAGCAAGAACTATAGAAGATTTTTTCTTTTTACGAATAGCCTGCCCCGGAGCTTCGCCCATTTCTATAATTTCAGATGCGTGCGTAATTTTAATATCTAACTTTGACAAATCAATCTTTACACGTCTCTGGCGTCCTCCTGTACCGCAGTCAGACATAATCCCCTCTTGAGCAATTCTGTCGAGTTCCTGCTCAATCCTGTCTTGTTTGCCGACCAGTTCCAAAGCAACACCATATTCCTGTGCTGCCCATACAGCTCCTGCGACAATCTCATGCGGTGCGTGGTCTCCGCCCATTGCATCTATAGCTATTCTTGTCATTTTACCCTCTCACAAAGTCTCTTACTTACTATATCCCTTTACTTTTCTGCCGGTATCTGACCGGCAGAAAAGTATTAGATTTCAAATTTATTCAGCTTTTTCTTCTGAAACTTCTTCTTCTGCTGCTGCAGCAGGAGCTTCAGCTTTAACTTCAGTTTCTTCTACTTTAGTTTCAACTTTAGTTTCTTCAGCTTTCACAGCTTTTTTAACTGCTTTTTTTGCGGGTTTTTCTTTTACAGCTGCTTCTGCCTTGTCTTTAAGACGTACAGGTTCGCCTTTATAGTAACCGCATGATGTACATACTGTATGTGTTAAAACTGTTTCACCGCAATTAGGGCATTTAGTTGTTTCCGGTTTTGTAGCTTTCCAGTTGCTTCTTCTGTGTCCTTGTGCGGAATGTCCTGTTCTTTTCTTTGGTACTGCCATTTCTTTTTTCCTTTTTATTTCCTTGTGTACTACTTATTTTTCGGTTCTAATTTGATGTTTTTAAAGACATCTAATCTTGGATCGGATAAATTTTCCTCTTTGAGAAAATTATCCCCATTACAATTTATACCACAAACTTTTTTATTTGGTAAATTTAATATTACAGATTGATACAATAAGTCATAAATATCAATTTCATCCGAGCCGTCTAAATCGGTAACAAACTGACCGTCTTTGAGTTCCAGCTCCTGTCCGTACTCTTCCATAAGAGATTTTTTTGCGTAAAGTTCATCAATATCAAAATCCAGTTTGTAATCAAATTCTTTCAAACACAGGTCACATTCCAATTTTACGACTCCTGAAACATGCCCTTTTGCCTCTATAAATTCCCCGAGTGATTTCAAAATGATTTCTGCTTTCACAGGTGTTACACAATTGAACTCTTTGATAAAATCTTCAAACGAGATTTTCAAAGTTTTGTCGGCAGAATTTTCAAGATCATCAATACTGATTTTACGCATACAAAAGAACCTGCCCTGAATTATTGAATATACTGTTCTTCCTGCAGAGCAACAGCTGCGACCTGATTAGAGATAAAGCAGACTTTTTTCAACGGACCGGCAGTCTCTTTTTCTATCATAACGGCAGTCGGACTTTTCATAAGATTTATAACTTCATTATACAAGTCCTGCGGTGCTTCAACATATAAAACCAGAGGAGCTGTTGAACCTTTCAAAAAGACAAGGACAGCTGTTCTTTTTTTGATGTTTTGAGATGTGAATTGTTGAGCCATAATTCCTCCAATACTAATTTTACAACAGTAAAAAAATTTTATATTAAAAATGAAAAATATGCAATATTGTAAAGGGCTTGAAAATTTTTATGCTAAACTTAAATTATGTTTACAGGGATTATTGAAGAACTCGGGTTTGTAAAAAATTTTATAAAAAAATCAACAGGTGCTGATATTATTGTCCAATGCAGCACAGTGCTTGAAAATACAAAAATCGGAGACAGTATTGCAATTAACGGATGCTGTCAGACTGTGGTTAATTTAACCGGAGACACTTTCACCGCAAATGTAAGTGAAGAGACTTTGAAAGTTAGTAATTTCAATACCCTGAAAACAGGCGACAGGGTAAATCTTGAACGCGCGCTCACGCCCTCTTCCAGAATGGGAGGACATATTGTGCAGGGGCACGTGGACTGCACGGGAGAATTTATTCAAAAAGAGCAGCTGGAGAACTTTTATAATCTTTATTTTAAAATTCCGGAACGAGAAAGCCGTTATATTGTAAAAAAAGGTTCTGTTGCAATAAACGGAATAAGCCTTACGGTTGCTGATATTCAGGAGAATATATTCCACGTTGCGGTTATCCCGCATACCTTTGAAAACACAAACCTTAAATATCTCCGATTAAATTCTGCCGTGAACATTGAAACTGACATTTTAGGCAAATATGTTGAAAAATTATTGTCAGTATCAGATAATAATTCCGAAAGCAAAATAGATGAAACTTTCTTGAAAGAAAACGGGTTTATGTAAAATGGAAGATTTCAAATTCGATACAATTGAAGACGCGATAGAAGATTTTAAACAGGGAAAAATGATTATCGTAGCAGACGATGAGGACAGAGAAAATGAGGGCGACCTTATCTGTTCAGGACAAATGGTCACTCCGGAAATCATCCACTTTATGACGAGGGAAGCCCAGGGGCTTGTTTGTCTTGCAATCTCACACGAAATAGCAGAAAAACTTGACCTCCCGCAAATGGTTGAACAAAACACTGAAGGGATGAAAACAGCCTTTACAATAAGTATTGATGCCGCAGAAAAATATGGAGTTACAACCGGCATCTCCGCATACGACAGAGCCAAAACCGTTGAAGTAGCACTTGCACCAGATGCAGTTCCGTCTGATTTACGGCGTCCGGGGCATATGTTCCCGTGTGTCGCACGCAAGGGCGGAGTTCTGCAAAGAACGGGACACACCGAAGCTGTTGTTGACCTCGCTAAACTCTGCGGGCACACACCTGCCGGAGTTATGTGCGAAATTATGGCAGAGGACGGACATATGGCACGCCGTGATGATTTGAAAAAATTTGCTGACAAGCACGGTATAAAATTCATAACCGTATCAGATTTAATCGCATACCGCCTAAGGTCGGAAAAACTTGTAACACGCGAGGCTGAGGCTCATCTTCCGACTAAATTCGGTGAATTTATAATTTATGGTTACAGAAATCAAATTACAGGGCAGGAACATGTTGCCCTCGTAAAAGATGACGGCAGTGATAAAATTCCTATGATTCGTGTTCACAGCGAATGTCTCACTGGCGATATTTTTCACAGCCTTAAATGCGACTGCAATTCACAACTGCACACGGCTTTGAAAATGATTAACGATTACGGCAAAGGCGCTCTTGTTTATATGAGAGGACACGAAGGCCGCGGAATCGGTATTGTTAATAAGATTAAAGCATACCACCTGCAAGAGTGCGGGCAGGATACTGTAGAAGCAAACATCTCCCTCGGTTTTAAACCGGATTTGAGAGATTATGGTGCAGGAGCACAAATTATCCGGGATTTAGGGTTCAACAATTTTAACCTTATAACTAACAACCCTAAAAAAATTATCGGTCTAAAGGGCTATGGATTAACCGTCCACGATATTATAAAATTAACTCCTGAGATAAATATATATAATGAAAAATATATGAATACAAAACGTGACAAAATGCATCATATGCTGTAACATAAAAATAACAAAGGATTATTTATGACAGAAACAACTTTTGAAGTTAAATTCCTGACAGAGGATGAATACGAAAGCTTTGCTGAAGTTTACAACGATTTCAGAACAAGAGCGGTTGATGAGTATAAGTTTGAATTAAGCCCGCTGACTTACGGCGAATTTTTAGAATCTGTCAGAAAAGAACTCATAACCTGTCTAGTCCTGCTTGAAAATAACAAGCCTACAGCGTTCTTAATTTACACAACAGCAATATCAGAAGCGATTGAACTTAACATTATCCACTGCCTTAATATGGAAAATATGATTCAACGCAGCAAACTGCTCACTGAAAAATTCTTGATGCTTACAAAAGAAGAACGTAAAGAAAAAGTTGTATGCTACCCGATGCTCGGCGCCCAAAGAAGTCTCATAGGAGAACTTGCACGCTACGGATTTAAATTTGTCGGGATTGCAGTGTTGAGATTTATGATGACAGGCACAAACTCTCGTGAAATTCTAAAACTGACGCACCTCACCGGTATGGAGGACTGTTACAAAGTTGTACCGTGGAATGACAGTTATTTTGATGATGCGGTAGAAATTGTACAGGAAGCGTTTGAAACAAGTGCAGATGCACTGTTTGACCCGAGATTTTTGAGCCTTGACGGAACTTTCGACATCATCACCAAAATAGTAAAAAATCTCTATGCGGAATTTCTGCCAGAGGCAACCAGTGTACTTTTATGCAATGATATCCCTGTAGGATTTTGCTTTATGAACCTCACAGGCGGCACTATTGCAAACATTCCGATAGTTGCAATCAAAAAAGAACACCAGGGCAAGGGTCTTTCTAAATATATGTTAAAACGCTCTGTTGAACAGCTTTTGAGATGGGTTGATGCAGGTGAAAAACCTATAACTGAAGTAAACACAAACACTGAAACGAATAACTTCCAGGCGCTTAAAATGTACAGACATTTAGGGTTTAAGGAGGATTACAACTATCCGCAGTCATATCTGCTGCCTAAAAAGTAGCCTGTTCCAACCGGATGTGATTTTATAGTATAATTCAGCTATGGCAATTTATTTTTTTTACGGCGAAGAAGATTTTAATATTGAAAAAGAACTCGACAAGCTAAAAAAAGGGCTTGATAAAAATTTTCTTGAAATGAGTTTCAAAACTTATGACAACCCGAAATTTGCCGACCTGACAGCAATTTTACGCACGCAGCCGATGATGTTCGGCAAAATGCTTATTGTAATAAACTGCCTTGACTATTTTTCCAAAACCTTTGACGACAAAGAGATTAAAGAAATCACATCAGCCCTTGAAAATAACAGCGACAATCTTGATATAGTATTTCTTGCAATACTGCCGAGGAATGAGGGCAAAAAATTGGACAGCAGGAAAAAGTTTTTCAAACTGCTTTCCAAATTCAACGCAAGAGAATTCCCGACAATCCCGACTTACAAAACAGCAGAAATTGAAGAATGGGTAAAAAAACAGGCTAAATCAAAAGGAATTAAACCCTCATCAGATGCGGTAACAAATCTTGTGATACAGGTCGGAAACAATCTCCGCCAGCTGGATACCGAGCTTGACAAACTCAAACTGCTTGCTTATCCGTCTGAAAATATTACGGCTGACATGGTTAAAGAAATCTGTATATCAAATGAAGATTTGTTTGCGTTTTCAGATTTGCTAATGCAGAATGAAAAAGACAGGGCGCTGCTTGAATTTCACAAACTGCTTGACAAAAAGCACCCGCTGGAAATTCTGGCAACTCTCCAGACAATGCTTAGACGCTGGATAATTCTCAAAGCCAAATCCGGCGAACTTACAAACTATGAACTTTCCAGACTGACAGGGCAGCACGAATTTGTAGTCCAGAAAACACTCCAAAAACTTAAAAAAACTAACCTGAAAGATTTGGTTGCTCTCAAACAAAATCTCACGGAGGCTGAATACAGAATTAAATCAGGACAGGCTCTTGATGTGGAAGAAGAGGTGGAAAATGCAATACTCAAGTAACATAAGAGAGCGTTATCCTTTCCTGACAAAATATTTTGAGGGCGGGATAAACAACCCTGATAAAAATATAGCGCACTGCATATTATTCTACGGCTCTGATGTTGATGCTCAGTATTCTATGGCGCTTGAAATTGCCAGAATGCTCAACTGTAAAGGGAACCATACCCCTGAATGCGACTGTTTGAACTGCCGCTGGATTAGAGAGAACAACCATCCTGCTGTTATGACAATTTCCAGAGTAGACAACAAACCCTCTGATGACACCTCCAAAACTGTTATATCCATTGCACAGGCCAGAAAAATCAAGAATGATTTATTAATAACCTCTGAATATCACAGGGTTTACATCTTTTGCGACAAAGATGACGAGGGGCATATTCAAGGATTAAACGGACTGAATTTTCAAGAAGATGCAGCAAACGCACTATTAAAAACTTTTGAAGAACCGTCTGCCGGTACAACTTTTTTCTTCCTGACAAAAGATAAGAGTGATTTAATAACAACAGTAGTTTCCCGTGCTCAGGCGTTTTTTGTACCTGCCATTGCGCAGGAGGAAGAAGATTCTTTTGAACTGGTAAAAACAGCACTGGACGGATATTTACAACTTGAGCGCTCACAGGTGCTGGACTTGAACGACAGATTATGCGAACTTGTAAAAGAAAACGAACCTGTTACAGTGCTGACACAAATACAGAACTATATCGGCGCAATGTTAAAATCAAACGGAGCAGACGCAAAATTATTCCATGATTTTCAAGCTGCTGAAAAAGCCAAAAAAGAATTGCTGCTTAATATGAATATTCAGACGGTTATAGAAAATCTGGCCTTTGAGCTTGTACTGAACAGATGACAAAATAATCTCTGCTTCAGTAATATTCCCGCAGGCAGCAAAGCAGCTTTTTCATTCATAAATATTAGTTTGCACTTTTTATTTATCTATTATAAAATTAAGTAAAAAATGAGGGCTGTATTTATGAGCAATGATTGTATTTTTTGTAAAATTATAAACGGTGATTTCGGCACAGAATTTGTATATGAAAACGAACACTGTGTTGTGTTTAAAGATATCAACCCGAAAGCGCCGGTTCATCTTCTTGTGGTGCCGAGAGTGCACGTAGAATCTTTGAACGAGCTTGAAGATAAAAATCTTATGGGTGAATTACTTATGGCTGTAAAGGAAACAACTAAAAAAATAGGTTTGAAATCCTACAGAATACAGATTAATACAGGCAAAGAAGCCGGACAGGAAGTTTTTCACCTGCACATACATATTCTTGGTAAATAGAAAGGGAATTAAATAATGACAAACGGAATAAAAGACGGATTTTACAAAGAAATTACACCGGGCGGATTTGGGATAGCAATCAAGTCAGGCAAAGTTCTGTTTTCTGAACAGTCGCCTTTTCAAAAAGTTGAAGTTTTTGAAACAGATAGTATGCTCGGACGAGTTTTAACACTTGATGACTTGATGATGACAACAGAGGGTGATGAATTCCATTACCACGAAATGATTGCCCATATCCCGATGATGCACCACAAAAATCCTGAATCCGTTCTTGTCATTGGCGGCGGAGACGGCGGCACTGTGAGAGAAGTTCTTAAGCATAAAACAGTGAAACGTGTTGTTCTTTGCGAAATTGACGGCATGGTTATTGACGCCTGCAAAAAATTCCTCCCGACAATTTCCTGTGAACTCGACAACCCGAAAGTAGAAATCCTCGTTCAAGACGCCATTGAATACATCAAAGATAAAAAGAATGAATTTGATATCGTTCTGATTGATTCCACAGACCCTATGGGACCTGGCGAGGGATTATTTACAGAGGAATTTTATACAAACGTTAAAAATTCACTGAAAAAAGACGGCATTGTCTGCGCTCAGTCAGAATCTCCGTTTGTTAACAGAGAAGAAATCAAAAAGATGTATAATCTTTTGAAAAAAGTATTCCCTGTATGCTCAACATTCACTTCAAACATCCCGACATACCCCGGCGGATACTGGGCATGGGCATTTTGTTCTGAGACTGTTGAGCCTTTGTCATACTTTGCGGATGACCGTTATGAAGATATTACAAAATCCTGCAAAATTTATAATAAAGAGTACCATAATGCAAGATTTGCTCTTCCTAACTATTTAAAGGAATTGTTATAAATGACACAAACAAAAGTTTCGGTAGTTATTCCGTGCTATAATTACGGACAGTATCTTTCTGAGTCAGTTGATTCGGTTCTGGCATCAGATTATGAAAATATTGAGATAATAGTAGTTGATGACGGTTCAAATGATGCCGAAACTTTGTCTGTTCTGGAAAGTTTTTCCCGCCCGAAAACCCGTATAATCAGACAGTCAAATCAAGGGGTTGTCGCAGCGAGAAATAACGGAATAAAAGAGGCAGCAGGAGAATATATTCTTCCGCTTGATGCTGATGATACTATAGCACCTGATTTTATAAGAAAAGCTGTTGAAATTCTTGATGCACATTCTGATATCGGTATTGTTTATTCTGATTTTCAACTTATCGGAGAAGAAAACAACATTGCCTACACTACTGTTTGGAACAATATTGAGTTGTTGTACAACAATATCTGTATAAACACTTCTCTCTTCCGTAAAAAAGATTGGGAAAAAGTCGGCGGATACAAAGCCGAAATGAATGCAGGATATGAAGATTGGGAATTCTGGGTTTCGTTATCCGAAATCGGAGTAAAGGGCCGCAAAATTCCGGAGGCGCTGGTATGTTACAGAATGCACGGAGAGTCCAGAAACACCATTGCTAATAAAAATTTCTTTGAAAATTTCAAAAAAATAATGAAACTGCATCCTGATTTGTATATTGATAATATACAATATATTATTTTTCCGGTGCTGCTAAAGCTGATGCCATACATACCGGTCGGGATTAAGCTTACGTATACCAAAAGATTATTTAAAAATGCCTTTTTCTCCAGAACCATATTCAAAAACGCCTCAAGCGCATTTGAATACTGCCTGAAACGCGTGATTAAAAAGCATTTCAAAAAAGACACCTCCACAGACAGAATAATTTCAAACATTTCAGCAAATAGCCATAACTATCAGGACAACCCTTTAGTAAGTGTAATTATACCTGTATATAACGTGGAAAAATATCTGGCACAGTGTCTGGATAGCGTTGTCAACCAGACTTATTCTAATATTGAAATAATTTGTATTGATGACGCGTCTGAAGACAACTCCGTAGAAATACTAAAAGAATATGCATCAAAAGATGCACGTATAAAAGTTCTGTATAACCAGAAAAATCTAGGGCTTGGATTAACCAGAAATGTAGGACTGAACATTGCACGCGGAGAGTATATCCATTTTGTCGACTCTGATGACTGGGTAAAATTGGATGCATACGAAAAATTGAAAGAGATTATTGATAAGTATCGTCCGCAGATGATTAATTTTTCTTTCCAGTCTTATAATGAAAAGACAAAATGTTATGAGCCTGAGTTTGTTTATAAGGGAATTGAAAATATAAACGGATGCTTCCGCCCTATTACAAATACAGAATTTATTGATAATGCGGAAGCGGTGTGGAAAGTTCTCTACAGCAGAAAATTTCTTCAGGAAAATAATATTATTTTCACTAATGTCCCAATACATGAAGACACACCGTTTTATGTGGAATGCTTATTAAAGGCAGAACGCTTATACGTAACACAGCAGCCTCTATATTATTACAGAACCAAAAGAACAAATTCGTTAATTGATAATAGGGATAAATTTTTTGACAGATATTTCAGCTGGTATGAGATGGTTGAAAACATTCTAAAAGACTACAATGAAGAAATTTACAAAACTGTTATGAGACGTATGTGCAGTTCTTGTATTGAAACATATAATATTTTGTTAATCAAAAATTTATTCAAAGCCGCACGGTATTATAAAAGTTTCCGTGAATTTTCAATAAATAAAAATTTTACCAAATACATACGAGAGGATTTTCGATTTTTTGCGGCTAATTTAGAACAATATCCGTTCCTTTTATACACATTAAAGATATACTTAAGAAAATATTGTCCGTTCCTTTTAAACTCTGTTATACAACTAAAAAAGAAACTATTTAGATAAGTAAAGGCGTTTGTGCTTTCAGCCCAGAAATAAACTTCTTGAGTTGGCATCCTGCCCTAATTGCACAAATCAATCAAACTCTTTGCAATATCACGAGCTTCGCCAAAGATTACAGGATTTGTCAGAAAGTCGTCACGTTCTATATATTTTCTCACAATATTGCGTGCATAAGACCCGACGGCAACCCCGTTTATCTCTATTCCGCAAAGCTTGGCAAGCTCTCTGGACTTTGAATTCGTCCCTCCGGACAACAAAACATAGACAGGCAATTTTTCATTCTGGATTAACTCTGCTGTCGCAACGGCCTGCAATGTGGATTTGTAATCATCCTTGCCGCCGCTCATCGGAAAACCGTCAGCCTGTATAATCATACTATATGGCGCTCTCATTTCTGTCATTTTTTTTACACGGGCGACCATCTCAGCCCCGCTCAATTTCATTCTGTTTATAGAAATACTTAACATCCCGTCAAAATTTTCGTTCAGGTATTTCCATTTTTCTTCGATTTCAGTATCGTCCTCCCCGATTACGTGAAACTCAACGCAGCTTATCCCTTTTTTGACAAGCGGCGGGATAACTTCTGATAAATCCTTATTCTCCGAGACATAACTTATGGCGTCTTTAGGGCACACTTTTGCACATTTGCCGCAGCCTATACATTTAATCTTTTTAACCTTGGCATATTTTATGGCACCCTGCGGGCAGACTGATTCACAATGTCCGCATTGAATACATTTTTCACAATCAATTACGGCTTTGCTTACGTGCGGGTCACCTTTTATCCCGACACTAACACATAGTTCAGCATCCTCAACACCTGCGTAGGCAAGACCGCGCATTGCACAATCAACAATGTTTTCTTTCGCTGACAGGTCAAAAAATCTGCATCCGGCAGATGCGTACAAAGCCACCAGTTTTTCAACTTCGGACTCATTTTCGTTTCCGGCACCGCAAATTAACTTAAAGCATCTTTTTTCTTCCAGCAGATTTTTTAGCATAAATCTATCTTACCATATAATTGTAGATAATCTCTGATGCCTTTACAATAAATTCTTTTCCTGCAACCGAATTGTGCGGACGGTTAGCAAGAATTACAACAATATATTTTTTACCGTTCGGGGCATATACAATACCGGCATCCCCGAGCATTTTACCTATGTCGCCAGTTTTATGCAAAAATACAGCTCCCGGATTTAATCCGGCTTCTATAAGCCTGTTATTTTTTACATGCGCCATATAATCAAAAATCTTTTCTCTTGAAGATACACTCAAAAAGTTAGGGTTGTCTATATTGTACAAAATTGTTGCCATATCTCTTGCGGTTGTATGGTTTGTACCGCCCAAATCAGGCAGCCAGGTTTGTACACCTGTGTTTTTCAATCCCCATTCGCGGATTCCCTGATTAACATCCGGCATCCCGCCTATTTTTGACATAAGCATATTGGTTGCGGAATTGTCAGAATCCGTAATCATAACACGCGCAAGATTATCTATAGAATATTTGGAGTTCTCAGCCTTGAATTGCAGACCGCCTGAGCCTTCCGCTCTGTAAAAATCAGTAAGCGTCATCTCATCATAAATTGTCACCTGCCCGCGCTCTATTGAACGGAAAAGCTGAACAAGTACAGGTAGTTTGATAATACTTGCCGCAGAATAAATTTTGTCAGCGTTTACATCAGCGTAAGATTGTGTGTCATAATCCCAAACGTAAACAGACGGCTCAATTGTCGGATATAAAGCCATTAAATCTTTTATTCTGTTTTCTAAACCGGACATTCTGACACTTTCTGTCAGAGTATTCATCAACGGCTTTTTGACTTCAGCGCCGCGCAGTGCTCTTGTCCCTAAAAACCAGTCGTTTGAAAGGTAATTTGTTGTCGGGAACAATAACTGATAATAATCAGTCTTAACCGTCTTGAGCGGCGTCGGCTCAAATATCATTCTGGTTATTTTTCCGTAACTTATTGGCAGTACAAATATACCTAAAAGCATTATCACAATTACGGCAAGCGCACGGGATAAACGGTTCTCTTTTCTAACCTTGCGGCGGACAACCCGAGGGCGTTCGTAAGTGCGCTGCGGTATCTCGTGAATATATCTTCCGGTTTGAAAATCATTTAATTTGTATACTTCGTCATAGTAGTATTGTCTGCTACTGTTTTGTTTCGCTAACTTCGGCATTAATTCCCCCTACCCAAGTAATATTAATTGTAATATGTTATTTTTACATTGGCAAGTTAGTTACATATTTTTTTACATCCTGCTATTAGCCTAACTACAAACTGCTATAAAAAAAGACGCCTTAAATCGGCGTCTTAGTTCTGTTTTCGGGTTTGCTTTCAGTTCATTGCGTTCATTTTTTTATGAACAAACTTTTTAATGTGTAAATTACCTTTGCAATTACCTTTGCAATGGAAAATTCTTCCTCAGGAATTTCTACGTCTTTTTCAAATCCAAAAGTATCTTTTTCTTCTTTTGAGAGAAAAATACTTTTTTCATCTTCAAAACTTTTTTTGTGTCTTTCACCGTTGCCTTGTGACATATAACCGAGGTTGCCGCCTCCGCCGTCATTTTGCATACTTTGGGCTTCGCGTATCACCGGTTTTGCACTCAGTACATTTACATCGAAACTCATGGCTTTTTTCCTTTATATTTTTCCCTATATATATAAAGTATATTTCATGAAGAAATGTTACAATTTTCGGAAAATTGTAACAAAAATTTACAAATTACCTTTCAAATCTCAGATAACTCTGCACCTTGAAAGCGACCTCGAAAAGGTCACGTTTTCTGGCTGCATAGGAGATATCAGGATGGTATTCATAAGTATTCGGGGTCAGCATAAATTCTACTATTTCGTCTTCTTGATTATAATTTATTTTAATTTTTTTGATTAAACTCAAATGAGCCCTGTCTAAACCGTCAGCAATCCTCAACATACCGGCAAGACGCTTAACAATTTTTCTTTCCTGTTTATCGAGAGTGTTATAAATTTCGTGCTCGCGTTTATCCGGGAGACTGCCTCTGTGGTAGCGGGCAATACAAGAAATTATCTTTGTTTCAGTGTCGTTAAATTCTTTAAAACCGTGTTCAAGAATTAATTTTTGACTTTCTTTGTTGTGGCTTTTTGAATTTATAACATAGCCGATATCGTGTAAAAGTGCTGCGGCTTCAAGGTAATTTCTGTATTTGTTCGGAAGTTCCAGAATTTTTTCGCAGACTTCATCAAAAATCATCATCGACAACCGCCTCACCTCTGACGGATGCGCTGAATCATTGGAAAATTCTTTT
Organism: Candidatus Gastranaerophilales bacterium; assembly: GCA_944324135.1. Classification (GTDB taxonomy): domain Bacteria; phylum Cyanobacteriota; class Vampirovibrionia; order Gastranaerophilales; family Gastranaerophilaceae; genus CALUVN01. Next base: position 14,206 of record CALUVE010000008.1, on the reverse strand, counting down.
AGCATGTCATCTACAGACATCATCATAATGCTGTAATTTTATCAAAAAAATAAATTGGCATCAATTTTTCATGGTATAATAATTTTAGTGGGAACATTATGGTTGAGAGAGATTAAATGGAAGATAATTTAGAGTTGAGTTTTGATATCCCTGATAATGTTCTGGACGAGATTCAGCACAACATAGAAGAGATTATCCAGAGTTTTCCTATTCCGGATGACAATAAACTTGATGTCATCAAAAAAATCAACTTTATGTACTCTCAGACAAAATATCTTTCAGTAACTGACGGGTTGACCGGACTATACAACAGACGGCATTTTCAGTGCAATTTTGACCGTGAATTTTTGCGTTCCGAAAGATATGACAGCAAGTTAAGTCTTGCAATGATTGATATTGATTTCTTCAAACAGGTTAATGACACATACGGGCACGGCTGCGGCGATTATGTATTGAAAGAGATAGCATATCTTGCGCTCCAGACTTTCAGAAAAACCGATATGGTTTTCAGATACGGCGGAGAGGAATTTGCCGTCATTCTGACAGAAACCGATATCCAAAATGCGATTATCCCTTGCGAAAGATTGCGTAAAAATGTAGAGACATATCCGTTTATCTATAACGGACAGCCTTTTAACGTTACAATAAGCGCCGGCGTCTGTGAAAAAGACAGCAGCATTTTATCCGCATTTGATTTATTTGAAAAAACAGACAAGGCATTGTATCAGGCAAAAGAAACCGGAAGAAATCAGGTCAAAGCAGCATTATAGAAAACTAAGATGAACAGATATTCCAGAAACATACTGATAAAAGAAATTGGAGAAGAGGGACAGGAAAAACTTCTTAACTCCAGAGTACTGGTATGCGGCTGCGGCGGACTCGGCTTAACAGTTATAGCTAACCTTGCTGCGCTCGGCATCGGACATATCGGAATTGTTGATGATGACGTAATTGATATTAATAATATGAACAAAATTCACAAAACCGAAAAGGTTAAACGTCATAAAACAGAAACAGCAAAAGAATTTGTCGAAAGCTTTAACCCTGATGTAGATGTCAAAGAATATAAGATACGGCTTGATGAAAAAAATTACGAAAAAATAGTAAAAGATTATGAAATACTTGTTGACTGTTTTGATTTGTACAACTCAAAATTTCTGCTTAATTCAATAGCAGTCAAAACAGGCAAAACATTAATCCATGCCGGCTTGACAGAATTCTACGGACAGGTCACAACAATCGTACCGCACAAGACGCCATGCCTGCGGTGCATTCTGCCGGACGGGAATGTCAATGTAAAAAGGTTAAAAGACGCCGTAAGCCCTGCGGTAACACAAATTGCTTCCATTGAGGCAATGGAGGTTATAAAATATATTCTAAAAATCGGTACTACATTAGAAAACACTCTTTTGACATACAACGGGTTGAAAATGGAGTTCAAAAAGCAGAGCATAAAACGCAACCCGGATTGCCCGATTTGCGGGAAATAAACGGATTTTCTACAAAAAACAGTCCCCGTTAAAAAAGCAGGGACTGTTTTTAATATTTAAACTACAGAAAGCCAACTATTTTGATGCAACAGCAAGTTTCATAGTTTTAGCGATAATTTCGTTAAAGCTGTCAGCTTTCAAAGAAGCGCCGCCGATTAAAGCACCGTCGATGTCTGATTTAGACATTTGTTCTTCGATAGTAGACGGTTTTACAGAGCCGCCGTAGAGGATTCTGATAGCATCAGCTGCTTCAGCGCCTGCAACTTCTTTAACAACACTTCTAATCATAGCGATAACTCTGTTAGCTTCATCAGAATCGCAAGTTTTACCGGTACCGATAGCCCAGATAGGTTCGTAAGCGATAACTGATTTAGCAACATCTTCTGATGAAATACCGTCTAAAGCAGCTTTGATTTGACCTGCAATCCAGCTGTCAGTAACACCGGCTTCTCTTTGTTCAAGAGTTTCACCGCAGCAGATGATAGGGATTAAACCGCCTGCAAGGATTGCTTTAGCTTTTTTATTAATCATTTCGTCTGTTTCAGAGAAGTATTGTCTTCTTTCAGAGTGACCGATGATTACATAAGAGCAGCCTGCATCAGCGAGCATTTCAACAGAAATTTCGCCTGTATAAGCGCCTGATTTTTCCCAGTGGCAGTTTTGACCGGCAATGTTAATTTTGTTGCCGCCGCAGCCGCAGTTGCATTTTACTGTTTCTACTGCAGAAAGTGAAGTAAATACAGGTGCAATTACAATTGTCGGCAATTCAACGGCTGTATAATCTTTTACAAAACCTTTAATGCCTTCAAATAAATCTTTAGCTTCTGATTGGAGCAGGTTCATTTTCCAGTTGCCTGCAATAATTGGTTTTCTTGACATAATTTCTCTCCTTTTTTTAGGTACAAAGTCATTAATATTATATCTCAAAATAATTTAATGCAAACATGATGTTTGTATAAAAGGACGATAGGACATTAAGTGCATTAATTATATGAGTATAGCGTGAAGAATGACGGGGGAAAAGAGATTCTTCACCACCTGAAATTGTAGTCGGGGTCAGAATGATGAATTACCTGATATTCAAGAATGACATAAAATTTCCAGCACCATAATAGGCGCAAAAAAGGATTACCTCTGCTTTAACAGCTTTAACTTACACTTGCAGTTTGAGTGGTCAATGTGGTTTCCTTTCTGTTCTAAAGTGTTCATTTAAAAAATTCCTTTCCGGGAATTCTTTGTGAAATGTGCAATGTGTGTGACGTTTATTTGAAAATTTTTCTGCTGTCGTGACATAGATATATGGTAAATTTAGGTAAGACATATGTATTATTTGACGGTACATAGCAGCCTGCTGCATTTATTCTATATGATATTTCATCAGACCTTTTATAATATCCGGTCTGGACTTCTACTCTGATAGTTTTGCAATCCATACCCTCTAAAAACGGCTTTGGCGGATTATTCTTTATTATTTCAGTTACATATTTATCCAGCTTTGGGGCTTGCTTTCCTTGCTCTGTAGCGGCCTATAGGATTGTATTTTGATATGTAATATTCATAATTTTCAGTGCTGCTGTCTATTATCTCTAAATTTGATATGCTGCCGTCTTTATGAATTAAATACCGTACATCTGTAAAAATAAAAGTTCGCCAGGGAAATTTTCCTTTCGGCTGGAACGCGTTGGATAATCTTTCCGTATATTCTGCAAAATACTGACGGTATGGAACGTATGTATCAGCGCCGCCGTATTCAAATTTATCTAAATCTACTGGCAATTTTTCTGCTAAAGCCGCAGGCGCTGCGCATAATAAAATTAGGACAATCAATAAAATATTTTTAATCTTTTCCATATTAGTTCTATTTAACCACGCGTTTCAAAAAACTGTCAAGTTAGAACATCGGCTAAAAATTCATTTCAAATAATCGTCAAAAGTCTTGATATTAACCTTGTAACCGCATCCGTCATGAAGTTTGCCGGGATAAAATATCCGCTTTGCCGGATAATTTCTACACATCCTCGGACGCCTGTTATACACAGAACACAAACCCTCTTTTGTTACAAGTTTACACGCAAATATTAAATTTCCCTCTTCGTCTTTACCTTTTATATAAAACCTGCGGTAAGTCGGAAATAAAAACTGCATTATCTTAAATTCTTTTTCTGTATATGTGTCTACACTGTACATATAGTTACAACATTTGCCGCATTTTTTACACTCTCCGGTAATCTCGTATGACACACGCTCCGGAACAAAATACGACATAATTTCATTGTATATTGAGCTTAAAAAATCAGTAAACTTCCGCATCCTTATCCTTAATATATTTGCTTTATATTTTACCATGGTATAATATTTAGGTAAAATTCAGGTAAAAAGGATGTGGAACAATGGCAAGAGGCAAAAAATCATCTAATGGTAAAACTTATAACTACAGCAAAAAAAATATCCACAAAGAATCCTCCGATTCTTTTATGTCAGGCGCAAAATTCTTTTTAATTTTTTCTGTAGCAGCAGTCCTTGCAGGGATAGCATCTTTCCAGCTTTATCTTTCATCTCTTCCGCCTATACAGAATCTGGAATCATTTAAGCCGAATATCGTCACCAAATTTTACTCACACGATGGCGAAATTATCAAAACTTTCACTGCCTACACTTCTTCAAAGGTTGATTTGAAAGATGTTCCGCAAAATTTTATTAATGCGCTTATTGCAACGGAAGATAAAAATTTCTACAAACATAACGGCTACGATTTGATGGGGCTCGCCCGTTCTACCGTACAAAACATCCTTGCAGGACATGTTGTTCAGGGTGCAAGCACACTCACCCAGCAGCTTGCCAGAATGCTTTTCCTGTCTAACGAAAAAACAATAGACAGAAAAATTAAAGAACTTGTCATTGCCTCCCGCATTGAAAAAACAATTTCAAAAGACAAAATTCTTGAAATGTACATAAATAACGTTTACCTCGGCTCCGGTGCTTACGGTGCAGAGGGCGCTGCACAAATTTATTTTAACAAACACCTGAAAGAATGCACCCTGCCGGAACTTGCATTGATTGCAGGACTGCCGCAGGCTCCGTCTTTGTATTCACCGTTTAACAGCGTTGATTTGGCGGTCAAAAGACGTAATCAGGTGCTGAACCGTATGTATAAAATGAGATTCATCACAAAAGATGAATACAACAAAGCTAAAGATGCCAAAGTAACATTGAGCTCAATGCCGCGGCTTTACACAACCAACAAAGCACCGTATTTCTGCGATTACGTTCTTAAAGAGCTTGAAAAACTCGGTTTTACGGAAACTGAAATCTCTCAGGGCGGCTATAAAGTTATCACAACACTTGATTACAAAACCCAGATAGCCGCAAACGAAGCGGTTGTAAGAAACCTCAAAAGCTGGGGGATGACAGGGAAAAATCATCAGGGTGCTGTTCTGACATACAACACTATTGACGGAAGAATCCTTGCCTATGTCGGCGGTAAAGATTATACCCAGAGCCAGTATGACCGTGTAACACAGGCACTCAGACCGCCGGGGTCAGCTTTTAAACCGTTTGTTTATGCAGCAGCGATTGAAAAAGGCTTAGACCCAAATACAATGGTGGATGACCTCCCTGTCAAAATCGGCGACTGGTCACCGAGAAATTACGGCAACAAATACAGAGGTCCAATACCTGTTTATACAGCATTAATGGTATCCTCCAACGTTGCCGCAGCAAGAATTATAAGAGAAATAGGAATCCGCTCGGTAATTCAGATGGCACGCGTCCTCGGAATTGAAACCCCGCTTGAATACGATTACACTATCGCACTCGGTTCTAATGCAGTTAAATTATTTGAATTTACACGTGCATACGGAGCGTTTTCAAACGGCGGATACGTTGTTGAACCTTATGCCATAGAAAAGATTGAAACAGCACGCGGCAAAGTTATCTACCGCGCACCGAAAACAAAAATAAGCCATCAGCTGAACGTAAGAACTGCCGCAGTTATGACGGCAATTATGAGAACCGTAATAACAAACGGTACAGGTATGGCAGCAAATATCGGCAAACCTGCCGCCGGCAAAACAGGTACAACTGATGATTACAAAGACGCATACTTTGTAGGCTACACACCGAACATTGTAACAGGAGTCTGGGTAGGCAACGATGACAACACAAAAATGGGAAACCTCACAGGCGGCACAGTTCCTGCTATCATTTGGCGTGATGTTATGAGGGTTGCCACAGAACCATACGGCAAACTTGATTTCAGCTACCCGAAAGTAGAACTAAAACCGTTCCACCTCAATCCGGCTAACATAAAAGTTCTTGACCCGAAAGTTTATAACGAAGAAAAGGAAAAAGAAGAAGAGGAAAAACTCAAAAAAGAACAGGAAGAGGCTGAAAATCCGCTGCCTGTGAATGTTCAAAATATGACGCCGGCTGATATAATACGCAATTTTAAACGTCAAAATCCTCAAATGAATATGAATATGAACCAGCCGCAGCAGCAGCCGGTACAAACACAACAACAAACTCCGGCTCCTCAGCCGGCAAAACCTGTTGTTCCGGCTCCGACACCAAGTCCTGCACCTATACCCTCAGGAGGAATAAATTAATAAATATGGAAAATTTTGCTATTCACATTGGAGTTGATGAGTCCGGAAAGGGTGATTTTTTCGGCCCGCTTGTTATCGCAGGCGTACTGGTAAATGAAAAAAATGCAAAACTTTTTGCTGACCTCGGGATTAAAGACAGCAAAAAAATTACCGATAAAAAAATCCTTGAACTGGAAAAACACATCAAAGCAAACGCAGTCCATTCAATAGTTGCTATTTCCAACAGCAAATATAATGAGCTTTACGGGAATATAAAAAACCTGAACAAACTCCTTGCCTGGGGTCATGCCAGAGTCATAGAAAACATAGCAGAAAAACACGACTGTGAATACGCACTCTCTGACAAATTCGGAGATGAAAGCCTTATAAAATCAGCATTGATGAAAAACGGCAGAAACATAAGATTAGAACAAATGGTACGCGCAGAAAGTGATGTTGCGGTTGCAGCCGCCTCAGTTCTGGCAAGAGCAACATTTGTACAAAAAATGAAATCCTTGGCCGACACTTACGGAATTGTTTTCCCAAAAGGTTGCGCCCCGCAGGTGAAAACCGCAGCACAAGAATTTATTGCAAAATACGGCAAAAATCGTCTGAATGAAGTCTGCAAAACACATTTTAAAACCTATAATGAAGTTTAAGAATACTGAAAAATTCTTTCCATAGGCACAAAATGACGGGAAAACGTCACGATTTACCCTTATTAAAATAATATAAAGTTATTGAGGATGGCTGAAATTTGTAATATAATTGAACCATCGGTTATTTTATAAAGGAGAGCAATTATGATAGACAAAACAGCCATTATCCACCCGTCAGCACAAATCGCGGATGATGCAATCATCGGACCTTATGTTGTTATCGGTGAAAATGTTAAAATAGGCAGTAAAACAAGAGTAATTTCTAATGCACATATAGAATTTGCAGAAATAGGTGAAAGATGTACAATTTCACCGTTTGCCACAATTGGTTCCGAACCTCAGGATTTAGGCTACAAGGGCGAAGCAACAAAGGTTGTTATCGGAGACGACACTATCATTAAAGAAAATGTAACCATCCACAGAGGGGCAGCCTGCGGTGATTTTACAACCAGAATAGGTAATAAATGCCTTTTAATGGTAGGTTCTCACGTTGCACATAACTGCGTCTTGGCTGATCAGGTTATTCTGGCAAACCTTGTTACATTAGGCGGTCACGTTCACGTAGGATTCGGTGCATTTGTCGGCGGAATGAGCGTATTCCACCAGAATATAAGAATCGGTGATATGGCTATCATCAGCGGATTTTCAGCATCACGTCAGGATATTCTTCCTTACTCAAAAGGTGATGGCAGACCTCCTGTTCCGCGCGGAATTAATGTAGTTGCAATGAAACGCCGCGGAGTCCCGCAGGAAATCAGAACTGCCGTCAATGATGCGTTCAAACTCTTGATTTCTGAAGATTACAATACAACTCAGGCTATTGAAAAAATTAAAGCTGAAATCCCTATGAATGAATATATAGAAAAAATGATTGATTTTATTAAAACCTCTAAACGCGGTGTACTTTTGAAAGCACACAAAAACTGCTTGCAGTCTTTAGAGGGGAATGAAGATGAATAAAACAATCTGGGATAAGTACGCTGAAGTTCTTGTTGACTATTCAACTAATGTGCAAAAAGGCGATTTGGTGCAAATTCGTGCAACAAGCGTCTATGCAAAAGATTTAGTCAAAGCTGTTTACAAACGTGTTATTGAAAAAGGCGCACACGCTATTGTCAGAACCTCCATTGAAGATATGTCTGACTTGTTTATAAAACTTGCATCAGATGAACAACTTGACTATGTCGACCCTATTACAAAACTGGAATATGAGACTGTAGACAAATTCATTTCAATCGGCGCGCCGATGAATACAAAAAACATGGCGCGTGCGGATTTGAAAAAACTTTCAAGACGCGGCAAAGCAACAAAACAATTGTCGGAAATTTTGATGACCCGCTCTGCAAATGGTGACGCAAGCTGGGTTATTGCGGATGTTCCGACCCACGCGCTTGCACAGGAAGCTAAAATGTCTCTGGATGAATATTCTGAATTCCTTTTTAAATCCTGCTATTTGGATTTGGACGACCCTGTCGCAAAACTTAAAGAACTTGACGAAAAACAAACCAAATGGGCAAATTATCTGAATAATGTAAAAAAACTCCGTGTCACAGGAGACAGAACAGATATCACCTTTGGTGTCGAGGGAAGAAAATGGATTAGCTGTTCCGGAATTAATAATTATCCCGATGGCGAAGTGTTTACCTCTCCTGTTGAAGATGATATAAACGGTGAAATATATTTTGATTTCCCTCAGAATTACCGCGGCAACTCAGCAACAGGTGTCCATTTATGGATTGAAAACGGCAAAATAGTCAAGGCTGAGGCGGAAACCGGACTGGACTTCCTTAATGCAATGCTTGATATGGATGAGGGCTCTCGCTCTATCGGTGAAATTGCAGTCGGTACAAATGATGAAATTCAGGAAATCACAGGAAGTATCCTCTTTGATGAAAAAATAGGCGGTTCTATCCATATGGCAGTCGGAGCATCCTACCCTGAAACAGGCGGCAAAAACGTTTCCGGACTGCACTGGGATATGATTAAAAATATGAAAAACGGCGGAAAAATTTACGCTGATGATGTTCTAATCTATGAGAACGGCAAATTCATTATCTAATTGATAGTATTTAAGTGAGATGTAAACCGGCAAATCCCCCCAAAATACGGATTTGCCGGTTTGTTTGTGCAAAACTTTTTGTAAAATTGCTTAACAATATGAGTAAAATATTAATAATATTTCCTGTTTTTTATATTATAATAAAACAGGAGGTATTGAAATGATGAACGTACCTGATGAAAATATGATGGATGTAATCAATGAAGAAATGATGATTATTCATTCAATGCATAGTATACTCCAGGATTCTATCAAATTTCGTGAGTTTCACGAGGATAAAAATGTCCTTGGGGAATACAGTATTGTAATGGAAATTATGGATAAACACATGAAGAATATAATCAATTTATTTTAATATGCAGCAAGAAAAACCGCCTTGCCAAAAAGCAAAGCGGTTTTTCAAAAATAATATCTTGCAGCAGATTATACAGAAGCTAAAGTTTTAGCTCTTTCAAGCTGCAGAGTGCAGGTTGTAATATCGCAGACTGAAGATGGTCCGAAATATTGTATTGCACCCGGGAAGAGGTATCTGTCATTCATAGCCCAATCTTCTCTGTTTTGTTCAAGTTGTTTGAACACAGGCCCGTTGAGTTCAACGAGTGCTTTTTGAATAACAGGTTTCATTTCACCGTGGCGTCTTTCCATATTCATCATCATAGTGAGCGGAACACCGCCTGCAATCCATTCAGAAGCAGGAGCAGTGAGGTTTCTTACTGATGATAAATAGCCTGTCAAACCGAAGTTGATTAAAGCAAAAGCGTTGAAGCCTAAAGAATAGCAATAATCAGCATCGAAGTTTGACGGGAATGCACATCTTCCCTCATAACCGAAGAAGTGTGACTGCGGTGAGAATTTACCGATATATTCCCCTTGAGATTTGATTTCGTCTAATCTTGTTTCAATCATTTCAATTAACAATTTTTCAGTTTCGATTTTAGAAACCTGAACATTGCCGTGCGGGTCACGGTCTGCGAGCAGCTGAGTTTTAATCAATGCAGGCAGAGAGTTATAAACTTTGGCATTAGCCGGATCAAGTCTGTTTTCAACGATATCAAATTTTTCTCTGATAGTAGTTGCGTTAACAAAAGCAGGATCAGTTTCCAGAGCTGCCATAATGTCATTCAGATTTGCAATCATTGATTTCATTTCAGGGATAAATTCAATTAGCCCTTCAGGAATGATTGCAATACCGAAGTTTTTACCCATATCAGCACGTCTTACGATGATATCTGTCATGTAGTTAACAATAGATTCAAGAGACATTTTCTTTTGTTCAACTTCTTCAGAAATCAAAGTGATATTAGGCTGGGTTTGGAGAGCAGCTTCCAACGCAACGTGAGAAGCACTTCTGCCCATAATTTTTATAAAGTGCCAGTATTTTTTAGCAGAATTAGCATCACGTTCAATATTTCCGATTAATTCTGCATAAGTTTTTGTAGCAGTATCAAAGCCGAAAGAAATTTCGATTTGTTCATTTTTCAGGTCGCCGTCGATAGTTTTCGGGCAGCCGATAACCTGAATACCTGTGTTATTTTTAACAAACCATTCTGCAAGAAGTGCAGCGTTAGTATTTGAATCATCGCCGCCGATGATTACAACAGCAGAAATGTTCAAGTTTTTGCAAACTTCAAGAGATTTTTTGAATTGTTCTTCAGTTTCAAGTTTTGTTCTGCCGGAGCCGATAATATCAAAACCGCCTGTGTTTCTGTATTCATTCATAAATTCATCGGTGAACTCAACGTATTTGCCGTCAATGATACCGGAAGGGCCGCCTAAGAATCCGTATAATTTGTTAGCCGGATTTGCCTGTTTAAGAGCATCATACAAACCGGCAATAACGTTGTGACCGCCTGGAGCCTGACCGCCGGAAAGAATTACACCGACATTTCTGACAGAAGATGTTGATGTTTTAGAAGTATTTTTGAAAGTTACAACCGGTTTTCCGTATGTATTTTTAAACAATTCATTGATTTGAGCCTGATCACGGACTGATTGAGTCGGTGCACCTTCAAGCATTTCAAGTGAATTAATACCTTTTGCAAGGCAAGCCGGAAGTTTTGGTTGATACTTTAATCTTTCGATTTGTAATGGTGAAAGTTTTTTCATAAGTCTCTTCCTTTTTGTTTAAATGTACCAGTATTACAATAACATTGTACTACAAAAAATTTTACCGATAAACTTTGAGACTTATATAGTTCTTAATCTATATGAGACGGCAGACCGCCTATGGAGGCATTATTATCAATTTCTATAACATGGCGGATAATAGTATGAGCCATCAAAAGCATATATGGATTAATCTCGTTTGTATTTGACATATTAATCTTTGCCTGAGCGTTTTTGTCATCAACAGAAGCTTGCGGCTCAGAATGTTTTGTTTCAAAAGATATCACAGACTGCATCGAATAATTTTTTTGTTCTTTTTCAATTCGCAGCATAAGCTCATCTTTAGGGAATTTTTCAGAACATTCAATAGCGGTATGCACTGAATTTGAAGTTTCCAGAATAAGGGTAGCTGTTACAACACCGTAGTTTTTGGTGGTTATAGTAATAACCAGAATGCTGTCATTCGGGTCTTCGGATTCAGAGGCTTCTATTTCCAAATCAAACCCGACCCCCTCCTGCAGCGGCAGCCACGGCAGATATAAAAGCATAAGAGTTTTGAGAGTTTGAGTCGGATTATTCTGACCGGCTGCTGCAATACTTGCATTGATTAATTTTGCAGTATCTTTCATCTGTGAAAGGTCTGTGAGACCTGATTGCGAGGCAGCTGCCATTGCCGCAATCAACTTTGTAATAGCATCTTTTCCGTTATTTTGAAGAAGAATAGCAATTTCATTAAGATTAATCATTGCACTTGTTGAAATAGGCAGATTTTTTAACATTGACTGCATATTCTGCGACATCTGCTGCTGGAGAGTTGCCTGCATCTGTCCTGTGCTCAACCCCTGCAGCTGGGCGAGAATTTGCGCCTGCATCTGGGATAATATATTCCGCTGGGCGTTTACATGGTTCAAAAACCGCTGGTTAAATTCTGCCTGAGACATATTCTTCTGCAGAATATACAAAAGCTCGTTCATATTTCTCGGCAGCTTCAGCAAATCTTTTACATAAAGCGACTGATCCATACTTTTTAATGTATTCATCTGCATTGTATTAAGACTGGTAGAATACATCGGCTCCATTGTATTTTGGAAATTTGCTCCGCCCGCCTGCCCCGCAGTGTTTCCTGCCGGAGGCGCGTTTTTATTCACCGCATTTCCTGATTGCAGTTTATGAATATATTTTGGTAGCATGTGCCCGAGATTAAAATTTTCCATGGAAAACCTAGGTTTGTTTTATCATACTTTTAATTATTTTAACGGATTTTTCAACCAAAGTCTACAAACTATTCTGTCAAATTAAGGTTGAATATTAATTTTTGTAACAATTCTATTATGTTTATTCAAACAAATTTGAATTTTTAAGACCAAAATACCGATAAAATAAATGTATACAACTTTTGAAAGGACTTTCACAAAAAAAATGGGAATGGCAGCCTCACAAGCTAGATTGTTGAGCATTACCACTCGTCTTACGAATAATGAATTTCGTTCACAGATGGTGGCAAATAGTAAAACACGCCTTGCCAACGAAACTCAGGCTGCAAGTGATGAGTATATGGAAGCGTTAAATGCAACCAAATTACAGTATGTGTATTATGATGCAAACGGACAGCAAACGCTGTATGACCTAACAGCAAGCACAATGCTGCAGTATCAGCCGTTGAAGAACCAGTATGCTCTGGTTAACCGCGCAGGGCAAACAATGGTTAACCACGGAGATGCAACCACATTCCAGCAGGCAAATAATCTGGATGAATTTCTGGTATTGAACAACTGCTTGAAAATTGATGAGTGGACAGAGCACAACCCGGCCTACGATGATTGGAAAGCCAGTGAACCTAAAGATACAGATCCTGACTATTGGGAAACGGTTGTTTCTGAATCATCAGACTTATATGAAAAATTTGCATACGGTACTGCATCAGGATGTTGGTCATCCGTAATGGCCGGTAATGCCGCATTATTTCACTTAGGCGACGTATTAAGCCACCTGTTAGATTTAGGAACATACACAACATCTGACGGGTTACATACATTTACTATATCAGACGGTCCGTCCCAACCATTTTATCATTGGTGGGACGGCGTTGGCGGAGGTAGCGGCGGCGTCAATGGAGACCCTGTAGTTATGGCTGAAATACGTGCTGAATTAAAAGACAGACACTGCTGCGGACAACATGAAGATGAATACCATCAGGATTGTGACGGCGATGAATTATTTACCCAAAAGGTTGTAGATTTACTCTGGGCTTCTCAAAACCCCGCAGATAGCGGTATGACTGAAGAAGAAATATTAAACAAAGCTAAACACTTAGTATTCTACGACTTGAAATATGCATTAAATGAAACCGAAGAATTCCTTGAAGAAAAATTTAAAGCTGACCACGCAGAATGGGTGGCAAGCGAACCGCCGGAAACTTTGGACTTTTCTGAAAGAGAAATATTAGACCCTGATAAAGCCGAATGGTATACCAACCTCTGGTATAGAATGAACGGCGCTGTTTTTGATGAAGAACACATGCAAAATGCTAATGACGAAGGATATAATAACGCAGACGACTTCCATCAAAAATATTTTGAAAAAACAGCAGACGCTGAGCAAAGCTGGGTTGAGTTTGACGAAACCTTGATAAACAGCCCTGAATGGTTACAATTCGCGCTTGAGACAGGCGAGATTACGCTTGAGAAAGTTGTATTTAATGAAGATTACGACACAACAACAGAGCTGGAAAACAAAACCTGGACAGCCACCAGCTGGTCATCAACAGCAGATATTGTAGAAGTAACAGACGAACTTGCAATAACAAAAGCAGAAGTCAAATACAATCAAGCATTGCGAGACATACAGGCAAAAGATAAAGAATACGATAACGACATAAAGAAATTAGACACAGAACACAATGCATTACAGACAGAATACGATTCCATCAAAGGCGTCTTAGACAAGAACATGGAACGTTCTTTCAAAGCATTCTCATAGCAAACATAACGTTTGCATTGCTGTCATTCTGAGCGAAGCGAAGAATCTCATAATTTTTTCTAAAAAGAGGCAGAATATTATTTTCGGAGCACGCTCCCGCCCTGCTCCCGCTATCGTCCTCAAATAACATTTCTGCCTCTTTGGTCAGGCAAACATGATGTTTGCATCAACACTATTTCCGCAAACTGAAATGTCGCCTTATGAAGATGTTCAATCGACTTTTAATGTCTTTTAAAAGTCGGCTTTTACACCGCCCGTAAGAGCTTCTCAACATTCACCCCCTCTACCAAGGTTGTAAGCCCCCACCTAGCCTCCCCCACGGAGTGGGGA
>CALUVE010000007.1 GCA_944324135.1 Candidatus Gastranaerophilales bacterium | reverse complement strand
CTCCGAAAATAATATTCTGCCTCTTTTTAGAAAAAATTATGAGATTCTTCGCTTCGCTCAGAATGACAGCAATGCAAGCATCATGTTTGCCGAAACCCCTTACCCCCTGCCCCTCACCCAGAGGTAGAGGGGTGAATATTGAAAAGCTCTTACGGGACGTTGTAAAAGCCTCATCTTAAAAGACTTCTAAAGTTCATTGAATATCTTCATAAGGCGACATTTCAGTTTGCGGAAATAATGTTGATGCAAACATCATGTTTGCCTGACCAAAGAGGCAGAAATGTTATTTGAGGACGATAGCGGGAGCAGGGCGGGAGCGTGCTCCGAAAATAATATTCTGCCTCTTTTTAGAAAAAATTATGAGATTCTTCGCTTCGCTCAGAATGACAGCAATGCAAACGTTATGTTTGCTATGAGAATGCTTTGAAAGAACGTTCCATGTTCTTGTCTAAGACGCCTTTGATGGAATCGTATTCTGTCTGTAATGCATTGTGTTCTGTGTCTAATTTCTTTATGTCGTTATCGTATTCTTTATCTTTTGCCTGTATGTCTCGCAATGCTTGATTGTATTTGACTTCTGCTTTTGTTATTGCAAGTTCGTCTGTTACTTCTACAATATCTGCTGTTGATGACCAGCTGGTGGCTGTCCAGGTTTTGTTTTCCAGCTCTGTTGTTGTGTCGTAATCTTCATTAAATACAACTTTCTCAAGCGTAATCTCGCCAGATTCGAGCGCGAATTTCAGCCATTCAGGGCTGTTTATTAAGGTTTCATCAAACTCAACCCAGCTCTGCTCTGCGTCTGCTGTTTTTTCAAAATATTTTTCGTGGAATACATCTGCGTTGTTGTATCCCTCATCATTTGCTTTTTCTACAAACTCTTCGTCAAACAGAGCACCGTTCATGCGGTACCAGAGGTTTGTATACCATTCCTCTTTGTCAGGGTCAAGAACTTCGCGTTCACTCATATCCAAGAATTCAGGCGGTTCGCTTTCTTCCCATTTTTTATGAGCGTTATCAAATCTGTCCTTGTTGAATTTTTTATCTTTCAAAGCAAGGGTCATATCTGTCTGGAAGTTCGCGATTGCCTCCAGCAATAAATCATAGTGCGAACCGCTGTAGTTGCTAACAGCTGCAAACAGATCTATAACTTTTTCTTTCATAGTCTTGAGTGAACCGTCTTGTTTTGTATTACTCAACAGTGCATCCAATGTAGCATCGCCAGTATGGAATACCAAATAGTCAAGGCTCTGAGCGATACCATTTTCATCTTCATAAGTATATCTATATAAATCTGTTCCGGTAGTAGGATCGGTTGATACAAATTCAAAATACTCCGCGTCGGATAAATCAGGGGCCATAAGTGTCTCATCACCGTTCTCTGCACATATTTTCTGTGAAACTTCTGATATCATCTCTGAATTAGTCGTATTGTGCATAGCAGCACCAGAAATTTGACCGGAGGAAATTGAAATTTGAGTACCGAGTGTTGTATTAAAAGTTTTTGGATATGCGCTTGTATCAAAATTTGGGTATGCACCAGGTACATGCACATAATCAAGCAAGTGAGCAAGTACGTGTAAGTAACAACCTGATGAACCGCCCATTGCGTTATTATAACAAGATTTACTTGCCGTCATGAATTTTCTGTACAATTCAGTATCTGTATTAATTACGACGTCATAAAATTCGTCATCTGTATCGAGTGGTTCGCTGTTTTTCCACTCTTCATAGTCAGGGTTTGGTTCTTGCCATTCTTCTACGTGTATACAATTGTTTAATTCCAGAAATTCATCAAGGTTTGTAGCCTGCTGGAATGTGGTTGCATCCCCGTGGTTAACCATTGTTTGTCCTGCACGGTTAACCAGTGCATACTGGTTCTTCAACGGTTGATACTGCAGCATTGTGCTTGCTGTTAGGTCATACAGCGTTTGCTGTCCGTTTGCATCATAATACACATACTGTAATTTGGTTGCATTTAACGCTTCCATATACTCATCACTTGCAGCCTGAGTTTCGTTGGCAAGGCGTGTTTTACTATTTGCCACCATCTGTGAACGAAATTCATTATTCGTAAGACGAGTGGTAATGCTCAACAATCTAGCTTGTGAGGCTGCCATTCCCATTTTTTGTGAAAGTCCTTTCAAAAGTCGTATACATGTTTGTTATCGGAATTTATGTAAAATAACTTCAATAAATCTACCTTGTATATAACTTAAGTGACATAAAAGTTAACATTTATTTCAATCAATTCTCAAAATGGTTTGTATGCGAGCTTGAATAATGAAAAAAAATTGTTATAATTAAAACTATGAAAAGGATTCTGGCAATATTATTAATACTATTGTTTGGCGGGCTGCCTCTGTACTCAGCACCCGGTGATGAGAACGTTACAATTCAAAATCCGCAGATTGAAATGCGTGATTATGACGGAATAGAACTGCCTGCTGGTACATTTATTCCTGCTGTTAGCGCGCAGGAAATTTCAACACAATATTGTCCTGAGGGGTACAAAGTAAAATTTATAGCAACAAACGACCTGTTTCTTTATGATACAAAGATTATTCCTAAAGATACAGAACTCTATGGATATATTGAAAAAATAAACGAACCTATTGTCGGTACGAACGCTTCTATGAAAATAAAAATAACCAAAATGGTTTATGCGGACGGATTTGAAGTTCCGATAAAAGGTTATGTGCATACCTCTAACAATAACATAATAGGCGGGGAACTTACCCAGCCGGCAGAATTTGTCAAAATGCCCCATTATCAGACCCGTTTTCAGGGCTGGTATAACGTAAAGGGTGCAACCCTGCAGGTTCGCCCGGGCAGAACAAGAAAAATGGGGGAGCATACAAGAGTTGCCGCAGGTGTTGATTTAATAATCATTTTGACCGCCCCAGTGTGGATTACACATACCTTAACAAATTGACAATGAACAAATTATAGCTGATAATCGTTATTATATATGTATAAATGTATAAAAGGAAAGGTAGAGAGATTTATGAGAAAACAACTCTGTGCGGCGCTGGCAGTTATTTTAATAAGCTCAAATGCTGTTTTGGCAGCTCCGAATTATAATTTTACCCAGACACAACAGCCGGCTTATCAGCCAAATTACTACAAACCTGCATATACAAGCAGTAACGGTACTTTAAAAGGCAGTGTAGTAACAGTTCCTGCCGGACAGGCTGTACCTGCAGTTGTGACTGCTCCTATAAATTCAGCAACCGCTGTTTTGGGACAAACAGTAAATCTCGCTTTGAGTTCTGATTTTTATTATAACGGCAGCTTGATTGCTCCTGCCGGAAGCTCAGTTGTTGGTACTGTCCTGGAGGTTTCTAAAGCCAAACACGGCAGTATGAACGGGAAATTACTTTTGAGATTCAACCAGATAGTAACTCCTTACGGTGTACAAATTCCGATTTCAGCTGTGGTAAAAACAGAAGATAATACAGGTGTCTTGGTCGGCGGAACAAAGATGGATGTGGCTAAAGATTACGGAAAAGATTTGGCAGGCGGTGCGGCAGCAGGCGCGCTTTCCGGCGTTGTGTTCGGAGCTTTGGCAGGCGGCAGTGTCGGCAAAGGTGCTGCTCTCGGTACTGCAGTTGGCGCCGGCGGCGGTTTGGTTAAATCTTTATGGGATAAAGGCGACGATGTAGAAATCCCTGTAAATGCGTCAATACAACTTATCCTCACCCAACCTATTACAGTTAACCCTGCCATATATAATTAATCAATTACCGTACAATTGGGTAATCGTTTTATTTTTGAGATAAAATAAAATATAAAAGAAGATTCATTAACGGGAAATAAAAATGTCTATCTTAGGAAAATACAGCGATAATTATTTAGAAGAAGAGCCTACAAAAAGGGAATCATCTTCAACATATACCCCGCCTGCAGTGTTGCGGAAAGATGAAGATGACAGTTTGAAAAAATCTCTTGTAATATCAACAATATTACACCCGACAGTCGTCGGGGCAGCTTGGCTTATATTCTTTATACTTGCTGCTCTCGGTATTCATCTTGCTATATTTGAAAGACCAAAACCTAAGATGAACGATATTGAATTTGTACTGGTAGAAAAGGAAGCAAAACCGATAAATCCAAATACTCCGTACCGTTCAGACAGAGATTCGCGTGCCGGCGGTCATCATGACCCGACAAAGAAAGTTTCAATGCCGTCTCCGGCACCTGCAAAAGCACAAAAGCCATCACCGGCGCCAAGTCCAAAGCCGGCAGCCCAAAAGCCTGCTCCGCAAAAACAGCAGCCTAAAAAAACGGTTGCCAAAACACCGGCACCGGCTCCGGTTCAAAAACCTGCGCCAAAACCTGCAAAAACCGAAACTCCGGTAACAAAAGGTCCTGCAAAATCAGCACCGCCTAAACCGGCACCGCCAACGGCGCGTCCGTCAATCAAACCGCCGTCAACACCAAAACCGGTGGCTAAACCATCTTCTGCGTTTACGGTTCCTGTGCCTAAAGGCGGAACAAAGGCAGGCTCTTATGCAACAGGACCTATCAGCGGTTCAGGAAAATCATCTTCTTCTGCTGGCGGCGGCGGACGTTCAACTTACGCACCTACACCATCACTTGCACCAACCGGCGGCGGAAGTTCTTCAGGTACAAAACTCGCTAAAGGCGGCGGGGGCGGTTCAGGTTCCATGGGGAACCCGGGACCTGGCAACCCTAACGGCGCACCCGGAATTGATGCTATTAGAGAACCGGATTTCGGTCCATATATGAGAGAACTCCAACGCCGTATTAAAATGAACTGGGATCCGCCAAAAGGAAACGAAAGTAAACGCGTTGTTCTTTTGTTCAAAATTGCAAAAGACGGCAGACTTCTCTCGTGCAGTGTGTTCAAATCTTCCGGACTGCCAAGTGCTGATAAAGCCGCTATTAATGCAGTCCAGGCTACAGCTCCTTTCAAACCGCTTCCGGCAGAGTTTAAAGGTCAGCATATTGATATCCAGTTCACGTTTGATTACAACGTATTTGGAGCATCTGGCTACAACTAAAAATTAAAAATACATGATAATAAAAATAAAAAAGAGTACAATATTATAAAAAAGAGGATAAAATTATGGAACTATTATTACATTCAATCAAACTTGACTGGCCTGTGTTACTGCCTATTTTGATTTGTTCAATTCTGGTTGTTGCAGTTGTTATTAACAGATTTTCATTTTACAAAAAGAATAAAAGAGATGTTGTTCTTTTGATTCCGAGATTGCAAAAAGAACTTGCCAAGAATAATCTTCAAGGTGCACAGGATACGGCTGTCAGATGCGGCGGTGTAATAGGCGAAGTAACAGAAGAGGCTGTAAGAATTTTCTCTGAACAAAAAAGCGGTTTTTCACGTTCTTTTGATATTGCAGCAGCGCTTGCAACCAGAAAACTTGAAAGCCATCTTACAATCCTTGGTACAATCGGCGGTGTTGCTCCGTTTTTAGGTTTGTTCGGTACAGTTGTCAGAATTCTTTATACTTTCCAGGATTTGGCAACTCAAGGTAACCAATCAGCAGCAGTTGCTATGGGTATCGGTTCAGCATTGATAGCAACAGCTTTCGGTCTCGGGGTTGCTATTGTTGCGGTTGTTTTCTTCAACTCTTTCCAGTCTATTGTAAAACGCTATGAAGATGACTTCCAGTTGATTAAACTCTTATTCCTGAGCTTTGTAGATTCAGAGGGCAAAACTACAACAACTACTAAATCAAATGTATCTTTATAATCTGAAAAGGATTTACGCAAATGGCAATGAGTACAAAAAAAGACAAGCTTTTTACCGAAATAAATATAACTCCGCTGACAGATATTTTTCTGGTTCTGCTGATTATTATGATGGTAGTTGCGCCAACATTCCAGTCAATGGATAACGCAATTTCTGTGCCTGAAATCAACAGCGGGGTTTCAATCGAGCAGAAAAATGCTGAAGTTGCGATTACAAAAGAGGGTCTTATGTACATCAACGGTCGTGAGATAAATGCTGATACCCTTACGGATGAACTCATTGCACTGAAACCATCTTTAGAAAAACCGGAAGTGGTTGTAAAGGCAGACCAGAGCGTTAAAAGTGCAGAGATTATGAAAGTTATGAATGCCGCTCAGGATGCCGAATATAAAAAACTTATAGTTGCAGGCGAACCTTTGAGTAAAAAAGAACAAAAAGAACTGCAAGAAACCAATGAGGGGGCGTAAAAATGAGCCGTCAGCGTGAAACATTTAACGAAATAAACATAACACCATTGACAGATATTTTTCTGGTTTTGCTGATTATCATGATGGTAATAGCGCCATTATTAGACCAGCAGGGATTGAATTTAACAGTTCCGGAAAATGTTGATGCAGAGCAGGTTCAAAAAGACCCGAAAATTTTGACAGTGAGCGTCACAGGTGATGACAGGTACTATATTGACGGGGAAGAAGTTGCTCCGGAACAGCTTGCGGCAACCTTAAAGTCAGAAGCCTCCAATTATCCTGACGGAATGATGATAGAAACAGACGGTGAGGCTACCCACGGTGCTGTCGTAAGACTTATGGATAATGCCAGAAACTCCGGCATTACAAGTATTTCTGTGTCAGAAATATAAAATTTCGTGGAAAGCTGTTTTTAAAACTGCCTCGGTGGCAGTTTAGTAGGTTTTGGTAATCTTTGATTACAGAAACATTTTTGTTGCGGTAAATTTTAATTTACCGCAACCTACGGACTAGATTAGTTTCCATTACCGCCCTCGTTGTTAATAATAAGTGATTTCATCCTTTTAAAACAGACCGCAAGAGTCGCAATCAAACTTGCATTTACCACTGTAATGCGTTAAAATATTCACAGAAGTGGTAAAACATGTTTGCATGAAGCCTCTAAGTTCTAAAAACAAAAGAAAGGAAGTTATGAAAGCTCTGAAAGAAATATTGATTAAGAATGAATGGTTCACAAGGCAGGAAGTAGAAGAACTTTTTACATCAGAAATTCAGAAATGTATCAACGAATGTACAAGACCAAGTCAAAGCGATATATTCAACGCATTTGACGGATTAAAACCACAGGATGTTAAAGTGTTGATTATCGGTCAAGACCCTTACCCTGATGAGGCAAAAGCTCATGGGCTTGCATTTTCTTACAATAACGGTGAAATTCCTGCGGAGGATTCATTACTAAATATCTTTCGTAAAATCAAGGAAGATGTAGGAATTGATAACAGTTATACAAATTTGTCAGCTTGGAAAAAGCAGGGTGTTTTGTTGTTCAATACTGCCTTAACCTTTGCACCTGACAATCAGGACTTCTATATAAATGCTTGGCGTAATTTTGTAAATCAGGTAATATCTAAGCTTCTTAAAGTTAAGACCGAGAATAAGCAGCCTTTAGTAGTCATGTTATGGGGTGCAAAAGCAAATGAACTGAAAGCTTTAGCTTATAAAGGAATTAAGCAGGAAGCAGATTATCAAGAGAAATTCCCTCTTGTTAAAATCTTGCGTTCTTCTCATCCGTCAAATAACTATCAGGCTTGTACGAAGTCTATTTGTAATGGCGAAGTTCCTGCTTTTAAGGATACTGATTTTAGACCTTTCAAAGAATGCAACGAATTTTTAGAGGTTAATAATGCTGATATAATCAACTGGCATACAGCTTAAAATATGTGAAAAGGCTCCATTTTAGGAGCCTTTAAGTTTTATTTATGATTTTGTTTCTTTGGATGTATTCTTTACCGCTCGGCATTTCTAAATACATAAATTTGTACAGGTAATTTGATGAATACACCAGATTGAATTTTTCTTTTTCATCTTCATTTTCCAGTAATTTTAATAGCCGTTCAACATCTCTTTTACAAACAGGAATTTTTTGTACAAGCTGTGTTCCCTCATATTGCCAGTAGGGAATATTATCAATCCTTGCAATTTCGACCTTATCAAGGTTTGCCTTTTTGACTAAATCTTTTCTATTATCTACTCCGTACTTTTGATATAGGGAATTCACCCTGCTGTCGCAGGTGCGAAGCGGTTCATTTAACTTTCGGCTTATTTCCGCATAGCTTAAGTTTTCTTTCAAGCCCTGCAATATAGTTAGTTCATCTTTTGTTAAGTACATTTTTACCTCCAAATAATTTTCTATTCTTAACTGTAGGTTTTTACCCACTTTAGCTTACAACTGCCTTTATTCTGTCTCTTAAAAAGATTTTTAATTTTATGTTCCGATTTTTCCAGTTTTTCTATTAAATTTCAATTTGATTGAATTATTTTCAGGTTTCGCCTGAATTATCTCTATGATATTTCTTCTATCGTCAGGAATGTCACAGTTGTAATAATCTTCCCGATAGAGCAATAAGACCACATCCGAATATTTCACAAGATTTTTATCTCGTAAATCTGTAAATTTTGGATAATAGTTTGTTGTGTTGCGAGGTTCCCTGCGTGTATTTGCTATTACAAAGATTATTAAATTATTCTGCTCTGATATTTCCCTCAATTTTTCAGAACTTAGTCTATTCCTGCTGTTAATATGTATGTTGATGAACAAATAATCAGGTTTGTAGTTCTGTATTATTTGTTTGATATTTTTTATCCTGCAAAATTCTGTAGATTTTATAAACAAATTCCAACTGCTTAGTTCTTTTACTGCTTGCGTGAAATTTTCTGTTTGTATCTCTAAACTTTCCTGCCTGTTTGGATTTGCAACTATTTTTAATAACATTTCTGTAATTATTTGTTTATTGTAATCTGTTACATACAAGCATTTATAACCTTCTTTACAGAATAGTTCAACTAAATTCAAAGCAAATGTTCTTTTACCCATAGCAGGACGACCGCCTATTGTAATCAGTGAACCTTTTGCATGATATTGTAAGATTTTCTTTAATTCTTCTTTGTTCATATTACCTCTGCTATTTTTATAGTTTTATCTTTTCTTTGTCTATAACTTTTCAAAAATAAAAATATTCTTAAAGGTAGCTACATTAAATCCGCTCTTTAAGGCTCTACAATGCCATAAGGCTTTTGCTGTACTAGATTCAAGAGTTGACCATTTCCAAACTTCTTTAACTATGTGAGCTTTTAAACGCAATCCATGACTTGTAAGAAATTGAGCATATTCAAAAGCTTCAAGGTGCAAAGTTGAATTTGAATATGTATTACCGATTATTAAAACGACAAATCGACCTTGCTCCAGGCTATCTATGCCTAATTTTGCAAATTGTTTGAATGTGTTGAAAAATTCTTCTGTCTTACTTGCTCTAATATCAGTTACATCAGGAGTGAGTAATAATAGCTGAATATTCTTTTGCTCAAGTTCTTTTAATTTATTATTGACTACATCACGCAAAGAATTATCATATTCGTAATCTTCTATCTCAAGATATTTTCTATCTAGCTTTTTTGCTTCTTCTTTTGCGGATTCAGAATTACAGAATATATTCAGAACTAAATCATTTCTTTTAGTGTATCTTTTATAAATTTGCTCATAAGTATTAACTTCATACTCCCAGAAAGAGTTAGTTTTGATTTCAGGATAATTTTTCCAATTTTTTAAATCAATTTCATTGTAACCTGTTGTATTCATATTTCCTCCTTAACTTCTAATAATGTCGTAACCCATATTTTTAGCCTTTTGTCGGGCTTCAAATATGTTGTGTGCTTCAATAGTAATTTCTTCCTGCCTTGCGTATTTATCACCCCTGACACGCACTAACATATTGTATTCGTTAGTATCTTTATGATGATATTCAGGCGGTTGAGTACGAGAAATAAAACTATTGTCAAATTGCGGACTATCGTAAGTTTGCTGATTGCAGGAATAATTATTATTCCAATCGTCGTTGTAATCATAATCATCTTCCTCATAGTAATCGTCACTATAACCGCCTAATCGCTTTTTAGCTTCTTCAATAAAGCCGTTGATAAAAATGTAGATTACTAAAGCTATTGCTAACCATTTCATAAAATTGTTTCCTTTCTGTGTTCTTGAGTACACAAACTTATAATAAACTGTTTTTCAAAAACACGCTCCCAAATTCATCGTTTCGATTGTTATGAAAGCATTTCAGAATTAAAATTTAGGATATCTTGCAAAAAGTATTAAAATATTATTTTGCTAATTTGACATTTTGCATAATTATTGGAGTTTGAGGCTCTTCCCTATCTATGAACTTTTCTCCTGTAATAATAACTTGATTGTTAATCTGTAATAATTTATCGAACTTTTTTATTTCTCTGTCAAAACAAACACAATCTATTGTACCTGTTTCGTCTTCAAGCGTTATAAAGCGTATGAATTTATATGGATTAGATTTTGTTGGTATTTGAATTGTTGAAGTAATGGTTCCGCAGATTGAAATTTCAGTACGAGACTTATCTTTCAGCAATTCATTGTTTGATAATTCTTTAACTTGATTACATTTTAATAATTTCATAAATTTGTTTCCTTTCTTTTATTTAAAGCTATACAAACTCATTATAAATTGTTTCCAAAAAACACGCTCCCAAATTCTTGACTTCGATTGGTATGAAAGGGTCTTGGGGTTGCAAGGTTGTGCAATTTATTAATATTATTTCCGATTTTGAAATTTTGGCATAACAAAACAGACCAATATTTATATGAATATTGGCATTAACCGCAATTACCACAGGTGGTAATCCTGAAATCTATGTGTTACTTGGGATTGACCACATTTACCGCAAAAACCGTTATGTAATATTGAATTTTGCCTGATTGCAGAAATCTTCTAAAATCAACAAATTTTTTCAGCAGTCCCTTTTTAGTCCCTTTTGGGTCTATTTTGGCTCATTTTTGCAGTTCGGTGACAGGGCAGAAACGCACTAAAAAAGAGCCTTTTTAGGCTCTTTCAAAATGGAGGAGGAGGTGGGATTCGAACCCACGGTACGCTCGTCACGTACGACGGTTTTCAAGACCGCTCCGATAAACCGCTCTGGCACTCCTCCATTCAGTTTTATCAGATATTTCTTATTTTATTTGTTCAAAATATTTTGTCAATATCTTATTTTATTGTAAAATTGTTTTAAGAAATGGAGATGAGAATTTATGAATACTGTCAAAATTACTAAAATGCAAGGCTGCGGCAATGATTTTGTGATAATCGATTATGATGAATACAAAAAAACAGGACTTTCAATGGAGACTCTCGCGAAAAAAATATGTGACCGTAATTTTGGCATCGGCGCTGATGGGCTTATTATTCCGAAAACTGACACGAAAGATACCGATATTGGCTGGTATTTCTTTAATTCTGACGGTTCTACCGCGCAAATGTGCGGCAATGGCATGAGATGTTTTGCCAAATACGTCTTTGATAACAAGCTAGTCACAAAAAAAGATTTCTCCGTCCAAACGCTTGCCGGTGTTATTAAGCCGCTGCTACTTGAGGACGGTATGGTGCGCGTTAATATGGGTAATCCTATTCTGGAATATTCCAAAATTCCGTTCAGAGGGCTTAAAACTATTATTGTTAACGGGCGCGAATTTGATATCCATCCGATTTCTATGGGTAATCCTCATTGCATAATCTTTACTGATGAAGATCCGATGATGCTCGCACAAACCTATGGCCCATATATTGAAAAACACGAGTTCTTCCCGGAAAAAACTAATACTGAGTTTGTCAAAGTTATCGCCCCTGATGAAATGGATATGCGTGTTTTTGAACGCGGCTGCGGGATTACGCTTGCCTGCGGCACAGGTGCCTGCGCCTCTGTCGTCGCTGCAGTTTTAAATAACTTAACAGAAAATAAGGTTAAAGTTAATCTGCTCGGCGGGTCTGTATTCGTTGAATGGCAAGGCTCTCAAACTGATACACATCACGATGTATTTCTTATTGGCCCTGCTGAATACAGCTTTTTTGCAGATTACATCTTGTAATAATTTATCTGTTCATGATATCATTGTTTCATACACTAGTTAGAACAAAAAGGAGAAATTTAAACATGAAAACTTATGAATTATTAGCTATATTCAAACCAAATCTTGACGCTGAAGAAATTGACAAAGCTGTTGAAGCTGTAAGCTCTGTTATCGTAAACTTTGGCGGAAAAGTTGACTCTGTTGACAAAATCGGCAGAAAAAAATTGGCATTTGATGTCCAAAGCTTCAGAGACGGTTTCTTCACCTCTATGATTCTGGCATTGCCTGCTGATAAAGTTGCTGAATTCAAAAGACAACTCAGATTAAATGACAACATCATCAGAACTATGTTCGTTGAAATGTCTAAAAAAGCAGCTGTTTAGTTAATTAAGTAAGAGGAATTTTAAATGTCACTTGCAAAAGCAGTAGTTACAGGAACAGTTTACAGAGCACCGGAAAAACGTTTTACTCAAAACAATGTTGCGGTTTCTTCTTTTGTGCTTAATATAGGCGAAAGAGAAGAAATGCTCATCAGAGTTTTGTCTAAAAGAAATGCTCTTGATGAAGTGGTTTCTGCCATTTCTAAAGATGAAAGAGTCCTTGTTGAGGGCAGACTTCAGGTTGAGACTGTAAAAATGGATGACGGTTCTGAAAAAAGAATTTACGAAATTGATGCTAATACAATTGAAAGATTGGGTGAAGCATCCGCAGTACAAGCTGCCGGCAGTTCTAAATTCGGAACTGAAGAAATTGTAAAATTTGAATCCGATGACTTTTCCAACGAGCTGATTGGCGAGGACGAAATTCCTTTTTAATCTAAGATATACAAAAGGAGCCCCAAAATGTCCAGCGGAAAATTTATTCCGGCAATAATGCAGAAAAATTCCACACAATTACAACGTATTAAACAACAACAATTAAAATCTACCTGCAGATTTTTCCAGAATAAAACAAAAGCCCAAATTCCGGATATGTTTGTGAAAAAAGAAGATACAAAACAACCTATCTTGAAAGAAAACATACTGGAAGCACTTGCAGGAAGATTGGAACAAATAACAAACAAAAAGTAGTTACAGAAAAATAAAAAAACAAGGTCGAGCGTCAAGGACGCAAAATAGAAAGGTAAAAAACAACAATGGCAAGACAGGATATGTCAGACAAGAAAAAACGTAAAAACTGCAGCCTCTGCGCTGATAAAGTTGAATCAATTGACTTTAAAGACGCTGCTAAGTTGAAAAGATATCTGACAGAAGCAGGAAAAATCATTCCTAGAAGAATCACAGGTAACTGTGCAAAACACCAGAGAATGATTGCTACAGCAGTAAAACGTGCTAGAGAAGCTTCTATCATTAATTACGTTTTTGACTAATCTGAATCAAATGAGTATAAAAAAGCCTTTGAATATTATCAGAGGCTTTTTTATAATATTTACAGTAATATTTTTAGCGGAGAGCGTATGGATTTAACAAAATTTTTTGAATATATGGATAACCGTAAAAAAGTTGATGCAACATCAGATTTATTCGGGGTATTTAATGCTTTAAGTCAGGAGGCAATCAAGATTACAATGGAGATTAATAACAAGTATCATACTCCTGATGAACTTGTAGAATTATTTTCAAAATTGACCGGCAAAGCCGTAGACCCTACATTCAGACTTTTCCCTCCATTTTATACAGATTGTGGTAAAAATATTACGATAGGGAAAGATGTATTTATAAATGCTTGCTGTCGTTTTCAGGATCAAGGCGGTATTTCAATTGGTGACGGCTGTTTAATCGGGCATAATGTAACAATAGCAACCCTGAACCACAACTTTGACCCAGATATGCGGATGGATATGCATCCGGCCCCTGTTAAAATTGGTAAAAATGTTTGGGTGGGTTCTGATTCTACCATTCTGCCGGGAGTTGAAATCGGAGATGGTGCAATTATTGGAGCCGGTTCTGTTGTGACAAAAAATGTTCTTACGAATGCCATTGTTTGTGGTAATCCTGCAAAGTTTATCAAAATGTGTAAATGATATCTTTCTGGTATAACTCTAAATATTTAATAAAGACACAAAAAGCCGGTAAGAGTTTTTAAACTTTTACCGGCTTACCAAATCTCCGCCAAATCTGCCAGCCTATCCTCTTGCAAATCCCTCTTTGTGGAATTTCATAAGCTTTGCAAGGTGCCATTGTCTGGCTTTTATATCTTCTATGGAATTTTTAATTTCTTCCAGCTCTGCAAGTAGTGTTGCGAGACTTTTTCTATGCGGGATAAATACAGCGGGAGTCTGCTCTTCTTCCGGTTGCTGCGCAGTTGCTGCCGGCTGTTCTTCATCATCGTCATCAGGGAAATTCGGCTCTACGTCGTCTATTCCCCACGCGGGAAGAAAACAATTTTTGTTAAATAAATACTTTTCTTCGTTCATTTCACACATCCTAAATCTTGTATGTCAGCTGCTTAATCTTTTTGGGAAATAAAAGAATGGAATAAATCTACCAGATCAAATTTACCGTATTTGAATGCGTAAGGCTGGTTTGCATAATCACCTTCAGTGATTTTATTCAGCTCCTGCATTTGTCTGTAGTCAAGTGAATTAAAGTCAAAGCTTGTCATTTCAGCATAATCCACCATCATATCTTCCATATCCATGATTTTTTTGTCATCCATCGTTTACACACTCCTTATTAAAAACTAATGTACATTTATTTAATCGGAACAGTTTCAGAAAAACTTTAAACTTTTGAGGGGATTCGTTACATATTTTTACATTCAGTAAAAATCATCTATATGAATGTTTGACTTTTCATAAATAATCATTAAGATAAAAACAAGTAGAAAGCAGGAGGCTGAAACAATGGCTAACTATAACGGCTCATCGCTCTTTGCAGGGTTTTATTCAGGATTGACAAATACTTTTTCGTATCTGTCAAAACTTTCACCGGACGGTGTAACCTTAGAGGGAATTAACGAAGCAAGAGGTGATTCCAAAAATAATTTATATTTAAACCAAACATTTGCATCATATCTTGAAACTAACTTCAACAATATAGATAAAGACAAGGACGGGATTATAAGTCCGACCGAGATGACTAATCTTACCAATCAGATGTCATCCAAAGGGCTTTCAAGACAGGATTTGACACAGCTGATGATGTCCGGTATGTCCTCTGATACGCTCACAATGGTGCTGGAAAACTTTGATGCTATAGATACAAACCATGACGGGTATGTTACAAACGCAGAAATTTCAGCATTTCAGGTTGATGCATCAAAACAGGAGATGGTTGACAAATATGCTCATCAGATGGCTACAAATATGTCAACATTCTATGGTGATGAATCTTCATCTTCCGATACAGATACATACAGCATGTTGAGCTACAAATACAAGAATATTAACAGTTAATATCATATAACTAAAACTTAGTAACATTAAAAAGGGAAAAATTTGACGGTTTATTTTGTACAAAATAAACCGTTTTGTTTTGTCATAAAAATTTTTAAAGAACTAAATTTAAAAAATTAATAAAATTTTTGAACTATAGGCAACTCAATACCGGCTAAGAAAGAACGTTCGGTAAGGCGGGTTCCCAGACAGCACTGTTTGCGTTTGTAAGCCATTCTGTATGTTTTTTTGATGACTTCATCAACAATATTTTTCGGATATTTTTCGTAAATTTCTTCAGCAGGAATATTTTGTTCAAAATACAATTCAATAATATCATCGAGAACTGCATATTCAGGGAGTCTGTCTTGATCTTTCTGCCCCGGGTGAAGTTCTGCAGACGGAGCTTTGTCAATAATAGCCTGCGGGATAATTTCACCGTCGCGGTTGATGTAGTTTGAAACTTTATAAACGTTTGTCTTGGTCAAATCGCAAATCATATTATAGCCGCCGGCGAGATCTCCGTATAATGTACCGAATCCCATGGCGCTTTCTGACTTGTTGCCGGTTGAAAGCAGAAGATACCCGCCCCGGTTGGAGAAAAACATTAATATCAAACCTCTCAGTCTTGCCTGAAGATTTTCTTCTGCTAAATCCCCTCTTTTTTCGTGGGCAATTTTATCCATAAAATTTTCAAAAAGCGGAGTTATTGTATGTTTTTCCGTTCTGATTCCCAGATTATTCGCAAGTTCTACAGAATCCAGCACACTCCCGTCAGAAGAGTACATACTCGGCATCATAATCCCGAGAACATTGTCAGCCCCGAGAGCTTTGACTGCAAGTACTGCAGTAAGCGCGCTGTCTATTCCGCCTGAGAGTCCGAGAACAACTTTTTTAATGCCTGTGTTTTCACAGTATTCTTTGAGCGCAAATGTAGTAACATCAATTACCTGCTCTTCCATAGGTTCGTCCACAAATTCAACTGTATTTGAAAAATCTATGGAATCTACAAACTCTTTGCACAAAGGAGACTGGAAAACCAGCTCATTTTCACGGTTTTTAGCAAAGCTGCCGCCTGCAAAGACATTTGCATCCGCGATTCCGATGGCATTTATATAAACAAAATTGTTATTGGTGCGGATACTTTCTACAAATTCTTTATATTTATTTATTGCAAAATAGCTGTTTTTAGACAGGATATACAAATCGCAAATAACATCATCCGAAAAGCTGTCAGAAACGTAGATTTTTTCTCCGTTAATTTCAAAAAAGCCATCCTCTGATACTAAAACTTCGCCGTCTTTTATGAGAATATCACCGACAAGAATGGCTTTGTCAAAATGTTTTTCTGCTAATTTATCATAAAAATTTATCTGGCATTCCTGCACTTTTTTATCCAGCAGCAAATCTTTGCCGCCAAGGTCATACAGGTCAGCCTCCGGAAAAATTATCAAATCGGCATTAGTTGTTAATACTTTTTCGGCAATAGAATTAAAATTAAATTCAAAATCTCCTGTTTTATATTTGGTTTGTGCAATGGCTATGTTCATAAATTTTTTACTCCTGCTATTCATCAAGTTTTAGATAGTTAACTTTTTCCCAGCTCAAATCGAGATATTTAATTTTTGTATCCATAAGTTTTACCTGCGGCAAGATTGACGGAATGCGTTCAATTCTGTCAAACACAGTATCATCAAGTTTGCCAAGACGGATTTTTACAGTTTTAATCGCGACATAAATATCGTTAGGGTTTCTGAAATCCAAATAGAGTACAGGTTCTTTAGAGTAAGTTTCTATATATCTTACAATTTTTTCAATCTTCTGGATTTTTTCCTTGTTCCATTTGTGGTAATCATCGCCTTTGTTGCCGTAGGAGAGAACTTTTATAGTTTTATACTCGCCAGGCAGCGGCAGATATTCGCGTCCGACAAGGGTTCCGTCTTTAGTGAAAAAAGCGACCGGTTTAACTTTTTCATCCGGGGCAATTACAACTGACGGTACTTTTTCTCTTACGATAATAACGAGTCTTGCCGGAAACGCATAACGTCTGATATAAACTTCATCAACAGGTGAAAGTTTCAGTACTTTGCTGCGTATTCCGCCGGTTCTGAAAAGATATACCGGAATATTCGGTACTTCTAAATCATGGAGAGCTCCGAATATTTTGGCTTTAGGAACAATTTTATTACCGGCGATTGTGACATTAGCCGGATTATAGACTTTAAAAGATGATTTGTCGAGATACCACTGCGGCAAATCTGCAAGCGTAACAAGTAAGAAAATAATACCGATACTTACAAAAAAGCGAAAAATTCCGCGAATACGCTCCTGCCACATTCTGCCTTTGCGAATCTGGCGTTCCCGCTGAATTTTTTTTACTTTTTTAGCCTCAAGAATATCTTCTTCGTCAAGAAATTCCTGATTATTTTCTATATCATCCATTATTTATTTAAACCTGCGCTGTTTAAGATAAGTAACACAAGATTGTCGTAATCAATTCCCATAGCGTTGGCCTGAGCCGGCAAATCACTGGTTTCGGTCATTCCCGGAGAAGTGTTGATTTCAAGGAAATACGGTTTGTTATCCATAATCATAAAATCAACTCTGGAAACACCGCTGCAGCCTGCGCCTACGTGAGCTTTTACTGCAATATCTTTTACCAGTGCGGTTGTTTCTTCGTCAAGCTCTGCCGGAAGAATAAATTCGGACATTCCTTTTGTATATTTAGCTTCAAAATCATACCATTCATTCTTTGGGATAATTTCAAGGATTTCAGTAGCAAAAGGCTTGCCGTTCTTTTCAAGCACACCGACAGTTACAAAAAATCCGTTGATAAATTCTTCAATCAAAACATCATCGTTATATTTAACAGCTTCCTCATAGGCGGTCTGGAGTTCATCTTTTGAATTGACTTTAGTCATACCGAAACTTGACCCCTCTGAGACAGGTTTTGTAATCAGCGGATAATGGAGGTCTTTGCACGCTTCAAGGACATCTTCTCCTTTTCTTACAAAAACTGATTTAATCAGCGGGATATCTTTGCAATTAGCGAGAATTCTTTTGGTGTATTCTTTGTTCATGCAAACAGCACTTGCCATAACGCCGCAGCCTGAGTATGGGATTTGAAGAATTTCCAAAAGTCCCTGAATACAGCCGTCCTCACCGTATTTCCCGTGAAGAGCATTGTAGGCATAATCATATTTGCCGTTTTTCAAATTCTCTGTAATATTTCTATCCACAACAACAAGTTCTGCATTGTGAAATCCTAATCTTTTTAAAGCTTCATAGCAGCCTTTGCCGGAGCGCATTGAGATGTCTTTTTCCGATGACATTCCGCCGCAAAGAACGGCTATTTTTGCATTTTTATCTATATGATTTTCAAATCCCTGCATATTTCTACCTCTTTATTGTTATCACCCAGAAATCTAACTTCCGGTTTTAGTTCTATATTAAATTTTTCTCTGACGCTGTTACGCATTTTTTGAATAACATTCAGAATGTCTGAGGACGTGCCGCCGTTATTAATTATAAAATTGGCATGATTTTCCCAGACTCTTGCACCGCCTGAGCTGTAGCCTTTGACTCCTGCTTGTTCCAGCAGTCTGCCTGAGGAATTCCCCTCAGGGTTTCTAAATACACTCCCGCAATTTGGAAGTGTCAAGGACGGCTGATGTGTTTTTCTGAAATTCAGATTTTCTTCCATTTTAGCTTTTATATCCGCTGCGGATGCCGGTTGTAATTCAAATACCGCAGAAAGTACAACCAGATTTTTTGACTGGCATACAGAAGTTCTGTAAGAAAATTCCATATCATCTTTTTTCAAAGTGACAATACCAGCTTCGGGGCTGTAGCATTTTGCTTGTACAAAGCATCCTGCGATATTTTGACCGTGTGCGCCTGCATTCATAAACACTTCTCCTCCGATTGTCCCAGGAAAAGCTATCATAAATTCCAATCCGCTCAATCCTTTTTCTTCTGCAGCCTGAGAAAGTTTTGCTCCTTTCAGCCCGCATTCTGCTTCAACACGGTTATCGGAAAATTGGTAATTTGTCATTTTGGTTGTGAGAATAATTGTTCCGGAATACCCCTGTGATGAGACAAGAGTATTTGTCAGATTACCAAATACTTTCGCATCGGGGAACTCTTTCAATACCTGAACAAATTCTTCAAGTGATTCGGGAAAAATTACTCGTTTTATTTTCCCGCCGCACTTAAAGGAAGTGAGTTTTGTGACATCGTAATTTTCTTCAACCAGCAACTTTTTCCATCTCCTTATCAAGTTGTAAAAGTTCTTTCCCAAGAGAAGTAATTGTTCCGGCACCGAGCCCTATCACAACATCACCGGATTTAAGAGCCGGATACAGCTGCTGCGCTACAGACTTCATATCACCGGCAAGATATTCGCAATTTACACCGCGTTCAGAAAGTTCAGAGGTAAAGTTTTCCGAATTTATACCATCAATAACATCTTCACTTGCCGCGTATACATCAGTCACAACAACTTTATCAACGCCGTAAAAAGCATCTAAAAATTCATTCCAGAGGCTCTTTAATCTTGTATATCTATGCGGCTGGAATACAGCAATTACTCTGTGATTGCGGAAAGCTTCCGCCGCTGAAAGAGTTGCTTTAATTTCAGTCGGGTGGTGTGCATAATCATCATAAAGTGAAATCCCGCCAAACTCTCCGACTTTTTGAAATCTTCTTCCCATTCCGCTGAATGTTGCAAAATGCGGTTTTATTAAATTTATGTCAACGCCGTCTTGGTGGAGGCTTGCAAATACTGCGAGCGAATTATAAACATTATGAACACCTTTCAGAATAATTTTCATATCTGTTAAAAATTCGTCTTTGTAATATATGTCATAGGTTGTAAAATCTTCTCCGTAAACAATATTTTTTGCCGTGTAATCAGCCTCATTCAAACCGTAAGAAAAGATAGGATTTGGAATCAAAGTTGAGCACCCGCCGATTAATTCTTCAACACCCTCGCTGTCATTGTTAGCAAGAATTATGGCATTAGGTTTCAACCCGGAGAGAAATTTCTCAAAAGTATCCAAAATTGCTGACAGCCCTTCTTTATAGAAATCAAGGTGGTCAGCCTCAAGATTATTGATAACAACCGTGTCAGGTGAATATTTAACAATAGTGCCGTCGCTTTCATCAAGTTCAGCCACAAAATATTTACCGTCGCGGTATTGAGCATTTGTCGAAATTTCAGGAACAATTCCTCCGACAACAAAAGAGGGTTGCAATCCTGCTTTTTCAAGAACATAAGAGGACAGCCCGCTTGTTGTAGTTTTGCCGTGTGTGCCGGCATATCCTATAAAGAATTTTCCCCCGCGTGAAATTTCCGCAAGCAAATCAGAACGATGATAAATCGGCAATCCTAATTCTTTTGCTCTTAAAATTTCAGGGTTGTTTGCACGTATTGCAGTACTTGCAATCACAACACAATTCTCCGGAACATTTTCTGCACTGTGTCCGATGTGTACTGTTGCGCCTAATGTTCTTAGCTGCTGTACATATTTGCTGTCACATATATCAGAGCCGCTGACTTTACATCCTTGTTCCAGCAAATATTTTGCCAGCCCGCTCATTCCTACTCCGCCAATTGCGATAAAATAATAATTCTTGTTCAAAACCGCTTTCCCTAACTATCTTGGTAATATCTATCTAACTATATATTATAATACCAAAAAAATTATTCTGATTGAATGTTATAAATTTTTAATAATTTTCAAAAAAATTAAAAAAAACGCAATTTTTTATTTGTTCATGTTTTTATTAACTATGTAAAGGTAGAAAGGAATAGTTATGGCAGTAATCGACAAAACCAATGTAAGTCCGAAACTTACACCAACAGACAAACCAATTATCAAATACACTGACAAGAGCGGCAACAGCTATATGGCAAGAGAAGTCCAGCTTGAAAACGGCTATAAATGTATGGCTGTTTCCAATACAAAAAATCCTGCTCAGGCAACTTTGATGAATCATGATGTATTTGAAAAAGAATTAAAAAATGCAGCGCCTGAAACTCCTCAGCGTCATGCAGGCGATACATTTGAAAGTTCAAAAAAAGTTTAACAAAAAAGCCAGGCAATTTATCTAAAAAACAGCTCTGAAATTATACCGGAGCTGTTTTTTTGTTAATAATTTCCCGACCCGACCGGCTCAGGGATATTTGACAAACATGGTATAATAGTAAATATGAGAAGAAAAAAAATTTGTCTGCTGATTATATTTATAATTTTAAGCGGATTTGTAAAGACGTACGGAGATGATGAGGATGAACTTTTCAGACCGGTGGAAGTCAGAGATGGCACGTCTTTGTCCGTTATAGATTGTGTTGCTGTTGCTTTCAAGAACAGCCCCAAAATTAAACGCCGGAAATACAATCTTGATATTGCTAAAAGTAATCTCGGGATAGCCAAATCACAATATTTCCCTGTAATAAATGCCGGTACAGGTTTCTATAACGAAAATAACTCGGATAATATCTATTACAATTCACATTATAGAGAGCTTCCCTCTGTCGGAGTTTCCGTTAACAAATTGATATGGAATTTCGGGAAAACCACTGCATATATAAAAATGGAAGAATTCTATAAAATCGGTGCGGAATACGAATTTATTGACAGCCTGTGTTCAACTTTATTTGATATAAAAGGAAAATACTATAATCTTCTGCGCGCACAAGCCTTGTTAGATATTGCAAAGTACAATGTGGAGCTTAATGAAAAATTTGTGAAACTTGCCAAAAGTAAAGAAAAATCTGATAGAACAACCGCAGATTTAAACTTAAGTGAGGCACAGGTTCAATACATTGAAGCAGGAAACAGCTTTAACAATGAAAAAGTAAATCTTACAAATGCGATGTATATCGAAAATCAGCCTGATTATAAAATTGTGCCTACTGAGACTTTTGATTATACAAGAGGGTTTGCTTATAATCCTAAAGAGATTTGCTCCAGAAATTTTCTGTTTCAGCAATTCCCTTTCACAAGAGAAAAAGCCCCTGAAATTGCCTACGCAAACAGTCCTGATTTGAGTGTGCTGGTCGCAACAAAAAACGCTATGCAGCAATCACTGTTATATGTTAAAAGAACTTATCTTCCTGATTTGACGGCTAATGCCGGTTACGGATATAATAACTCAAATTATTCATCCAACAACAGTTTTCAAGTCGGGGTGAATCTCTCATCTTCCGTAAACATTATGGAACTCAGGCATAGTATAAAAGGTGCTGACGCCCAGCTTCATCTTGCAGATAATGAAATTTTGCTGTTTAAAAAAGATTTATATTTTGAATTAAAACGGGCTTTCAACAACCTTGACAGAGCTGAAAAAGAAATTCCGACATCAAAACTTGAGGTGATTCAGTCTTTTGAAAACCTTAATGTTGTACAGGCTCAGTATATTAAAGATGAGCTTAATTATGTGGCTTTGCAGGAAGCAAGAAAAGATTATATAAAAGCCTTAAGAAATTATGTAGAAAGTCTCTATGAATACAATATGGCGCTGATTCAGGTAGAAATGGCTATGCACTTCCACATAGTAGATATCCACCACAAATCAGAACATGCTATGCATTATCATTCACAGGAACTTGTTGAACACCTCAACCGGGCACTCGGCTGTGATGAAGATGATGAAAAACACAACAAACATAAAGACAGCCTTTAATATAAAAGACCAGACTCATCAGGTCCGGTCTTTTTATTGTTTTTTTATCAAATTATAAATTATTTAACAACGATATTCACTAGTTTTTTCGGAACAACGATTGTTTTTACAATGGTTTTGCCGTCGGTCAGTTCTTTAACTTTCGGGCTGTTCATTGCAATAGTTTTCAATTCATCTTCAGATGATGCCTCATCTGCTTCGATTTTATCTTTAACTTTACCGTTAACCTGAACAACAAGAGTTATAGAACTTGCTTTTGCAAGATTTTCATCCCACTCGCACCACGGCTCGTTGTGGATGGAAGTTTTGCCGCCCAAATCAGCCCAGGCTTCCTCTGTCAGGTGAACCGCAACAGGCGACATCAACTTTAACAGTGTCAAAATTGCAAAACTCAATACGTTTTTGTCCTCATCGTTCAATTCTTTTTTAGAACCGCACCATTCATAGATGGAATTTGTGAGTTCTCTGTATTTAGAGATTACAGTGTTGAACTGGAAGTCATTTGAGATATCGTTTGTAATACCTTTGATTGCAATGTGAACTTTTCTCACTAAATCGTCATTCTGTTTTGTGAGCGGGAATTCCAGTTTGTAATCAAATTTGATATTATCAGCGTTTGTTGCAACAAGTCTCCAGACTCTGTTCAGGAACTTGTAGCAGCCGTCAACGCCCGCATCTGACCAGTCAAAATCTCTTGCCGGCGGTGAATCTGAAAGTATAAACAATCTCGCGGTGTCCGCACCGTAATTTTCAAATATTTCATCAGGGTCGACAGTATTTCCTTTTGATTTTGACATTTTAGAACCGTCTTTCAGAACCATACCCTGTGTCAGCAGGTTTTTAAACGGTTCGTCAAAATCTAAAAGTCCTAAGTCACGCAATGCTTTTGTGAAAAATCTTGAATATAAAAGGTGTAGAATTGCGTGTTCAATTCCTCCTACATACTGGTCTACAGGCAACCATTTGTTAACAAGGTCTCTGTCAAACGGCTTTTCTGAATTTTTGGCATCCGCATAACGTAAATAATACCAGCTTGAACAAATAAATGTATCCATTGTATCAGTTTCACGTTTAGCAGGGCCTCCGCAGCACGGGCAGGTTGTATCAAGGAAAGTTTTTGAAGTCAGTATCGGCGATTTACCTACAACGCTGAAATCAACATCTTTCGGAAGTAATACAGGGAGCTGTTCTTCCGGAACAGGCTGGATACCGCATTTTTCACAGTAAACAACCGGTATAGGAGCACCCCAGTAACGCTGACGGGAAATAAGCCAGTCACGGAGTCTGTATTGTGTCTTAAATTCCCCGTAGCCGCCGTCAACTGCTTTTTGTGTAATTGCTTTTTTAGCTTCCTCGTTGCTCATTCCGTTAAATTCGCCGGAATTTACAAGTACACCCGGGTCGGTGTAGGCTGCTTCTTTGCAATCTGACGGATTTTCAGGGTTTTGTATAACGACTTTCATCGGCAGATTATATTTTTTCGCAAAATCAAAGTCTCTTGTGTCGTGTGTCGGAACTGCCATTACAGCGCCTGTACCGTATTCGACAAGAGCATAATCCGCTGTCCAGAGCGGGAATTTTTCTCCTGTAAACGGATTTATACAATGAGTACCGAGAGGTACACCTGTTTTAATTCTTTCTGTTGAAAGTCTTTCTATTTCTGTCATTTTGCGGGCGTTTGCTCTATAGGCGTCTACAGCCGCTTTGTTTTCCGGTGTTGTTAATTTTTCAATGTCTTTATATTCCGGTGCAACAACAAGGTAGGTTATACCGTATGCTGTATCAGGTCTTGTAGTGTATACAGGAATTTCCATATCACTTCCGTCAGGAGCGTCTACAACTTTGAATTTCAAAATCGCACCCTGAGATTTTCCAATCCAGTTTGCCTGCATTGTTTTTACGTTGTCTCCCCAGCCTGTGAGTTTGTCCAAATCCTGCAGGAGTACTTCTGCGTAATCTGTGATTTTCAAGAACCATTGTGAAAGGTATTTTTTCTCAACAACACTGTCACATCTCCAGCATTTGCCGTCGATTACCTGTTCGTTCGCAAGTACTGTTGCGCATTTGTCGCACCAGTTAACTGCTGCTTCTTTTTTATAAGCAAGTCCTTTTTTGTACAATTGCAAAAACAGCCATTGTGTCCATTTATAATAATCCGGCTTGCAGGTTGCGACTTCTCTGTCCCAATCGTAAGAAAGCCCGAGCATTTTTAATTGTTTTGTCATATAAGCAATGTTTTCATCAGTCCATTTTGCAGGGTCGGCACCGTGTTTCATTGCGGCATTTTCGGCAGGAAGTCCGAAGCTGTCCCAGCCCATCGGATGAAGTACATTGTATCCTTGAGCTTTTTTAAAACGTGCTATAACATCTGTTATGGTGTAGTTTCTCACATGCCCCATGTGCAGTTTGCCGGAGGGGTAAGGAAACATGGAAAGTGCGTAATATTTAGGTTTGTCTGAATCATCAGGAGTTTTGAATGCACCTGATTCTTCCCAAATTTTTTGCCACTTCTTCTCTATTTCTTGCGGAAAATATGATTCTTTCATTTAAATTTGTTCTCCCTATATACTCTTGACTTAAATAATAGCACAAATAATTTAATGTGTTTATACTATTACTGTTTTTTTAGATTTATCGTATAATAACTTATTATGAAGAGATTATTATTAACAACATTGATTTTAACAACAGCTTTATCTTTTGCTACAGCGCCGGCTCAGGCGGGATTTTTTGCTGATCAGAAAGCAAAGATTGAATACAGAAGAGAATTAAAAAACGAACAGAATAAACTGGAAAATATTATCAAAACCCAGCTTGAATATTCAAACGCTCATAATTTAGAGGGGTTAGCCGCTCTCTACACAGAAGATTTTATGAATAACGACGGGTACAACAAAAAATTGTACATGTCACTTGTTCAAGATACCTGGGATACCTATAGTGATATAACTTATGATGCTGTTATTGAAGAAATGGAGATAGAGAACAATTACGCAACAATAACAACGCGCGAAACTGCGGTTGCAACAGTTACTAATAACGAAGAAATGATTGAGGCAACCGGTGAATTATATTCTAAAGGTAAATGTATCTATTATCTGACAAAAGTAGGTGAAGATTGGAAGATACGATCTGAACAAATTCTTGAAGAAAGAACCGCCTTGAAATACGGAGATGCAAGATTTACAGACATAGATTTAATCACCCCGAATCAGGTGGCAGCCGGCAGCGAATATTCCGCAAGTTTAAAACTTAATCTCCCGAAAGATGCCGTCGTTATTGCCTCTATAGGTAAAGAACGTATGGTATATCCTCAGGTAAAATGTGATGAAGTATTTAGAAAACTCCCTGAAGATCAGGTGCTTGAAAGAGTTTTTAAGGCAAATACGGAAAATCTGAATGAATATACAGTTGCCTCTGTAGGAATTACAAGAACAGAGCCGGAATCTGAATCTGTTGTCCGTGTGTATATGAGCGGGCTTGCAATTCTTATGACAAGAGTCAATGTTATACCGCAAAATAATTTTATAAAATTTGAGGAAAAAGATGCAGAAAAAATTTAGCAGACTGATATATTTTCTTGTATGTTTCATATTTTTTATAATATGTAATTTTTATGCATCAAATCAAATAATTTCTTATATAAAAAGCGGGCATGCTATATCAGATAATCGTGTTTTCGCTCTGAATTACGTACAGAATACGGGCGCGGCTTTCAGCATTCTGCAAAATTCCACCGAACTTTTGATAATCCTTTCGGTTGCGGCGCTCATCGGGATTTTTGCGTACATAATCAAACACCTGAAGACTATTTCAATGAAGAGTCTTTTCTGTCTTGCTCTGCTTTCTGCAGGGATTGCAGGCAATATGCACGAAAGAATTGTTTTTGGATTTGTCCGCGATTATTTCCAGTTGAAGTTTATTGATTTTCCGGTGTTTAACGTTGCCGACATATTTATCAATGTGGGTGTAATCCTGTTAATTATAATAATTCTTTTAAAGAAAACCAGATTATGATAATTTTTACTGACGATAATGAAGAAGATATAAGGCTGGACAGCTACCTGACCGAGGTGCTGAATAATTTTTCCCGCACTAAAATCCAGAATTTGATAAAAAATAAACTGGTAAAAATTAACGGTCAGGATAAAAAATCCTCATATATTTTACGTGACGGAGACAGAATAGAATTTGATGTTTCTCCTGAAGATATTACAAAAATTCAGCCGCAGAATATTCCGCTAGATATTGTCTTTGAAGATGAAAACATGCTTGTTGTAAACAAACCCGCAGGCATGTTGACCCATCCGACATCTCAGGAAAGAGAAAATACTCTTGTGAATGCCCTTTTGTCTAAATACGGAGACAATCTTTCAGACCTGAACGGTGAATTCCGGCGGGGTATCGTACACAGGCTGGACAGGAATACTTCCGGGCTTTTGATGGTTGCCAAAAATAACAAAACCCATGAATATCTGGCACAGCAAATAAAAGACAGAAAAATAACTAAAAAATACAGAACTATTGTAAACGGGAATTATGAAAAGGATGAGGACACAATAAATCTTCCGATAGGCAGAAACCCGAAACATCCGCATAAAATGGCAGTTGTCGAGGGTGGAAAAGACAGCGTGACCCTTGTGAAAGTTCTTGAACGTTTTAAGGATTACACCTATCTTGAATTGACACTTGTGACAGGCAGAACC
The DNA here is from genome assembly GCA_944324135.1 of Candidatus Gastranaerophilales bacterium. GTDB lineage: Bacteria > Cyanobacteriota > Vampirovibrionia > Gastranaerophilales > Gastranaerophilaceae > CALUVN01. Next base: position 50,205 of record CALUVE010000007.1, on the reverse strand, counting down.
CATCAGATACGCGTGCATATGAGTCATTTGCATCATCCGGTATTTAATGACACTCTCTATGGCGCAAAGCAGGAAAAAACAACCACACAGGAACAGGTTTTACAATCATACTTTTTGAGGTTTACAAAACCGTTTTCTGATGAAATAATAGAATTGGAAATAGAACCTGATGAAGAATTTAAAAAGGTTTTAAGATACATAAAAGACAGGAGTTTGAAAATATGAGAAGAATGACAAATCTGGCTGCATACTTGTTAATGTTAGCTCTGATATATATAGCCTGCGTAAATTATACGGAAGTTGCTCACCTGCAAATCTGGGGATTAGAAGGCGCCTCTGCACTTCAAAAATTCGGTATTCCGACAGATGCAATGTTCAGAGATACCCGTTTGACATGGATAATTGTAGGAACACTTTTGTCAGGAGTATTTATCGGCGCATCTGTTGTCGCACAATTCTATTTTGCACAAAAAGAAAAACTCGATGCCTACAAGCGTGAACTTGAACGCAAAATGATAACAAATTCCTCAAGCACCTCTAAAATAGAAGTTCTTGAATCTAAAATTAAGACACTGGAAATTGCGCTCCAGAACGCTTTGAAAAAATAATTTTTGTGATTTATTCTCAAAAAAAATACCGCCGTTTTAAACGGCGGTATTTTTAACTATTGTAAGCAATTAAGCTTCTTGTTCCTGTTTTTGCTGGTTAATCAGGCATTGTAATTTTTCTTTAATTTCATCGCCTTTTTTCTGCATATCAGAAACAACGTCGTCTGCTTTTGCCTGAATTTCTTTTACAGTAGCATCAGCGCGTTTTGCGACATCTTTTGCTGTATCTGCAAGCATAGCTCTTGTTTCTTCACCGGATTTTGGTGCAAGGAGAATACCTGCTACTGCGCCGATTGCGCCGCCTACCAGAAATCCTGCTAAAAATTTAGTTGCTGACATAATTAATTCACTCCTTTTCTTTTATTCGTTTTTACTTTAATTCGTTTTGAGGAATTGTGCACCCCCGATTTCGGCTAGTTATTTTTTCGAAAATAACTTCACGACAGTGACAAATCCTTTCATAATACCGCTGAAAAGTGATTCAGAAAGCATTTTTGTTTTGCCAAAAACATTTTCCACGGCATTTCTAAGAGAATCAACGCTTTTGTCCGTGCTATGGATAATAGAATTGACGGCCTCAAGAGTTTCTTTAAGTTCATATAAAGTTGGGCGCAATTCTTTATTCAAAAGCAATGATGTCTCATTTACATTTTTTGTCAGTGTGGATAAATCATAGAGAAGTTTAACCAGAAAGACCCCGACAACAATAACAATTACGCCGGTTGCCCAGGCAAGAAAGGTTAAGCCTTGATTTAAAGCCAGTTGAGATAGTTCCATTATATTTTTTCCTTATAATTTAGTATTCGTATTCATCATCGGAAGAAGATTCAAGTTCTTTGGCTTTTTGTAATTTTCTTGATTTAACCATATTATTGAATTTTCTCAATTGTCTTTCCAATTTATATTTCATCAAATCAACAGATTCAAGAGCCTGTTTTTTAGCTTCTTTGATAGCCGGAGAATGTTTTTCGTACAATTCACAGGCAGCATCTTTAAGCTCTTTTCTTGATTCTTCACCTGATTTTGGCGCATACAGAACGCCGGCAACAATACCGCCTACAACGCCTGCAATCAGCCCCATTGCGAACATAAAAGATTTGTTTTTACTCATATATTTTAACCTCGTCTTTCGTTTTCTTATTATAACATATTGCAGGCTCAATTACAATCGGCAACTTAGACGGTTGCATAATTTTTGTCATAAAATTCTTTTGCAAGCACTATCATGCTACATATAGAAGCCGCCTTTTTGTATCGCCCTCTCAGGCTAAATAACAGGACATACATAAGAATATGTTTTATCATCTTCATTTTGTACTGCCGCTGTTTTCTGGAGAGGTAGTCAATCCCTGCCAGAATTTTTTCTTTTGCCTGAACAATGAGTTCTCGTGTACATTTTATAGATTCAATAAGCCCGTCCCGTGATGTCAGAACTTTATCAGAAAGTTCGCAGGCTTTTCGGTCCGCTTTTATCACAAAAAACAGGATGGTTGCTGTAATTATTAATTCTGCTATGAAAATTATTGCAATAAAGAAATACATTGTTATTATTCTTGATTTTGTATTATTATATTTGAAGTATAAGGCAGTAATTTGAAAAAAGGAATACGCCCAAAGTAGTATTTAAGTTTATGATTAAAACTATACTCAATAATCTAAGGTTTTACACATCGTTAATAGCAGCAAAGGGAGCATACCTCGGGATAAAAACTCTGGGCAAATCCTCGGGCACCTCCTTTGCCGGTATGCTGGCGCTCAAACTTTACCCTGATTTTTTGAGCAAATGTCCGTCTTATATAAAACAAAAAATAATAACAATTACCGGTACGAACGGTAAAAGTACAACTTCCGGGCTTATTGCACATATATTAGAAACCGCACACCAGAGGGTTATACATAATGTTCGGGGCGCGAATATGCTGACAGGGGTTGCGAACGTATTTGCCTTGAATTTATATCCGTTTAAACGTTTTGATTATGCTGTTCTTGAATCAGATGAGGCTTATCTGACTAAACTATATGATTATGTAAAATCAGATTGTCTTGTTGTGACAAATCTTTTCCGTGACCAGCTTGACCGTTACGGAGAGCTAAACACTACGGCGTCATACATCCAAAATGCTATTGATAAAAACAGTGACCTGAAACTTATTTTGAACGCAGATGATCCGCTTGTCTCAAATTTTGGCAATAACAGGAGTGCTGTATATTACGGATTTGAGAATGTTGTATTCGCAGAAGCGCAAAAAAATTCCAACGCGCCGGAAGAAACTTTCAATTGTATTTGCGGCAGACCTTTGCAATACAGCAAACAATTTTTTGCACAGCAAGGACACTATTACTGTAATTGCGGATTTAAACGTCCGGAATGTGATTATAAAGCAGATGTTGAAATCTACAAGGATTTTTCAGTAATAAAAGTTACGCACAACGGGATTTTAAGTGAATTTAAAATAAAACTTGTAGGGCTGTATAATGCCTATAATGCTCTGGCTGCGATTGCCGCAGGGTTTGAAAACGGATTGAATCAATCCGAAATTCAAAAAGCTTTTAATACTTACAAATCAATTTTTGGACGGACAGAACGCCGGACAATAAAAGGACATTCTGCACTTATACAGCTTATCAAAAATCCGACGGGTGCAAGTGAAGTCTTAAAAACAGTTGACCTGAAATCTAATATAATCATTGCAATCAATGACAATTACGCGGACGGCAGAGATATTTCCTGGCTCTGGGACAGTGATTTTGAACAGCTTAAAAATGCTGAAAAACTTGTAATCACCTCCGGTACCCGTGCGAATGATATGGCTACAAGGCTTAAATACGCGGGTATTGACCAGAAAAAAATAATAATTGAACCTGATATCAGGCAGGCTATTGAAAAAGCCTGTGTTAACGGAGATAATGTAACTATACTTCCCTCCTACACGGCGCTTTTGAAAATTGACAAAATGAAATTGAATTAAAGAAAGAAGGTAGAAAATGTTACTCGGTGTAAATATTGACCACGTTGCAACTTTGCGGAATGCCAGAGGCGGCAAAGACCCTGATACAATACTGGCAGCTGATATTTGTGAACAGAACGGTGCAACTTCAATTACTACTCACCTAAGAGAAGATAGACGCCACATAAAAGATGAGGATGTGCGAACTCTTATTAAAACACTGAAAACAAATTTAAACCTTGAAATGGCTGTGACGGAAGAGATGGGACAAATCGCGTTTGAAGTAAAACCTCATTCGGTCTGTCTTGTGCCTGAAAAAAGACAGGAAATAACAACAGAAGGCGGTCTTGATGTTGCGGGACAGCTTGAAAAAATTACGGAATTCGTTAAAAAGTTAAAATCTGCCGGTATTATAGTCAGTCTCTTTATAGACCCGTCAGAAGAACAGGTAAGAGCATCTGCCAAAACTGGAGCCCAATTTATAGAGATGCACACCGGACAATATTCAGAGGCTTTCGGAACCGAAAAAGAAGAAACTGAATTTTTGAAATTGAAAAATTCTGCTGCGCTCGCTCAATCTCTCGGATTGAAAGTTAATGCCGGACACGGTCTGAATTACGATAATGTTTCAAGAATGCACGAAATTCCGGGGCTGCACGAACTCAATATCGGGCACAGTATAATTTCACGTGCTGTGTTTACAGGGCTTGCAAAAGCTGTACGAGAGATGGCAGACCTCACAAAATAAGGATAAACTAATGAAAAGTAAAGAAGAAGTAATTGAAGAAATGCAAAAAGTAGCCGAACAGATGCGTCTGGACGACATTGAAGAAAATCCTGACATTCTGGATGAATATTTTATCTGTGACTGCTGCGGGAAAGAACAATGTCTTGCAGGTTCTATCCAGTACGGCAATTACAGACTTTGTAATGACTGTGTGCTCCTTGCTGAAATCGGATTTGAACTCAAAAAGTTTGAGAAGATTGAGGATTTGATTGAAAAAATGGAGGACAAACGTCTGGAAGAAGATTGTGAATATATCAGACAAGAAGAACGCAAAAGAAATAATTAATTATGGACAAAAAAATTTCTGACAAAGTTATAGGACGGTTGACATTGTATCATTGCATACTGTCAGACTTTCTGAAAGAAAATATAGAATTTATCTCAAGCAAACAAATAGCAACCCGTTTGAATATCGACGATTCTCAGGTTAGAAAAGATATCTCGCTTTTGAACAATTCCGGAAAATCCAGAGTCGGGTATATAGTAAAAGAACTCAAAGCATCTATAGAAAAGACCCTCGGTTTCAAGAAAGAAAAAAAAGCCTTTATTGCCGGTGCCGGTAATCTGGGTTCTGCGCTTGCCAAATACGATAATTTTATGAGTTACGGGCTTAATATCTTAGCCCTGTTTGACAACGACAAAAATAAAATAGGAAAAATCGTAAACGGCAAAAAAATAATAGATATCAAAGAACTGCCGAAATTAAAGCAAGAAACCGGAGCGGATATTGCGATTTTGACAGTACCGAGAGAATTTGCCCAGCAAACGGCTGATTATCTGGTAAAAGCAAATATAAAATACATCTGGAATTTTACTCCTGTAGTGCTGGAAGTCCCAAAAGATGTTCAGGTCTGGAATGAAAATCTGATGGGGAATCTCCTGCAGTTTACTTATAATATATAATGTAATATAATTGAAATATGAAAAACGTAAGACAATCAAATATCAATACCCATCGCGACGCGTGGATTGAAATTAATTTAGAGAGCCTGGAACATAACGTAAAAGAAATAAGAAAAAATGTTCCTGCCGATACAAAACTTCTCGGAGTTGTTAAAGCGGATGCTTACGGGCATGGAGCAGTTATGCTTGCGCCTGTTATACTTGCCTCCGGAGTGGATATGCTTGGGGTCGCTTCTATTGACGAGGGCGTCGATTTGAGAAATGCTAAAATCGGGTGTGATATTCTTGTCCTTGGCGCGGTTCCTGTTTGGGCTGTCGAAAGTGCTGTGGCTGCAGATTTATCAATTTCAGTTTTTTCAAAAGACCACATTGAAGCTTGCCGATTAGCTTTTGAACGTACAGGTATAAAACCTAAAATCCATGTCAAAATAGATACCGGCATGAACAGAATCGGGGTTTCAGTTGACGAAGCCGTTGATTTTATAAAACAGGTTCAAAATTGTGATTTTATTGATTTTAAAGGTATATTTACCCACCTTGCGTCTGCTGAAGAGCGTGATGAAACACAATTACAGATTGATAAATGGAATAAAATTATTTCTCAAATAGATACAACAGGACTTCTTTTGCATATACAAAATACAGTAGGCACAATGTACTATGAAGTTCCGACTTCAAATATGCGCAGAGTCGGCATTGCGCTTTACGGGTTATATCCGGATCTGCCGCCTGATGCCGATAAAAGCAAATTTAATCTCAGACCGCTTTTGAGTTTGAAAGGCAGAATTGTCCATATTCACGAAGCACACGACGGCGAGGGTGTCAGTTATGCCCATACCTACAGAGCAAACGGTAACAGAGTAATCGCTACTGTTCCGATAGGTTATGCCGATGGGGTTCCAAGAATTTTATCAAACAAAATCTGCGGGATTTTAAACGGACAAAAAGTTCCTCAGGTCGGGAATATAACAATGGATCAGATGATGTTTGATATAACAGGTGTTGATGCAAAAGTCGGAGACACTTTGACACTTCTTGGCGGTGAAAATACTATTGACGAATGGGCCCATATAGCAAAAACCATTAACTACGAGCTTACCTGCCGGCTGAAAGTACGTCTGCCGCGAATTTATACAAGATAGAGGATGTATGGAAAAATTTGATTTAGGGATAATCGGTGCCGGACCTGCAGGATATACAGCAGCGTTCCACGCAAGTGCAAAAGGTTTGAGTGTCGTAATTTTTGAAAAGGATGAAATCGGAGGAGTCTGCCTGAATAGAGGCTGTATTCCGACTAAAACCATTCTGCATTCGTCAGAAATTTATAACGAAATGCTAAGTTCTTACGCATTAGGTGTTACGACCGAAAACATACATCTTGATTACACAAAAGTTATTGAAAACAAAAATAACGTTGTGGAAAAACTGAGAAAGGGCATTGAACTCGGTTTCAAAAATAGTAAAATCAAGGTTGTGAAAACCGCTGCAGAAATACTGGATGCCGTTACTATCCGTGCAGCCGGTGAAATTTATGAATGCGGAAAAATTATTGCGGCAACCGGCGCCGAGCCAAGAGAATTAAAGGGGCTTGAATTTGACCACAAATTTATATTGAATTCCGACGATATTTTAAATTTGGAAAAACTCCCCCGGAGTATTCTTATCATCGGTTCCGGCGCTATCGGGATAGAATGGACGAGAATTTTTTCAAATTTTGGGGTTGACGTGACCCTGACTGAATTTGCAGAGCACCTGCTGCCTGCGGCGGATATTGAAATATCAAAACGTGTTGAGAGAATTTTCAAAACAAAAAAAATAAAATTCTACACAGAAACAACTGTTGAAAAAATTGATAAAGGGATAGTTACTCTGACTAACGGTGAACAAATTTCTCCTGAAAAAATTCTTGTAGCAGCCGGCAGAAAACCTGTTACACCGGAAAAAACAGATGGTGTTACCTATATCGGAGATGTATGCGGCTCAATTCAGCTGGCTCATTTTGCGATAAAACAGGCAATAGAAACTGTCGATGGGGTTAAGTTTGATAAAACTTTAGTGCCGTCAGTCGTCTACGGCACTCCGGAAATAGCCTGGGTTGGACTTCGTGAGCAGGATTTGGAGGAGGGCACTTACCGGAAAGTAAATCTGCTTGTTTCAGCTCTTGGAAAATCTCATTGCGACAATATGACAGATGGAGTTATAAAACTTCTTACACGGGAGGGCAAAATCCTCGGGGCACATATTATTTCAAAAGAGGCCTCCTCTCTCATACAGCAAATTTTGATTGCTATGCAGAACAATATCACCATAGATATGCTGAAAGAAGTTTGCTTTGCACATCCTACGTATTCCGAGGGAATTTTTGAAAGTCTTTGGAGGATATCATAATGAGAGAAAGGCTCCCGGAATATCTTAAACGTCCGATAATTGACACTGATAAAACGCGCACGGTGCGAAAAATTTTGAAAACAAAATGTCTGAATACAGTTTGCGAGAATGCACGCTGCCCGAACAAAAACGAATGCTACACAAAAAACACGGCAACTTTTTTGGTTATGGGTAATGTCTGCACCCGCAACTGCCGGTATTGTAATATTGGTTGTGCCAAACCGGAACCTCTGGATTTGAAAGAACCGGAACATATTGCGCAGGCTGTTCAGGCTCTCGGTCTTAAATATTCAGTGATTACCTCCGTAACCCGGGATGACCTGCCGGATGGCGGTGCTCAACATTTTGCCGACTGTATTAACGCTATCAGAAAACTCACCCCTGATGTTAAAGTTGAAATCCTTACTCCTGATTTTAAAGGTGATAAAAATTCGCTTGATATTATAATCAAAGCTCATCCCGAAGTTTTCAACCACAATATTGAAACTATAGAAAGATTATTCAAAACAGCCCGTCCGCAGGCAATCTACAAGCGCTCTTTAGAAGTTTTGAAATATGTAAAAGAGAACAGTGATATAACCACAAAATCAGGACTTATGGTTGGGCTTGGCGAAACTTTTGATGAGATAGAACAAACGCTTCTAGACCTCAAATCAGCAGGTTGTGATATAGTTACAATCGGACAGTATATTCAGCCGTCAAAAGAGCATCTTCCTGTTGAAAAATATTATAAACCGGAGGAATTTGAAGATTTAAAAAAACTGGCAGAAAAATGCGGAATAAAGCATTATCAGATAGGCCCGCTTGTGAGAAGCTCCTACAATGCTGCAGAACTTCATAGTTAATTTGAAAGGTTTATTTATAAGGAGTATAAAAAGTTATTTGAATACGATAGCACAAGCGCAGCGAGACGCGTGTTATGAAAATAATTTTTTTGTTCTTCTTATCAAGTATCAAAGTTAACTGTACACATTTAATACAAAAATATGATAAAAATTCTTGTGTACCTGCTAAAATTAAATTATGTACGAGTACGAATTAGAGACAGAGGATAAAGAGCTTAAAAAAGTCGGGCTTGAATTGATGTTTCTCACTCCTGAAAAATACGACAACGAAGAGGGGATAACATCTGTTGAGCTTGCCAAACTTGTTGATTTACCCCTTGAAATTGTTAAAAAAAAGCTCAATGTATTAAAAGATGCCGGAATTGTTAGAGTCAAAGGTATCAACCCTAAATACTGGAAGTTTGATGAATATAATTTTCAGAGAATGGATGAACACGATGAACTTTTCAGACTGCTTTGCAGTTTTGATGATGTAGATTTTGACAGATTTTTCAGCTACTAAACTTTTATTGACCGAAAATTATTTTCCTATACAAAAATGGTCGAAAATATTATTTAAAATGTCATCGGTGATAACTTCTCCGGTAAGTTCATCAAGATACATAAGAGCCTGTTTTACATCAATAGATATCAAATCCTGCAATTCGCCGTATTCAGCAGCCCCAAGTGCTCTGGTTAGGCTTTCTCTCGATTTTTCAAGGCAGTCCTGCTGGCGTTTGTTTGTGATAAATTCCGTATCATCAAGCGAAAAGTCGCATACAACCTGTTTGATTTTATTTTTCAGTTCCTCCATCCCCTCTTTTGTAACAGTGGAAAGATAGAACGTATCAGGTTTTCGTTCTGTTATCAGGTCGCATTTGTTTGCAATAATAATATGTTTTTTATCTTTCAAAAGTTCCAGAATGCTGATATCGTCATCATTCATTCCTGTTTGCGCATTGTATAAAAACAATACCAAATCCGCCTCATCTACAGACTGTTTTGAATATTCAATCCCGATTTTTTCAACTTTTTCCACTTCATCATTGTCGCGGATTCCTGCGGTATCAATGAGTGTAATTGCAACATCCCAGTCCAGATTTTCTTTCAAAACATCTCTTGTTGTACCGGCAATATCAGTTACAATGGCGCGTTCAACATTCAAAAGCGTATTGAAAAGAGAAGACTTGCCGACATTTGGTTTTCCTGCAATGGCAATTTTTACCCCCTGCCGCATAATATCAGACGCCTGCGCGCAGGAAAGGATTTTGTCTATTTTTGAGATTGCTTTTTTAAATTCGTCAATGAGATAAGAATACTCTGGCTCTTTCACGTCTTCAGGAAAATCAATTCCCGCTACAATCCGAGATAAAACTTCAAAAATATCTTTTTTAATTTCTGCTATTTTATCAGCGAGGACACCTGCAAGATTTTTGGCAGATTGTCTTGCAAACTGTTTAGTTTTCGAGTGAATTAAATCTGCAACCGCTTCCGCCTGAGACAAATCCATTTTTCTGTTAAGAAAAGCCCGTTTTGTAAATTCACCGCGCTCTGCCATTCTTGCGCCGTTTTTTAGTACAAGGTCGAGAATATTTCTTACAACATTAACCCCGCCGTGGCATTGAATTTCAATAATATCTTCACCTGTATAACTGTTAGGATTTTTGAACGGCAGAACAATAACTTCGTCAATTTTTACATCTCCGTCCATAATCCAGCCGTGGGCAATTTTGCCGGCGGATAGTTTCTTATTAGAAAAAATTTTATCAATAATATCAAAGCTCTTGTCGCCGGAAATCCTTATAACCCCAACGCCGCCTGTGCCTATAGGGGTTGCAATTGCTGTAATTGTATCAAATTCCTGTGAAATATTCATACGATTATTATATTACAAAGAAAAGAGTGCCGTAAATAGGATTTATTAGTGACTTATGTAGCAAATCCCACCAATAATTTCTCAAAACTGTGTCATACTGAGCGCTAGCGAAGTATCTAAATAAGAAAGATTCTTCGGGCAAAAGCCCTCAGAATGACAGGCTTTTAATAGTATCTGTGGAATTTGTTATACAAGTTCCATTTATTATCTTGGCAGAACATAGCCCCAGCTCGGGGTTTTGTAGTCTTTCATTGTACACATATACATTATTTTTTGTTTTCTTTTGCCCTGCTGTTTAAAGTAGCCTTTCCCGTAAATAACGGATGCTACATATTGATTGTTTACATAATCTTCGTATTTGTCAACGGTCTCATTTTTATCGGCGGTAATTTCAATTTCAGCATTGTAAGTGCCGGAATATAACTGTGACAAAAACATTATACCGGAAGATGTTATAGAAAGAATTATAAATGCAGGTTTGCAAGCTCCGACACACGATCATTTAAGAAACTGGGAATTTGTTGTCCTGCAAGACAAACAGGATAAAGAAAAAGCACTGCAGTTTATAAAAAAAGGTGTGGAACCTCAGCTTGAAATATTAAAACAAATTCTGGTAGACGGAACTCCTCAGCAAAAAATGTATGCTGTGGCTATGCCTCGTCAATATACAATGTTGTATAATGCTTCGCACATAATTCTACCGTTTTTCAAGTCAAATAACGGTGTTATGAACCCAACTTCTGTAAGCCCGTAGGTTGTGGTAAATTTTAATTTACCGCAACAAAAATGTTTTGGTAATCAAAGATTACCAAAACCTACTAATTATTTTAACCAGCCAAATAGTTTTTCAAAGAAAGTTTTCTTCTTAGGCGTTTCTGGTGAATCCTGTGTCAGAAGACTCTTTGTAATCTCATCAATTTCTGCTCTGTACATATCTTTCTTTCCGGCTCTTTTATTAATATCTCCTGTGCTGTGTTGTATGAAAATATAAAAGATTGTAAAAATTTTTTTGCTATTTCTTTTAAAATTTTTACAATTTTGTCAAACACAAGGTTTGATATTTACACCAACTGTTAATTTACAACAGGAGATTTAGCAAAAAAATTTTTTCAGCAGTTTTTCTTCAGGTATGGACAACATCTCTTTTACCTCATTAATAAGACCTGTCAGGACATTTGAATTTGATGCTGCTTTAAGGCAAATTCCAAAGAAAAACTTTGTAGATTACCCCTGGACTTGCAAAGAATCGGTTAAAGCTGTCGGCGCTTATACAAAAGATGTGCTGGATTGTACTATGTGCGGAATTACAGATGGGCAGAATGTTTTTATGATGCATATCTGTCCTACAAATGTTGAGAATAGTAATTTTTATAAAATTAAAAACTACCTGTTGAAAAAGGTTGATATCCTGAATAAAAATTTGAGCGCACTTGTTTTAGGCGGAAAGCAGACTCCCGAGGATAGCCGCAGCATAGCTCTTTTTGACAACTTTGTGAATTTTTTGGAATCAAAAGGTATTCCAACGACCAGCCTTAGAGGCGGGACAACATATGAGTCCGTAAATGTCTTATATACCAGTAAAAATGATGAATGGTTGATTTCAGGTTCTTATCTTGATTCTTTCATAAATAAAGAAGCCCCGGAAATGGTTTTAGGAAAAATTTTCCCTGATATTAAACTGGCACCTGATGACATAATCACAAAATAACAAAACTGTATTCGGAATAACCGGTTTAATATTTTTATAGCTTTTGATAAACGTGGTTGATTACACGCATAAAATTATTTTCTTTTAGAAATCTGTCTATAAAAGAGTTTTTTGTATCGTGGTCTCCAATCACAAACAAACTGCCTGTTTTTAATTTATTTGCAACGATTTTTACAAATTTTTCAACCCTGTCATTTTCAAAATACCCCAGAACATTTCTGCACATAAGAATTGTATCTGAATCATCATTCAGATTAGCCAGAATATTATACATATCTGCTCTTTCAAATTGTACTCTGCTTTTCAAAATATTTTTTACTTTCAGTGTTTTTTGTGACTGCAGATTTATATTATCTTTTATAAAAAGTTTTTCCTGCGTTTCGGCAAAATATCTGGTATAATCATCTGTATTCATCTGGATATTCATTCTATCAGCCAGACAGGTATTAATCAGCCCGCTTTTTGCGGCATTTATGATTTCTTCATCAATATCATAGGCTTTTATCGGGAAAAATTTTTCAGCATCTTTTTCCGGATAATTTTCTAATAGCGAGATAATTTGAGTATAAGCTTCCGAGCCGTCAGAGGAGGCAAATTGAATTATATTAACTCTGTTTTTATTGTGAAAATGGTTCTTAGAGTATTTAGAAAGGCGTCTCCAATCAATGTCTTCACGAAAAAGCCAGCTGTTTGTGCCGAATTCATCGCCGTTTTTGTCTGTGTAATATCGTCCTGAAGTCCCGAACGAGATTTTTCTATATGGTTGTGTTGTATTATTGTAGACAGGGTAAATTTTCATATTCACTCTAACACCTGTAAAAAAAGATTTTTGCCATACAAATCTTAAAAATTTAAAAAAATGTAATTTATGAGGTATTATATATAAAGAAACAGAGGGAAAAATGGCAAACAGTGTTGATAAAATAAAAGTTCGCGGTGCAAGGGTTCATAACTTAAAAAATATTGATGTGGATATCCCTTTACACAAGGTTGTCGGGATAGCAGGCGTCTCAGGCTCCGGAAAATCTTCGCTGGCCCTCGGAGTATTATATTCAGAGGGGTCAAGAAGATACCTGGAGGCGCTTTCTACCTATACAAGACGCCGCATGACACAGGCTGAAAAAGCACAGGTAGATGAAGTTTTGTATGTTCCTGCAGCACTTGCTCTCCACCAGCGCCCTGCTATTCCGGGGATAAGAAGTACTTTCGGTACAGGGACAGAACTTCTGAATAGTTTAAGATTAATGTTTTCAAGACTTGCAAACCACTGCTGCCCGAACGGACACTATCTTGAACCTACACTTGCCGTTGCTGCAGAACAGGAACTGGTCTGTCCTGTGTGCGGAGTCCATTTTCTGGCTCCATCTGCTGAAGAACTTGCCTTTAACAGTCAGGGTGCTTGCCCCACCTGTCAGGGAACAGGGATTATAAGAACTGTCGACCGGTCCACACTTGTTCCGGATGAATCTTTAACAATAGATGAGGGCGCCGTTGCCCCGTGGAATTCCCTGATGTGGACTTTAATGACAGATGTTTGCCGCGCTATGGGCGTTAGAACAAATATTCCGTTTAAAGATTTAACTGACGAAGAAAAAGATATTGTTTATAACGGCCCGGCTGAGAAAAAACATATTTTCTACAAAGCAAAAAATTCCAATCAGGCAGGTGAATTAGATTTCACTTATTACAATGCTACATATACGGTTGAGAATGCGCTCTCAAAAGTTAAAGACGAAAAAAGCATGAAGCGTGTGGAAAAATTCTTAAAACAAGATATCTGCCCAGACTGCAATGGTTCAAGATTATCAGAGCGCGCAAGGCTGCCTAAAGTAAGAGATATTTCGCTGGACAAAGCGTGTCAGATGACGCTGTTTAATCTTGTAGATTGGGTTCAAGGTGTTCCTGAATCGCTGCCTAAAGAAATGCGCCCTATGGCAAAAAGTATTTGCGAATCATTTTTGAGTTCAGCAAAAAGGCTGATAGATTTAGGGTTGGGGTATTTAACGCTTGACAGAGCCTCTTCAACTTTATCAACAGGTGAAAGGCAGCGGATGCAGCTTGCCCGCGCCGTACGCAACAGAACAACAGGTGTCCTATACGTTCTGGACGAGCCGTCAATAGGTCTGCATCCGGCAAATATTGAGGGGTTGAAAGGTGTTGTCCGCGATTTGATAGCTGATGGCAACTCCATTATACTGGTTGACCATGATACACAGATAATTTCTGAATCAGATTGGATTATCGAAATGGGGCCAAAAGCCGGAGTCGATGGCGGATATGTAATTGCAGAGGGCACTATCCCTGATATTGAAAAAAATAAAAACTCGTTAATAGGCGGCTTTCTATCCGGCAAAAATAACGTTCTTGAAAGAACACGCGCCCAAAAATCGGAAATGTTTGACTCAGGCAGGATACATCTTTCTACCGGTTCTATACACACGGTAAAACCGCTGAAAGTAGACATTCCAAAAGGTAAATTAACAGTGGTAACTGGAGTTTCCGGCTCCGGCAAAACAACGCTTATCCTTGAAAGTCTTGTTCCTGCGCTTGAGGCTTTGACTTCTAAAAAGAAACTGCCTGAGCATATTCTTGCTATTGATGCTCCGGGAATTAAACAGGTAAAACTCATTGATGCCGCGCCGATAGGAATAAACGTTCGTTCTACTGTAGCGACTTATGCAAATGTCCACGATGAACTCAGAAAAGTTTTTGCAAAAACTCCAAAGGCAAAAGAACTGGGCTATAGGGCGGGAGATTTTTCATATAACACAGGGAAATTACGCTGCCCTGCCTGTGATGGGACTGGGGTAATAAGTCTTGATGTGCAGTTCCTGCCGGATGTTGATATTCCTTGTCCGGAGTGCGGCGGTTCAAGGTATTCAAAGATTGCAAACAGTATAAAATATAAGTCATATTCTCTGCCGGAGCTTATGGCAATGGATGTTAAAACAGCATTAGAAAAATGCAAGGACTTAAAACTTGTTCATCAGCGTCTATCAGTATTACAAGAACTCGGGCTGGGGTATTTAACTCTGGGTGAGCAGACACCAGGCTTATCAGGAGGAGAAGCGCAAAGATTAAAACTTGCAGGCGAGATGAGAAAAGCTCAGTCAGATACTGTATTTGTCTTTGATGAACCGACAATAGGACTTCATCCGCTGGATGTGCGGACACTTTTGGGAGTATTTGAAACTTTAATCCAAAACGGGGCAACGGTAATAGTAATTGAGCACGATTTAGATGTAATAAGAAACGCAGATTACATAATTGATATGGGCCCCGACGGCGGGGAAGCCGGCGGGGAAATAGTCTTTGCAGGAGTGCTGGAAGATTTGAAAAATTGCAAAGTTTCCAAAACAGCTAAATTTGTATAAATAGAACAAAATTTTATAAAATAATAATCTATAAAACAGATTAGTAGGTTTTGGTAATCTTTGATTACCGAAACTTCATTGATGTGGCAAATCTTTGATTTACCACATCCTGCAAGCTTTTTATGCTCTTTTAAAATGGCGGAGGTTATGAGATTGTTTATCCTAAATAAATTATTATTCTAATTTACCTTGAATTTTCCATAAACCAAATAATGTTATATAAAACATACATACCCCACCAAGTCCGTAGGATGTGGTAAATCTTTGATTTACCGCATCATTTAATATATGTTAAAATACGTTTATGAATTACAAAAGATTATATATTCCCAATAGTATAATTTTTATTACCATTGTTACAAGCAAAAGACGTAATATTTTGATTAAAAATATCGAATTATTAAAATTTTCTATCAAGAATGCTCATAAATATTATAACTTTGAGATTTATGCAATTTGTGTAATGAAAGACCATGTACATTTATTAATAAAACCTAATAATATTAATGAGTATTCAAAAATAATTTTATTGATAAAACGGACTTTTTCTAAAAAGATTGATATTAATGCAATTGTGGATTATGAACAAAGCGAAAGTAATATTAAACGCCAAGAACGAGTCTGTAGGTCAGGCATTGCCTGACCTACTTTCTAACAAACAAGAAAAATCTCTTTTGAAAAACTTTTCAATGATGAATATCTTTCTTTTTCACAAATTTCCGACTTAAATCTCAAATTTGCGATACTTCTTCTCAAAATCCCTGATACATTACAGATACATAACAGCGGATTTTTTGCACTAAAAAAAGAGGCTTTAAACAAGCCTCTTGATTAAATGGTGGAGGTTAGGAGATTCGAACTCCTGACCCCCTGCGTGCAAAGCAGGTGCTCTACCAGCTGAGCTAAACCCCCACGTGTGTTTTCGTGTCGTTTATTTATTTGTCACAATATTTATTCTACATGCTGATTTTTTTTTGTAAAGTCTTTTTTTTTATTTTTCTTGCCATTCTACCGGCAGCAGGTTCAAAATCTCTGTTAATCGCTCTTTATCGTGTTCGTGCCAGTAACCTATCAGAACTTCAAATGCCGTAGCCTGACGATATTCGTTTTGGATTTGACGACGCCCTACCGGAATGGAAAGGTTTCTGCCGCGTCTGGCAAGTTCTTTTTCTTCGTCGGTCAGATACTCTTCCAAAAAATGTAACAATTCTGCCTGATAAGAGGCTTTTACCTTGTCTGTTGTTATTGTGTGGAGTTTTTGTGCGTTCTCAGTAAGCCGCACAGTCTGCGAACGTATAAATAATTCCCAGACGGCATCGCCAAGATATGCATAATTTTTTAAATTCATTTCTGTCATAATATTTATATTACTATAAAAATATTATTTGAATTTTCACCTTAATTATGCGAAAATTCAAATATAAAGGAGAGTTTTAATGAAAAAAATAATTATAATCCTTACCGGTTTTATTTGGTTATTATTTACCGGCATGTCTGTTGAGGCGTCCTGTCCTGTCAGAGAGTGCGGCGGACAGTCCTCTTGTAATTCAGTTTGTAATATTTTGTATAAAGATAAAAATGTCCTATATAACGCCCTGAATCTTACCTGCGAGCAGGCTAAGTGTAAAGAAGAGCTTGAAACAAAAAAGATGCAGGAGATGCAAAACGTGCTTCCTGAACTTTATTCGGCGCAGGATTGTCTGAAGCGTCTTGAAACTGCCAATGCGCCTAATCGCGAAATAAAAAAACAAAGAAAAGTAGTTAAAAAAATTGAAAAAAAAATTGATAATATTGAAAAATCTTATGAAAAAGAGTTCAAAAAATATCTGACAAGCGTTCAAAAAAGCAAGTATCATGAAATAGAACGTCTCCAAAAACGCGAGATTAAAAAATGCGAAAAATGTGAATGCCGAAAACTCCCTGAAGGTATGCGTCCGTTCGCTCCGGGTTTTGGTACTAATCAGCAGCAAAACTGTAGTTGCGGAAAAAAGAACTGCCATTGTAACAAGTAGTTTTTGGAACTTATATAGCAAATTCTATCAAAAATCTTCAAAACTGCGTCATACTGTGCGTCAACGAAGTATCTAATAAAATAGATTCTTCGGGCTAAAGCCCTCAGAATGACGAACTTTATATAGCATTGATGGAATTTGCTATATAAGTACCTTGTTTTAGCTATAAATTAAATAAATGATGATTTTTTTCTTCATACCATTATAATAGTGGTATGAAGAAGTTTTTTCTTGTGACAGTATTAGTTTTTATGAGTGCAAACCTTGCGTTTGCCGCCAAAAAGCCGAATACATACGAAGGTATGGGGTATGTCGGCACGCTTCCTGATGTCACAAAGAGTTTTACTACAGCTGAACCTAAGGATGCTCTACCGACTTTTGAGCAGATTAAAAATTTTCATTCGTCTAATGCTATCAAACCGGCTCCGACTGAAGATCCTGCTTTTGTAAACATAATCCTTAAAACAGACAAAACTTCCCCTTATATAAATGATTTGCGCGAATTCGTTCCGATGCTAGAGAGTATTCTTGATTCAATAGAAACAAATGAAAATATCCAGCGTTTTGCCGCAAGAGTGTACTACTTAAACACCCATGCCGATTATTTTAGAGATAAATACACCAACCTGCCGGAAGAAAATTACGTATCATTTAAAAAAGTTATGGAAATATCCCTGCATGCCAAGACTATTTCACAATTACGAACAGAGGCATACCGCTATACTCCTTATATGGCTTATCAAGGAGACGGACACATTTACAACGGAACAAATATTGACGATCAGTTGAATTATCTGCAAATGGAAATTGAACAGGCTATTGCTGTTATAAAAGAGGCGAACTAGCGGGCTTTTTGACCGCAAATTACCCGGTCTATTCCGGCTAAATCCTTTATTATCTCAATATTTGAAAATCCATTAGTTTCCATAAGTTTTTTCACGTCTTGAGACTGTCCTTGCCCGAGTTCAAACAGCAGCCAGCCGCCGTTATTCAAGATTCCGGGTGCGCCGGAGGTTATTTTTTCATAAAATTCCAGTCCTTTTTCATCGGTAGTGAATAATGCAATTTCAGGGTCAAATTTCACTTCTGTTTGTATCCCTGCTTTTTCCTGCGGCGGAATGTACGGCGGGTTGGAAATTATTATGTCAAAGGTTTCTCCCGGTTTTACATTTGAAAAAACGTCAGATTTACGGAATATGGCTTTGTTAAAAAGATTTAGGCGGGAGGCGTTGTCTAAAGCGGTATTCAGCGCCTCTTTTGAAATATCAAGCCCGATAATCTGGCAGTCAGTATGTTCCGCAATCATACAGGCAATACAGCCGCTTCCTGTGCCGACATCCAGAGCTGTTTTGAACCCGTTCCCGCTGATAAGCTCAATGGCTTTTCTGACAAGTAGTTCTGTTTCATCACGCGGAATTAAGACTGACGGATTGACGATAAATTTTTCACCCATAAAATCTGCAAACCCGATGATATGCTGTATCGGCCGGCGTGTGCTGGCACGAAGTCTTGCTTTTTCTTCAACTATTTTTAGTTTTTCAGAATCGAGTTTTTTGCCCATAATTATGTCGGCAACACCATATCCGCAAAAATGTTCAATAAGCATTTTTACTTCAATATTTGCTTCATTAGGTTCTATTCCGCTGTCTGTCAGAATTTTAACTATATCTTGTATCATTTTTTATTCCGAATCTTCTATATTTCTGTAATCGTGTTCGTTTATAATTCTGTCGATTTCATCACGTGCTTCCAGTTTTGAGGAAAGCTCTTTTTTTTCTATATTATATTTTTTGCACAAACGGTCGTAATAATAAAGCTGTTTTTTTGTCGGTGCGTCTTTTGACATTTTGACTTCCTGCAAAAATTTTCTTTTCCTCTTTTCAAATTCTTTTTGTGCCTGAATATACGGTTCCTGGCTTTTTTTGTAATCGTAATATTTGCGGCATTCTTTTATATAAGTTCTGGTATCTTCTAAAAAATCGTCGTCATCAATTATTTCGGATAGAAATTCAAACCTTGATGCGTTAATTTCAAGGTAGTATTTTTCATCCTCAATAAATTTTTCCAGAATCTCCTCCTCCAGAAGTTCCGGTGATTTCTTGACCAGAGCACGCAAAAAATTACACAAAGCAGACTTTTGTGTTTGGGTCAGGTTAAGATATATTCTGTTTTTCACTTCATACATGGTTATTTTTTAAATAAATCTTTAACTGAAAACTTCTTAGCAATCTGTTCCTGATGGAATTCCAGCAGTTTTTTTGCTATCGGATTAGTCACGTGTCCGGCAGCAGGTGAAACAACAGCTTCTTCTTTTTCAAGAAGTTCTTTGTTTTCAATCAGTGTTAAGTTGTTTTCGGTTCTCTCGTCCATGTAAATATTATACCTCGTTATATTTATATAAAAAAGTTTTTTACAAAATAATTGACTAAAAATTGTATAAAAAATATATATTGTTACAAAGGTTAATAATTGAGGTATTTCGCTTTATGTTCACAATTACGGTTTTTTATGGTAAGATAAGTAACATAAATACTCTGTTAAATTTCAGGAACTTTTTTTACTATATTTCATCATGGTAAAAAAGAACGAGATTAGCGGAGTGTGGAGGGAAGTTTAAAGAATGAGAAACATTATGAAAAAAAGCGCAATTTTGATGGGAGCATTTGTTCTTGTATTCGGGTGGATAGTAAAAAATAACGTTTTTGCGTATTCTCCTGTGGACTTGTACGATAATGTATGGCGTCTTGTAAATACAAAATTTGTAGATCAGACAAATAACGCACAGGATTGGTCAAAATGGCGCCACAAGTATGATAATAAAATTCAGACCAACGAAGATGCTTATGTCGCGATAAATACAATGATTGCAAGCTTGAATGACCCTTATACAAAATTTCTTGACCCTAAAGAATTTGCAGAAGAAACAAGCTCAATCAAGGGTTCTCTGAAAGGTATCGGTATTCAGATAGGAGTAAAAGACGGGAAATTAATGGTTATAGCCCCGATAGAAGATACACCTGCAGAAAAAGCCGGACTTCTTGCAGATGACGAAATCCTTGAAATCGACGGTGTGAGCACAAAAGGGATTACTGTTGACAAGGCAGCCGATAAAATCAGAGGTAAAGAGGGTACTCAGGTAACACTTTTGATTAAACGTAAAGATGTGACACCAAACAAACTTTACACCATTACCCGTGCTGAAATTGAGATTAAGTCAATTTCCCAGAAAGTGCCTGCAGATACAAAAATCCCTGATGATATAGCATACATAAGACTCAGTTCATTCATCAGCAGAAATGCGGCTACGGAATTTGCTCAGATTTTAAATGCCAATAAAGATAAAAAAGGTTTTATTGTAGACCTGCGTTCAAATCCGGGCGGGCTTTTGACAAACGCTATTTATATATCTGATATGTTTTTAGACGGAAAAGTCATTGTAAGCACGGTTGACCGTGACGGCTATAAGGAAACCCAGAGAGCCAACCGCGGTATGGTTACAAATAAACCGCTTGTAATTTTGATAAACAAGGGTTCAGCCTCAGCCAGCGAAATTTTTTCAGGAGCAATGAAAGATAACGGACGAGCTGTTATAGTCGGCGAACAGTCTTTTGGCAAAGGGCTTGTTCAGGAGGTTAACAAACTGCCTTATGAAGCAGGTATTAATATCACAATTCAGAAGTATCTGACTCCGAACGGTACAGATATCAATAAAAAAGGAATAACTCCGGATGTTGTGGTAGAGTTAACGGAAGATCACGTAAAAAATAAAGATGATGTACAGTTGAAAAAGGCTGTTGAAATTCTTCAACAAATGGCAGCAGGCAGAACAGTTGCATCATATTAGGGGTTGAAGATATAATATAACGAAAAGAACCGGATTTTTAATCCGGTTCTTTTTTGATGTGCTCTTGGCCAGAAAATCAAGAGCGTTAGTCGCTGCATCCAAAAGCGATGGTGATATGTTCTCTCGGGTTAACAGCGGATATTTTATATCCTTTAGGGTCCACAAGGTAAGCAATTTCATCACCGGTTGTCTGGAACAAGCCCATAGTACCTGATAAAGCTGTTCTTGTAACATCAACAGGGGCTTTAACAGTTTCCCATAAACCGTCACCGAGGTTTCTTGCGGCAGCGCCGAATTTACCCTGGAATGCGTGTCCTAACATATAACCTGCATCGTTAGAAACATTTTCAGCAGCGTTACCAACGTTAGTCAGTATACCGCCTGCTGTTCTGCCTACAATACCGACAAGAGAGCCGGCAAGTGTGAACGGCATTTCAACAAGTCTTGCAACAGGGTTAACCTGTTTTGACTTATTAACCTGAGCCTGCAGAATTTGTTTTGGCAGGTTAGCTTTGCAATCGCCGTTTTTGATAGAGGTGAACGACAATTTCAATGCACCTTTGTCGCAGCCGGACGGTCTGATAACCTCAACGACCTGACCTGTTACTGTAGAGCCGCAAGGGTAAGTTACGCCGTCAATTGTGACGTCCTCAAGGGTGTTTGCTCTGAAGTATTGACCTACGTGAGAAGATTTTGCCGTAATCTGGTCAATCATAGCAAGTTTCAGTGTCGGAATTTTAACGATTTCTTCCTGTTCAATGAAAGCATTCTTCTCTATAGGGCAAGCAGGACAGATATTGTTAGCAGTTTTAGGATTTGTGTCATATCCGAGTTCAACGCGGACAGTTTGCATCATAGAAGCAATTTCTGCTCTGGAGGCATCTTTGTTCGGAGCGATTGTATTCGGGTTAGGCATATCTTTCAGCGCACCTGCCTGAAGTGATTTTGCGATAGGTACTTTAGCCCAGTTCGGTACAGAAGCGCCGTCGCAGTACTGACTTAAGATTTCGTCAGCTTTGCAGTCGTCAATATCGCAGGTGATACCTTTTGCGATAGAAGTCAATGCTTCAGCTCTGGTTACAGGGTTTTGCGGTTTAAATTGCCCGCCGGGATAGCCTGCAAGCAAGTCCTCATCTACAGCTTTTGAGATAGCACCGTTTGCCCAGTTGTTTGCCGGAACGTCAGTAAACAGGCTGTCACTGCAGCCGCAAGGGTCCATGTTGAAACCTTTAACAAGGATTGTTGCGAATTCTGCGCGGGTAATGTCTTTATTAGGCTTGAACATACCGTCAGGATAGCCGACTACGATGTCATTTATTGCTAATTTGTCAATGTCGCAGGAAGCCCAGTAGTTTTGCGGTACATCCGGAAACTGGCAGCCGCCTGAAGATAAGTCAGCCGCAGCGCCTGTCGGTGCAGGTTCTGTTATTGTGTAGGGTACAAAATTTCTTTTTATAGCGTCAATAGAATTTGATGTTTGCATGTCTATTGCGCAATTATTTCCGTCCATGGCCATTTCGTTTCTCATAATCGGGATACCGTTATGTCTTGTCGGCGCTTCATTAAGAGACGGCAATTCTGTTGCGGCACCTGTAACCTGTCCTTGGGAAGCTACTGTGACTCCGCTGATATCAGAGGACAGTCTGCTGGAAGGATAAGCACCCATGGCTGTTTCTGTTGAAAAAATAGAGTTAGCAGGTTCGCCTACATAGTTATTTGTACCGTAGATGGCGTTTGGATAACCGTAAACCTGTTTCATGTCTTTTCTGTCAGGTTTGCCTGTTTGAGGGCAGAGTGCGCAAGCCGGTTCTGCAGGTTTGTCGCAGCTTACTTCATTGTTACAGCCGCAGTCTGATTTTTCCTGAGGCGGGCACGGGTCATCATCCTTGCAAGGGTCTTTACACGGGTCTTTGCAAGGGTCTTGTTTTTTGCAGCCGCAGTCCGGCAGCGGTTTTTTGCACTTGTCGCAGGTGGATGTGTCTTTAGTAATCGGGCAGGCAGGGCCTGTGACTACAGGTAACGGGTCTGCGCAGGGTGCAGGTTCTGCAGGGGCTGCACATGGACAAGCTGC
The DNA here is from genome assembly GCA_944324135.1 of Candidatus Gastranaerophilales bacterium. Lineage (GTDB taxonomy): Bacteria > Cyanobacteriota > Vampirovibrionia > Gastranaerophilales > Gastranaerophilaceae > CALUVN01. The sequence continues at coordinate 26,862 of CALUVE010000007.1, read as the reverse complement.
CATTGCTTGATTCAAGGAACACGTTGCTATTCCAACGGCAATTGCAGCTGCCACAGTAAGTTTTTTAATAGTCATTTTTACCTCCTTGTGTTTGAGAGTTTTTTATCTAAAAACCCTAAAAAAATATTTTAAAAAACAAACTTATACCTGATTATGTATTTTTGTATGGTGATAAACATTGCCAAAAGCGGTTATCTTGTCAGGCTATTTGTAACGAAAAATTTTAGTCCCCGGTATAGATGCGGATTTTGAAAATGGGGATGAAGTGTGTGTGCCGGATTGTGTGCATTGGGTTTCTTATGTGTAAGAAAAGAACTAGGTCATTACAGAAATTCGGTTGACAGTTATTTAATATTTAAAGTATTATAATCACAAAAAAGAGGTTGGTAATGCTAAAGAAGATATTAATAATTCTGGTTTTGATGACGGTGGTAATCTTGAGCGGATGCGGTAAGAAAAAAGAAGAAGCTCCGAAAGATTTGCTTGATACCATAAAAGCCCGCGGTAAAATAATTGTCGGGGTCAAAACTGATACAAAACCGTTCGGCTTTCTGGATAAAGACGGCAAAAATATAGGGTATGATATTGATATTGCAAAAAAAATATGCTATTTAATTTTTGGAAATGAAGAGCAGATAGAATTTGTGCCGGTCACTCCATCAAACAGAATAATGAAACTGAGTTCCGGTGCCGTTGATATACTTGTCGCAACAATGTCAGTGACATCGCAGAGGCTTCAGCTGATTGATTTTTCTTCAACTTATCATATCGCAGGTCAGGCTATTATGGTAAGAAAAGGCAGTTCTGTTACTTCTTTAAAAGAGTTAAACAAAAAGAAAGTAATTATTGTTTACGGTTCTACCAGTGAGAAAAATTTGCGTCTTGCAGTGCCGGAGGCTATTGTCATAGGCTACAGAACTTATCCTGAAGCATATAAAGCTCTGAAAGCAGGAAAGGCTGAGGCTATAGTTGCGGATGATACAATATTATTACGGTTTGCGCTTGATGACCCGTCTGTTGAAATTTTATCAAAGAGATATTCCATGGAGCATTACGCTGTAGCTTTTAGAAAAGGCAAAAAGTCAGAGCGTATGCTTGACAGAGTTAACTTTATGATTGAAACAATGGTACGCTCAGGCGAAATCAGCCGTATGCAGGAATTTTGGGGTATAAAGTAGCGAGTCCGTTGTAATATCAAACCCTCCGGTAAAATTTTGTTTAATCGTTGCTCTCTTTTCCTTTTTATCTTATAATTAAAAACAAAAAAGAGAGGGGCGGATTACATGAATTTAGAACATTTAAAAAAAGTTGATCCCGTTGTTGCGGAACAGATTGAATTAGAGCTTGAAAGACAGCAAAATACCATAGAACTTATTGCAAGCGAAAACTGCACATCTCTGGCAGTCATGGAAGCATGCGGGAGTGTTCTCACAAACAAATATGCAGAGGGTAAACCTCACAAAAGATTCTACAACGGCTGTGAACATATTGATGTAATCGAAGAAATAGCCCAGAAAAGAGCCTGTGAGCTTTTTGGAATGGAACATGCCAACGTTCAGCCGCACAGCGGTGCTCAGGCTAATATGGCAGTATTTATGTATACAATGAAACCAGGCGACAAAGTCCTCGGTATGGATTTGTCAAACGGCGGCCACCTCTCTCACGGTTCACCGGTTAATTTTTCAGGGCTTTATTTTGATGTAAAAAGTTACGGTGTTGATGAAAATGGCTGCATTGATTATGATGATGTCCTAGCCAAGGCTAAAGAACACCGTCCTAAATTGATTATTTGCGGCGGCAGCAACTATTCAAAAATTATTGATTTTAAGAGATTCAGAGAAATCGCAGATGAAGTAGGTGCATATCTTCTTGCGGATATTGCACATATTGCAGGGCTTGTAGCTGCAGGTATCCACCCGTCTCCGGCGCCTTATGCACATTTTGTGACTACTACAACCCACAAATCTTTGCGCGGCCCGAGAGGTGGCATCATTATGTGCTCTAATGAACACGCACAAGGAATTGATAAGGCTGTATTCCCGGGTATGCAAGGCGGCCCTCTGGAACATATTATTGCAGGTAAAGCAGTTGCTCTTCTTGAAGCTTCTAAACCTGAATTCAAAACCTATGCACAGCAAATTGTTAAAAACGCAAAAGCTCTGGCACAGGGACTTATGGATGAGGGGATGGATATAGTAGGCGGTATGACGGAAAACCACCTGATGACACTTGATTTAAGAAGAACCGGAAAAACCGGCAAAGATATGGCAAATGTGCTTGAAAGAGTCGGAATTACCGCAAATAAAAATACAGTTCCGAATGATCCGCAAAGTCCTTTTGTAACAAGCGGCATAAGACTCGGTACTCCTGCGGTCACTACACGCGGATTCAAAGAGGACGATATGGTTGAAGTTGCAAAAATTATTGCATCTGCTATATTTTCATCAGATAATGAGTTGGGTTTAAAAAATTTAAGAGAACGTTCTCTTAAACTCTGCAAAAAATACCCGCTTTATAGCTAATATGAGGACAGGACAATTTTAATTAAATTAACACATGCTCACGTTATAGGAACAATTATTGCATACATCATAGGTGTATTTATTGTACCTATGGTTATTGATTTTTCAAGAAAAGAGGGGCTTGTTGACCTCCCGGGGGAACGTAAAATTCATACCAAACCGGTTTCAAGAATAGGCGGGGTTGCCATCTGGGCAAGTACGATGCTGACATTTCTGTGTCTGGTTTTTCTCAGTTACTACCCCTATGGCAGCAGGTTGTCCGGAATTTTGCTGGGCAGCTCGCTGATGTTTCTGCTCGGGCTTGTGGATGATATTTACAATCTGAATGCCAAGTTTAAATTGTTTATACAAATCGCAATTGCTACTCTGGTTTATCTCCTCGGGGTTCAAATCAGCAGCATTCCGTTTTTTGGCGGAATGGAACTCGGATTTTGGTCATATCCTATTACGCTTTTATGGATTGTGGGTATCAGTAACGCAGTTAACTTTATAGACGGAGTTGACGGGTTAGCCGGTTCTGTTGTCACAGTGAATGCGATTACTCTTGCTATTATTGCGGTTACAATGTCTCCGTCAAGTCCTATCAGTGCCTTGATTGGTTTTATCCTTGCAGGTGCCATGCTAGCATTTTTGACTTATAACTTTAACCCTGCAAAAATATTTATGGGTGACAGCGGTGCATTATTTTCCGGTTTTTTGCTTGCCACAATCTCAATAACAGGTGTTATGAAAACAGCTACGATTGCAATTTTGCTGCCGTTTGTTGTGCTGGCTGTTCCTATTATGGATATAACTTTTTCTTCTCTTCGCAGAATTTCTAAAGGCAAATCTCCGTTTGTTGCGGATGCTGAACATATTCACCACAAACTTCTCCACGCAGGATTTTCTCAGAAAAAAACGGTATTTATCCTCACTTCCGTTGCAATTATAGCCGGCGGCCTCGCTGCATTGCTCTCAGGACACGGAACTATAAAGATTTACATGGTTGCAATCTGCATAATTGTGTTAATTATGTTTGCGTTAAATTTCATCAAAGTATTGACAAAAAAATAGTATTGTGGTAAACTGGTAAAGGATTTAATTACTCAGTTTTAGCATCTGTTAAAATATTTAAGTGTAAATCTGCTATATTAATGGAAAGGAAGCTGCAAGATTGCTGTAGTTTATATAAACAAATACAGTAGTCCTAAGCAAATTCCCGTTGATATTAAGAGTGTGGTAGTAGTTAAGTAAGGGTTTATTAGCTATGACAGTAACAGCAGTACAAAATGACGGAAACAGACGCGGAGTATTTTCAAGTGTATTGAAAGCTACCGTTGCAGGCGGTGTCACAGGTTACATCGCAAAACAGGTTATTCCATTAACAACTGAAGAATTAAAAGACATTCCTTATCGTGCAATTATCAATTCAGCACGTAAAGATACCAACAAAAATATGGTATCAAAGTTGAAAAGTCTTCCGGCAGAAGACAGAACGTTAGCACATGATGCTTTCATCAAGATGATTGATGAAAAGAATTTCAAGAAAGCTAACAGCATCGCAGATGATTTGTTGAAATCAGGCAAAGAAAATGCTGCCAATCTTGCCAAAGAATTTAAAGTGATTGTCAAGACAGTTGATGAACAGTCAAAAGCTATGGCTAAGAATATTACAGGCAGTTTCCACAAAATGATTAAATGCAAACGCCCTACCGCGGCATTTGTAGTTCCGGGCGCAATCATCGGTTTTGTATCCGGCGCTATTTACAATGCTTTCAAAAACACTAACATAAATTAATTTAAACAAAAAACGTTATGATGATACAATTTATACAACTCGTTAAATTTTTTTCGGGTTGTTTTTTATTTTGTAAACATTTTAGAGCGTTTTGATTTTATGTCGTGTATGATTGCCGGATAGTTCCCGCCGGTGAGTTCGCCGACAGCTTTGTATAATTTTAAAATAGAGTGTTCGATATTAGTGCTGTTCATTTTGACCATATCGCACGCCATTTCTTCATTAGACATTGCAAGCCTTGTCATATCACGAAAACCGCTGGAGGCAATTTCAAGCGCAAGTGGATTTTCGCTTGCTGCGAGGAAAAGTGCCTGCGCTATAACCATTGGCATATGCGAAATCATCGCGGCAGCCTCATCATGTTTTTCGGGGGTAGTGATGACAGGCGTTGCGCCTAGTTGTTTGATTATTTCCACAAGTTCCTTACTCTCTCCGAAACAAGGGGTTATCACCCATTTTGCACCTTTAAACAATCCCTCAAAAGAATTTTCAAACCCTTTGTGTTCAGTGCCTGCCATCGGGTGTGACGGCACAAATTTATACGGGCGGCTTTTGCGGCAGACAAATTCTTTCAGGCTGCAAACATCTGTGACAACAGTATCTGGCGAAAGTATATCTTCAAGTTTGTCCAGAATTTCAAGAGTTTTGTTCATAGCAGAGCATACAAATACCAGATTGCAGGTTTTCAAAACTTCATAGTTGTCATAGATATTTTCGCCTTTTTGAGATTTGGAAACTCCGATTACATCGTATCCTAAAGCTTTAAGGTCTTTGAAAATTGATCCGCCGATTAACCCGAGACCTGCAACTCCTATTTTCATAAATTCTCCTTATATTAAATCCTTGTGGTGGAACTGTTTTGTTCCGGCCGCGTAATCCGTTACTATATGACCGTTTCCGATGAGTTTGTATTTGTATATGGTCAACCCCTCCAGTCCGACAGGCCCGCGTGCGTGGGTTTTGTTTGTGGAAATTCCTACTTCTGCTCCAAAACCGTAGCGGAAACCGTCTGCAAAACGGGTCGAGGCGTTGAAGTATACTCCTGCAGAGTCAACTTTGTTCATAAATTTTTCAGCATTTTCTGTATTTTTAGTAATAATGCTGTCGGTATGTCCGGAACCGTAAGTGTTTATATGTTCGATAGCTTCATCCGTATTTTTGACAAATTTATACGCAAGAATTTTGTCTCCGTATTCATGAGCCCAGCTTTCCGGATTGGGAATTAATTTGATATCCGCAAGCTCCAGTGCTGCCATAAGTTCTTTTTTGTAAGGGAAATTCTCGTGAATAAGGAGTGTTTCAACGGAATTACATGCGCTCGGGTATTGAGTTTTGGCATCTGTGACAATTTTTTGTGCCATTTCAAGCGGGGCGCTTTCATCTACAAAAATGTGGCAGATTCCGTCTGCGTGGCCGAGAACCGGTATACTTGTATTTGACTTGATAAATTTAACAAGGCTATTGCCGCCGCGCGGGATAATCAGGTTTATGTATTTGTCGCATTTAAGCATTTCAGCTACGTCATCGCGTGTGAAAACCTGTGAGATAACGTTTTTAGGGAAATCTTTTATCCCCTCAAGTGCGGAATTAATTACCGAAAGAATTGTTTTATTTGTATTTATGGATTCTTTGCCTCCTTTGAGGATAACGGCATTTGCTGATTTGATGGCGAGTGCTGAAATCTGTGCGATAACGTCAGGTCTTGCTTCAAAAATTATTCCGAGAACCCCGATAGGGCAGGAAATTTTGTATAAAGTAAGCCCCTCGTCCAGTTCTCTTACAAGCAATTTTTTATTCACAGGGTCATCAAGTTTTGAGATGTCACGGATTCCCTGTACCATATCGCGCATTTTATTTTCATCAAGTTTCAGCCTGTTAAATGTGGATTTTGTAATTTCTCCGCTGTTTACGAGAGCTTCGGCGGCTTGCAAATCTTTTTTATTGGCTTCAAAAATTTTATCTTTATTTTTTTCAATATTATCTGCTACAGCGTTCAGTGCCTGATTTTTGATTTCCGTATCCAAATCAGCAATTTGCAAAGCGGCATTTTTTGCTTTTTTTGCAATTTCTACAAATTCCATAACCATTAACCTCCTTACAGCACGGTAATATTGTCGCGTGTGATAATTGCATCGTAGTTCTTAAATCCGAGAATTTTCAGCAAATCATCAGAGTGCGCGCCGCTGACTTTTTTGCAGGATTCTGAGCTGTAATTTACGATTCCGCGGGCGAATTCATATCCTTTTTCGTCAATGATAGAGACAACATCGCCTTTATTAAATTCATTTACTACATCAACAACCCCGATAGGCAGCAGGCTCTTCTGATTGAGCAGTGCTTTTTTAGCTCCATCATTGACGACAAGTTTTCCGATAATATTTGTTGCATAACCAATCCATCGTTTTTTATCGGAGAGGGATTCTTTTTGCGGGAGAAACATAGTTCCATATTCTTCTCCGTCAAAGATTTTTTTGATGATGTAAGGCACTTTCCCGTTAGCAATCAGGACTCGGCCGCCGTATCTTGTTACCATCTGGGCAGCTTTGAGTTTGGTAATCATTCCACCTCTGCCGCCTTCTGATGCTCCGGAGCCGAGTGCTAAAATTTCATCAGTAACTTCGTCAACCTTATTTATAATTTTAGCGTCCGGATTTTCTTTCGGATTTTTGTCATAAAGCCCGTCTACATCTGATAGAATTATCAGTAAATCCGCATCAAGTTCGCTTGCGACAAGAGCCGACAGTTTGTCGTTATCGGAAAAGCAAACCTGCATATCTGCATAACGCGGTGCGATTTCTATAGTTGAAACTGTATCGTTCTGGTTGATAATCGGGGTGACACCAAGTTCCAGAAGTTTATTCATAGTTGTTCTAAGGCTCAGATAACGTGTTCTTATTGAAAAATCATCTTCAGTCAAAAGGATTTGAGCTGCCACAAGCCCGTAAGAATCAAAACCGCTTTCATAGATTGCCATGAGTTTTGACTGTCCGATTGCGGCGCAAGCCTGTTTTAGAGCCGTACCTGTAGTGCTCTCAAGCCCGAGTTTCTTTTTTCCCATGCCGACAGCGCCGGAGGTTATTACAATTACTTCTTTGCCTGATTTTACAAGCGATGAGATATTTTCTATAAAAGAAAATATTCTCGGAAGTGACATTGAACCGTCATCAGCTCTGATTACATTTGTTCCCAATTTTATAACAATACGTTTAACGTCTGTAAAAGCTTTTCTATCCATAATTCAATTATAGCATAAAGAAGTATTTATTTTCACGTGTTATGGTTAAGACTTATGGTGTAAGATTTGTTTGTTATTTTTTTAATAATGTCATCACGCCGTTTTCAAAGAAATTTTTTAAAGCTTCAGCGTAAGTCATATTAGGTTTTACCGGAGTTTTCTGAGCTTGTTTTGCTTTCATAGCAAGCTGGAGGTTGCGGTAATCTTTATCACTCTGTTCTAAAAGCTGACCAATTGCTTTTTGGTATGCTGTTTGAAATTTTGGTGTTACTTTAATCATTTCAGGGATGTCCTTTCTTGTTTTAGACATTTTAAAAAAGCGTGCACAAAAATTTTTGTTAGTTTTTTAATCTCTTTTTTACAAATGGTAATATTTTATTTTTCCTGTTCGTAGCCGAAATTTTTCAGGATGTTGTCTTTTTTTCGCCAGTCTTTTTCTACTTTGACTTCAAGTCCGAGAAAAACTTTTTTTTCTACAATTTTTTCAAGTTCAAGTCGGGCTTCTGTCCCGATTTTTTTCAGGAGATTTCCGCCTTTTCCTATCAAAATACCTTTCTGGCTTTTTGTTTCGCAGTAGATTGTTGCCGTAATTCTGTCAATGGCTTCTTCTTCAGTGTAAGAATTTACCTGAACTGCGACAGAGTGCGGAATTTCATCAGAAGTGTTGAGCAGAATTTTTTCACGGATAACTTCTTCTGTCACAGAACGCATACTTTCTTCGGTGACGATATCTTCAGGATAAAGCAGGTCGCCCTCCGGAAGTGTTTTGTAAATATTTTTTATAAGAGTATCAATATTTCTGCCGGTTTTGGCGGAAATTTTTACTACCGGATAGTTTTTTTCAAAAAGTGTTTTGTAAGATATCAGATTTTCTTCCACTTTTTCCGGCTTTTTCAGTTTGTCAACTTTATTCATAACAATTATCACAGGAATATCAGTCTGCAGAATATTTTGCGCAATCCATTTATCGCCTTTTCCGGCAGGTTCAGAACCGTCCACCAGAAATAAAATCAAATCCGCGTCAGGTACGGCAATTTTGGCTTCATCAAGAAGAAATTCTCCGAGTTTATTCAACGGTTTATGGACTCCCGGAGTGTCTATGAATACTATTTGCCCCTCATCAGTTGTGTAAATCCCTTTGATTCTTTTTCTTGTTGTCTGAGCTTTGTCAGTTGTTATGACAATTTTCTGACCGAGGATTTTATTCAAAAGTGTTGATTTCCCGACATTAGGGCGTCCTATTATTGCTGCAAATCCGGATTTAATTCTTTTTTTCATATACGAATCTTAACATAAAAGTATCTTTTTTTTAACAAAGTAGCAATTTTTTTTCTTCCCAAGTATTATATAATATATAGTAGGGAAATATTAACGGTAGAAAATGATTAAAAAGAAAAATATATTAAGTGCAATTTTATTGTTGGGATTGGCATTAAGCACCATAAATTACGTCGGAGCAAATGAAAATTCACTTGTACAAATGGATATTAAAAAATCAGCAGGCGATTCTGTTGATGTAACATTGTTTACTACAGGTTCGACATCTGAAAGTCCTGTTGTAACGAAAAAATCCGATAACAAATATGTTATACTGATGCCGAATGTTTCCGGCAGCCAGTCCGGCAAGCCTGATCTTGCAGGAATCAGTGATATTGTTTCCGATGTCGATATCAAAACCGTTGATGATTCAACCGGCGGTTACACAAAAGTTACCCTGATTACTAAAAAGCCCGTTAATATTAAAACAAATATGCAGACCAGCGGTCCTGTAACAGAAGAACAAACCGAATACAGGCAGCTTATTGCAAAAGCCCGTGCTAACGGCATTAAAACAACACGTATTCCGTCCGGCGAAGTTCAGGTCTCTGAACAGAAAAAAGCTGTAGAAGCTCAAAAAACAGTTGTAACTGTTAATAAAGCTCCGGCTCCGGCTAAAACCGTTAAAAAGAATACAAAACCTGCTATTCAGTTCAAAGAAGTCAGTGCAGAAGAGCTTATGAAAAAACATACCCCGGCTCCTAGCAAAACTGTAAAACTTGAGCCGGTCGACATAAAAGAAAATCCGTCTGCTCCGAAAATTTCCGAAAAACTTCCGGAAGCAAATGAAGCTATCAAGACGGAAATGAATGAACAGATTAAAAAATCAGAAGCTAAAGCCGAAAAACAGCCGGATGCAGCTCCTGTTAAAGCTCCTGTACAGGAAAAACAAAAATCACAGAATCGTTTCCCGTATGGTCTTGCAGTTGCATTGCTTCCTATAATCGGATTGCTTGCTCTTATCAGAATGATTAGAACTTCTGTTCAGCGTTCAAATATTTTAAAACAGTCATTTATGGAAAATCTTAACAATCGTCCGGATGTTCCTGTAAATTATGACGAAATTATTTCTAACGACGAACTTTCTTGGCAGGAAAAATATAATAAATACCTTGATAAATCTGCACCTGCTAAAGATGCAAACCAGACTCAAAAACCAAAACGTCAATCCCGTTATAAATTCATCAGTATGCCTCAGCACGATGAAATCGAAGAAAAACGCGAAGAACTTGAGCGTACTATGGCTGCCCCTGATGCTGATAAAGAGTCCGGCAAAAAATCAATTAAGTCGAAAGCTATTGTTACTTCAATAGAACAAATTGAAAAGCTGGATGACAAGCCTCCTGTTATCAGCGAGGTTGAACCTGCTCCTCAATTGATTAAATCAGAGGACAAAGTTATCCATGAAGAAATGACAAAAACTATTAAACTGAAAGCTTTTGCATCAGGTGTTTCTCTTGAAGAAACAAGCAGAAGAAAAAGTTTGAATAAAAAAGCCGCTCAAATGCTTGCAGATGATGATACTGAGATTAAAACAGAACCTCTTCGCGATTCAAAATTGTCATCAAGTGTAAGACGCCTTTCAGATGCAAATTTGAAGATGGCGGAAGTTACAGAAAAAGGTATAGAAGAAGTTAAAGCAGAACAGGATTATACAGTCACATCAGTTGATGAATACCTTTCATTACTGGATAATGAACCGCAGAAAGAGCAGGCTAAAGAGCCGGCAAGAGTTACCTCGCCTGTTGCAAGAGCAGAAAAAACATCGGTTGCAGCAAGTCTTGCTCAGGTAAAACCGTCTATGAAGTATCAAAAACCACATGTTAATACTTCAAATGAGTTTTCAAATCCGATTACGCAGACTGCTGAAAACAAAAAGTCTTACCTTGACGGATTAATTGTAAAATCAGGTTTTAATATTGATGCCGACAGAGGTTTCTATGTTGTGAACGTTGATGGTACATCAGCACTTGTCGGACGTGTTAAAGATGAAGTATTTGTTCTGAAAAAATTTGATAACAATATAGAAAAACCATTGCAGGTTCGCAGAGACCAGCCGAATGTCTTTATGGTCAGAGCTGACGGCTACCGTTCTCTGGTAAAAGTTGATGAAGAAAAAATGGGCGTACTCGTTGAAATGTAATCACTGATTGAGAGAGAGCTGTGTACGGTAGAGTTGCTTTAGTTGTATGGTCAATATTTCTGATGCTTTTTATGTGCGGCTGCGGCGGCAGAAAAGATAATTCTGACGTAATTCAATTTGCCAGCTGGGGGTCTAAATCAGAAGTTGAGATTTTAAAACCCCTCATCGCAGAATTTGAGCAAGAAAATCCGGATATAAAAATTGAATTCATGCATATCCCGCAGAATTATTTCCAGAAAATTCACCTGCTGTTTGCCTCTAAAAAAGCGCCTGATGTAATTTTTTTGAACAATCAGTATCTGCCTGTTTATGCAAATGCAGGGCTTTTAAGAAAATTTGAAGAGAGCGACTTTGACAAAGATGAATTTTATCCCGAAGCAATAAAAGCACTATCCTGGCGGGGGGATTGTTATGCGGTGCCCAGGGATATTTCGACTCTGGTAATTTTTTATAACAAGGATATTTTTAAAAGTAATAATACTCCTTTTCCTAAAGGCGGCTGGACTATGGAGGAGTTTTTAGAGGATGCTAAAGAACTTTCTTCTCCGCCGGATATTTTCGGGATAAGTTTTGAAGAGGATGTTCTGTTTTATCTGCCGTACCTGATGAGTTTTGGCGGCGGTTTGCTCTCGGATGATTTATCTGTTGATATTTCCGAATCAAAAGAAAGCCTTGAGGGGCTCCAATTTTACGCTGATTTGAGGAAGAAATATCATGTTGCTCCGTTAAAATCTGAAAGTGCAAGTGCAACAATGGCGCAGATGTTTATGCAGGGACGTTTGGGTATGTATCTTTCAGGCCGGTGGATTGTTCCGAAATTTCGGGAAGAGATAAATTTTGACTGGGATGTTGTAACTTTCCCTGTCGGAACTGCGGGCAGCGTGACTCCGCTGGATGCTTCCGGCTGGGCAATTTCTGCTGATTCGGATAATCCTGAGGGTGCGCTTAAATTTGTTCAATATCTGGCATCAAAACATGTTAGCGAAAAAATTACCGAAAGCGGTTTGATTGTTCCTGCAAGGATGGATGTTGCTGAATCCGAAGTTTTCCTTGACGGGCAGAAACCTCATAACGCAAAAGCTTTTATTAATTCCGTAAAAACTGCTAAACCTACTCCTGTTTCTGTTGAATACAGAATTATTCTTGACAAAACAAAAGCTAAAAATGAATACTTGTTTAATTAATTATGCGCAGCCGGTGAAAATTCGTTATTTATGCTAAAATTTTTGTATGAAAGAATATGATTTTTACATAGTCCCGACACCTATAGGGAATTTAGGTGATATAACGAACAGAGCCATTGAAGTTTTGAAATCCGTGGATATTATCGCCTGCGAAGATTCCCGCGTGACCCAAAAACTTCTGAACCATTTTGACATTAGAACAAAATGTCTTTCTTACCATAAATATAATGAGAAAGAACGTTTAAATTCGTTTCTTGAAATTATAAAAAGCGGTAAAAAAATGGCTCTGGTATCTGATGCCGGCACCCCATTGATTTGCGATCCGGGGGCTGTTCTGGTTGAAGAACTGCGTAAAAATGATGTTAAAGTTACAGCGCTCCCTGGTGCAAACGCTGTTGTTACATTTCTTTCTCAGGTGCCGCGGGAAGATGAAACTTTCTCATTTGCAGGATTTCTTCCAAAAACACAAGCCGCTATTGAAAAAGTTTTTTCTGAACATAAATATTCTGACACCGTATTCTATGAATCTCCGAACAGGCTTTTGAAAACTCTGGATATTCTCAAAAAACTCCGTCCTGATTCAAGAGTTGCCATCGGCAGAGAATTGACAAAAATTTTTGAAGAAGTTGTGATTGATAATGTCGGCGCGGTTATAGAATATTTTGAAAAAAATCCTGTAAAAGGCGAAATTGTTGCCATGGTTTATAGAGATAAAAATTATACTAACTGTGATGATATTGATGACAAAATTATGTGTCTTATGTCTAAAAATTTTACTGCAAAAGATATTTCCGTAATAATTTCAGAATTGTACGGCGCGAATAAAAATGATGTTTACAAAAAAGTTTTAAATTTGAGTAACAATATGTAATAATTATATATGATTTTTCTAATAAAGTTTTTACTTTTTTCAGATTTATACTATAATATTTTGTAGGAATAGTACTTCTTGAGTTTAAGGGAAGAGATTTTTGAATTCAAAAAATATTAATAAGTTAATAATAACACTGGCATTACTCTTAATGTGTCCGACATATTCCCTTGCGGCAGATGAATTATGGGGTGACAAAAGCCTTGACTATGACGTAAAAGATGCCCCTCAGGAAGCCGCGGCCGCAGCAACGCAGAATGAAAAGTACATTAAAGATATTGAAATTCACGGTGCTAACGTTGTATCTCCGGATGCTATTCTATCCGTAATGAGCCTGCAAAAAGGCGGGGCTTATAATCGAGAAGCTCTTCAAACTGACTTAAAATCTATTTATCAGATGGGCTATTTTTCTGAAAGAATGAAAGCTATTCCTGTAAAAAATGCCGATGGTACTATTACCCTTAAAATTATTGTAGAAGAAAATGCGCCCGTTACTGATTTCACCATTGAGGGAAATACAGTTGTCTCTACTGAAGAAATACTCGAATTTTTAACTCCTATGAAAGGCAAGCCGCAAAATATTTCAAAAATAAACGAAGCGATTGCAAAAATTCAGGAGTGCTACAGTTCAAAGGGTTATATCCTCGCAAGGGTTGATTCTATTACGGATGATCCGGACGGAACTATAAATATCGACATCAAAGAGGGCACTGTCGGGAAAATCATGATTGCCGGCAACGAAAAAACAAAAGATTTCGTTATTGAACGTAATGTCTTGATAGAGCCCGGCATGGTGTATAACGAAAATCTTTTGAAAGAAGATTTGTCCAGATTATATGCGACCCAGGCTTTCAAGGATGTTACAAGAGAGATAGAGCCTGATCCTGACAATCCAGATGTCTACGATATTACAATCAGTGTTGACGAACAGAGAACAGCAAGTATATCTGTCGGCGGCGGTCTGGATTCAGTCACAGGTGTATTCGGTTCAGCAGGTATTGCGGATAACAACTTCCGAGGAAGAAACCAGAGATTATCTTTGAACGCTTTAGCCGGTACCGGTGTAATTCTTAGTGACGCGGCAATCAAAAGACGTATGAACTTGCAGGCTGAATTGAGCTTCTTTGAACCGTACTTTTTGAATGCTGATACCTCACTGATGGCGAAAATTTTCTATAGAGACTTCGGCAGCTATCAGGTTCCGCTCGCTATAGAACGCAGAATCGGCGGCGAGGCTACAGTTGCACACAGATTTAAGAAGAACAGACACCTGACTTCAACCTTATCTCTCGGTGTTGAAAACATTGATGTAAGTGAAGGCGATTATGGAAAAATTTCCGGTATGTATAACAAATATCATATTCCGATTGCCGAACGTGCAAAACAATTGGAAGGCGGTCTGTTCCTGTCTGTCAGCCCTGCATTGATATATGACACAAGAGATTCTGCTGTTGTCACAAGACGCGGTACAATGGCAAGCTTGAGATTTGATGAAGAATTCGGGCTTGACGGATTTGATAAAACCCACGGGAAACTTTCCGGTATGATTAAACAGTACATTCCGATTGCTAAGAAGTCATCACTTTCATTCACTGTTAAGGGCGGCGGCAAAATCCACGGTGATGATATGCCAGAAGTAATGGCATATAGATTAGGCGGCCCTTACACAATCAGAGGTTTCAAAATGAGCGGCGTCGGTACAGGTAACGCATTTGTAATGGGTTCTGCAGAATTTGCAACACCGATACCGTTTTTGGATAGAACCAGGATTAAATTCCTGCATAACTTAAGATTCACAGTCTGGGCTGATGCCGGTAAAGTATTCGGGCCGACAGTTACGGATACAATCTACGACAGACCGATGGAAGCAGTTTCAGTCGGTATCGGTTTGAAACTCTATGTACCGGGCATGGGACCGCTCTCTATCGACTACGGTATTCCGCTTACAAATCCGGGTGAAAACGGCAATGAAAACGGATACTTTACATTTGGTGTAGGTGATATATTATATTAATAAACATATAGGAGGGAAAATATGAAAAAATTTGGTTTAGCGGCTATCGCACTCACAGCAGGGTTGTTTTTTACACTCGGCACAAATGCTGATGCTGCAGGTGTAGGCTACATCAATTATGCAAAGGTGCAGGACAACTACTCTTTTGCTCAGGCTGCAATTAAAGAAGTTGATGCAAAAGCTCTTGAACTTCAACAATATATGGTTGATAAAGAAAAACAATACAAAGCTCTTGATACACCTTTGAAAAAACAAAATTTTGAAGAACAAACAGCAAGAGAATTTAAAACAAAAGAACAAGCTCTGATGACTTTGAGAGCACAAAAAGAAGAACAGGTTTACAACAAAATTCAAGCTGCAACAAAACAGGTTCTTGTTGAACAAAAACTTGACGCTGTTGTAGATTTTAGAGTAATTTTTGTAGGCGGTGTTGATATTACCGATCTGGTTATCCAAAAACTGAAAAGCGGAACTTTTTAAGGAGCAGCAATGAAATATTCTCTTGACGGTGAACAATATCACATAGGTTTAAAATCCGGAGATGTCGGTAAATATGTTATTTTGCCTGGCGACCCGAAACGCTGTAAAAAAATTGCTGAATACTTTGATGATGCAAAACTTGTTGCTGATAACCGTGAATATACAACCTATACAGGTTATCTTAACGGCGAGAAAGTCAGCGTTACATCAACAGGAATCGGCGGTTCATCTGCATCAATTGCGCTGGAGGAACTTGTTAATATCGGCGCTGAAACATTTATCAGAGTCGGTACCTGCGGCGGAATTGATATTGACGTAAAAGGGGGCGATCTTGTTATCGCAACCGGTGCGGTGCGTATGGAAGGAACCACAAAAGAATATGCACCGATTGAATTTCCGGCTGTCGCAAACCTTGATGTTGTGAATGCGTTGATTGATGCAGCAAAAAAATCAGATTCGGATTACCATACAGGGATTGTCCAGTGTAAGGATTCTTTTTACGGACAGCATAATCCTGACAGAATGCCGGTAAGTTATGAACTCACAAATAAATGGGAAGCTTGGAAACGTCTCGGGTGTCTGGCGTCAGAAATGGAATCTGCGGCACTTTTTGTTGTCGGCAGTTTTCGCAGAGTAAAAGTCGGTTCAATCTTCCTCACTGTTGCAAATCAGGAGAGAGAAAAAGCAGGTCTCCAAAATCCTGTGTTCCACGATACTGACAAGGCAATTAAAACCGCTGTTGAGGCATTGAAAATTCTCATAGCAAATGACAAAAAATAAGGAGTTTCCTTTTATGTATAACAAAAAAATGCAGTATATTATAAGAACCTGTTCCAGCGAAAATCCACAGGAATTGCAAAATTTACTGAACGAAATGTCTATGAACGGCTGGGAATTATACAGCATGAATGAAGTCGAAGCAGACGACGGATTCAAATTTAACTGCATTTTTACCTGCGAGGCGAAAGCAGACGATTCGGATAAGGATGCCGATGTAATCAATATTTCAACATTCAAAAGCCAGATGGAAAAAATGCTTTCTCCAGAGCTTACTCCGTATGAAAACTGTATTGAAATTCAATCTAAAATCCGCAATCAGAAAGAAAGTATTGCCAAAATCAAAAAGGAATTAGAGGGCGAAGCTCCTGCCTCTGTCGGCAGAAAAAAACTTAATGATAAAATATCTGCCGGTTTGAAAGAACTTGATGAATTAAAAATCAAACTTTCAAAAGCAACATCTCCGGATGTTATGTATTCAAGGCTGAAAGAGGATAAACTCTCTATTCATTTGAGTGAAGAGCTTCTTGACTATGTTGATCAGGATGCGGAAACTTCAGGCGAGGATTTGGTTTCCGAAACCGTAAAATCACGCCTTAAACTAACAGATGAGCTCGGATATGTTATTCCGAAAATTGTCTTTCAAGACGATGAAAATCTTAACCCGTTTGAATTTTGTATAAAAGTCCGCGGAATTGCTGTCTATAGTGCAACAGTTTATCCAAATTATGTAATGTTTTTTGCCGATGATATGCACCTTGATAAAAAAATGAAAAATATAATAAGAGATGTTGATGGTGTTACAGGCAAAAATATAATATGGATAGAAAAAGAACGTACAAAAGATTTTTGGGAAAAAGGTATCAACGGTGCCGAATATATTGCCAGAGCACTTGAGTACATTGCAGTCAAACATGTTGATGAACTTCTGGATTACAATGATGTTGAGAAATATGTAGAAATTGTAAACCGCAGAAATGAATTTTTGGTTGAAAATATTATCCCTGATTTCATAAATTTGTCTGATTTGAGATTTATTCTGACAAGCTTAATTAAAGAGCACGTCTCGGTTAAGGACATCACTTATATTTTCGAGCAGATTAACGATTACGCAGAGGACAGTTCAAAAATTGATTTGTTGAAAAAAATTCGCTTGACATTATCAAGACAAATTTGTAATAATTATATTAACGAAGACGGAGTTATGTCTGTTTTTGATTTATCAGACAAAACAATCGATTTATTAGAAGAAAGTTTTGATGAAACAGACGATGTAGTCCGTATCAACGGCGAATTTGCTGAAGAAATTGCCGCTAAAATTAACAAGAAATCAGAGCAGTTAGGTCTTGTAGATAGTGTTAAATTAGTAGTTCCGATGGAGTACAGACATTTATTATTCACTTTGTTATCAAATTATATAAGAGATATAGTTGTATTAGCTAGGGAGGAAATAGGATGTAATTGTCAACTGGAGATTTTAGCATCAATATAGATAAAATAGTTGAAAAAGATTAAAGATTAAATAGCAAAAATATATTTGTTAGGGGTTTAAAAACAATATGCAAGTTAGTGGAATTAGGAACGGTAACATGGGATATCCCGTGGTGTTCGGTCGTCGTCCGACACGGGTAGAGGAGCCTTTTGTGCAAAATACAATGAACAAGGCTTATGATTTTATGGGGACAAAAGAGAGAGCTGTAATTACTCACGGTTCGTGTTTCCCTGCTTATGACAGAAATACAAACATCGGCTCACCATACGGAAACGGAGCGAAAGAGTGGACAAAATTTTTGGCGTTATATGGTTTTAATGCGCAGCAATTAGGCCCTTGCGGTGATCTTGAAAAAGGTGTGAATTCACCATATAAGTCGTCTGCATTCGCAAAAAACAGACTGTTTATAGATTTGCTTGATTTAACAAGTTACAAATACGGAAATTTGCTTTCAAAAGATACTTATAATGAAGTTACAAAGCCGCTTGAAATTACGGACAAGAATTATGAACGGACGGATTTTAAAGCTGCAGAGCAGACCTACGATATAGCACTCAAGGAAGTTTTCCAGAACTACCGCAAAAATCTTGCCAAAGGCCAGCCGCAGGCACTGGCTCTCGAGCGGGAATATATTAGTTTTCTGAATAAAAATAACAATGAGGACAGATTAACAGACGAGGCTATTTTTCAGGTGCTTTCCAACAAGTACGGCACTGATGATTATGAACAATGGCCAGATAAAGATCATCACCTGATTAAACGTCTTGACAACGGTAATAAAGATGCAATTAATTATTATCAAGAGCTTTATAAATACAACAAAAATCCAATTGAGCAGTATAAATTTGAGCAATTTTTAATTACAAAGCAAATAAAAGAAAACAAAGAGTGGAGAGAGCAGCTCGGAGTTAAAAACATAAATGATTTGCTTGTCGGATGTTCGAAAATGGATGCGTGGCGCTACGAAGAAGCTTTCCTTGATGACTGGGAGATGGGCGCAAGAGAAAATAACAAACCGTCACAGCGTTGGAGAATTCAGGTTCTTGATCCTAAAAAAATCTTCAAAAACGGCAGATATGATTTGAATATCGGCGGTAAATTCCTCGAAGAAAAAATTGAAGCAGCACTGGAATTTAATGAGGGGATTAGAGTTGACCACGTTATGGGGTTGATTGAACCATATATTATGAAGAAAAGTGCAAAAGACGAAGATTTCTTCACTTATCCGCCGCATAACAAGAACAAAAACATCGAAAAATACATCTCGGAATTGCGCAATCCTGCTAATCCGGGAGAAGAATATGACAAATACTGGGATTATCCGAAATTATTGCAGCATCTTGTTCTGCCTATATTTGAACGTCATGGCATTCATAAAGAAGATGCTGTCTGGGAAGATGTTTGCACATATCCTGAAAGATTCAAACTTGTCTACAATGAGCTTAAGCTGCCTAAGATTACAAATATAGACTGGGAGCGTGCGGAAGATGTAATGAATGAGGGCGGACAGAATAACTGGTTTGTAATCAGCACACATGATCAGGGTGCAACTATGAATTACCTGAAACGTATCGGTGATTTGAAAAACGGCACTCAGGGCGAATACACAAGAGAATCATGGCCTTGGAATGTGGATTATCTTGCAGGTTATTTGAATATGGATGATTCGCGCCCTAATATTGCAAAAATTAGAGAAGAGCGTAAAAATCTCTATCTTTCAAACGACAGAGAGTGGACATTTGCCAAGTTCTCAGAACTTTTGACAACTCCAAAATTCCAGATATCTCATGACGACTTGCTCGGGATAACAGACGAGGATGCAGTTTACAACGTGCCCGGCACAACTAATGATACAAACTGGACAGAGCGTATTAGTCCGGACTTTTTGGATAAATATTACGAAAATCTGTCAAGTGACAATCCTACAGCCTTGAATATGCCTGAACGTGTCAAAGAAGCAATGCAGGCTAAAATTGATATGCAGGTTAGAGCGCACAATTACGACGCTGATTTCAAACGTGAAATTTATGAAAAGGCTCAGCCAATCCTTGACGATTTGGATATTGTAATAGATATCTTAAAAGAAAAGTAAAATTAGTTTTTAAATCTTTTATTCTTATCGTATTAATTCAGCAGATTTGGAATGGCCAGCAGTTGAGGTTTCTTTATTTTTTGCTGCATCAGCCAATTTTTCGGCTGAGTAATCAGCTGTGCCCGGGAATTCATTCTGACCTGTCGTCACTTTTGTTATCCAGTATTGAACTTTCGGGATAATTGTCGACAAGAATATAGCTGAAATTGCAAAACCTGTACCCCAGTTGAACATATTGAATGCAAAGTTTTTATAGTTTATTTTTTTCAATAATTTTTCAGTGATGTCTACTCCGGCATCTTTTGCCTCGTTTACAACATGTTTTGCATAATGGTAAACATCCTCTTTAAGAGTTTCAAGATGCTTGTTGTTTACGTAAGCAAACGGATCACAATGCGCTCCGCCGGTTTCAATGTTATAAATATTATCTATAAATTCAGGAGAATTCAAAACGCCGCCGCGGAAGATATCTTTTACCTGCATTTTGGTTAATATGTTAACACCATCAACAGACGGCTGCAATTTGGACATACGTCTTGCCAAATCTTCATATTTCGCTGCATCTGCAGGGAAATCATGTTTAACAGTTTCAATGAAATCGTCAAGATTAATGATTCCGTGTTTGAATTTACGCGACATTGAATCCGATATCAAATGTGATTTATGGCTGTCACCATAGATTAATTCCGCAAAGTCATCAGGCTTCATCTGCCCGCCGTTTTGTTTTAAGTATTCCATCATTACGTCATGAATTTGTTTTGCGGCGACAGGATTAAGTCTTGTTTTACGTCCGCCCTGCTCAATCATATTCAGCCATCTGTTCATATTAGGCATGTTGAACATGTAGAAATATATTGATGACAAATCACGCCAGAGAACTTCAGTTCTTTCATGGTTATTTCTTGAACTGATTGCACGTCCGCCGGCTATACCTACGTCTGTTGACAAAAGCTGATAGGTCGGATTGTTTTCAAAGTTATGGGCGAGAGAAAGCATTGTCTGGACTCCGCTACCCTCAAATGTCAAATCTTTTTCATCATCTTTTGTATTAATTTTTTCTATATAGTTTTTCAGTTTGATACGCGAATTTGCAAATACATACTTTCTTGGATTTTCTTTCATCTCTTCCATGCGTTTTTCGTGGATTTGTGCGGTTATATGCTGGTTAATCTTAGGCACAACAAAACCGACAAGTGCGTTTGCAAGCAAAATACTTGAACCGACTTTCAGGCATTTGAAAATACCGAGAGTTTTATCTGTAAATCTCGGATATTTACGGATAAAGTTCACCAGCGGATTTCTTACTCTGTCTTTACCAACGTCAAACGCTGCTGTCGGAAGACTCAAAATCTTTTTGCCAAAGTAATCGTTCATTGCGTTGAACCCTTTTACTCCGCCAAACCAGAATGCGGCTCCAATGGCTTCTTCTGTGAAACGTTCTCTTGCCTCTTCAAATCCGCCTCTGTCATAAGCCTGAATGGTTCTGCCGCCGGTTACGAATGCTTCAAGCAAAATCAACGGCGCCATGGTGTGACTGGCCAGACCACGTACAAATCTGCGCGGTATAGAATACTGTCCGATGGTTTGAGGGTTCGTATTAATTAAAGTTGGTTGTATTTTTGTCGACATACTTTATATTTTTCTCGCACACATATCACATTTACTTAATACACGTGAATATAAAAATTTGCCTGTCTGCGTATTTATATTCCGCAATATAAAGTGTTTTTCCTTTGATATTTCTGGCTTTTACGCTTTGTAAATCTTGCTTAACATATCTTACGATATATAGTGTATCACAGACAATAATTAAGAATTGTTAAATTTTTCATTCAAATAGCAATAGTTTTTTTTATGTGTTTTATGTATGATATAGAAGAAAGAAGATGACATTATGGTAGTTAGTTCTGTTAAAAATTATCAAACACTAAACAGCGGCTCTGCATATTATAATTTGAAAAATAAAACGACACAAAAACAGCAAGAATTTTCTGCATCAGAGCAGCTGACAGATAAAAAACATGTGAAACGCGGAGCTTTTTTAGGTTCGGCACTCGGTGTTGCAACAGCAACTGCGTTGATTTCAAAAAGACAGGGCTATTCATTGAATCCGGTAAAAATTCTGACTTCTAAATTGAAAAATTGGGCTATTTTCAATATTGACCCTAAGACAAAAGTTCATTATGATACTGCAGAAATTTTAACCCTCGGGGTTGCCTCTGTAGCCGGCGGGTTTGCAGGCGGAGCTATTGTCGACGACAAGAAAAATATAAAAGCAAAAGCCAGAGAAAGTCTAAATCAACTTGTCGGAAATATTCTTATCCCGATATGTGCAATAGGCGGCACCGGACTGGTTTATTCAGATATGAAGTTAAAATCCGGCAAGAGTATTCAAAAAATTGTTACAAATGCTATGCCGCAGCTGAGCGGAACAAACAAAGCCGTTAAAATTATAAATGGTATGATAAAAGCTGTCCCTACTCTCGCTGTTACAGCGGGCGCGCTTTTTACCGGCATTGTTACCGGAAATAAAGTTTCCAACTTTATAAATGAAAAAATATACAAAAAAGAAGTTGAAAGAGACATCAAAGCAACAGATTTTGCACCGCACCTTGATGATGTATGTCTGGCTGCATCAATAATGGCACCGGAATCAAAATTCTGGTCTGCTATAGCAAGATTTGTACCTGTTGTATTGACAGTTCCCGGATATGAGGCTGGCAGCGCAGTAGAAAAATCTGCTTAGAACCAAGATTTTTGAGGAAAGATTACTTAAGGTTTGGGCTTTCAGTAGAACAGAATACTTTAGAATATCCCTGATTTCGCTCTTGTAAAATATTTTTGCCTGTGAGATAATTTTGACATCGGAAAGGGTAATAATGGCAAATACTTTAGTTTATTTATTAGATAATAAAATCTACATAAATTTAACAAACAGATGTACAAACAATTGTATTTTTTGCCTGAGAAATGACAAAGACGATGTTTGCGGTCAGGAATTGTGGCTTGATTCTGAAGATTTTTCTGCAGAGGATGTCATCTCCCAGTTCCGCTCTGTTCTAAATAAAGCCGGTGATGATTTCAAAAATGAAGCTGTGTTCTGCGGTTACGGCGAACCTATGCTTAAGCTTGATATTTTGAAAAATGTAGCTCTTTTTATCAAACAAAATTATCCACAAATTAAAACAAGAATAAATACTAACGGTCATGCAAATTTCGTTTATAAAAGAAATGTTGCTCCCGAACTCGTCGGACTGATTGATGAAATTTCTGTCAGCTTGAATGCTCCGACATCTCAAGAGTATAACGAACTTTCTAACCCCAAATTTGACAACGCCTATGATGAGGTTAAAAATTTCATAAAATCATGTTCAGATGCAGGTATTAAAACTGTTACCAGTATCGTAGAAAATTATAAAGGCAGACATCTTGATATCGAAGCTTGCGAAAAAATCAGCAATGATTTGGGCGCAAAACTCCGTGTCAGAGAATGGATTCCTAACGGTTATTCATAAGGAGTGTAAATATGCAGGTTCAATCTATTTCAAATTCTCAACAAAACAAACAAAATTTCAATGGAAAAGTTTTCATTACCCCGGGTGATTTAAGCTATCTTCCGGCTAAATATGTCAGAGAATCTTATAATGCTCTGGAAAAAATGATTGCTGATAAACCGTTCGATTTGTTTATAAAACAAAACCATGCTAAGAAAGCTGTCAGCATTATTGCTCAAAGTGAAAAAGATGTTCTCAAAAAAAATTCTTTGAAAACAGAATATCTTGTTGCTGAAAATGCTAATTTATACGATGCAGTAGCTGAAAAAACTATTCGTGAACACGAAGAAAAATTGCAAAAACAACCAAAAACTTTTACTGAAAAATTGCAAAAGTTTGCTGATAATGTTTGGCAAAAATTTTTAAATGTTATGGAAATTGAACCATAAGTTTTTTACAAAACAGAAAATAAAAAAGAGAGATAATAAATCAAATATCAAACGAAAAGAAAGGACAAAAAAATGACTTTGTTAGACAAAATTATGAAACCGAAATCCATTGCAGTAATCGGTGCTTCAACAAAAGAACATACAATCGGTTCTGATATTATGAAACGATTGCAGGAATACAAATTCAACGGTAAAATTTATCCGGTTAACCCTAAAGGCGGAATTATTGAAGGCTTACAAGCTTATACAACAGTAAACGAAATTCCTGGAGATGTTGACCTTGCTCTTATCGTTGTTAATTCTAAATTCGTTTTATCTACAATTGACCAGTGCAACGAAAAAGGTATCAAAGGGCTTTGTATCATCACTGCCGGTTTCAAAGAAACAGGCAAAGAGGGTGCTGAACTCGAAAAACAACTAGTTGCAAAAATTAAAGAATACGGTATGAGATGCGTTGGTCCAAACTGCCTAGGTGTTGTTAATACTAACCCTGAAGTCAGAATGGACGGCTGCTTTGCCGAATCTCTTCCTGAACGCGGAAACATCGGTTTTGTTTCTCAATCAGGCGCTTTGGGCGGCGGTATTTTGAATATTTTAAAAGACCTTAACCTTGGTTTTGCTCAATTTATTTCAATAGGTAACCAGGCTGATGTTAACGCTGAAACTGCTATCGAATACTGGGAAAATGATGATGACGTTAAACAAATTCTTTTGTATATGGAATCAATCCAGAACCCTGCTAATTTCAGAAAATTGGCATCAAGAGTTTCTAAAAAGAAACCTATCCTTGCTTTGAAATCAGGACGTTCTGCTGCAGGTGCATCTGCTGCATCTTCTCACACAGGTTCATTAGCAGGTGCTGACAAGGCTGCTGCTGCTCTGTTACAACAATCAGGTGTTATCAGAGAGTTCTCTTTGCAAAACTTGTTTGAAACAGCAAAAGTATTCGCAAACTGCCCTATCCCGAAAGGCGACAGAGTAGCTATCATCACTAACTCCGGCGGCCCTGGTATTATGGCTACAGACGCTGTTTGCGAATACGGTATGCAAATGGCTAAAATTTCTGATGAAACAAAAGAAAAATTGAGAAGTTTCCTGCCGGCTGCAGCTTCTGTTAAAAACCCTATTGATATGATTGCATCTGCACCTATCGAACACTACAAACAAACTTTGGAAACTGTTATTGCTGATGAAAATGTTGATATGATTATCACAATTTATCTTCCGTTCCTCGGTTTGAAAGATATAGATGTTGCGGAAGCTTTGATGGAAATTAAGGCTAAAAATCCTCAAAAACCGATTATCGGCGTATTTATGACTAAGAATGAATTCTTCTCAAAACTTTCTGATATGAATGTTAATATGCCGTTCTTTATGTACGCAGAACAAGCTGCTGACGGTTTGAACAGATTGAATCAACAAAGACTCTGGATGGAAAGACCTGAGGGTAAAATTCCTTGCTACGATGTAGACAGAGCTAAAGTTGAAAATATTATCAAAAAATCTATTCAAGAGGGCCGTGCTCAACTTACAACATTGGAATCTATCGATGTACTTCAAGCTTACGGAATCAGAGCTTGCAAATACGGTCTTGCAACTAATGAAGAAGAAGTTGTTGAACTCGGAAATTCAATCGGATATCCTGTTGTAATGAAAATGACTTCTAAAACAACATCTCACAAAACAGATGTAGGCGGTGTTGTTGTTAACATCAAGTCTGAAGAACAGTTGAGAAAAGAATACAAAGGTTTGCTTGAAAGATTGGAAGCAAAAGGATTGCTCGACGGACTTGAGGGCGTAATTATTCAGGAAATGGTAAAAGGCAGCCGCGAAATGGTTTGCGGTATTGCAACAGATCCTCAATACGGTCCTATGATGATGTTCGGTTTAGGCGGCGTATTCGTAGAAGTTATGAAAGATGTAACATTCAGAATTGCTCCTTTGACAGATGTTGATGCTGAAGAAATGATTAAATCAGTAAAAGCATACAAACTGTTAGAAGGTGCAAGAGGTACAAAACCAGCACAAATCGGACAAATTCAAGAAACATTACTCAGATTGTCACAACTCGTTAATGACTTCAAATTCATTGACGAACTCGATATCAACCCGCTTTTGATTTCAGAAGCAACAGGCGAAGGTATCGCAGTAGACGGACGTATCAAGGTTAGAATGGAAGAAGCAAAAGAAGCTTTGAACTGCACTTGCAGTGGTCAATGCTCACTTTGCCACTAATCCGTAGATAACAATAAATTTACACAAAAGACACGCAGAGGTTCATTCCTTGCGTGTCTTTTTTTTCTACAGGCAATTTTTAAGAACAAAATGTTTTTATTAAATCATAAAGGGGATTTAATAAAAACACAAAAAGGGGAATAGGGGAAAATGAAAGCAGTCGGGAAAGTTGCAATCAAACTTTATGAGTATTTAGGAGCATCAAAACAAGTTGCTCGTACAGCATCAAAAGGGACAGCAAAACAACTGTCGCAAATATTGTCAGGAAAATCCAGAGGAGAAAAGAAAGAATTTTTACAGGCGTTAACAAGACTTGCTGATGATACAAAAGAACCGGGAAATGCGTCATATACGATATTGCATTCATTAACAAAAGGCAAATCAGGCAAAGAACATCAAGCTGCACTTGATACCTGGGAGGCTCTTGTTATGCCGTTAACAAAACAGCGTGCAATAAATAATATAAGGACTGAGTTGCCTAAAATAGTTGAGTCGTCTGTGAAAAGCTGGGTTGATGATGCAATGGCAGAGGTTACCCGACCTGAAAATATAAACAGAATAGTGACTGAATCTCTAAAAGAAGCTCGCAAACAAGCCTTACATGATGCAGGTACATTGCTTTACCGTGTTGCAGCTTATCCTGTTAATCTCGTAAGGAGAGCTTTCATTCCAAAAGGCAAGCGTAATATGCTCTCAGAACTGGTTCATAAGCCAAAAGAACAATTTAAAGATGCATACTATTCCAAATTACTTGAGAAAAAAGGACTTTCAGGCAGAGCC